>JAHHIE010000062.1 GCA_019358945.1 Stenomitos rutilans HA7619-LM2 | reverse complement strand
TAAAATCCTGGTCAAGAACTTTGAACGAACTTTGGACAACGCCACGACCAAAATCAACCTCTGCTTTGTCAGGCTGATGCTGAAGCGGCTTGCTGCCTCCCCTTGAGATCTCAAATGGGTTCTATAGAGCACTTGACGACGGTTGCCTGACTTGACGATGAAGTTTTCGCGCGACAAGCGGCTAAGAACCTTATACAGCGATGGTTTCGGGATTTGCGTATCCTCGAAAATCTGATCAAGCGTGGCCTGACCAACCTTGTTGATGTACTCCTCTACCGTGGTGCGCTGGTCAGATGAGATTGCTTCCGTCCAACGGCCTAGTAATCTCCATTCCAACGTTGCGCAGTCAAGCCGAATTTTGAGGTCAATTTTGCCGTAGCCATTCTCCGCACAGAGGCGGTAACAGTCGCTATCGGCAGCTAACACCATTGAGCCTCTGCACGTCGCTCTGATGGCACTAGAACCGCGAATGGTGTCGAACACGTCGATCGCGTTCGCATTGTCTACATTCACTTTCCCGGTGTGGTGCACCAACACGATGGAGCAGTTAACATCCTCGGCTAGTTCTTGCAGTGGCTCAAGGACTCGGCTCATCTCGGCACTGGATTCAGTTGTGCCATCGTCCCGAATGCGAGAAAGCGTATCGAGGACGATGAGCCGTGCGTCTAGCTCTTCAGCCAATTCGCGTAACTGACTGGTTTCGGAGAGCTTGAAGCGATCAAGCCAGTAGACCGGAATATCCTCAGCCCAACCCTGTGCAAGCTGTCGCTGCTTAATTTTGACCGGGGCATCTTCACACCGCACATAGAGGACGACTCCCTGCGTCACGGGTCGATCGAGGAATGATTCACCTGTGGCTACGCTCTTCGCTAAGAGCATCGACAGGAGTGATTTGCCAGCCCTGGGGCCTGCTGCCAGCATGATCAGTTCATTCGCTGGTAGCAGGTCAGGGACGAGCCATTCCACATAATCGGGTGCGGTTGCCATCAACTGAGCATTCGTGACGAGCCGCGATCTCAATAAGTTTTGAGTTTTGGGCTTTGCTTTCTCCCCCAACTCTGTGGCTTGTGTCGCAGCTTGGGCGGCTGCTACAAAGTCAGCCATTTGAAACCCAACAGCAAGCGCATTACTCACATCCCAGCCGTGGATCTCGCAGCCATCCGTCATCGGCACCTGGGCAAGACGACAGCGATCGCCCAGAGCCGCCGCTACTTTTCTCGCTCCCTCATCCCCTGGAATCAAGCCTGTCTTGGTCGGTTTGTCGTTGCGGTCATAAAAGACATACACGTCACCGGGCAGCTTCTCTAGTTCCGGCTGCGGTGGCACGTTACTACAGCCAGCGGTGAAGCACGCCACTGCGACGGGTAGCTCTGCCTGCCTGACGTGCTGCCCTAGCAGCATGGTATCCCACTCCCCCTCACAGAGCCATGTAGACGTTGCCTCTACGGGTAGGTATGTGAAAAAGGTACGTGCAGGGATGCCGGCTTGTGACCAGGGCTGATAACCATCCGGTTGTTCTGTTGCTGACAGCCACGGAGCCACGCGCTTTTTCTGGTAGTAAGCGGTGCCGTCATGGTTTGGCAACGGAATGCTGATCGCTGGCAGATGGCGATCGCCTGCTTTGGCTCTCACTACTCCCAACTGATAGCGGGCAATCAGGCCGTCATCAAAGCCACGCTGATGGAGCCAGTCCTTAGCAGGGCCATTCGATTGCATGAGGCGATCGTGCGCTTCTTTGACTTTCTGCGGTGAGACTGTGACAGTTGTTCTACCAGCGGTGGCTTTTGGTTGTGCCAGTGCAGTGGGGATGATGCGGTTCTCACTCACGCCCAAGGCCGCACGGATGTCTTGCGGTGTGCAACCTGCAAAGCACTTGTAGGCACCCTCGTACTCTCCTGATGTCACGAGGCTCAGATTGAGCTTGCGGTGATTTGCGCCTTTGGACTGAGCACAACTAGGGCAGATGGCTCTAGCGTCCGTGTTAAATTCGACATACTCTCTGATGTTGAATTGTTGCATCTTGGTTTCTTTTGGGTGAAATGGATGGGGGCATATCGATGAGCCGCGACAGCCTCAAAAAATGAGCCGTAGGGGACATTGGCGTGTCTCCTACGGCTTTTGCATGGTCACGCGATGAGCATGAGCATCAATCTTGTTTGGCTCGCTGCTGAAGCCCTTTGAACATGGTTCGCAGTCGGTTGAGCCGTTGCTCTGCGTCGTGCACTTCGCTGGCACTGACTAGGTTGGGGGCCACTTGGTGCAAGCGCTGGTAGAACTTGTAGAGTTCCGCAGCGATCGCTGTGACTTCATAGGTCAGGTTGGTCAGGGTTTGGGTGGTGCGATCGCTCATCGATACCACCTCGATGCTGCTGTATCGTTCCCGTCCAAAAGGTTTAGCTGCCTTGGGGCTGGAGTCAGGGAGACCAGCTTCAGCAGTACCTCTGAAAGGCAGTGGTAGTCGTGCTGATAGGTAGGCAGGAGGCTGTAACCTTTCATCCTTCCTCCTTCTCTGCGAGTGCGGCAATGAGGACATCAGCAGCTTTGACAGCAGTTTTAGCCCAGACAGGAATCAACTCTGTCACCACTGGATCTGTCTCTGGGTTAACGAACGGCAGGTCTGAATCATTGCGAATCATTGCCTGAAAGATCATCGCTGCGAGGAGTTCGCGTTTTGTTAGCCCTGGGTGCACCGGGTCAACTTGATAGACCGGAAACGCTAAATCGTCGCTCATGCCACGGCCTCACGCTTTTCAAGGCAATCAGCGGTGTAAAACTGCTCACTACCATAGACACGGTAGAGCCAGCATTCTTCATCGGGGTTGTACCAGCGCTGGACGATACGAGTGTTGTCGCTGCGTCCGTGGTGCCAGAGGGTCACGTCCTGGTAAAGCTCGAAGTGGGGCTGTGAAAGATGGATGCGGGGTTCGAGTCGCATAGGCTAAAATTCTCCTGTGTAGTGTTAAAAGTTTTTACCAATGACGGATGGGCATCCCTAGTGAGTAGGGATGCCCTCTTTTTGTGCCGCGTCTTCTGGTGTGCCTGCGACAACAAAGCGATCGTCTACTTCATCGTCCTCATCGAAGAAGCCCTCATCAGCGAGTGTTTCGAGTAGTGCGGCTTGATTGCCTGGGGAGAGTTGCACAAACAGGGCGATGATTTGCGCTTCGATGTCTTCCTGCCTCCGGCTTTCTGCCTCTTCGATTTGCGCGTCTTGCGCTTGCAGTCGTTCTAAGTCAGTCAAAATTCCCTCCTGATGGGTTGCGCGTGATGGCTGTTTGGTCAATCACCCGGTTGGATGGATGATTAGTGGAATCAGCACGGGGACAAGGGCTGCAATTCTTTCCCCGCGCTAATACCTTGTACCCTCAAACAAATCACTGTGAGTAATCACGGTGATTGATTACGATGATATGATAAATTCCAGTGGATTCAACGTCGAAGAGGGCAAATCACCCTTGAAACTCCTTCGAGAGCTAATAGGAAACATGGAAGGTCACGGCGCTCCAATTTCTCAACAGGAATTGGCACAGCGCCTTGGCGTAGGCATTGCCACAGTAAGCCGATGGGAACGCGGTATAACACCTGCAATGTTTACAATTCCGCAACTCAAAAATCTAAAGAAGTTGCTGGATTCTGTCGGTTTATCTATTGAGGAACTGCCTGACGACTTAGGCCCATACAAAAATGCTGGAGCCTAATGAGACTCCAGCGTTTTAAGCAAAAGTAGTGCGCCTTGAGGCAGTGGTACCAACACAACCCCAAGACGACTTCCCCCAGTTCGATCTACCCAAACTAGGAGCATTTAAACTATGTCAGTTTTTCAACGCTTGGTGATCGCCACGATCGCCGCCATTTTAGGGGCACAATTGCCCGGTTTAATCACGTCCCCTCCTCCTGCCCTCAGTGAAGGCAACTGCGTCTACCGCTGGGGAGACCTCAACCGCGCCGCAGAGCAGGCTGGTGCTTCTGTCTACCGTGACCTGCATGGCTATGGCACCAACTATCGACAGGCCAGTTCTCAAGCTGATAGTGCTGCAACTGCAACTGTTGGTGAGGCTGCGTATGGTGCGTATAGCGCTAATGGCTATGCAGCAAGCGCAGAGTCATGGGGGGCCAACTAATGAAGTGGAACCTGAAAGACTTGCAGCTTACCCTCGTCCACATCTATGAGTACACCGTTGCAGGCAAACAGCATACGGCTGTTCTCAAGCCTATCGATGCTGGGAACGGGGTCATCCTGGAGGAGACCTTTGACGGTAGCGGCATCATGCGCGGGCTACTCGTCAGTGGTGGCACCGTCCATATCCCGCTCGAAGGCATCACCAACTACTTCCAATCGTGGTGGAGGCTGTTTGCCAACGATGGTCACGGAGGCCGCCGCACCATTTACACTGATGACGAAGAACGTGTAGGGAATGAAGCTGTTAGAGACTATGGGAAGCGTGGATCGTGGGATGAAGATGGTTGTTATACAAAGGCAGAGGAGACCGATAAAGGCTCATCAGACTCACGCCGCAACTATCCCAAAGACAAGAGACCGGACGAGTACAAAGATTAGCGTTTGACGATTTTTATCCTCTAGTCAAAGCGATCAACTCTCCCACCGTTGGGAACCATAAGAAAAGCCTCCCTCTAGCCATTTAGGGAGGCTTTGTCGTATCTATCCCATTTTTCCCATGACTTTGCTTCTCATCAGCATCTTGGTAGCAATCATTTTTGGTGCTTGGGGTTTCATGGCTCTAGTTGGTATCGCTTCAATTGTTCAAGGAATACGTCTACAAGTGCAACCAAAAGTGCAACCAAAGCGCAAAGTTTACCAGTCTCCGATGAGAATGTCTCCAACTGTTTTACCATCAACCAAAAAACAGCAATTAATCGACATTCTTGGAGTTGATAAAACAGAGCGAACGCTCAACTACATCAAGCTTTTTAACCCTGACAAATCAGAGCTATGGTGCATTGAATCGGCACTTGCAGACATGGAAGAAGAGCGTCTTCATGCATTGGTAGACGCAAAAATAGCTAAAAAACCTACTGTTGCTAGAGAGGTACGAAATCAACTACTTTCGCTGGTAAATGGTGAAGCTGAAACTGTCGATCGGTTACTAGCTAACACTCGCAGGCTAAATCCACACAAAACTGAGCAATGGGTGTGGGAGAAAGTTATTTACGACCTAGAACGAGATCGTCATTAGTCCTCACGCTTCAAATAGCGCTGAATGCCCGTTTCTGTCTGCCCTACAGCAACAGCCAACATCTGAAGCAGTCCTTTCACATCGCGCAAATCATCCTCAATCCCATCAAGTCTGCGATCGCCCAACTCGTGCAGCGTGTTGAGGTTCATCGACAGTGCCTCATATTGCCTCATCAAGTGATTGAAGTCACGTTGCGCGGCATATTCCTTTGTTTTCCCTTCTGCGTAGGTATCCAGTTCTGCCTGACGTTGGGCTTTCTGACGATCGATTTCGGCCTGGGCTGCTGCTAGCTCCTGGCGTTGGCGCTCTCGAAGTTCGTCCTGTCGCTTCAAGTAGAACGTTTTGGCCGTCCAGTAAGCAGCAAAAGCCCCAGAAGCCAACCCACCCACCGCAGTGATGAAGCTTGCATCTAAATTCATTGCAATCCATCCGGCTTGGTTGCCTCGCTCATCGCTTCCAGGGCTTTCGCTAGCTCACTCGCGTCCGTGATGCGTGCCCAACCATACTGGGCACCCAAACCAGGGTAAGCGTCCTCTAAAAGGTTTGCCAAACTGAAAAGCGCGGCGGCGATCGGCTTCAGTTTCGCACTGTCGATCCAGAAGGTTGGCTCTGTCATGATTCTGTGACTAGGTTATTTGACTTCATCGCACCCTCTGACCGTTTCTACTGAAATTCAAAGCGTGGTACGGCTACCACACCCACTTTGAAAAGCCTTACACCCGTTGCTTCTATGGCTGGTGACAGGTTGAACGCAACCGTTTTAGGTAGCGGTGCCCCAGCGCCGGGAATGTCCGAAACACTTCGGAAATCAATCCAGGTCGAACCATCCACGGTATATTGCAACATCCCCCCGTTCTGCCCTAAATCCGATTCGCCATACCCATCAATGCGGCCACCGCTCAGCGTGATTTGAGCAATGGTCACTTTGTAGGGAAAAGTCGCCTGTAGCCAGTTAGTGCCCTCATCAGCAGTCACGCCCCCGGTTGAAAAATCGCCATCGGTCAGGCTGGCATACGTGGCTAAGAAGAAATTATTGTCCAGCCGTCGAGAGGACTGCGCGACTGTGTACGCGACACCCGCTACGGTTGGTGATGCTGGTGGGGGCGGAGTCGGAGTCGGGGTCGGGGTGGGAGTAGGCAGAGACAACACGGTTCGGATTTGGTTGACGCTGGCAACAAGCGTTGTGAGTTGGTCTTGCACGTCCGCCAGGTCAGTAGCGATCGCAACCTGTCCATCAAAGCCGCTTGCCACTTGATTGCTGATGGCGTTCACAGCTTGGCCCTGCGTCGTCAGTGCAGCAAGCACTTGCGTGAACAGGGGCACGTAATCGATCGGTTCGGCAGTCCCTGGTAATGTCTCCAACTGCTCTTGCAGTGCCGCGATCGCCGTTAAAACTGGCCCGTTATCAGCCGTCCCCTCCGTGCTCACAATGGTTGATTCCACCTGAATGGTTAATTTCAAGCTGAAATCCCTCTGCACGGGTTGATAAATCAACTTGTAAGGCAGTTCCGTTGAAGGTATGAACAATTGCTGAAAGGGCGTTAAAGCCAGTGTGCGCCCTTTCACCGGGCCAATGCTAGGTATCATCAAAAGTTGCCGTAAGTATCCTAGAACGGGTTCTCTCACGCCCAACCCCGTCAACAAGTCAGCCGTCACAATCAAGCGGTAATAAGGCTGAAAGTCATAGGGCAGTGTCAGCGGTTCCGTTGCTGGATTCACCGCATAGGTCTCACTAAGAACAGTTTCCCAACTCATAACGCGTTCATCCCTAGATAAACTCCGTCACTTGCGCGCCACCATTCGCCACGCTCCAAATCCCTGAAAGTGGCCCGTCATAGTCCTGTGGGCATTCCCATGTTGTATTTGGGGCGATCTTGACGGCAAAGTTAGTTGTGCTAGCTGTTGCCCCAAAACCTACATACAACGTGGCTAGAGCCGAATTGTTATAAACGGTCAAACCTTTGCGGCTGGAGTTCGCCGTCAGCAAAGAAACCGAAGTGATACTAGCGGCCACTGTGGTAGTAGTGCCAGCATTAGAGCTTTGAGA
Organism: Stenomitos rutilans HA7619-LM2; assembly: GCA_019358945.1. GTDB lineage: Bacteria > Cyanobacteriota > Cyanobacteriia > Leptolyngbyales > Leptolyngbyaceae > Stenomitos > Stenomitos rutilans. The sequence continues at coordinate 33,244 of JAHHIE010000062.1, read as the reverse complement.
ACCTGGGTCACTAGAGAAGGGCATTGTATTTACCTCGATTTGTAGCGTTAAAGAGGGTGGTTCATAGCGAGGCGATTTGATTTCAAAGCCTCGAATCGCTAAACGTCGTGCAGCAAAGAAAAAAGGGGCAGGAATTTCGAGAATATCGAGGGCTGACTTAACCTGTAATCGTTGCTGTCCAAAGAACTCAAGCTCATCATCAAGCTGAGCTTGAGCCACTAAAATGTGAGAAAAATTCTGCACTGACACATAGCGAAACCGAAAGAAAAGCCCGTCACAAATGGGGGTGAATTGCCAATCTTTGGTGATTTCAAGACTTACTAAGAGTTCCCAATGATTCACACCGTATCAAGGTTCGCTTCAAGTTGATCAATGCGGTCAAACGTATCAAGGTCACGCCCGTCATAGCGCCAGATTTCGACGGACACATCATCAAAATAGTAGGGAAAGCTCAACTCTAGAAAATAGGTTGGCAGTACCTTGGGAAACACCACCAGCGTCAACGTGCGTAGCCTGAGCCAGCGCCGGGAACTCTGCACGGCGGCCACATATTGAGACGTAGTGCTAGGGAGGAATGGCAACACCTGTGCCGCCCAGCCTCCCGTCCGCCAAGTCGATCGCGCGGACTGAGACGAAACACCAATGATGAGCACATGGCTGTTCTCAATTAAAAAGGTACGAGCTGGTAAGCGATCTTTGACGTTGACGTTATTGACGGCTTGGTAGCTCGAACGACTCACCAAGTTCCATTCGAGCGTATCCCTGAAGTCTGGAAACTGACGGCTCATCGCTCTAGCTCAAGTCCTTGCTGCATCACGAACTCAAGGTTTGACTCGGCTGCGTCCATTAGCTCGGATGGCTCGTAACCTGCTTGAGCCATGAAATCAAAGTAGGTTTCTACATCAATCTCACGGTCTAAAAAGGCTTGCGTCATCTTTGCCCGTCGATAGGTCTGTTGCCACAGCGCTTCAATCTCCTCATCATCCATGCCAGGACGGACGATGAGGGGAGTGTCCAGTAGATCGGTAGCGATCATCAGACGGGCACCTTTTCGGGTGAGATGGAGACCCGCTTGATGTCAGCCGCACCAAACAGGGTAATGATGGCGTTCTTCACTGCCGTGCCACCGGCTAATTCTTCCTCAGCATCCGAAGTAGCACCAAAGGGCGTGGAGAAGCTATCGCCTGTGTACTTGAGGTAATAAAGCTTCGTGACCTTCGATTGCACATAAGCTGCCGCACCAGTACCACGGAACGCAGTGGCTTTGGCAGGTCTAAACCCTTGCATCTTTGTGGCAGCAGCCAGGTTCGCACCTTGGGTGTACAACCGACCAGCTACTGTTGAGCCAATCTCCTGAGAGGATTCCCGACCCACCCGTGTCGCCAAGTAGACTCCAGCCGCCAAATCAGCCCCAAAGGGACGCAGAGCCGCAGGTAACGTCTCACGTCTGGCCCCTCTCACGCCGCCTTGTAACCGCTTGGTGGGCCGCGTCTCAATATTCTTTAAGTAGTCAACATAGTTGTCGAGCGCTTTTTCATACTCTGCCCCACGCTTAATCTGGGAATAGCGACGAGCCATAGCCCTGTTCTCCTAAATTGCAAAACGTTGATGCTTTGGAGTCTATCCCACCCGCCTGGTGGAGAGTTCAGAGTTTTTGCTTAGAGAATTGGCCGATATAGTTGTATGTAAAAAATTGAGTGAACCCGTAGGGTTCCGCCATACCCGCTTATTGACACTGGTAGGACACTGTAAATATTTCTTAAGTGCCTCATATGGTCAGTGTGGGGAAGTTGCGCGGCTCGGTGACTGTCCATAGTGCAAACCGAGTTGTTTTCTCGTCATAGGTGCGATTATCGATGCTTGTTCGTCCTTGACCGTCGATGGTGTTGTGGCGATTGATCAGCGTGGCATAGGTGGGATACACGCGTGTAGGACGTTTTTTAAGCTTCTCTGGCCGCTCTTGTTCCTCCGATATCGACAGCGTGAGAATGTCTGAGGTTGAGAGCAGAGCTAGCTTTCTGAGCTTGGTTTCTGCCTCTTGTGCCGTTGCGCCATAAACAGCCATTTGACGGCGGTTGTTCATGTTGGCCGTGGCTCTGAAGCGGCCCCAATCATAAGGGTTAGCCGCCGTTTTGATGTCTTCCCAACTCACGCCCACTTTGAGATCTGGGATTTGCACCTCTACCCGTTTACAGCGCTTGCCCGTCAACTCGACCCAAGGGGGTTCAGGCCGTGTCTGGAACACAATCACCAGTTGACGCAGTTGGAAGTTCGCACGGCCCATACTTGCGGCTGGTGTGCCGATTACCTCTCCCACATCACGGTTATAAAGCAGCCGTTGGGTGTTGATAGTCTGCTGGATGGCTGGCAGTGCCAACTGTTGCGGCATCTGGATGAGCTTGAGGCTTTCGTCCTCCGCTTCCCGATCGGGAATGATTTCGATGGTGCGCTCTGGCCCTAACAGTTCCTTCTGTGAGGCTTTGTGTTGGGCAAAGGCTTCGTCTATCTCCTGAGCAACGATGAAGCCTGCTTCTGTGAAACTATCCCACGCTTCATCGAAGAACTCTTCTAAGAACTCTTGCAGCGCTTTGTTTTGGATGTTCTCAATCGCTTCATCCATTTGATGATTGAAGCTCATATCCGGGCCACCTTTGGCCCCCCACACGTTCTTGATGAAGTTGGCGCTGTCGGCACCAAACACCGTATTGAGGAACGCTTCAGGGGCATTCTTGAGGAACCGTCGATAGTTGGTGTACACGCCGATCAGGGCACTGGTAGCGACGGCCCCGGCTGTTTGAGCCAGGGCATTCCGCAGCGTCGGTAAAAGCTCTTCCATCGCTTCTTTGCCCACTTTGGTTGCCACCAGCCGCGCCAGGGCAGCACCACCCACGACCGGGCAGAGAAACGCCACACCATAGCCCACTCCAATACCAGCCAGCCAGCCGAAACCCTGACCGACCACACCACCCCATAAGCCAGCGAGACGCAGATTCTGAGCGTCCACCATCGTTTTAAGCTCTTCGTCGGTCGCGTTCCAGTTGAAGGACTTTAAGCGCTCGATCGCACCCACAACCCAACCCCAGATCTTTGTCGCAGAGAAGGCAACGGCTTTGATCAACCCACCAATGAAGCCTGCAAACTTAGATACCGCATTCCAAACGTTCTGAATCAAGCCGCCTGATTCTTCAGCTTTGAGCTTTGTCAGGCTGGTGATTTTGCGGGGTGCAACGACAGTCGTTGTGATGGCGTTGAGTAGTTCACTGCCTGTCTTCCCGGCGGCGGCATTGGCCCTAATTTTGCGTGAGAGGAGCACTCCCACGGAGAGGCCGAGGCTCATGGGGTTGGCTCCTGCGGTGGATCTGCGGGTTTGTTTCTCACTCTGGGCTGAGGAATTGAGTCCTTATTGAAGTAGTTTGTCGGACCATTGATGAGTGCTAACAGTGCCTCCCATTCGGCATCTGAAGCGGTCTTATCACCGGTCATCATGCTTTCAATTTCTTTTTGTAGCTCTGCTAGTCGGTTTTTGTCCCTAAAGAAGGCTGCTTTGATGATGCCAGCACTAAAGACAATCCGCTGTAAGAAGCCAACAATAGACTCTTTATCGTCTTCTTCCCAACCCACTACATAACCTTTAGACTCGTTTAGAAATTCATCTAATGAGCCTAATTTTGCGGCATCAAAACTATAGTTGATTTCACGTCTTGCGGGGTTGCCTTTATAGCCCAAAAAGGCAGCGTTAGCTCTTACATAGTCTTGCGTGATGAGACTACTATTCTTAGTTGCAATCACCTCTGATGCAAGCCTCATTAAGAAGTTAACTGCGACATCGCCGTTCACTGAGCTAGAGATGTTTAAGCCGTACATTTCTGCCAGTGCTTCAGAGATGTTCGGTAGTTCAACCTGCTTGGTTTGATTCCCTTCTGTTAATGGATCAACATCTTCAATCGTGATGTTGATGGGAAACTTCCCGATTAAACCATCCACTTGTTTCACAAACCAAACAAAGTAAGTAGCAAAGTCTTGGATGATTTCTGGATCATCATTGTCGGTATAACCGAGCAATGTTTTAGGCACGCTTGCAGGTAGGCCCTGGTACCCTGCACGGTGATAAAGGTTTGAGGTGTAGAGGTTAATCAAACTGACTAGATTTTTGATTTTCACCTGTCCCGGTATGGGTTGGCCCGTTAACCGTGCCTGCTCTTCCTCAATGGCAACAGCCGTTGGATCTTCATCTGGGATGGCAGGAAAACCAAACACCGTACCAACTTCCTTCAGCCTGCGTTCCAGCTTCACTTTGTACTCTGGAGTCCTGCCCTCTGGGTCTTTAAACCAAATGTCCCCACCTAAAACGTTATAGGATCGCTCGGTGTGGCGTTGAATTTGGCATTGTGCCGATTGGATGTTAGCCATTACCTCAAATTGCTCTTTAACTGAATCAGCAATTGCATTAGGTAACTCGATATCCATCATTTCAAGTGAAGCCGTACCATCTTCATTGCAACTGCATACAGGAACGCTAATAGTCGTTTTAGTGGTGTTGTCTTGCTGTTGCTGTTGCTGTGCAACTTGATATTCTTGCTGTTGATCGGCAAAATCAGTTAAAAAATCAAGCAATTTATCTAGAAAATCTTTTGCTTCATCTTGCCCCTTTTGCAATTCGGCTATGCATGGATCTTCGCATCTAGGGGGCATTGTCTGAGGTGTCTGCGGTTGTTGCGTCTGCTGTGTTTGTGGTGTACCTACCTGTTGATAATTTTTAGGGAAGGGGTTGTTTCCTCCTGTTAAATTTTGCTGTGTTGTAGTAGGCGTGGGAGTCGTCGATGTTGGGTAGTTTGCAGGCAGGTTTGGAACTAATTGCGGAGGGATATAGTTCTGAGGTTGCTGTAAGTTTTGCGGCTGTTTTTGTGCCTGCGGTTGCCCTAACTTCTGCGGTTGTTGCAGTTTTTGCGGTTGTGCCGCGCCCTGTTTCTGCGGTTGCAGTGTTGGCGATTGTGGAAGGCTTTGCGGGTTGAGTGCCTCTGGAATCGGTGATAAAAGCAGCGGCGATTGATTGAACGTAGCGGGAATAGAAGGGGTGTTTTGTGTTGGCGCATCTGTGCCCTGGACGAGTTGACCGTCCAGCCTTGTCACTCTAGCAATGGAACTACTTTCACGCCTTGAATTAGGGCTGTAGTCGAATAGTCCTACCCCTACCTGCTGCACGGGGTTTCCATGCGACAGAATCACCGTACCAGTGCCTGAGAGTCTCTGTTGCACCTCAGCAGCGGGGTCCATCGTGACTCCTAAAATGGGGCCTCTAAACGGCCCATTTTGGGCAGGGCCTTCATAGGTGCTACGTCTTTCACCACCGAAGGGGTCGTAGTTGTAAGCGTTTACCTGAATCACTACGTTGTAGAGACTGCCCGGATCACCATACCCAGAGAGGTTACCAGCGTTTGGGTCGATTGGCTTTACCCACGGAGGCACGGCGTTTGGATTCCGCTTTCTGATGCGGTTCTTTACCCCTTCCAACTCGAAAGGACTCATCGATTGCGAGGGGTCGTCTGAGAGCCGTTTCAACCGCTTGGCTAAATACTTGTCTTCATCCCCCTTTGCGCCGAAATAGTCGCGCCAAGCTGAACCCGTATCGATTGAACTGTCAACGGCACGACCAACAGAGTCAAGGGTTTGAGGCAGTAAAGACAACGGCCCTGCTAGCTTTGCCAACGGCCCTACGGCTGCTCCTTCTGCGGCTGCATTGAGCGCACTCGGCCCAATGGGCGATCGTGGGGCCGTTGGGCCTGAAATCGTTGCACTCGGTGGTGGGCGGTACGCATCCTTCCCACCTAACACAGCATCATACGGGCCTGGGCCGGGAGCAGGAGCTTGTGGCGACATCAAGCGTAGTCCAGGCTGCGGTGGTGCCGATTTGGTCGCTAGCTCCGAGGGGAAGCCTGATTCGAGTTCGACTGGGGTTTCAAGGCGCAAAGTCAGCATTAGGCCAAATACCCAGATGGGGCTTCAGTGTTGCTAAATGCCTGCGTTGCCAGCCATAGCTTTTGGGCTGTAGCCTGCCAGTTCGGATCTAGCTTCAAATTGATTCGCAGCAGTAAGCGTTCCGTGTTGTCGTCTGCGGTGAAGGTTGCAGCCGTGCAGGCTAGCTCTGAATTGTTCTCTGTCTCCAACACTCTGAGCGTAGGGTTGAGCCGATGCAACAGCAGGCCTGACCAAGCGCAATACTGTTCTATGGTGAGGAGTTGGGGAGGCACTTGAGCCGATGTGATCGTAGTCATGAAAAATACCTAAAAACTTTCTCAAGTGTGCCCTATGCCTGCCCTTCTGCGTCAGACCGCAGAAGTGCAACGCAAGAATCGGCTTTTCAGCCTATGCGTAGGAGCTAACAGAAACGAGAGAATCGGGGTTGCAGACTATAACTGAACGGTGATTTATGCCAGTTCTAGTCCAGTAAGCTAGGAGAGATAGGCGGAAAGTTTCTGCCTATCCATCCAATTTGGGATCTTAGGCGGAAAGTTTTCATCTATTAATAGTTAGCCATCTTCATTCCACACGAGATTTTGATATCTTTGTCGTTAGTTCATATTTATGCTTAATGCTGATATGGCTGTAAGCATGTGGGTTTAGCATGTATAGAATTGAAAGAGCGATTAGAGGCGGTTAAGGAAAGTGGCAAAACGATATGAAGTGGTTGTAGATCAGTTTCCCGAAAAGTATATTCCTGTGCTTCGTGTGTTACGGAATCTATTAGGAACGGGTTTAAAGGAAACAAAAACGCTTTACAACTATTCCAGTAAACACTGTCCATGTGTCTTTCTTGCTGGAGTCGAGCTAGAGTTGGCAGAGAAGCTAACGAGAGAACTTCTTGAAGTTGATGTCAAGGTATCAATTCGAGAATCATCTTTGCCTAATCCAATGATTGTTTGTCCATATGATTTCAGTTCCCCTAGTTTAGTATCTATGATTGCTTCATGGTTCCGAAACTGAAGGCTAACAATCCCGTTGCACGCCGACCGTACAGAGTTCTTTTGTTGAGTTCGAGAGGTTACTAGCGGCGGGTGAACGGGGTCGTTAGCTGGTTGCATTGTCGTCTGTGGTGACGGTAGTTGGAGACTAGTTGTGGAAAGTACGATCGCCCAGTCAGTTTTCTGGTTTGTGAGTTAGAGCGCAATGGTGAGAGAGCGTTGAACTGACTCCATGCAGCAGCAGAGGCATAAGCTGCTTTGCCATTTCTTCCACAGTGCAATCCTGCGGCTCACGGCTCCATTGCAAACTTGTACCAAAAATAGCCCAACTCAACAGAGTGGCGATCAGTTCTAACGAAGATTGCAACCGCTCTTCGGCGGGCAGTTCCAGTTGCAGCCACAGCAAGATAAACGCATAAAGCTCACGTTGAACTGCCGCCTCCACTAGGGGATACGACGCATAGTTGGGTCCACGACACTGATTCCGCGTCGATCGCAGCATTTCTGCGACGGCACAAATTAGCAGACATAAGTTGCTTTGGTTAAACGGAGAAGAAACTTGAAGCTTTTTCTCCAATGCCTGCTGGATCGCGTCCCGCATCGCTGCCTCGATTAGGGCTGCTTTGTCCTCGAAATGAGCATAGAAAGTCGCTCGGTTTACCCCCGCTCGTGCTGCGATCGCTTGCACACTAATGACATTCAAGTTTTGCTCTGCCGCCAGTTCAACTAAAGCTTGGAGCAACAACTGCCGTGTGCGCTTAGCGCGAGGATCATTGATATTAATCGCTGCTTCGTCTCTGTACGTTTCCTTCACTGCTCTTATTCCCCGCTACAGCAACACTTTTGCAGTTCTGTTGTTTAGACAACACACCTCGCTGTTTGTGGATTGTCGTTATCACATTGCCGCTTCTATCTTATATACAACAGTCGTTGCTTAGACGACAGGTGTTTAACAATTCAGGAGAAAAGAAACGATGAGCCAACGACACAAACGGATTCTAGTCACGGGTGCAACAGGAACTCAGGGCAGCGCGACGATCGCGCAATTATTAGAGCAGGGGTACTCAGCACGAGCAATGACTCGAAATCCAACAAGTGAACCAGCCAAAGCTCTGAGTGAAATCGGAGTAGAAGTGGTTCACGGCGATTATGACAACCCTGCTTCGCTGGCTACCGCGCTTGAGGGAATAAGCGGAGTGTTCTCAGTGCAAGTCCCCAGTTTGACTGGTGATGATACGGAATATCGCCATGCGGTGGCGCTGATTGAAGCAGCAAAACGGGCGAAAATTCAACACTTTGTTCACACTTCTGTCTCTGGAATTGATCTGTACAAGCGCGTACTGCCAGAACAAGAACATCTGTGGGATCGATCGTTCTGGAACAGTAAGCTGCACATTGAGGCAGCAGTACAGGCAGCAAACTTTCCGGTAGTCACAATTCTCCGCCCTGCGTTCTTGATGGAGAGCTTGATTGCACCAAAAGTCAACTTCGCATTTCCTGAACTTCGGCAGGGAGAACTTGTCATTGCCATGCAGCCAAATACGAAACTGGCGATGGTTGCCGCGCAGGATATTGGCAAGTTTGTGGTTACGGCATTCAACCATCCCGATCGCTTTAACGGTAAACAAATTGAGTTAGCAGGCGACCAGTTGACAATTCCTGAAGCTGCTGCTGTTTTGAGCCGTGTGAGCAGGCAATCCGTTTCTGCTGTTTGTCTGACTCCAGAGGCAGCGATCGCACGAGGCAAGCATCCGGTGATGGTGCAACATCAAGCGTGGGCAAACGAAGTAGGATACCCGATTGCGATCGAAGAATTACAAGAGTACGAGGGGATCTCGCTCACCAGCTTTGCAACGTGGGTAGAGATGAATCAGAATGCTATCAACGTAAACTAATTTATAAGCAAGGATTTGACTGCCTCCTTACATTCAGAGCCTGTTTAGATAGGCAAAGATAGTCGGTGCACTCGGTAGCTAACAAGTCGATGAAGCGTACGGTTAAACGATTTGGGTGCTGAGTTTGAGGTTATCTGCCGCCGCTTATCTTGGTCGTTATGTCTGAAAATCCTCGTGTCACAAGTGCAAGCTTGGCTTCAAAAGTCTTATTAAGTGTTACCTGATTTGGGAATGCCAGTATCGAGAGTGAATCCTGTAAAGCCTTCACAGTAGGGTTTCTGGAACTTTCAAGACCGCACTCATAAGCCCAAGGTCGCAGGTTCAAATCCCGCCTGAGCCATCGTTGCAGAATGTGCACCTTCTAAATAGCGCGCGTTTTTAGATGTTGTCTCTTTTCTCGAGTTTTCACGGGTTACCCCAAGGTCTAGGTCTGTAATGCCTTGCCAGCGGATTTAGATCCGCGACAGCTTAAAAATCGCGCACAATGTAGAGATCGTAAAGGTTTCGGATCCGAAACCTTTACGATCTCTACATTGTGCGAAAGTAAGCTTGGCGCAATGTCTCTAGTACAGCGCATCAAAAGTTCTGCAACGTCGGTTGAAAGAGTGCTGAGGACTGAGTAGTGCTCAAGCCTGTTGCATCATTTCTGTTTCAGAACACTAGGGGCTGTCATCAATGACTCATACACATGACTTGAAGCAAGGGTTCTAGCCCCTATCCTTGTTTGTGAGGACGGGCGCTGTAAGGTTGATACTCAAGGTTTTTGAGCTTAATTGATGACGCGCCCTAGTTAGCCCTGACCGAGATTAATGGCAACCGCACTTTGCCTTAACGCGTAGGCTCGCTGATACAACGAGAGATCCTGTTGAGCCAGATTAGACCAACTGTAGCTTTGAGCCGTTTCATAAGCATTACGGCGCAACCCTTCTAGATAGGGTCGATCGCAGATTAACCGCCCTAATGCCTGCTCGATCGCTATCTGATCGCGGCAGGGAATCACAACAGCATTATGCCCGTCGCGCACGATTTCCATCGGTCCTGGTGCTGCTGTTGTAATGGGTGCCAGTTCACACGCCACTGCTTCCACCAGGGCAACTCCAAACCCCTCGGAAATGGTGGGAAACAATTTAATGTGATGCCCTTTGAGCAGTGAAGGTAGGGTTTCGTTGGCATCGGTGGGCACAACGGTCACGCGATCGCGCACCCCCACATCAAAATCGGCATATGCTTTTTTGACGGGGCATTCTGTATCCAAAAAGCTCACTTCCACTTGGGGATAACGAGCCAGCATGGTATTTAACGCTGGCGCAGCATAATGCACTCCTTTGCGAATGATATAGGTGCCAATTTGAGCAATGCGAAGCGGTTTGTGATACCAATCTGAATTGAAAATGCGACACATCCTGTAGGGGCAAGGCATTGCCTTGCCCCTACCCACCGATTGATCTGTAGCCGTCATTCTTTAAATCGGTATGACACCAAAGGCTCCAGCGTTGGGATTGCGATGATAATGACACGTGAACAAAATTTTCATAGCTGACTGAGTAGGCATGACTGCTTCAAACCGACTTCGCGAAACAGAGACTCCAAGAGCTGAAAATTTTTATGAACATCAAACATTTGCTCGGCGACCTGCCGCCCTCTCATACCCATTTCAAGGCATAAATGGGGATAATCCATCAAGGTGCAGAGGCTGCGGGTGAGGGCAAAATGGTCGCTTGGGGCAATCAAAAAGCCCGTTTCTTTATGCGAAACAATTTCAGGAATGGCATTGAGATCAGTGGCAATCACTGGCAAACCTGTTGCTAGTGCTTCGATGAACACCCAGCCAAACGGCTCTGAATGGGTTGGCAAACAAACACATCTGTCTGGTGGTAGAGCGCTAATCATTCCGGTGTGTATGCCTCAATCTGGCGATAAATATGCACATTGGGATGTATACAGGTAATGGCGGCAGTGGCTACTAAATGCAGTTCTGCGTCCTCAGCAAGGTTGGCTAGAAAGCTAAATTAACCAGTATTTACATCAGTCCGCGGCAGAGTTGCTCAGGCAGTTGCTGAATCACTCGTTGGAAGGGATCAGGATCATCTAGTCCCTGAGCCAAAATCAATGCCCCCTGAATGGCGATGACTCCATCTTCACCGCGCTGATGTGCGATCGCTTCATCCATGCCTGCATCGATCAAAATTGCCGCGATCGCACTAATCCACACACGCAGCAAAGTCCGTACCCGCTCTTGAAAGACGTCCTTCCCGGAGCCAAGCATCAGGGCCGCTAACAGGCAAGGCTTTTGCCCGCTGTTATAAACCTTGTTGATGCGATCGCACATTGCCTTTAACCGAGTTAGCGCATCCCCTTCACATTGCAACGCTTCGATAGCAATTTGCTCTAAACCTTGCTCTAGAGCGATCAAAACCGTTTCTACCATCTCATCCTTTCCGCCAGGAAAGTGATGATACAGGCTGGCCTTGCCCAATCCCGTCGCTTGAGAAATTTTTGAGAGCGTTACACCGTCGTAGCCATATTGCCGAAACAAGTCGAGCAGTGGTGGTACATGAGTTTGTTTAGACATGAGTTTGTTTAGACATGCATTTGCTCAGGCTTGCAGAAATCTAAAGACGTTGAATCCATCTGTTGACATTGTACCAAACGATCGGTACAGTGAATCTAGACCGAACGAACGGTACAGTTTTCCAGACAACAAAGCTCTATGCGCCATGTTCTGTTCACTTCGATCGTTCTATCTGTCAAGGAACCTTTGATGGTCTGAGGTGCGCTATGTGTCTTTGCCGCTCTGGCTCGGTTAGAACGGGAATCGCTCCCATCCCACGGTTCCTTTGCCTCGCGTTTGTTGTGATTAACCTTCAAGGATTCAACCCATGATCAAGCTTTACGGCCACGAAGTTTCTGGCAATAGCTACAAAGCAAAGCTCATGCTGTCGCTGCTTGGCTTAGATTACGAATGGATTAAGGTCGATTTGCTCACAGGTGCACACAAGCAGCCTGCATTTCTCACGCTCAATGCTTTTGGGCAAGTACCTGTTTTAGTTGATGGCGGGGCCGTTGTAGCAGATGCTCAAGCCATTCTGGTCTACCTGGCACGGCAGTATGGCGGTGAAGCCTGGTTGCCTGTGGATGCCGAGCCGATGAGTCGAGTGATTCGTTGGCTGTCAACAGCGGCGGGTGAAGTGCGTCAGGGGCCTGAAACTGCACGGCTTTACTACCTGTTTGGTGCGACCAATATCAATATTGATCGCGCTCACCAAAAAGCTGCTTTCATCCTGACGCAACTCGACAAACACTTGAGCACGCACACCTGGCTGGAGTTCGATCACCCTACGATCGCGGATATCGCAGTGTTTCCCTACGTTGCACTGGCGAGGGATGGCAAAATTGACCTCGATGCGTACCCCAATGTGCTTGCCTGGATCGATCGTGTTAAACAACTCCCTGGTTATACCCCAATGGCAGGAATCTAAAGGCGCACGTCATCAACCCATCGTTCGCGGTTTTGATCGGAGAGGGTGTGGGGTGTGGAATATCGGGTGTGTGGAATGCAAAGGAAAAAAGCTGTAAAACCAACACTCATCTGAACGGAGCAAGCATATGTTCAACTCAGGCTGGTCAAGGATTGAATCTCCGTTTCATGCAGGGGAACTTGCCATTCAGGCTCGACTGGGCGTGTTAGATCGCATTAATAAGCAAGGACGGCAGATAATTCGCACGTACCTTACGCTTCAGCATCGCCAGTTTTTTGCTCAACTTTCCTATGTGCTTGTGGGTACGGTAGATGCTGATGGAAAGCCGTGGGCTTCCATTTTGGTGGGCAACCCTGGCTTTCTATCTACCCCGGACGATCGCACCTTGCGCATCACCGCTACCCCCCTTTTGGGCGACCCTTTAACCAGCACGCTTACAATGGGTGCTAAGATTGGGCTGCTTGGGATTGAACTGCATACTCGCCGCCGTAATCGTCTCAATGGCTTTGTGACAGCCGTAAGCCGCGATGGTTTCGATGTGCAGGTAGAGCAAAGCTTTGGCAACTGCCCTCAATACATTCAAGCCCGTCAGTTTGAGATTGAAGGACATCTGGTGAAACCGTCCCAACCGATTCATCCGGTAGAAAGGTTGGGAGATATGGAACGTGCGATGATCACCCGATCAGACACGTTCTTTATTACAACGGCGTATCAAGCCGCAGAAGCAAGAGCAGCCAGTGGTGTAGATGTTTCTCATCGTGGTGGTAAACCAGGCTTTGTGCGGCTTGATGACGATCAGACGCTTACAGTCCCGGACTTTTCTGGTAATCACCATTTCAATACGTTTGGCAACCTGGAACTCAATCCTCGCGCTGGCTTGCTGTTTCTAGATTTCGATCGCGGGGATCTACTTTACTTAACAGGCACTGCCAAAGTAATTTGGGACGGTATGGAAGTGAGCGCTTACGCAGGAGCAGAGCGATTGTTGCAATTTTCTCTGACTCAAGGCTATCGAGTGGAAGGAAGTTTACCTTTGCGGTGGTCACAGGCGGAGTTTTCACCCTTTCTCGATCGCACAGGCTCCTGGTAAACGATGTCAGCCCACCGTCAAACCTAAACACATCACAACCTATGGAAACAAAACCCCCACTTCCCCCATTCACCCTGGAAACTGCAAAAGCCAAAGTGCAAGCGGCAGAAGATGCCTGGAATACCCGCGATCCCGATCGGGTTGCTCTGGCCTATACCGAAGATTCGGAATGGCGCAATCGAGCCGAGTTTTTTAGTGGACGTGCTGCCATTAGAGAATTTCTCAAACGCAAGTGGGCAAAAGAACTCGACTACCGCCTCAAAAAAGAACTCTGGTGCTTTATGGACAACCGCATTGCGGTGCGCTTTGAATATGAATGGCACGATGATGCAGGCTTCTGGTATCGCGCCTATGGGAATGAGAATTGGGAATTTGCCGAAAATGGGTTGATGATGCGGCGGTTTGCCAGTATTAACGATGTGCCAATTCAAGAAGTCGATCGCAAGTTTCGTTGGGAGCGCTCCTAACCCATGCTCAACGTGAGCAACCACTCTGTTTCAGCCTGAATTTGACTGTGATGCGGCATTGCATTCTAAAAAAACTGGTTGACCAAGCAGCGAAAGTCAGGTAAGACTGGGCTGGTTAATTCATCTTGACTGTAGAGAGTAGCTACAAGCTTTAAGGCTGCATTCTCACGACGGTAGATTTCAACGGACTGTTCTTTAAGATTGACAATCCAATATTCAAAAACGCCTTGAGCAGAATACAGTTTTAGCTTTGCTTCCCGATCGCGCCGTTCATTTATTTTCCCTGGAGATAGTACTTCAACCACCAATTCCGGTGCAGCGGTAAGATGTCCTGCCTCATCTAACAAGCGCTCCAGGCGAGCATTACTGATCCAAACGACATCAGGAATCACATTATCGGAATCTGAAAAGACAACACCGGGCGTAATGTTTGCTCGACCCAACCCACTCTCATCTGACCAAAGCTTCAGTACTGATCCAATGTTGATGCAAGCCGCCTGATGTTCCCAGTTGGGTGCCCTTGTCACAAAAAGCTCTCCGTCAATAATTTCATAACGGTTCACGCGATCGCCTTCAAAAAGACCCAGATCGGCGATCGTCCAACGAATTGCATTAGTTGGCGTTGACTGCATGATTTGCCTCAAAGTTCACCATTAATCTTCCGTCGCAGTATTTCTGTCATCTGCGCCTGCCCCTCCTCGGCATCTGAAAAGTCATATCGCACAGCGTTAGGACTTCGACGACGCATGAGGGAACGAACGGCTTCCAGATCTTCTCGGTTTTCTAGAACATACGCCCGTAGCTCGGCTTTACTCATGCTTTCAAAGTCAGGTGTCATTAGAAAACTCCCAGCGTCCATCTTGAATCAATGCTAGTTTCAATGTTATCCCCAGCCAGAATACAGACATCGCCAGTAAGAGGATCGAACCGAAGTAATGTGATGTCTCAATAATGTCGATAAGCTTTGACTGCTTTTAGAGCTTGTTGAGTGGTTAGAGAATACATCTACCCTTATTCTGACATAGCCCTTAAATTAGTGAAAGGTGTTACCAGGTTAGTGCTAGCTTTACCTGATGATTTCAAGTGACCCAGAATTTTTGACTGCTATAGCCTTGATCAGTATAATTCTACATCCAAAGATCAGAAAGTATGAAGACATGAGAAACGTATCAGAAGTAGCTAAAGTATTTGAGATAGATAAAGAACTCGTTAAAAAGTGGGCATTCGAGTTTAAGCAACATCTTAGTGATTTTGCTAATCCTGCTAAAGGAAAAGCTCGTTTGTTTACACAATCAGACTTAAGAGTTTTAGCCGTTGTTTACTACTACTGGGACGAAGATCCAGACTACGAACATATAGATTCGCTTTTATGTTCAGGAAGGCAAGATGAGGAAATTTATACCGAGTTCCAGTATCTGAATACTCCCATATTCCAAGATTTGCTAAATACGGAAAACTACTACGAGGGCGAAGAAGCGTGGACTAGAGGAATAATAATAGGCGATATGGCTTCTAAATTCCATCAAGTTGAGGTTGCAAGGAGTTATAAAGCTGCTGCGGATGAATTGGTTAGACAGGTTAAGCTTAGTCCGTTACCATACGATCTTGCCTATCCTATATTTTTTCTGTACAGGCATTCCATTGAGTTATATCTAAAAATAGTAGGCGACTACGATTTTAATAAGGATGGAAGCGAGCATTCTATAGATACGCTTGTGGCAAGAATAGAAGTTAAGTACGGTGAAAAGTTTCCCTTTTGGATCAAAGAGCGCTTAATTGATTTCCATAGAATAGATCCTGGCTCCACTTCATTTAGATACTTAAATTCACAGTCTGACTCTAAACCAATTAGACACTCAGACAGCATTCCTGATTGCTATGTTGATTTTTTTAATTTGCAATTAGTGATGAATAGGTTGCATGAATTGTTTGAGGCTTTAATAGCTAAGAAAGGATGATTAAGCTGCTTTCAAATTTATTAATCAAGGCTTGGTTGAAGGAGCAAAACGATTTTCAGTCACGGTAGAAAGAACAGCGCTAAAAACAGGGTCAGCCTTGCCAACCCTGCTTCAGTCATTGATGGTTCAAGCTTACTTAGACTTTTGTTTCTTCTCGCACCAACTTATCCCAGCCGAGATCTTTGAGGTTGTTGTTGCGGCGGAGAGGTCGGGTCACTAGTTCTAGAATGTCACGGGCGTTGGTGAAGCCGTGAATTTGAGCAAAGGTGAATTCCACTGACCATTTGGTGTTGATGCCCCGCGCTTCTAGGGGATTGGCGTGTGCCATGCCTGTAATCACGAGATCGGGCTTCAAGTCGTTGATACGCTGCAATTGGTTGTAGTTGTCGGGTTTTTCCACAATGGTGGGAGTGGGAACGCCCATTTCACGGCAGGTTTGCTCCAGATACGCGAGTTCGGCTGCTTGATACCTCTTGTCCATGTAGGGAATGCCGATTTCGGGACAGGTCATGCCGCAGCGAACCAGGAAGCGTGCCAGCGAGATTTCCAGCAGGTTGTCGCCCATAAAGAAGACGGATTTGCCGCGAATGAGTTGGAGGTAGTCTTCCAGGCTTGCCCAGATTTGCGCTTCGCGATTGTCCAACCCTTTCGGTTCAATGCCAAACACCGAGCAGATTTTTTCAATCCAGGCACGGGTACCATCAGGGCCGATCGGGAAGGGAGCGCCAATCAGCTTGCACTTACGACGACGCATAAAGGTGGTCGCGGTGCGCGAGAGAAAGGGATTCACGCCTGCCACATAATAGCCTTCTTCAATCACGGGCAATTCCGTGTAGCGCTTAGCAGGCAACCAACCGGAAACTTTAATGCCCTGTTTTTTCAATTCCAACGTCAATTGGGTAACTACTGGATCAGGCAGAGAGCCGAACAGCAACAGCGGCGGGTGATCCACATATTCCGATTCGGATGTGGCAATCTCTTCTTTTTTGCGACCAAAGTTTAGCAATTTGGTAATCGCGTTGCGTTCTTCTTTGTCGCCCTCTGCTGCGGGGGCCTTGTCGGGGCAGCGGTTGACCATTGCCGCAAGAACGGTATCTTCACCCTGCGTGAAGGCATAATCCAACCCATTCGCACGCGCGACGACGATCGGAATCCCAATCTCTGCCTCTAACCGGGGAGCCAACCCTTCCAGATCCATTTTGATGATTTCGGTGGTGCAGGTGCCAATCCACACAATCACGCTGGGGTTGCGATCGCGCTTAATCTGGGCACACAACCGCTTCAGTTCTTCGTAATCGTTCAATTGTGCGGAAATGTCGCCTTCTTCCAGTTCTGCCATCGCGTAGCGCGGCTCAGCAAAGATCATCACGCCCATTGCGTTTTGCAGAAAGTAGCCGCAGGTCTTGGTGCCAATGACGAGAAAGAAGCTGTCTTCAATTTTTTGATACAGCCATGCGACGCAGCTAATGGGGCAGAAGGTGTGGTAGTTGCCTGTTTCGCATTCAAAGTTCAGGGCTTGCGGTTCGGTTTCGGCAAGAGTCATAGATTGGTGTCCTCTCTAGAAGGAATTGTTAATAGTTGGTAGGGGCGGTTTTAGAAATCAAACTGATTACTAGCAAAAGGGATTCACAAACCCGCCCGTACAGAAGATAGTGGAGGATTAATCACGGCGATCGCGGGAGCCACGGCAGTCTTCATCCATTTCAGCAGGCGCTTTAAGTGGAATTTGACTGGCTTGAATGTTGATCTCATTTAAGCCAGCAGGCAGTAGCTTACGGGAGCCATTTTTAGGATCGCTGGTGGTACCGCTGGTGGCTGCCAGTTTGTCTAGCTGGTCTTCAGGGTTGAAGTTGAGTCCCAGTGCCATGACGATGCGATCGGGGTTACTGCTTAGATCGACCACCAGGGGTAACAGTTGCGCCAAACGTGGTTCCAACACTGAGAGGGTTGCCAAAATAAAACCAGAGGAGGGACGGCGTTGTCCATCGCAGTTGACCCATACACCCAGTCTCGACAGCCATTGGCGATTTTCGGCGTAGTAGGTCAACCATTTTTCTCGCACCGATTGGCGAATTTGCTCAGTGTTCACGGGGAAGTAAGTTTTGAGTTTTGAGTTGGTTCGCTAACTCGTAACTCATAACTCATAACTCAAAACTGCCCCTTAGACCATCATCAGATCTAATTCTTCTGATTCTGTTCGCGTAGGTGGTTTGGCAGGGTTGAGGTAGAAGTCAGAGAGAAGGGCGAACAGGTCGCGATCGGGTGTATCGTTGGGAACAACACCTTCGGGACGCGCCAGAATTTGATCCGCAATGTTGAGGTAGTAGTCACACACATAGTTGAGTGACGGATCGGTTTCTGCCATTTCAAACAGCGTCTTGCCCTTCACCCGCGACACGCGAATGTCTTCAATCAGCGGCAAAATCTCCAAAATGGGCATGGGCACGGTTTCAACGTACTTGTCAATCAGGTCGCGCTTGGACGTGCGGTTGCCGATGAGGCCACCGAGACGGAGGGGATGAGTACGGGCTTTTTCGCGCACAGAAGCCGCAATGCGGTTGGCTGCAAACAGCGCATCAAAACCGTTGTCGGTGACGATCATGCAGTAGTCAGCATAGTTGAGGGGAGCGGCAAAGCCACCGCACACCACGTCGCCCAGCACGTCAAACAGAATGACATCGTATTCATCAAAGGCGTTGAGTTCTTTCAACAGCTTGACGGTTTCGCCCACCACGTAGCCGCCACAGCCTGCGCCTGCGGGAGGTCCACCTGCTTCGACGCAATCCACGCCGCCATAGCCTTTATAGATGACATCTTCAGACCACACATCTTCGTAGTGATAGTCTTTTTCTTGCAGGGTGTCGATGATGGTGGGGATGAGGAACCCTGTGAGCGTGAAGGTGCTGTCGTGTTTGGGGTCGCACCCAATTTGCAAAACTTTTTTGCCACGACGCGCCAGTGCGACTGAGATGTTGCAGCTTGTCGTGGATTTGCCAATGCCGCCTTTGCCGTAAACTGCGAGTTTCACTCTAGTTAGTCTCCTAATCGTGTCGTGGGCTAATGCCGCTGGTCGTTGAAGTCATTATTGGGCAACTCGATCGCAAAGGAAAGCGCCACCAACAATGAACAGACTTGCTAAACAAACGATGAACCCGTCTAAATTTACCAGAGCCTTCTCAGCAAGCATAAAGCCCTATCAATTTCTAAAACGATCGCTTAATCAGTTTTAACTTTGCTTTTTATATAAAACGGAACAAAAGACAATCAAGAAAACACCGCTGAAATGTTTGCTCTGGCGGAATTTTGCTGCGATCGCCCCTCCACCACGTGCCCATTCATCGCTCTCATAGCCTCCCTAGAAGGGATCAGCAGCACCGTAAGCGTTACTGAGCGGCGATCGACCTACTGAAACCCAGGCAATCATCTATTTGTCGCGGCTGACTCAACGGGATTCGATCGCCGCAAACCACTCTTTTATTAAAAATAGTGACAACTTGCCAACCTGTATCCTTTTCGTAACAGTTGCGTTACCGCTTCACATAGACGCGCAGGAGTTTGGAAGACTTTTTGAAATCGTAGCGTAGTAACTTTTGCCCATCGGCTGAAACATTTAAAGTGAATGTACAGCACTTGGTACATTTGAGAGGGTTAGTTGAACCGTCTGTCCTTTTGATGAGTTTGGCTAGGTCAATGGTCAAAATGAATTTGTCGCTGTCATGCTTGACTTGTCCGTCTGCCTTGAAATCTAACTCCTGAAATTCAAACTTGCCATCTGCGGCGATCGTGACTTTGCTTGTGATGAACGACCGCCTTAGAAGTATTTCCATTGACTTTAAGGTTTCATCATCCAGCCCGTCTTTTTGCATCTCTTCTAATCTCGTGGCTACCCATCGCTCTTCATCATCAAGGGTATACGTTCCTGCCAGTGACTCGATCGTGAGTGGTGCGAGAGTGGGCGAGACGATAGCGGGTTGAGGCGAAGCGGGACGATCGTCGTTGGCGATCGCAGACGATCCCGATAACACCAAGACTGGCGGTAAAAATAAGACAGGTGAAATTCGCATGATGATTAAAGTAGGTTGAGGTGCGATCGCACAAACAGGATTGACGTGGTTTGACCAAAACCTCGGAGGTTTAAACGGCTACATTGGGTAACGACGCCTCATTTGTGGTTAAAACCTCCGAGGTTTGCGTAAGTCTTAATAAAGCTATGCCAGAGTCTAACAAACGTGTCGGCATACCTTCATCGGCGTTTTTACTTGCTCAATCATTGAAGTTCTACGACCAGAATTGGGCAATCGACCAGAATTGGGCAATTTGATCAAATGTTGACTAAGTTCTGTGGTGCGATCGCAAAATTGGCTAAAAATTTTGCATCAACCTCAAGCCACAGGCAGTATAACGTCAGTAGATGTAGAACGTTTCTAAGCTTGGTGCATAACATTCATTTCGCGATCGGGCGTTTCTTGACCGATGGAGGCTCCATACGGTGACGAGAGGAAAACCCATTTGAGTAGACTGAAAGCCTTTTTTTTGGGAAGTGGACCTGTAGCAACATCTTTGGATTGTGGCGTATTGAATTTTCACATGCGCTGGCAGCAAACAATTTCAACCATCCTCGTTAACGTGTAAAGGAGATAATCGTGGTTCAAGATTTCACAGCCTTCAGAAAAATTTCGTTTCAGACCGTCGATGTCGAAGTCGCTCTCGCTGAGATTGAGTATCAATACCTCAAATTTGTCTGCGAAGCAACGCTCCGTAATTCCGATGAAGTATTGCGAGAGCAAATTCGCCATTTGCACATTGCAGGTTTACCTTCGTTTGATGATTGGCGCAAACAAGACACGGCTCAAGCGCTGTTGTTGCCTGCGATTGAAACCAACACCATTCCAACGACGGCGATCGAAAGCCAGGATGCCCCTATTGAAACCATCGCTGAACCAGTTGTAAAACCTGATGGACGGAAGAAGAACGGTCGCAAACCCTCAGAATCAACCGCAACCGCGAAAGCAACTAAAGCAAAGCCGTCAACGAATGCCACCGCCAGCAGCGCCACACCCGGTAGTGCCACCGAGAAGCTCATCAGCGCTCTGTCTGATCAGGCGACCGCCAAGCTCACCTCGCGCACGGTCATTGAGCAACAGCACGAACTTCTGAGCGCCGTGTTGAAAGAAGGAAAATCGTATGATGACCTCGCTGAAATTTTGACAAGTCACGGTGCCAAGATTAGCGCTTCTACCTTGAGAAACTACATTTCAGCCGCAAGACGATTAGCTAAAATCGGGAAAGCCGCTAAAGCAGGTAAAGCCACTGCTGCAAAAATTACCGATACGCCTGCCTCGATCGCCTCTGAACCATCGGCTGACGAAGCAACACCTGCTGAACCAACCCCGATCAACGCTCCGGCACCCTCATCATCCAAAGAGGCTACAACAGAATCAATTCCAGCGCCAGCAAAACCTAAGCGTGGTCGCCCTAAAGCGGCTGCTAAAAACAGCCTTGAGCGCGAAACCAGCATCAAAGGCAAGCCTGGACGAAAGCCATCATCGAAGGAAGCCGTTGCCCAAGCGCCTGTGCCCAAACGACGCAAGGCTAGAGTCTAGTTTCGTTGTAACCAGCCATAAACTGTCTCAACGGCTAACGACAAGGTTACGCCGTCCAGTGCAGTCAACCGATCGCTGCCAAAGAGTAACTCTGGCAAGCGATCGGGCTGGTAGACCAGGATTGACCGCTCGTGGGGATCAAGCAACCAGCCTAACTGACTGCCATGCCGAAGACAGTGGAGCATGTTGCCAGTGACCTTCGTTTGGCTTTGAGCCGGAGAGAGAATTTCAATCACCCAGGGTGGAGCAAACTCAATACCAGCGCTGCTTCTATCGCCACTTTCATCCAGTGGCAGGTGGTTTTTAGCAATGACCACCACATCTGGCACAATGGAACGGTTGCCATAGACGCTATTGCGGCTTCCCGAAGGGTAGGTGCAATAGCGTCTATGGCAAGGCTTCATAGCCCGTCTGTGCCTGATCGATCGCTGCGATCAAACCTTTCTGCAACAGACTGTGTTTACCAACACCCATCGGCTTTTGCACTCCCTCGCCATTAATGTATTCCCAAGAGGATGATTCCTCAATATGAGGCAACTGCAAGAATGCCTGTAAAGTAACTTTAGCAGGACTTACGCAGTTGCCCCCTAAATCCCCCAACTTTGGGGGACTTTAAGTGCTTGCTCCCAAAGTTGGGGGCCGGGGGGCAGTTTTGCGAGAATTTGCGTAAGTCTTGTTTAGGTGTTGCGATCGTCATAGCTGCTCACTTTATGGTCGAACCATCCATACTTGATGGCTTCTGCTAAAACGTAATCACCGTCCGAATGCCCTCACCGCTATGCATTAGGTCAAAGGCTTCGTTGATACGATCAACGGGCATCACATTTGTGATCAAATCATCAATATTGATTTTGCCGTCCATATACCAGTCTACAATCTTAGGGACATCGGTGCGGCCTCTTGCGCCACCAAACGCACTGCCCTTCCACACGCGACCCGTCACCAGTTGAAACGGGCGAGTACTGATTTCTTGCCCTGCCCCTGCCACACCAATGATGACGCTCACGCCCCAGCCCTTGTGGCAGCATTCCAGCGCTTGACGCATCACGTTGACATTGCCAATGCATTCAAAGCTATAGTCAGCGCCACCCTTCGTCAGCTCGACTAAATGCGCGACCAAATCGCCTTCAATTTCACTGGGATTCACAAAATGCGTCATGCCCAGCTTTTCAGCCAGGGCTTTCTTTTTGGGGTTCAGGTCTACGCCCACAATCATATTGGCACCCACCATGCGGGCACCTTGAATGACGTTTAGCCCAATGCCACCCAGCCCAAAGACGACGACATTCGCTCCTGGCTCGACCTTTGCGGTGTTGATGACGGCACCAACTCCAGTTGTAACGCCACAGCCGATATAGCAGACCTTTTCAAACGGCGCGTCTTCGCGGATTTTGGCGACGGCAATTTCGGGCAGCACAGTGTAGTTGGCAAACGTGGAGGTGCCCATGTAGTGGTAAAGCGGTTTGCCGTCGATCGAAAACCGACTACCACCATCCGGCATCACACCTCGCCCTTGAGTAGAGCGGATTGCCTGACACAGATTGGTTTTCTGACTTAAACAGTATTCACAGTGGCGACATTCGGGTGTGTACAGAGGAATGACATGGTCGCCTGGTTTGAGCGATGTGACGCCTGCACCAACGTCTACAACAACACCCGCGCCCTCATGCCCCAGAATGGCAGGAAACAGCCCCTCAGGGTCACTACCAGAGAGCGTGTAGGCATCGGTATGACAAACGCCAGTCGCTTTAATTTCCACCAGCACTTCGCCTGCTTTAGGGCCTTCAAGCTGCACGGTTTCGATACTGAGGGGTTTGCCTGCTTCGAGCGCGACAGCAGCTTTGACATCCATAACGTTGCTCCAAGTCTATTTATCTATTTAATTTATCTATTTATATCTATTTAAATGATGTGCGATCGCAGCGTTGAGATTGGAGCAAGACGACTCTAATTCATAAGGCTGCAATCCATAGTCTAAAGCAGCTTGCTTGGTAAGGAAGCAAGGGAAGCAGGGGAGGCAGGGGAGGCAGGGGAAGCAAGGGAGGCAGGGGAAAGGCTAAAGGCTAAAAAAGCTGACCGCTAACTGCTGATAGCTGACCGCTAATTGCTTAATCAACTCAAAACTGCCCTCGCACCTTCTGCATCCTCTCATACCAATTTGAATTGAAAATGCGACACATCCTGTAGGGGCAAGGCATTGCCTTGCCCCTACCCACCGATTGATCTGTAGCCGTCATTCTTTAAATCGGTATCACTCCCTCCGCGTCACCCATTGAGCCGATCGCGCCCACAGCCAACCCAGACCACTGCCGATGACGTAAGGCGGAAGATCCAACCAGTTAAAGGTATTGCCTAGAATGAGCCGCCCTGCTAAAGTAGCGCGTGCTGCTTCTAAAAATGGTGGATGCCAAAGCTGAAGCCACTCTAAGCCGCAAGTCACCAGGCAAACACCGATCGCGATCGCCCGTGAGGATGTGCGCGGTGAGAAGAAAGCCGCGAGCAAAACCCAGAAAATTTCGTAGGCAAGGCTGCCGATCGCATCATTTAACCATGCGAAGGTCGGGTTGGGAGCGAAGCGAATGACATACCCGATCGGCACAATGATCGCCATGCTGACTAACAGCACCAACCGATAGTTTAAAAACCAGGAACCTTTGGAGTGCAAACGTGGCATCAGAAATTTTGCGCGACTGCGATCGAGGGCAATTTTTTGACGAATGAGAAGAGAAGTAGATCCCTAACTAATGACTTAAAAGTAGATGATCGGCGACTAGTCAGGGTTGACGTTTGAGTAACGAACTGTAAAGATAACGACCTTTCAAAGTTTTCGACTCCTTCTACTGTGTTCGATCAGCTAAAAAGCTAATTATTGAAAAAAACCGTTGAGTCCATAAGAAAAACTGATCGCTGGTGCTCGATCGAGGCTGAATGAAACCCAAGATCGTATAGTGCACTCAATAAAATGGACAAAAAATGAAGGAGTTGGTATCGTCCATTATTGGTTGCTTTAGCCTCAACACAAAAATTTAGAAAGTTTTTTCAAAAAAAGTGAGCATTTTCAAAATTCTTTGTTAAAGTTGGAGGCAATTTTACATCCATTTCTGAGAGCTTTATTCGAGCGTCTATGACTGCTAAATTGTCTCCCGATCCGATTGAAACTGATTCCGCTGAATCAGAGATTGCCGAACTCGACTTTGCGATCGATCTCACTGAAATTGAAGAGCTAGATCCGGACGATCCGGTTCCAGACAAGGTTCCATATAAGCCAACCAAAGCTGAACGTCTCGGTCTTACCGATGATTCAGTCGGGTTATTTCTGCGCGAAATGGCTCGCTATCCTCTCCTAACTCAAGCACAAGAAATTGAGCTGGCGCGAGAAATTGTCAAAGGAGGCGATCGCGGTGAACAGGCAAAACGGAAGTTGGTGCGAGCAAACTTACGCCTGGTTGTCTCCATTGCCAAAAAATATCTCAACCGGGGTGTGCCGTTTCTAGATCTAATCCAGGAAGGTGCGATGGGGTTGATGCGCGCTGCTGAAAAGTTTGACTACGAACGCGGCTACAAGTTCTCGACCTACGCCTACTGGTGGATTCGTCAGGGCATTACACGCGCGATCGCCTCCCAATCTCGTACCGTGCGGCTTCCCGTCCACATGGTCGAAAAATTGAATCAAGTGCGCAAAGCCCGCCAAACGTTGTCTCAAGCGCTTGGACGCAAGCCAACCAAAGCCGAACTCGCGGCCGCCCTCGAAATTGATGAAGACAAGTTGGAGCAAGTGCTGGATGTGAGCCAGGGTACCCTCTCACTGCACGCTTGGGTTGGGCGAGAAGAAGATACAGAATTGATGCAGCTCATTGAAGATGCCGACAATGTTGCGCCAAACGATTGTTTGGATCACAAATTGCTGTGCGATCGTCTCAATTCTGTTTTGGATCACCTCAGCGATCGTGAGCGGGATATTATCCGACTGCGCTTTGGGTTAGAAGACGGCCAGCACTATACGCTGACTGAAATCGGCGAACTCTATCATCTCTCGCGAGAACGAGTGCGTCAAATTCAAGCTAAAGCGATGCGTAAACTTCGCCACCCACGCCGCCAAGCCTTACTCAAAGATTGGATTCGCTAAGTGAAACGAGCGATCGTCAATGCCTTAGACGCCATAGCCAGTGCAACTCAGTAGATGCTCGACGTTTGTTCTCGGTCGTAAAGGTTGGCCCATTAAACCAGATCATGAATGCAGCAATGAGCTAGGGCGCGTCATTAATTAAGCTCAAAAGTCTTGTATCAGCCTAACCGCGCCCGTCCCCACAAACAAGGCTAGGGACTGGAACCTTGCTGAAGCTACGTGTATGAGTCATTGATGTCAACCCCTAGCAAAGTGAGAGCAATCTTAGCTCTGCTTCTTTGGTGCAGATATGGAGCGCTTTAACAGTCATAATGAAAAGATCATTAGTATGAACAGTAGAAAGGTACGAACGGTTAACTCGCATGGTAGAGGCCGTACGTATTCGTCAATACTAAACTGAAGCTGATTGCGTATCGTTTAGTAATGCCAGGGTTAGGATGTTGACGCGTGAAAAAACCGCTATTCGTGTTCTAATTGTCGATGATCATGAACTCACCCGGCTCAGTCTGAGTTTGGCTCTTCGGAGTCAGACTGATATTGAACTGGTTGGTTTAGCGAGCAACGGACAAGAAGCGATCGATCTGGTGCACCAGCAGCAGCCAGATGTGATTATCCTGGATCTCCAGATGCCAGTTTTAGATGGGTTAAGCGCCTCCACTCAAATCAAAAGCACTAATCCAAAGATTCAGATTCTTGCCTACTCTTCGTTGGATGATCCGCAAACAGAAGTGATGATTCAGACGGCAAAGATCGATGCTTTCTGCAAAAAAGACACTGCAACGTTAGACCTGATTGCAATGGTCAGACACCTTGGGCAACAAGTTGTATAGGAACAGCGCGATCGCCCATACCTATTGACCTTTTTCGCTTGTGATCGTGCTGACTCTGGTGAGATAGCACCAACACATTGGCAGCACCCTTCACTAAAGAAGTGGGTAAAATCAAAAACAAGATAGACGCAGGGTTGGTTAAAGCTTAGAAACAAGGCCCACACAGGCCACGCTATCGCTTTTCTGAAAAGCCAGAACGGCTCTACCTATCTTGTAAAACGATTGTGCCTTCTGATTAGCTTGATAGGGAGTCTGGAAAAGTTTGCTTAAATTCATCCAAAAGGTCGTCAATTTCTTCGATCGCCTGGTTGACATCAATCCTTAGCGTGCCTAAGTCTGGTTGCTCTAACAAACGCACTAACGCTTCACGTTTGCCTTGAATCAGAGTAATACGCTCTCGAAGAGTATCAGGATTCATTGTTAGCGCTTCCTTTGCTGAATGTAAGCTTGCGTGGTCATTTAAGCCTTTACTGACCAGGTTCTATTGTAAAGCTTCTCTTCGTTAAACCGATTGTCTTCATGCCCGATCGAGCATTTATCCGTCCCTGGTGGGAGCTGTAGCAGTCACTATCTACGCTTGGTCTCATACCTAACGCAAATAGGGAGGGCGTTTGACGTTCACTGGTTTACTGCGCACGACTTCGTCAATAAAACGCTTGAGCGCCTGATCGCGGTTTTTCATAAACGCTGACCAAAAACCGGGTTGAAACTCATCCATTGTTTTAGCTAAGGCCCATACGTCCACAGCCAAAATGTTGTTGAGCGTCTCATCTTCTCGTTTCAACGCGTTAATTTGCTCTAGCAACGACTCTTTTTCAGCAGAACGTCGATTTTCATCCTCAGACATAGAAGTGCCCACATGAAGGGAACAAAACGAACGAACAAGACGCGATCGTTGGCTACTTGACGGTATAAAGTCAGGGCTGCAATCAAGCCAGCCTTGCGGTGATAGGAGCGAATACCATTCACCTAACCTGATTGCATTGGCGTTGTCAAACGGCAGCGACCCTGTACCTGTCTGCACGGTGCTAGCATTACCCGCGCATTCATTTAGCCTCCTGGTCAACCTCAATCAGCTATCCCGAAGCTCACGATATCGATCGTGTACGCAGCTTCACCATTCAGTAAGAGTATCGATTTTAGGATTGTCTTGATCCCCCTAATCAGCACGAATGCCCTAAGAGAAGGATAATAAGCGTAGAATAAATCTTTACGATTCTGCCAGACCTTTATCTCTATGTTACGTCGAATTTCTCTAGGTACGCTGGGTCTTAGCGTCGGTGGTATTCTCACCATCATTGGCTTTTGGGCCTATTTTATTACCGATAATGCCACGCTGAACCTGGTGGGTTTCTTTTACGGCATTCCACTCTTATTAGGAGGGTTAGCGCTCAAAGCTTCTGAGTTGGAGCCAGTACCGTTGATGCAGCCAACGGCTCCTGATGTTCTTGCTCTTCGAGAGCAGCAAGCCACTTCAACTCAAAATCAGATTCGCAAAGATGTGACGCGCTATCGCTATGGGCAACGAGCACATCTGGATAGCTCGCTCAGCCATCTTGGCTTGAGTCCTACAGATGAGGAATGTCCAACGCTGATCGGCGTTCAGGAAGTGAAAACAGAGGGTGTATATACTCTAGTGTTGAAATTTGAGTCTCCTTTTATTCCCTTAGAGCTGTGGCAGGAAAAGCAGGATAAAATCGCAAGCTTTTTTGGCCCTGGCGTGAAGGCGATCGTCAGCCCAGCAGGAGATCAACGGGTCGATGTGGCGCTGGTTGCCCTTCCCTAAGAGCATGAAGCCAGTGTTAGCTCATCAATGACCAAGTCTGACAGCAGGGGTGTAAAGTTTGGCTCTTCGAAATATGAGGGTGTGACTAAGACTGGCTATGAACCCAGGACTCGCGCCCTACAACTACGATATGATCACCTCAACGGGACGGTTGATGCTTGAGTGAATTCATCACACTTCCACAGGGCTTGATTGGTCGTTTGAAGCGTTGACACCTTTGGAACCAACGCTTTTGGGTTGCATTGATTCAGACGATCGCCAGGGGAAGCCAAGCACGTTGTTTTCCTAAAATGTCGTTTGAAGCGGTGCTACGCATTGTTCACACAGCCATGAGATGCATGGCTGTGTGAACATTTATCGTTCTGATCAAACGGGAGTATGATGCCGTTCTGCTAGAGAGTTGCATGGAAGGATGTCATGGTTAAGGGCTACTGGCTTTGTCGCCTTGCTTTACTGACAACATTGAGTCTTAGTGCGATTGTGGTGCCTGCGATTGCTCAAGCTGGCGTGCCCCTCAAACGCGCTGTGATTGCTTCCCTGCGGAATGCCGTAGAACTCAACTTGCTCAATCAAGCGCCGCGATCGGCCAACATTCGTGATACGTTAGCCCCCGGTGACGCACTCTTAACCGCCCAAGCCGCACGAGCGGAACTACACTTTGATGACGGTTCACTGGCTAGAGTCGGGGGACAAGCGCTCTTCCGCTTTGAGGCAGAAAGCCGCACCCTACAACTGTTGAATGGGACGCTGCTCGTTTTAGTGCCTCCGAATCGTGGGCAAACCCGGATTCAAACCCCCAATGCCATTGCGAATGTCCCTGGTTCAGCGCTGTTTGTGCGCTATCTGCCAGCAACCAATGTCACTCTGGTTGGGGCACTCACCGAAAGTGGCATTGAGATTACCAACCGCGATCGCTCTCAAATGCAGACGCTGCAAGCGGGGCAGATTGCTGTTGTGGCTAACAATCGGATTGAGCAGGTGTATCGCTTTGACCTCAAGACGTTTTACGACACGAGCGAATTGGTCAAGGGGTTAAATTTGCAGTGCATGGCAGCGAACGATCGCACAGAAACCGATCCGGCGATCGCGGCAGTTCGTGCAGAAACCGCTGAGGCTGCAAACCCACAAGCGTTGCCTGGGTCTTGCAGTGAGAATACCGCCGCCACTGATCAACCGCCAGTCGCTGCCAAAGCTCCTGTAATCAACCAGTCTACACCAACGGCTACAACGTCTGTGGAGCAGCAGGCTGAACCCAGCGCGATCGCCCCACCTGCCGATCGCCTGTTAACTCCATCAACCGTGACGATGCCTGCGACGTTTCCACCAACCATTGCGCTTCCAACTACCATCCCGCTGGCGAATCCACCCGCTACTGGGTCTACCCCTCCAAGGCCAACAGAGCCGCCTGGTTTCAAAGGAATCTCTTCTGGTAGTGTTGGCGCACCTCCAGTACCCAACGGCCCACCCCCCGCCTCCACAGGCACACCTTCCGCGTCGGGTGATCTTTCCCCAGTGCAAGCGGGTTCTCTTCCGGGACAAACTCCCTGAGGGGGCAAAACCGGATTCTCGATCGCCTCCAACCAGCTACTAAGGTGCCAGACGCTCAAGGAGCCAATGGCCTTGCTCTAAACGATAGCGAAGACGATCGTGCAGACGGCTGGTACGTCCCTGCCAAAATTCGATCTGCATTGGAATGACTCGGTAGCCTCCCCAATGCGGGGGCCGAGGAACTTTTTCATCCGCATAGATGGTTTTCAACTCTGCAAAGCGTTGTTCTAGCACGTCGCGATTGGGAATGATGCGACTTTGATCAGAAGCCCAGGCACCCAACCGACTTGCTAACGGGCGGCTCTGAAAATAAGCGTCCATTTCGGCGGCTGTGATTTTCTCAACCCGACCTTCAATTCGCACCTGCCGTTCTAGTACAGTCCACAAAAAAACCAGCGCTGCGTGGGGATTATCTGTCAGTTCTTGCCCTTTGCGGCTTTCGTAGTTGGTGTAAAAGACAAAACCGCGATCATCCAAGCCTTTGAGCAACACGATGCGGGCAGACGGGATGCCTTCACGACTGGCCGTAGCAAGCGTCATCGCGTTGGGTTCGGGTAGCTGCGCCGCGATCGCCTGGTCTAACCAATGCTGAAACTGCTTGATGGGATCAGGATCAACGTCTGCTTCGTCGAGTGCTTGCAGCGTGTAGTTTTGTCGAAGGTCAGCAATGGATTGAATATTCAGATCTGAACGCATATCAAGGTAAAGTTTCTCGATTGATTCCCGTATGATATGTCTTCTGCCCAAGCGATCGCCCAGCTAAACGTGTTTTAAGGCATCTGGCATCACTAAATTAAATAAGTTAAGTTCGGTCTGCCTATAGTTTTGGTAGGCAAGCTCTCTTTTACCGTCTAATCGAGTCTGTATTGTTGCATGACTCTAAAACATGATTAATTGGGCTTTCCATGATTGAAGTTTTTGTCTTTCTATTTTGGGCATTCATCTTTTGTGCTGGTTTTTACTCGATTTTTTTGCTGATTCGAGCAATCGACAACCAGCGCAAACCACAGACAGGTAAACCGACTTTATATGTTCATATCTCACAACCGCTTCAGGGCAAGAACTTCAAGCAACAAAAGCAAACAGTTTTGCCAGCAGCAAAACAGTCAGTGACTGGCAAGGTACAAAACCAACTTCTTACCCTAGTGAATGGCGATATGAAAACAGCTAACAGGCTACTAGAGTACACCCGTAGAAAAAATCCTCTTCAGTCTGAACAATGGATATGGGAGAAAGTCATCCATGATTTGAAGCGCGATCGCCGTACTTGATAACGCTGAACTATGTATCTCAGACGATCGTTGAACTGCCTCCCAAAATAGCCTTACATCTTCAACCTTCCTTCGTTTTGGATTTGTTGCCTTCGGTCTTTTTAAGTGCTTGGTTCAGAGCGATGACGAGCTTTTCCAAATGCGTGCTGTCATGGGTTGCCATGAGGGTCAGTCTCAAACGGCTAATGGGCACGGTGGGCGGACGGATAGCTGGTGCAAAGATTCCTGCCTGACGTAACTGCTTGCCCAGATGCAGCACGATCGCAGGGCTAGCCACTTGCAAACATAGGATGGATGACTCAGACGCTAGAAGCTTCATCTCCAGATTGCTTCTAGTGGCAAGCTGCTGACTCAAAGCTTGCTTGAGGGTCGTGACGTTTTGCCAGAGTTGAGCGCGACGATCGGGATCTTGCTGGACGATCGCAATAGCAGCTAGAGCAGCGGCAGTATCGGCTGGAGATAGCCCGGTGGTGTAAATAAAGCCAGCCGCACGGTTTCGTAGGTAGTCGATGAGCGTGGCTGAACCAGCGACATACCCGCCGAGACTGCCCAGTGCTTTGCTGAGTGTACCTACCTGCACGATCGCGCGTCCCGTACAGCCAAAATGCTCCACACCCCCTGCGCCTGTTGCACCTAAAACGCCTGTGGCATGGGCTTCGTCCACCAGCAGCATGGCCTCAAATGTGTCTGAGAGTGCCAGAAGCTCTGGGAGCGGACACAGGTCGCCATCCATGCTGAAGACGCTATCGGTGAGTAATAAACAGCGACGGTACCGATCGCGGTGCTGCGCCAATAATTGCTGAACCTGAGCTACATCCCCATGAGCGTAGTCCAACACCGTTGCCCCACTGAGGATAGCGCCCTGCTTAAGGCTGGAGTGGTTGTATTGATCAGACAGAATGAGATCTCGCTTACCAACCAGTGCGCTCACGGTGCCCACATTTGCCAGATAGCCAGAGCTAAAGACCAGGGCGGCTTCCGTTTGTTTCAGCGCTGCGATCGCCCGTTCTAGCTGCTCATGCAGTTCTCGATGCCCACTGACCAGCCGTGATCCTGTGCTGCCCGTGCCAAACTCCTGAATGGCCGCGATCGCGGCTTGCATCAGGCGATCGTCTCCTGTCAGTCCCAAGTAGTCATTGCTGGCAAAGTTGATGACGGCTTGCCCATCCATTTGCACTACGGCACCAGCACGCCCCTGGGTTGCTTGCACTGAGCGATACCAATCTGCCCGATGAATGGTTATGAGAGCGTCCTCTAACCAGGCGTAGGGAGTAGACATTGCAATTTTGGGTGGAATGTTGCTTAGAGAGCGATCAGCGATCAGCTTCAAGAGTAGACTGTGATTCCTGACCTTTCAGGTTGCTTCCCAGAAGAGCTACTGACCGCTGACCGCTGACCACTAATTGCTATCTTCGTAAGAATCGAGACCCGTTTGCTGCATATAGCTGAGAAGCCAGTTCGCGATCG
The DNA here is from genome assembly GCA_019358945.1 of Stenomitos rutilans HA7619-LM2. Lineage (GTDB taxonomy): Bacteria > Cyanobacteriota > Cyanobacteriia > Leptolyngbyales > Leptolyngbyaceae > Stenomitos > Stenomitos rutilans. Next base: position 765 of record JAHHIE010000062.1, on the reverse strand, counting down.
TCGCGCGTCGGGTCTTGCGTGGAATCAGTTCGCCAACCTTGTAGCCTTGAAACCCAAGCTTCTCCTTCAGCAGTTGTTTGTTTTCGGCGGGAATGGATCGTGTCAGCTTGACATTAGGCGGACGATGTTCGATAAAGTCTGGTGGTTCAGGATAGGCTTCTTGCCAATCTGGGGAGACGGCAGTTGTATCCCAGCGATCGCTTGTTGCGTCGTAACGGTAGCCCAACCCATGCCACACCAACTGATTCACAGTCGCATCATCCAGCGTTTCATCGAGAATAGCCCAAATGGTTGTAGTGGTCAGGGGTGGAATGCTAGTCATCATCGCTCTGGATTGGCGATCGTGTTTTGCGCGTTGACTTGGGTGGAGTGCGGTGTACTCCAAAGCATTTTTCACTGCGATAGCGCAGCCAAACTCGTAGCTGCTGTGGAATTTGCTCCTTTTGTTCCTTGGCGAGTGTGTTGTAAAGGGCCAGAGCACGATGCGTGCTAACGCACAGACTAACGCCAACGCGCTCGCCTCGGCAGGCAGCATTCCTGTGAGCATCCCAGTAACTGCGAGCAACCCGAATCCGTCGGCAAGCTTCTTTGATCAGGGCTTCTCCTGTCAACGGTTGTTTCTGTGCCATCATGCAATCATACCAAATTAAACAAGGCCTGCGACAGATAGGGCCTCGACGATAAAGCGAAAGCCAGTCACAGAAGCAACGATTTCAGCGGTTAAATCGGCAATCAGAGTGTCCACTTGCGTTTGCAGTTGAGTCA
>JAHHIE010000061.1 GCA_019358945.1 Stenomitos rutilans HA7619-LM2 | reverse complement strand
TTGCCAGCTCAAGGCGATCAGGGCATGCAGAAACGGCCGCTCCACGGCCGCTGGCCCCAGAAGAAACCGAGCGGTGGAAAGCGGAGCGCCAAAGACAAAGCGTACAAGCGGCAACTGGCCCGCGACCGGGTCGGGGTCGAGCAGGTCAAGCGCCGCTTGAAGGTGTTTCGCATCCTGTCGGGGCGCGATCAGCACCGACGCAAACGCTTTGGGCGGCGATGCCATCTGCTTGCTGCTTGAGATAACTTTGAACGGTCTCTCGTGCAGCCAGTAAGCTAATGTGCAAGTGGTCTAATGTTTCACCACCAGCCAGTTGCATACGCCTTGAGTGGTTTGGCTCTTTTTACATCTGAGCACTCTAAAAGCTGTAAACCCCTTCAGGGGAAATTTACTGATGACAACGAATCAAATTAGTGCAACGTTGACTCAAACAGACCGGGATGCTGCACTAACAGCGATCGTCACGCTCAAAGAAAAGCTACCGTTTTTGATGGATTTGACCGCAGAGAACGCCGATCGCTACCGAAGATGGGCGATAAGAGTCGGGCGTTTGTGAGCAAAGCGCTGGAAGTGGCACGGCAGAATCCCGACTTTTTGCCGCGATCGTTTGACCTGGATGAGATGAAGCGGGATGTAGAATTGCTTGATCGCTGCATCCTATTTTTCTGGCGCTGACGCAGTTGCAGGAGTTGATAGACGATACGGTAGTGGCGGTGGGCAGTGATGTGTATGCAGCAGCACTGCTGGTCTATAACTTTGCGAAAGCAAGCGGGAAGGGAGCGGGGTTAGATGCGGTGGCGGATGAGATGAGTAAGCGGTTTGTGCGAAAGTCTCGGAAGGTGGAGCCGCAGAGGACAACAGTGAAGTAAGAAGCTTGACTATTTGACCTCGAAGGCTGACGGTTGAAGCTTAGAACTCGGACATTAGAGCAAAACGCTCAATATTCCTGGTTCTGAGCTTCGTTTTTAGACCAAAAAGCCTGAAGTTCCGAGTTCAAAGGTCGAAGTTCCGAGTTGTGGGGTCGAAGTTTCAAGTAAAAAGGTCAAAGTTTCGAGTATTACAGGCAACGCTCCGCGTTTCTTGGATGCTGAAGGCTATATAGAGGTTGGAAGGTGCAGACTAGAGGACGATCGCTGCACTTCCAAGATCAGACGATCGCTCATTCAGGTGGGCGACGAATTCTAGTTTGGGCTTCATCAGCAACAACCAGGCATCCTTGCAGAGATTCCAACGAATAGTCGTTGAGGATGCGGGAAAGCAAGTCTAATACAGCCTGTCGGCTACGGCTCCGAGGGTGTCATGCCCTCTGCAAGGTTATCGAGAATGACGGATACCATAACGCGGGTTCCAGTAATGCAGGGTTTACCGTGACAGACGTGGGGATTGATGCTGATGCGTTCTTGCCAGTTATTCATCTGCTCTAATCTCAATTATTTTGGCTCTTCCATCACTCCGTCGAGAAAGGCAATCGCGCCTTTACCCCAAGGATTTTGCTCAGTAAAGTGCTCACCGACTTTGACTGCTGCCTTTTTACCCCCATTCCATAGACGTTTTAGGTTCAAGAAGTTTTGGAGTCGAATAGGTTGTTTTTGAACTTCAACATCAATGATTTGAATTGCCGTTTCATCCGTAGCATTGGGATGCTGCCGTTGAAGGTCATTGATGAATTGCTCAAAGTCAGCCAGTAAAATTTCAAAGTTTTGCTCTGTAGTAGTGGCATTCTGCGTAAACTCCTGTTTACTGCCGGAAGCCGCGTAATTGACTCCGATCGTTGCACCTTGCTGGTTAAAAATTGTCACACCTTTTGTCTGCCCTATACGATGAACTCGATCCTCAGCGTTCTGCATCTTGGCTGGATTCCAGGGCTGATCAAAATGAATTACATAGGTTGCCTCAGTCAAAGTAATGCCATAACCAGCAGTTTCAAGCGTTGCTAAGAAGACCGTAGTCTCCGGATTATTTCTGAAATCGCTTACCGCTTGGTCTTTCTGCTTTTGTGTTCCTTTGTAAAACACATAGCGAATTCCCGTTTGGGTAAGCAATTGATCAATCTTATCTGTTCCTTCTATTCGATACTGCGAAAAGATGAGCACCTTTTTCTGGTTAGCTGCAATGGTTTCCAGTAGTTCCAGCAACAAAAATGTTTTAGGACTTGTTGCTGGTTCTTTCGCAAAGTTACAAATCTGCTTCAACTCTACTAGCAAAGCAAAAATATGTCGCTTTGTCTGAAATGTTTGTTCTCCATCCAGTGAAGTTTCAATCTTCCTGCGACCTGCATTCAATGCTTGGTCATAAGCAATCCTTTGGGCATTATCTAAATCCAACCAAAATTCTTGCCTCTCTTTATCAGGTAAGTCTTGCAAGACCTTCTCCTTTAAGCGACGGAGCATGAATGGCTCGATTATGGTTGAGACATCTCGTGGCGAATAATCAGCTCCTGTTAAAAATGTTCCTGGACGGATAAAGGCGAACAATGAAACAACATCTTCCAAGCGATTTTCAATGGGGGTGCCAGTTAAAGCCCAGCGATACTTTGATTGGAGGTAGCTGTTCAGCAATTGCTTGCAGGCTTTCCGCAAATTTTTCAGAAGTATAAACTTTTGCTGACTGGCGACTAGGATCTAGCGGATTTAGTGTGTGAGCTTCGCTTCCCCGGTTACTACAGAGGCATCTGCTCCCATCATCCGAATCGTTGGGATTTCCTGCTTGCTATTGATACCCAGTAGTAAATCATCACAAACCAAAATCAAATCAGGTTTATTGTCTACTGCGCTGAGAAGAGGGAGTCCCGTCAGATCTACTGCGATGTGCTCCTTTAACAATTCACCATAAAGGGTTGTCTGAAGAGGCTGTGGACGAACAGGTGATGTAATGCGAAACTCCAACGGTTTGGTGTCTATAGAAGTAACCAGGATTGCTCCACGTGTAGCGGCTCCATCCTCAAAACGATACACACCGAGAAATCCAATTGTACTAATCGCCATCTGTTAAGGAAATTGTCCAAACAACCCTTATAGTAGCCAGTCTCTGGCAGATTTCGTCTCAGTACAAAGTGATAGTCTTGTTACCATCAAAACTATATACACTCGCCCCAACCTCGCATTTCACCTTCTGATCTCGACACTTCGACCTTTAGACTCGAAATTTCGCCTTCTGAATCTGAAACTCCGACCTTAAAGCCTGACATTCCGACCTCAGAACACGGAACTTTGACCCCCGAACACGAAACCTCGACCTCAAAGCCTGATATTCCGACCTCAGAACACGGAACGTCGAGCTATAAACCTGAAACTCCAACCTCAAAACCTGAAACCCCGACCTCGAAACTCGAAACGCCACGTTGGCGCAGCTTTCCTTAGGAATCGCCCCTTAAACCTTCCCCTTATCCTCCACTCTGGGACGCTGCATCACAATAGACCTCCTGCATGAATTGAAAACGATGTGCCAGTTTGCGATCGCCAGCATCGATACTGGAAGATGATCGAACTTTGGCACACACGCATGCGCTACCACCAATTGCAATCTCTATCCGAGGCTGAGTTCAAACGCTTGTGCGGCGTGAGCCGTAGCACGTTCAGCGAGATGGTTGAAGTGTTACGCACCCAACTTGACCGTCAGGGACGGCGCGGCGGACAGAACAAACTGAGCGTCGAAGACCAGTTGCTCGTGGCGTTAGAGTATTGGCGTGAGTACCGCAGTCAGTTTCACATCGGTGTGAGTTGGGGCGTGGATGAAACGACGGTCGGACGGCTCGTCAAAAAGGTAGAAGACCTGCTGATCAAGTGCGGCAAGTTCCGCCTCCCCAGTCAGCGTCAACTCTATCAACCGGGTTGGGAGTGGACAGTACTGATCGTCGATGTCGGTGAGATGGCAATCGAACGCCCCCCAAAAAACAGAAACGTGACTACAGTGGCAAGCAGAAGTGCCATACCTTGAAGGCGCAACTGTTGGTGGCGTTTGAAAGCGGACAGATCGTTGCGACAGTCGTGGACACGAGTAAAATCCATGACTTCAAACTGCTGAAGCGCAGCCGCTTGCCGTTTATCTCGTCGCAACTCTGTCTGGCTGACCGCGGCTATCAAGGGTTTGCCAAGCGCCATGCTGGAGCCTGTACGCCCACTAAGAAGCCCTGGAACCTGCCGTTGCCAAAGGCGGAGAAGCAGCATAATCGAGCGTTAGCACGGTTGCGAGTACGAGTCGAGCACGTGATTCACCGTTTCAAGATCTTTCGGATCTTTTCAGGACGCTATCGCAATCGCAGAAAGCGGTTTGGCTTGCGCTTAAACCTGATTGCTGACTTACTGAACTACGAACTGGCACACACTCAGTAATTTGTGCAGGAGGTCTACTGTTTTAGAAGACAGTGCGAGCAACTAAAAACCTCTGCAACATAACAGTTTCAGAGGTTTTCGGTTTAAAGCGGGCGGCGAGAATCGAACTCGCATCATTAGCTTGGAAGGCTAAGCTATTTTACCGTGATGATGCAGTGGTAGCGGGTGTTTCAGATTTTGAGTCCTTTCAAAAGGGTGGAATCGTACTCAAAACGTACTCAAAAGGGGTGTGCTGGTGATTTTTTGCAGTGTACATTCCAAAAAGAGAGCGAGACGTAGTGGAAGGTTTGAGAAATTAACTTGATACACGGTAGCGATTAATAAGTAGAAAGACGTACTCAAAACGTACTCAGCAGTTTTTGAAAGGTACCGAGGGTTTTGAAAGGTACCGTGAGGTTTGTTTCAAAAGTTGGGTGTACGTTTCAAAAACTAGAACGTTCCCTCAGTAACCGCTGAGAAGCGCTGTAAAACACCAGTATCGTTTGTTCGACAGCTAGGGACAGAATTTTTGTTACTTGGTACTAACGGGTGTTTCAAAAAAGGTAGGGAAAAGTGGGTGTGAAACTGGGTAGGTAAGTGTCTACCTATTTTTAATGGCATTAGCTAATGCCATTAATTTGAACTACTAACAAACAGAAAAAACCCCTAATCCAGTGAGGACAGGGGTTTCGTAAAGTTTACTGTTTGAAGGGCTAACGTTACCGTCTACCTTGGGTTAACTGTAACAGAGTTTTTTGAAAGGTACCGTGCGTTTTTGAAACAAACTTGAAAGGTACCGAGCATTATTCTACCTGCTTAATCAGTGCCTCATTGCAACGTCCACAGATTAACTGTAGGTTCTTTCCTCCAAATGTCTTTTGTTGGCACTGAGGACAGCAGTAAGTAGTCTTCCTATCCTTTTTGGGCTTGCTTCTACTGTCTTCAAGGTCTAACAAGGCACTGCTGTTAGAAGGCCTCAACAAGGCTAGTTCCGGTGCTGTTGCTACTGCTCTCATAAATCTTCCTCCCTCTTCTGGTGTGAACTCTAGTGAACGTCCGTAATTCGCTGATGATTCAAATCCTATACCGTTCATTACCCTGACAAATTCCGCGTTATGGTCATGCTTCGTTGGCTTCTTTTCACCTTTCTCGTACTGCCACTGGTGAACCATGAGATGCACCAAATGCTGATAAAAAGCTACCTTGCCGCCAATAATGAGTTCTTGGTTCAGTTGTAGCTCGTGGCAGGTTTCACCCGTTACAGGGTGTTTATGACCGTCTCTGATGAATTGTGCATCTACCTTGGTTAAAGGCAGCAGGGAAAGCTTAGGAAGAGTTAGTAAGCCACCCAAAAAAGCATTGTTGCAGTAATACCAGTAGCTATCCAGCGCTAGCGCATCATCAACGTTTGGAGAGATGGACATATCGGTACCTTTCAAACAGTGGGTTTTACTGTTGAAAGTATACGGTACCTTTCAAAAAATGTCGGTACCTTTCAAGTTTTTGTGCGGTACCTTTCAAAAGGTTGACAATGAAGCGACTGCTTAATTACATACTACAACGTTGTGGTCAGATAAATCAATAATGTAATAATTGAATGGATAAATAAGTAGGTAGGTAGGTAGGTAGGTTAGATAGATAAATAGATAATGAATAGATAGATAGATAGATAAATAGATAGATAGATAAATAATAGATAATAGGTCATAGGTAATAGGAATAGAGTAAGTAATTAGCTGTTGTAAGCGGTAATTAACGATTTTGTCAGGGCGCATAACGTAAAACTGCTTGACGATTATGGATGTTGAGATATCCTAAAGGAGCGCAAGCAAAACGCCCCATCAAGGTGCTGGAAACACCGAGACAGGGCTAACCCCCATTACACATACCTGTAAGAGAGGCTGAAATGAATCATAACGCTAAGGCGGTAGGAATCGATCGTGATGCCGTTAGAGACCACTTTCTAGCGATTACTGGTGTGACGCTTTCCAGTGAGACGCTACGCTATGCAGTGAAATACGGCTACCCAGATGCGGTGTTTGGTTGGATTAACGCTGCGACTGAGTTTAGGGACGCTCTGAGGAGTGCTTTCGGTGAGAACGGCTTAGGGTGCGATATGAGGAAGAAACGCACTTGGGAGGCACTTGAGAGGGTGATAGGACAGTTCTACGAGTGTCGCTCTAGTAGGGTTACTGGTGAGGGTGTTGGTGAGCGTGAAGGTAAAGGAGAAGATGAGACTCCCTTGGAAGTGTGGCATCTGGATGACCCTAATTGGAGAGATGAACGCATCATGCAGATGAGTGAATGGCATCCGTTCTTTAGAGAAGTGGAACCCAAGCTGCGTTGGTGTGTTGCCTTGGCTGAAGTGGCGCTAGAGGGTTACGCTGATCTGCTGATGAAAGAGACGAAGGATGAGCCTGATTACCTGCTAGCTCACCTGGATGAGGAAGTCATCGACTGGATAACTCGACATCTAATAGACAGTGTTAAAAGGGTGTGGAAAAATTGCCTCGTGGAACTGATGCACCATTAACTCGTAGCTAACCTCGTTTCCTCCAAAAAGAACCCTCCTACTGTAAAAGGTAAGAGGGTTTGTTGTTGAATAAATTGGCAAATTAAATTGCCAATTGTTTTACCTAACCATTAGCAAGTTGCCAAGTGGGGTGAAATGTAGTTGTAAGTGGGTGTTGAGGTATCTACCTAAACTTTTAGCCTAAAGTTTTAGCCTAAAACTTCACCCTCACTCTTAATTAGTCTTTAGGCATGATGTGAAGCAATTTCGACTTGTCTGAGTAGTGCTTTTCAATCATCTCAGCGCTAGTGTCACACCAACGGGCTATATCAGCTACACCAGACCCTTTGGCGAGTTGAGCGGTAATAAAGGTGTCTCTACAGCTATAAGGGCTTACGTCAGGCTTGATGGTACGAGCGAGTTTATTCCATGCGTTAGTCCTGAAATTGGCAAAGGTGATGGAACCTCCTTTCGGTGCTGGGAAGATGAGCGCATCAGATTGTAAGGAATCACCCGCTTTTTCAGACAGTGAAGTCATGAAAGCAAGCAGGCGAGGGTAAAGGGGTAGCATTCGAGTTTTACGGTTCTTACTGGTGTCTGAGTGTACTTTCCTGCCGTTGTTGGGTTGAGAAATGGAACGTCCCATCGTGATGTAGCCTTTCTCAAAATGAACGTCCTGCCACTGCAAACCTACAGCTTCACTAGGACGGCATCCGGTGAGGAACAGGAACTCTACAAAAGGTGCGTAGTGACGGTAGTTCATCCCTGGTCTGTCATCAGTCTTAAATAGCTCAATGAGTGCGTCTGCTTCCTCTGGTGTAAAGGCATCTGCCTTGTTTTTCACCTTCAAATCATCCTCATCAAGACTTTGAACCAAACGAGCGTAAGGATTGCTGGTGACTAATTCATGCTCTATACCCCAGTTACAAGCAGCAGAGAGACCCATAAAGACTCGTTTAGCGCGTTTGGGTGTGGTGACAGCTAGAATTGCCTCCCTCACTGCTAAAGCGTTCGTAACTGGCATCTTAGGAAGCTTCTCAAGGATGCGCCCAATGTGCTTATGAAACTCACGAGTGGATTCTTTGCTGCGAGGAGCGAGATAGGTAGTGTGAAGGCTGTAGAGCTCCAACGGGGTGTGTACCGCTGCTGTAATAGCTGTAACGGGTGTTAGATGGGTTTTAGGCTTGTACTTGGCGAGGGTTTCATCAAATGCGTCTAAAGCGTAGTCTCGTTCGATTTCACGGGCTTTAGCTGCTGCAATCACTCGGTTCTCTGGGGTGTCAGCTAAACCGAGGGTGAGTCTCTTTTGAGTACCGCTAAACCAGGGACGAGGGATGTTAAGTCTGAGTCTTCCCTCCCTTGCCTCAATGCCTACAGAACCTTTACCTGCTTTGCTCTGTTGCTTCTGCTGTTTGCCTTTCATGGTGTTCTGAGTACGCTTGCTAAGGTTGTAATCACATCGTACTCAAAACGTACTCAAATGGCTACTCAATTACGTGTTTTACAAGTGCGTTATGTGGGTCGTGAAACGCATAACGGGCATTAAAAAACCCATAATGCCCGTGTAGAAAGGGATTATGGGTGTGTGTGTTTGAAAGCGGGCGGCGAGAATCGAACTCGCATCATTAGCTTGGAAGGCTAAGGTTTTACCACTAAACTACGCCCGCAAGGGGAAACCTTCCAAGGCCTTTGCAATTGTAACACACTCTTAGCAGTGTACACCAGGGGACATTGCTTCTGGAGGATTTACTAATAGCTAATCTTTCAAACTGCTGTCCCTCTTCTAAATGTCCTTGTTCTAAGGGATTTGTACCTGTGCATTAACCACCAGGTTTGACTGCGGCGGCTTCACCAGTTTGCCATCTACACGATCCTGGGCAGGGTTAAACTGCCACTGAGTAAAAATCTGGTTAGCAACAGTAGTTAGGGTTTCTTCGTCGATCGTGCTCCCCAAAGAAGAAGAGAGCAACGTTGCCTTTTCGACACTCAGCACTTTCCCATTTTGATCAATGATGAGTGCCGCTTGCAGGTTAATCGTTTGCGTTGAAAGGGCAGATGGATAACGGATGAAAAGATTTTGCTGGAAAACGCTCGGCTGGGCTGGTTGTCGTGAGATATCGACAGAGGGTGGACTAAAATTAGTCACCTTGACGAACACGCTCTCTTCCTGCGGCCCGTGAGAGATACGTTCGCCCGTTGCGGGGGGCTGCGAATCGGCTGGTAATGGTTCAGAGCCACCTAAAGGGTTGGGCAAAGAACCTGGTAACCGTTCTCCGGGTCGATCGGAAGGTGGTTGGGGCTGTCTTGTCTCGGACGAATCGGATGGTGGAAAAGGATTTCTCGTTGAGGTTGGCGGCGGTTGAGTTGAGTTGTTGGCAGGAGTAGAGGGCAGCGGAGCCGGGTTTCTGGATGACTGGGCTGGAGCGCTCGATGGTTTCGGTTCCTGTGTACGGACGGGTAACCGCCTTCGCGGAAGAGGCTGTACGAATGGCTGTTCTACGGCTGGATTGGTTTCTGATGGATGAGATCGCGCCGTGTTGGGTTGAGCCTGGCTTGTAGAGGGAGTCGTTGATGAAGGCGCACCAGGACGAGCAGCGATCGACTGGTTAGGTGTTGACGATCGTGCAGTCACAGCAGTTGGATCGACCAACTCAATGGTAATTGGCTCTGTGGTAAGCTGTACGGTTGCAGTACGAGTTAAAGCAAGGGTACCGAGAATAAACAGCACCAGATGAATCAGCACTGACCCCAGCACTAGCGAGAGCCAAAGGGTGGGTGGATCGGTCGATCGTGGAACTGCTGGCGTAGGGGGCTGATCAACGGGACTTATCACGGGGGCAACGGCGTTAAAGCCATGAGAGAGGGCTGCTGACCTTTCAATCAGCTTGATCCTAGCTCACTCGTCGCATTCCCTAACTCATTGCCCACGCTTCTAGAGTGCTCAGGAGGTTTCCAAGAAAGAATGTAGCGCCTGGTAGGGGGCAGGTTTTGCCAAGTGAAGCACACTTTCCGGTATGTTGATTCGTAAAGCTGTAGTTAAGAATCTGGTCATCGCTTCCATCTGCGTGAATAATTAGCTCAAAGATGAAAACCTCGCGCTGTTTTCCAGGATTAGTCTGGCTGCTTGTAAAAAAAGGTGCTTAACTATGGCGCAACTTGATATTTGGAGAATTCAGGCTTTTGTTCGCCTGGCATCGTTGGTGAACAAGTTACAAGGAACGGTTGGCAAAAAAGACGAGTTAGTAGACGACTTAATTCGAGTGTTGAGCAATCTGCCTCCTCGTCCTACCGATAAGCCACCCTACGTGGGGTTGTTTTCAGTCACGGATGTCAGGGTTGGCAGACAGGGCGCAGCTACGCGATTGCAAGAGTTGGCGGGTAGTCTGCAAGGAGCGGTGAATGACAAAGATGGGCAGATGGATAACGTGCTGCGATCGCTCAGCAATTTGCCTGCTCGACCCGCAGGTAAACCACCCTATGCCGGGTTATTTCCCACCAGCACGATGCTGCTACTGACACCACCACAAATTTTAGCGATCGCCCCCGAAGCCAGCACGAGCCGAATCAATGCGCTCACACCCTTTTTGAACCGCACGATGGTTGAGTTCAATGTGTCAACGCCGTTACGACAGGCCCATTTTCTGGCCCAGTTAGCGCATGAATCCGATCGCTTTAATGCCCTAGAAGAGTATGCTTCTGGTGAGGACTATGAAGGTCGAGATGACTTGGGCAACATCTACAGTGGTGATGGTGTGCGCTATAAGGGCAGAGGGCTAATTCAGGTGACAGGACGAACAAATTATGAAGCCTGTGGCAAAGCGCTAGGGGTCGATCTCATCAACAATCCGACCAAGCTATCATCGCCTGACCTGGCAAGCCGGAGCGCTGGCTGGTTTTGGACAACCAATCAGCTCAACGGAGATGCCGACAACGACGATGTGAGAACCGTTACCAGGGTCATTAATGGTGGCTATAACGGGCTAGACGATCGCATCCAGCTTCTGCAAGCCGCCAAACGGGCACTGAAGGTGTGAGGGGAAGAGGTGAGGGGGGAGGGGTGGGGGAAGGGAGTAGGGAGGAGTTTTGAGTTGGTTGAGCAGTCAGCTAGCAGCTAGCAGCGGTCAGCTACCAGCCGTGAGTCCACTTCCCACTCTCGACTCCCCACTTCTGCCTTCTGCCTTTTCTAGCCTTCATCCCCCATCCCCTCCGCCTTTAGCCTTTCCCCACTCCCTCAAAGCGCTGTTGTTCGTACTACAAAGTCTCCAGGCTTCGGTTTGGGCAGGCTTGAAGTTGGTTGGGGCTGTGTGACAGACGGTTGCGTAACAGGTGTCTGTGTGACAGGTCGTTGCACGATCGGTGACTGGGGCACAGGTTGCGGTATAGCTAACTGTGGGATTTCCTTGGGGACTGTGACGATCGGTCGAGTTGCTGCCGCAGGCAGTGGCACGCGAATGGGCTTGCCTGTGATGGGTGATCCGGCAGAACTCGTGGACTGATTAGCACTGGGCCGCACGGGCGTTTTCGACCCGCTGACCGGAATGGTCGTTACGGGAGCCGTTGTCGACGGTGCGGGTAGTGGAGTGGGACGGGTAGAGCCTGTAGCGATGGCTGATTCGGGTGGTGGTACGGCAATGGGAATCGAAGCGCTAGCAGGTCGAGAGGAGGATGTGACGGAGCTACTCGGACTACTGGAACCCGGCGTAAAGATGATATCGGGACGAGATACAGGCAGTGGCCCTGAGGGATTTGAAGTTGGAAGGGGCTTAGACGGTAGAGGCAGTGGCGCGGGGGGTTGTACTGGAGCGGCTGCGATCGCGCTATTCAACGGTTGGTCATTCGTCAGGTAGTAATGTCCTAACGCCTGATTGTTATACACTCGACGGGTAATGCGCCAACCAGGATTCAAATACAGCTTGGCAAACCCATTCGTGGCACCACCCGCGCGACCAATTTGAATTTCTGGGCCGTTGCGAGACATGGTTGGCATGCCAACCAACAGCAAATCGCCATTGCGTTTCACAACCCGCAGGCTGTATTGCAGGCCCAAGTCCTGGTCACCCATCCGAATGGAGTAGCCATTGGCATCGGTGCTACGTCCACAAATGCCCGTAAAGTCAAAATTTACCAGGAGTGGATCGACCATTGTGGGACTGGTGCCGCTCTCACTCCAGCAGGCACGGTTATTGGCAACTTGCTCAACAATCAAAAGCTGGTGTGCATTGCTGCCATAGGGCGAAGCGACCAACACCAGCCTGCTAGGATCTAAATCTGCCTTGCTAAACAGGGCCGCAGTGGCTGGTTTTACAACGGTCAGGGAACTAAAAGCCAGGGTTGCTAGAGCAACCACTTTAAGATGAGTCATCATATCCGTTTGTCTGAGTAGGAAGGTAGGTACTGTTGTCCTGTCCGCATCCCTTTCTCTCCCTTCCGGACGAAATAAAACACCTATGTGCCAATTTTCCAACTGGCAGATTAAAAGATTACAAATCCTTACAAAGCAATGGTTTTCGGGAACTCTTACACTGCTTTTCGGTCAGCCAAATGTTACCTCGCAGACCTTTTTAGGAACGCTATTCCTGTGATTGATCGGCTTGAAGTTGTTGGAGTTCGGCGATCGTCCATTCAGTAATTCGGGCGATCGCTTCGAGTAGAATGTTTTCCTGAAGCATTCTTAGGGCTATCGATCGACGCTCTTCCTCTCTGCCCATTTGTTCAATCGACGTAACGTAAGGCATCTGTCGCTCCTGTTCGTACTGCTTAAGTTCTGCTCGAAACACCTGCCTCAAGCCCTCCGGTCGCTTTCCCAACTCGGCATCCCGCACAACTTGCCGTAGCTATTGATCCAGAAAGTCATACCCTCGACTCCAATCAATATCGGCGTGAATTTGAGGAAAGAAGAACTGCATGAAGTCTTGGAAGTAAGCTTCGAGAACGTCTTTCCAGGGACTATCAAAGGCGTCACGAGGCTCGGTCATCGGTTTACTGGAAAATAGTTGCCTCAGCGTAGCAGAAAGATCGGTTACGATAGAACACCCACTGCAAAATGTTTTAGCCTTTAGCTTTTCTTCCCTCACCTTATGCCATCTGACCCTTGTTCTATTGTGGTGGTAGGTGGTGGTGCGGCTGGATTCTTTGGAGCGATCGCCTGCGCCAGTCATTACCCCAACGTGCGAGTCACACTGCTAGAAGCGGCTCGTCAACCGCTTGCGAAAGTGCAGGTATCGGGTGGAGGACGCTGCAATGTCACCCATGCCTGCTTTGATCCAGCGCTTTTGGTGCAGCATTATCCCAGAGGGGGCAAGGCATTGCGGAGTCCCTTCAGTCGCTTTCAAGCACAGGATACGGTGGCATGGTTTGAGTCGCATGGCGTGACGTTGAAAACGGAGGCGGATGGGCGCATGTTTCCCATCACGGATGACTCAGAAACCATTGTGGATTGCCTGATGGAAACCGCTAAAGCAGTGGGAGTAAAGCTCTGGCAGGGCGCTGCCGTGAAAGCTATCACTCGCAAAGATGATGGGTTTAGGGTGGATGTGAAGGCGGGTGAGGTGCTGCGGTGCGATCGCCTCCTTCTCGCCACTGGCAGCAGTTCCCAAGGGTATGCGATCGCGCGGGCTTTAGGGCACACGATCGAGCCACCTGTACCGTCTCTCTTCACCTTCAACCTTACGGATAGCCGCTTACAAGATTTAGCAGGTGTGTCGGTACAAAACGCCCATTTACGACTGCAAACTGGCGAAAAAAGTCCTTTAGAGCAAACGGGGCCGCTTTTGATTACCCATTGGGGCTTGAGTGGGCCAGCGGTGCTCAAACTTTCTGCGTGGGGAGCGAGAGCTTTATACGATCGCCAATACAAGGCAACCTTGCTGGTGAACTGGTTGCCGCAAACTAATCCAGAGGCACTGCGCCAACAGCTTCTAGTGGTAAAAGCGCAGTTACCAAGACGAGCGATCGCCACGAGTTGCCCGGTTCTCATCCCCCGCCGCTTGTGGGAACGCCTGACGAACTATGTGGGCATCACGGCTGAAATGCGGTGGGCAGAGCTTTCTAACAAGACATTGAACCTGTTGATTCAGGAGTTGACGCGTGGGCAGTATACGATCGACGGCAAAGGAGCCTTTAAAGAAGAGTTTGTGACGTGTGGAGGGGTCAACCTCAAGGAAGTAGACTTCAAAATGATGGAAAGCCGTCTCTGTCCTGGTTTACATTTTGCAGGTGAAATTCTCGATATTGATGGTGTGACAGGTGGTTTCAACTTTCAGAGTGCCTGGACGACAGGATGGATTGCGGGACAAGCAATGGGAATGGCTTAAATTCTCAAGTCTTAAATTCTCAAATTGAACACTTGCACCAGGCCAATCACAATCAAGTAGATTGCCACAATTAAATTGAGCAGTCGAGGAATGGCGAGAATCAGGATGCCCGCGATGAGTGCAACAATGCCGCTCAACCGGAAATTTACAGCAACTTGTTGGGCCAGAAAGAGGTGGTCAAGCACGGCGTTTTCCTCTGGATGCGTTGGAAAATCTCACATTATCGTGTCGATCACTCTGTGTGAATATATCTCAAGGTAGAAAACATGAGATATAACTTGGCATTAGTTACCTCATCAACCATGTAAGCTAAGTTAATTATTTGCAACAGACATTATTGAAATGTGTTGTTCTGCTAATCGTAGACTTAATAAGAAATGGATAATATTAATTACTCAAAAGCTTTCCACGAAAAACGAGAATTCACTATAAATGGAGGCAAGATCAATTTTACAACCATCGAAGCTGGAGAGTTGATTTTAACTTCTGGGCAATTAGTTGCTTGCGATCCACTGACGTTAGTAGGTAGCGAACCTTTCACAGCGACTTTAGAACCTGGGAAATACCCAGTTTTGTTAAGTATTGCTCATATCGAAAGAAATAAGCAACAAGAAGCTCATGTACTTGCTTATGCAATGATCTGCGTTCACCATGACTGGCAGCAGAGTTCAAATTGGGAAATGGCATATCATTCTGGTGAAAAGCTAGGCAGTGTTTTAAAATTCAATCGTTTCATTGCTAATAGCTTCTGCCCCCTTTTCTTGTATGCCCAAAGGGCTTTAAGCCCCCAATGCTGGGGGACTTTGAAGCTGGTTTACAAGCCCCCAAATTTGGAGGTTGGGGGCTTCCGAGGGCTTTAAACACGCCCTAGATTCTCTTGAAGAAGGAACTTTCTTTGGTATGGTGTTGACTCCGGAACAGGCTGTTTCATGAATGCAGATGTTACCACAATACTCGATGATTCAATTTACGCGGAAGAAGAGAGTATTCTGATTTATCAGTTGCAGAATTTGCTTGAAGTCAATCAAACATTTACATGCTCTTGGGCAAATATGTGTTTAGATAACGAGACTCAAGCTAACGTAATTGCATTTTCAAGTGGTTGGGGAGACGGAATTTACCCAACTTATTTTGGATTTAATGAAAGCGGTGAAGTTGTGAGTGTTATTACAGACTTTGGTGTCTGTCCTAAATCACTGCTTCAAGTCTAATTTTGAGCAAGAGATAGCATCTAAAAAAGCTGGTCTTATTTAGGTTGTATTCCTTGGTGTTCTAGCTGCAAAATATCGAATTTCAACAGGTGGAGGAGGGTTTGGAAGAACGCAGCCGGATCGTGGTTGGCGTAGCGATTGAGGAGGGTACTGACTGGGAGAGAACTATTCTCGGCGATCGCGCTTAACATCGCATCCTGTACATCCAATGCAAGCCGTCGTTCAGCCCCAAAGCCTGTAATACCAATTTGACGTAGCGCCGCAAGGGGATCTGGTTTCGCCATCGCGCCCAGTTTGAGGCGATGATCGGCACCAAGCGTTGTGGTTGGGTAGTGGGCAAAGAGACGGAAGGGATCATCCACTAAGGGATAGGGTGGCTCGTTGGGTGCCAGAGGTGCAACTTCGGACGCGATCGCCCGAATTTCGGCTAGCTCTTGCCATAAGCGTTCGTATGCGGCAATAATTACACTCCAGTCATAAACCTGCTCGGCTCGTTGGCGGGCTGCGGCACCCATCCGTGCTCTCAGATCAGGATTGGTCATTAAAGTTGTTAAAGCTTGTGTGCAGGCATCAATATCGATCGCGGTGGCGATCGCGGTATGCGCTACGTAAGCGCTGTAGGGCATGCTATCGCTCAACTGCTCCCAGGCTAAATCTAGCCCTACTCCAGGTGGCGGCAACACGGTTGGAATGCGAAAGCCATCAATTTCATGGCGCACCGATGCTTGATAGCCATCCCAGTCAGACACGATCGTCGGTAATCCGGCTGCCATTGCTTCGATTGGGGTGAGACCAAACGTTTCCTGAATGTTGTCGGCGAGAGACAGGAAGATATCTGCAACTGACCAGACGTTGGCACGAATGGTGGGCGATCGTCCATCCACACAACTCGTCATCACCGAGGGACAAAAGACCTGAGCGCACTCGCGCACGGTAGTAGACTCCGTTTCGTTTTCAAACCAGCCAGCTAATACCAAATGGACTGCTGCGCCCGTTGCCTGTGCGGCTCGCTCTAGCGCCATAAACATCGGCACTGGATGCGCTTTGGTGCTGAAGCTAAGCCGTCCCACGTACAGCACGACAATATCGGTTTGCCCAATGTCCCACTTCGCCCGCAGATCACGACGAATGGCCTGCGCCTGCTCGCCTTGTGGAAAGGCCGTACAATCGACCCCTAGCGGAATGACGGGTAGCTTAATTTCTTGCTGGATGTGACCACCCGTCCGCTTGGCTAAATACTCGCTCCACGTGGCCCAGAGGCGTTCAACGACAGTTTTGACGGCGGGTGATGGACACACAAGCGCATCCCAGGGTTGCACCGGAGCCAGCAGCAGTTTACCCAGATCTTCCATCGCGTCTTTGCTGGCGATCGAGTGTGTCATGCCGCAAATGCTATAAGCTTGCTGATTGACGAACCGCCGTTCCCATACCATTGGCGTGATGACCGAATCGGGACGAAAGACGGCACCTGGTTGCGCCAGTTGATGCGGCTGGCTATATGGCAACCACTGTACATCCCGTTGACGCGTCAGCCAGGGCTTGACCTGTTCACAAAATTCTGTAAAGCCGGATTGCTCGGCTGTATAGCAATATAGGCGATCGGCTGTTCCGTGCTGCACAAACCCTTTAAGAAACCCTTCGCTGGCGGCTTGGCGTCCATACAGCTTTTGTCCACCCGTATGATAGCCATCTTTGAGATAGAAAATTGCTGCTGTGGCGCTCATTGCGTTGCTGCTTGCTGCGTGTCGATCGCCATCATACAGCGGTAATAGGGATAGGGTGTGTGGTGTAGGGTGTAGTGAATGCCGATGAAAATGGCTGGGGACATTGCTTTTAGCTAATGATTTGCTCTAACCAATCCAAGCCACCAACTGCTATTGCTCCGGCGATCGCGGCGGTGAGTGCTGAAGAGAAGGCGGTTGCAAAGAGCCACCAGGCGGCAACAGCGATGGCTTTACGGGTTTCTTCGGCCTGACGTTGGGCCTGCTGTTTAAGGGTTTCAACGCGACGTTGGGCTTCTTGCTGAACGGTTTCAATGCGATCGAGAGTGCTGAGACGGACGGCATCAACCCGATCGATCAGGTTCTGGACAACGTTTTCTGACAGATCATCGCGGGTGCTGAGCAAGGCAGATAGGGTTTGACGATTGAAGCGGCTCAACTGTTCGCGTAGCGTGTCCCCAACGGCGCTGCTGAGATTTTCTAACCCAAGGCGTGGATCGACGAGCAATTGTTGAAGTTCATCTTTCAGGCGATCGTAGTCCAGGTCAGGTAGCGGCAGGGAGGTGATGTAGTGCTGTAGCTGGTCAAAGGTGTTTGCAAGGGCGGCTTGAGTCTGCTGCTGTAGCGTTTTTGCTTGCTCTATCGCTTGTTTGATTGTCGTTTCAAGTTTCTCAAGTAGATGACTGATTTCTGCCTCAGTCAGATCGCCTCGCTCAGAGAGCACTGCCAGCCAATGGGCCTGATCAAAGCTGAGAAACTGCTGTTGCAATGCCTCGGCCCAATGACGGCTCCCTGAGTCAGAGGCTTGCAGTTCGTGGAATAAGCGTTGAAGGAGTTGCGGCAGGCGATCAATGCTTAAATCTTCGCGTTCTGCATACCGCAGGTAATCTCTCAATGTGTCTTGCCACTGTTGAATTTGCCGTTTGCCGCGCAATGCAAAGCGACGGGGTAGCTTACCCACCGTGTAAATGGTCTGCTGTACTTGCTCTACAAGCTGTTGCTGTTGGTCGATCGTCAGGTCTTGCCGTTGCTGCACGCGATCGACCAACAATGTCCAGTCGATGTGAGTCAGTTCACCAAGAGCTTCTTCGGTGAGGTGATGCTGCGTCAAGTAGTGGAGTAAATCTTGAGGCAGTTCAATTGCATTGAAGGTCGTAGGGTCAAGGTGCTGAAGGTAGTCTGTAAGAATGGTCGATGCCTGACTGTAGCTCGATCGTGCGGCATTAACCGCCGCTTGGGGCACCTGAAGCAAACTGTTCCACGTCTTTTCTAGCTGGCTCAGGACTTGCTTTTGGCGCTTGACGGTCAAATCCTGACGATCGGCGAGCCATTGCGTTACCGCTTCAGCATCAAAGGATGGTAAGTAGTGCCGCAGCTCAGCAAATTCGCTTTGAGTGGTTTTAGTCAGGGCGTTGAACCGGCGTTGGATGTTACGAGCCGTCAATTTTTGGCTGCGATCGCTTACATAGTCGCCAACCTTCTGCCAGAAGGCCATCGCCTCGGTGGACAAGGTAGCTTGACGGGTTTGAAGTTCTTCTAACAGGCGATCGCGCGCCGTTTCTAGCTGGGTTATGAGGGCGTCTAATTCCTCCTGAGTCAGGTCTTGTCGCTCCTTGAGGCTTGCTAGCAGGCGATCGTGGGTCAAGTAATGCAGGCGATCGCTCCAGTACTCAAGCGAATGTTCTACTTGTTGCAGAAGGGTCTGGAGTTGCTTTTGAAAACTGGCTGGCTTTAGGGCACTTTTCTTAGCTGTACGAAGATACTCGCTGACCTGAGTGTAAAAGGTTTTAAAGGGTGCTTCGCTGATAGCAGCTTCCAGACTGTCCAGCACTTCCAGGCGTGTTTCTTCCAGGCGATCGACGATTTTGTCGATCTTTTTAGAGGTGAGATCATCCCGTTGCTCCAGCAGCGACACAAACGCCTCGCGGTTTAAGGATAGAAGCTGATGTTTTACCGCGACTGGGTTTGCTTCAGAATCGTAAAGCACATCCTTGAATTCTTCTGTGACGGTTTTGCGCGTCAAATTCCAGGGATAGGCGTTGAGCAAGTAAGCTTCCACATCGGACGCGATCGTGGCGCTAAACGGATCGATCGAGTTGTCTGCGTCTGTTGTATCAGAGGCTTGGGTGAACGCCTGTAACTGCTGCAAAACTTTGCCGACATCAAGATCAGAGAGATCTACGCGATCGCGCACGGTCTGCGCCAACCGTTTAATCAACTGTTTTGGTTCCAGTAAGGCGATTGGGGTTAGGTCTGCAAGTCGCCCATCGATTGGTGCATCCTGCTGAGCTTCTGCGCGTAGATGCTTGAGACGATCATTCACCGCATCGGGTGTTAGTTGATCGGGGCTGGCGGATTGCAAGAAGGTCGTGAGGTCGGCGATCGCGTCATTTCCACCAGTTACCTCCTGCCACACCGCTTCCAACTGATCCACAACCTGATTAATATCGTGCTTAGAAAAATCGGTGCGACGGCTGACGAGATCGGCTAATGTTTGGCGATCGATCCTGCTAAGAGCCGTTTTCTGCGACACAGACGGCAGTTCTGCGTTTGCTAGAATTGCTGCGACTTCATTCCGAATGCGCTCCAGATCAAGCTTGGGTGGTTGCAGCGTCTGCACATAGCTCTGAAGCGTCGTCTCAACTGTGCGAGTATTGGCTTCTAGCTGCGTTTGCAGCGTTTCCAGGCTCGATTCGGCTGCGGCTAAGCGGTTGTCTATTGCGGCTGGCAGTGCAGTGGCAGCATTCTTTGCATCCTTATTGCGTCCCAGCGCGGTCATGGCCGTTGTCATAAAACCCTGCACGCCGACACTGACAGCCCCGGTTACTAAGCCCATCACTGACCCTGCGGCTTTTGAACTCAACCAGGTGAGCACCAGGAAATAGCCTGCCCAGATGACGATGCCCAACGTGGCTCCCAGCGTGAGTGTGCTCACCAGGCTCAGTTTGACCGCCAGAAACGACGCAACAAAAAGGACAGTGTTAACGGTTAAGAGCGTACCTGCTCCAACGGCAAACCCAATTTTGCCTGCGGTACCTGCATGGCCTGCGACTTTAGTTTCAGCTTCGGCCTCCTCTTCAAGAGCTTCGTCTGGTTTTGCTGCTTGCACACCTGGTAAGTAGCCGATCGCGGTGATGCCTGCCGCAATCCCAAAAGTGCTTAACAATAGCTGCACTGCAAAGGCAATCAGCAAACCTGTAAACAGCGTGACCAGGACTGGAGGAGTACCCATTGCCAAAAACGAAGTCTCTGAATGCATCGAGCGCCATGCAAATGCGGCAGTGCTAAATTACGACAGCCCAGGCAGTACTACGATTGCGTGTCTGCCCAGGCTGTCAAAGCTAGCATCAGCATAGCAACCGAAGATTGTCGGTCGCGCCCGTCCTAAGTGAGACTTCAAGGAACTCTCTCAATTGAGTTGGGGCATAGCATTGCTATGCCCCAATGACCTTAAAGGATGCCTGCGTTGCTGAGACCCAAGATCATGCCTGCTCCCAGAATATGACCAAAGCTTGTGGTAGCCAGTAGTTCGGGAACGCCAAACCCTTCAAAGAGACCAGGTACCTGCACAGGCAGCGCCGGACCGACACCACGTCGCTGAATGGCGTAGCGCCCAATCGCGATCGCAAACAGGTTTGCTGCAATCATGACAATGGCGATGTTAGGCGACCATTCGATCGTCCGTGCAACTGCTACCAGAGATGTATAAACCAATTTTCTGCCTCCTAAATCATTGAAAAACTTATAAACAAAGAGGATTATAAAAATACCTCAAGAACAAACTAAAAAAAAGGCTAGATTTGTTTTAAGAGTTAACAAAAACCGTTATCTTTCGATACATCTCATGCGTCTACGCGTCAAAATTTGTGGTATCACCAAACCAGAACAAGGAGGCGCGATCGTCCAACTGGGAGCCACAGCGCTGGGTTTCATTTGCGTTGAGGCTTCACCGCGCTATGTCTCGCCGACAGACATCGCAGCCATTGTCGCTGCATTGCCCCATCTTGAGACTGGAAGACCCAGCGGTGATCGGATTGGGGTGTTTGTTAACGCGAGCCTTGAAGACATTGAGCAGACCGTTGCGATCGGCCAACTTACCGGGGTTCAACTGCATGGCAACGAAGCGCCTGAGTTTTGCGATCGCCTCCGCCAGGTAATCCCTGAGATTGAAATCATTAAAGCGCTACGTATCCATACAGCCGATGCTCTGGCGCAAGCCAATACCTACGCGGCCTGGGTTGATACCCTTCTTCTCGATGCCTACGATCCAAAACTGTTTGGCGGCACTGGCAAAACGCTTGATTGGTCCTTGCTTCAGCAATTTCAGCCAGCGTGCCCGTGGTTCCTGGCGGGTGGTCTTACGCCAGACAATATTCTGAATGCGTTGTGTCAAGCTCAGCCTCACGGCATTGACCTTTCAAGTGGCGTTGAACATGCACCCGGTGATAAAAACCTGCGGGAAGTCGCTCGGTTATTTGACCAACTTGAAACGCTCCAAGCACCTTCAGCTAAACCGCTGTAGAACTTCAGCCGTCGCCCGTCCGGTTTTTGCCCAACTGAACTGACTGGCTCTTGTAAGGCTGGCGCTACGAAGGTTAGCCCATAGCTGAGTATCGGTAGTGATGTCATGCATCGCCTGCGCGATCGCCCCCACATCATAGGGATCGACCAAAAGCGCCGCATCGCCCGTAACCTCTGGCAGTGACGATACGTTAGACGTGATAACAGGTGTACCGCAAGCCATTGCTTCCAACGCAGGCAACCCAAACCCTTCCCAGAGGCTTGGAAACACAAGCGCGATCGCCTGATTGATCAGCTTCGGCAAGTCATCGTAAGCCACGTAATTCAAGAACTTAATCTGATGCGTGAGTTGCAACTCTTCGATTTGGGTTTGTAAAAGCGGCAACTGCCGTTGATCAGTTGGCCCTGCCAGCCAAAATTCATAGTCTGAACAATTGGGAAACGTAGCAAAAGCGGCGATCGCCCGCTGCACATTTTTATACGGTGCAAAGCGACCTAAATAGAGAAAATAATGACGCTTAGGCAAATCTAGAAACCGAAAATGTTGAGCATCGTAAGCAAGGGGAATCGGAGTAATTCGATTGGCAGAAAGGCCACAAAACTGCATGATATCTTGTGCCGTTGCGCTGGAGTTGCAGATGATGTGTTCTGCTTGTCTCAATACTTGAGGAATATAGTGACGGTTATAAAGCGTTCCGGGTGAAAAGCGCTTGGGGAAATGTAACGGAATGAGATCATGCACCATCACAATAGTGCGACAGTTTGACCATAATGGTGCTTCCGGTAAAACCGAAAATAATAGCTGAGACGCCAGTTTTTGGTAGATCTCAGGAAGCTGAAACTGCGTCCAGACTAAGCGTTTAAAGTGACCCTTTAAACCGTATTCAGCTGTTAAATCAGCGGGAGAGCGATGAAACGTATATCCATCAATCTCAAAGGAACTAATAACTTCGGGGTTGAGCGATCGTAGCTCTTTAACAATGTTGAGACTATAAGTAGAAATACCAGTAGGTTGAGGTAAAACAGGAGACAAATTCACCAAGATTGACATAGTTGATGAATACATTATTTGCTGTAATTTTTAACAGCGTGTGTTCGGTTTAGCTGCATTGGATAACGATAGAGATCTAGAAGCAAGCGCAGTATCTTAAAGTTGGTTGGATTAAACGATCTTAAAGTGGCAAGCGCAAATTTAACCAGTAGATAGCATCTTAGAACAGCTTGTTCCCACACTGAGCGATGCTTCCGATAATAGTAAAGCTGACTGCGGCGATATTCTAGCCGCATCCGATCAGAAACTTTGTCTACAGAATAGCCGCCCAAATGAATAATCGAAACCTCTGGCGTGTAGAGGATCTGCCAACCTCGATCGCGCGCACGCTGACAGAGATCCGATTCTTCAAAGTACATAAAAAAGGCTTCGTCGAACCCATTGAGCGCTTCAAATAACGATTTGCGTATGAAGAAAGCGGCACCAATGACAATGTCAACAATCTGAACTTGTGCGAACCTCTGTTCAATCATTTCTCGGTACTGAGGGTTGTTAAATTGCTTGAGTTGTTTGAGCGTTTGGTATTCTCCCGCAATGCTGATTTCCGACGCGATCGAAGACTGCAAGCTACCATCTGTATTTAACAACTTCGTCCCAATAATACCGACTTCTGGATGTTCTTTCATCAGCATGACTAAAGGAGGTAACACATTATTGGTTAGCAGCGTGTCTGTATTTAAGAAAAAGAGAAATTCTCCTTGAGCGTGTTTTGCCCCTACATTGTTTCCTGCACCAAAGCCTTGATTTTCTCGTTGCTTAAGCAGTTGTACAGTTGGGAAATTCTCACTAATTAACGTTGCACTATCATCAGTAGAAGCATTATCAACTACAACAATTTCGTATGGAATAGTATGAAGAAATTGCAAGAGCGATCGCAAACAATTTACTACCACATCTGATCCGTTGTAGTTAACTAAGATAATTGAAACTACAGCCGTACTCATTTGCACTCCCTACC
The DNA here is from genome assembly GCA_019358945.1 of Stenomitos rutilans HA7619-LM2. Classification (GTDB taxonomy): domain Bacteria; phylum Cyanobacteriota; class Cyanobacteriia; order Leptolyngbyales; family Leptolyngbyaceae; genus Stenomitos; species Stenomitos rutilans. Next base: position 17,531 of record JAHHIE010000061.1, on the reverse strand, counting down.
CTCGACTCTTTTATTCCTCTACCAAATTTTACCCAGCTTACCTAAAAAACCATGATAGGTACCAATAATGCACGCGATCGCTTTTTGGGATTTTGAATTTGAATCGAGCAGCAAAATTTTAAGCAGCGTTAATAGCAAAAATTTCGCGCGTCTTAGGGCACACGTGAATCGATACCATCCTTTCGAGTGTGCCAATTCAAGATACGTATGATTACGACAAATGTAGTAATACCGCAGTGGAGAGTAAAGCTGAAACGCCTTTTTCTTACCCAGTAACTCAACTTGAAACGGCACCCCAAACCGATGATACATCGCTGCACCAGGCACCACCAAATTGTGGAAGCCTGCTTGGCGCAAGCGTAGCCCATAGTCTAGATCAAGGCCATCAATGAATAGTCCAATCGCTGGAGGCTCCACGCGATCAACTGTTTGCAACCACACCAGCGCACCAGAGGTAATGGGGGCATCGCATTCATAAGGAACCGTTGGGTTATCAGGCAAAAAGCCACGAAAGCGATCGCCCAAAAACAGACTTGGCTTCACGATTTGCCCTGTGCGAGCATCGATCGCGGTGGGTGCCATCATGCTGATCGCATACGCCTCTGTCGTAAACTCACCATACGCTTCTAGTAATCGTTCCAGACAATCAGAAGCCGGAGCACTGTCCTGGTCAAACGTCCATAGAAAATCATATCCCTGCTGCACGGCCCATTGCGTTGCCAGTGACAACCCTCCCGCAATGCCAATATTTTCAGGATGATGCCAGATCAGAAGACGATCGTCCTCTCGATTTGCATCCGAAAGTTCCAGCGATCGCAACGAGTTGTCAACAATGACAATTTTTTTAATAAGGTAGGACTGTGCTCGAATCGCTGTAAGACACTCATTCAAAGCGATCGCATCCTCATACGCCGTAATGTATGCAGCAACGGTGTAAGTCGTTTGACGATCGCTACCCATGCTTCAATATCCGCTAATCTCTACTAGCGACTCGCCCGATCGCAAGCGATGCTTTGAGATCATCCATTTCAAGATCGGGCATCTCCTCTAGAATTTGTTCGGCACTGAGTCCAGTCGCAAACAAATCCAGCACGTCTATCACCCGAATCCTCATGCCTCGAATGCATGGACGACCACCACACTGCTTTGGATTGACGGTGATTCGTTCAAGTAATTGGGTCATGGCGATCGCGTTCACACATAACAAGGCTCTACCTAATTATTGCTTACTCAGTACTATAGCAGTCCTAAATCATTTGTGAGATTGAGAGGCTTTGTGAGAAAGGATTCCACTGGAATCCTTTCTCACAATCCAAATGGGATCGCTATAGTTGTTTAGGGTTTTACAATTGCCAACCATCTGTGCGATCGTCTCCTGCTATGTCAGCAACGTTGTACATACTGCGATCGTCTAGCGCAGACCGCTCACCCCCACAGAAATCTAGAAACATGCGGAAGGATTCTGTTTAGCTACCGTTAACCGGATATTATGCGGAAAGACTCTACCTATGTACTAAATCTGAGATGTTATGCCAAATCGTTCCGTCTATCCACCCACTATGGGATCTTAGGCAGAAACTTTCAGTCTAATAATAGTTATCTCGCTTCGTTTAGTCGGGCGGGTACAGTTTGAAAGAGAACGATTGGTGTCTAAAGTTATAGGATCGGCAAGATTATTGGTGAGGTAGTTGTTTGCACAAGATTCGGTCAAGCAATCAGAATTAGATTGAGGTCGATTCGCTCGAAGGAGAACTAATTCTTATGGCAGTGATTATTCGTGATGCTCTTGCTCAAGAGGTTGATGATGTTGCATTGCTAACTGTAGAAGCATATCGCGAATATTCTCACGCCCTGACCTTGGACAACTGGGAGATCATGCGATCTAGCTTATCCAACATGGCAGAGATAGCGAAACAGGGACAATTGATCGTTGCCAAACAGGATCAAGAGTTAGTCGGGTCGGTTGTTTATCATCCTCCTGGAGCATCCGATAGTCGTCTGTTTTCGCCAGAGTGGGCATCGTTGCGGATGCTAGCGGTATCGCCCCGGCACCGAGGTCAAGGAATCGGACAGCAACTCAGTTTAGAGTGCATTCATCGAGCGAAGCAAGACAAAGCGGAAGTGGTTGGGCTGCATACGAGCGAGTTAATGGCAGCCGCAAGGCAGATATATGAGAAGCTGGGATTTAAACAAGAGATTGATTTGCCTCGCCATTTTGGAATACAGTATTGGCGATATGTGTTGAAGTTGGCAGAGTCTTTGCCAGCGAGATAACAACCCGGCTGGAGCAGACTACCGAGAATCTTGGCTGCGTTACAAAGATTGATTACAGCCGCTCAGCCGGAACGTTAGACAGCATTTTAGTAGTTACAGATTGTTGCTTAGTTTCATAGTTAAGTACGATATGGAAAGTCTAGAAAACCAAAAGCTCAGGGAGGAGATTTCTAAGCTCAAAGCTGAAAGGCAAAGTGTCCATTTTAATACTGTCTTTGAGGCTGTTAAGACCATACTTGCTTTTGCTGGGGGAGTATTTGTTTTCTTTTGGATACAGAGTCCAGAGTCAATACTGAGGCGTGAATCATCTCAAACACAGATTTCGTCAGTACGGTTTGCTGCATTAAAAGAAATACTGAATGAAAGAGATAAAGAACGCCAACGGTAACTTGCTTCTTGCTTTTAAGGTTGCATACCCAAATGGTGATAACTTGTTAGAATCACTAAATTTTCTTCAGGCTCAACAAGCACAACAGTTACCTTTAGCGGCGGCAGCCAATCTGTCTGACAACCAAAAGTTGAAAGATCTTGTTAGTAAAAAATAGAACCTAGTCAAACAGCTTCAACAACAACTTCAGGCTGAAGTTTCAGGTGAAAAATCTGGCGGAGCTCCTGGACTAGGACCAAGAGCGATGAGTATTCAAGAGGAGATTACCGCACTTAATAATGAGATTTCAATCTTACTCCGAGCGATTTCAACTAGTAATTGATTCTCTAGCTCTTAAGCTCTCTAAAATCACTCTGTTGATTACAATCGCCGACCTTGCAGTGCGATCTCCGATCGCGTAGGACGTGTTAGCGACAGCGCAATATAGCTAAAGCTAAAATAAAGAGGTACAGTTAAAATGAGGTCAAGCCTATGACAGTTCGGCAAAGACGTTATAGCAAGGAGGAGTTGGCTCGACGAGGTCAAGAACTCTATGAATCTGGCATTCGGCAGCAGGTCGAAGCAGACAACGATAGCAAAATTGTGGCGATCGACATTGAAACCGGAGAGTTTGAGGTCGATGAAACGGTAATGGGTGCAACCGATCGACTCTTTGAGCGTCAGCCTGATGCTCAACCTTGGACGCTGCGGATTGGGCACAGCGCTGTCTATCATTTTGGAGCGAGGAGTCTGAAGAAGGATTAATGATTCATGGAGTTGTTAATTCCCGTTATGAACTAACGCTTTCCCTTGTGCTCGGAAACTCGAATGAGCAACGAGAATTCGTCAATACCGTGATTGACACCGGATTTGATGGATTCTTGTCTTTGCCCTCTGAAATAATTGTTCGTCTTGGATTGTCTTGGAGGACTTCCAATATGGCGACATTGGGGGATGGCAGCAAAACCCTGTTTGACTTTTACACCGGAATCGTAATCTGGGATGGTCAGTACCGCTCGATCGATATTGCCGAATCAGAGACGGAACCCCTACTAGGATTGGCAATACTTCGCGGATATCGATTGCAGGTCGATAACGTTGAGGGAGGTATCGTCAAGATTGAAGCACTGTGATTGTGTGCAAAGACGATCGATGAGGCGCGGTCTAACAATGCGATGGAGCGGCGAATAAAGTTTTTTCGCTTCGTTTCGGCTCTATTTGCCGCCGCTCATCTTCACCGTTATGCTGCAAGTCCTCGGTAGGGACAGATGTTTGAAGATTGCCTGTTAGCGCTCAACATCAGGTATTACGCCCAGCCATGACTCCACCATCTACATCCCATGTCGCTCCAGTAACCCAAGAAGCTTGATCGGAGAGTAAAAAAGTCACAGCCCCCGCAACATCAATCGGTTTTCCAACCCGCCCAATTGGATGAAAGCTATTGAAGCCTTGTAGCGTCGTGTGAATTTCCTCTGGTTTGATAAAAGCTCCATAAATAGGCGTTTCCACCACTGCCGGGGCAACAGCATTAACACGAATTTGATACTGTGCCAGTTCCATTGCCAAATGCTGTGTGAGAGAGTGTAAACCTGCTTTTGCCATTGAGTAAGCAGAAGAGGGGGTAGCCAGAACAGCTTGATGTGCCCACATTGAGCCAATGTTGACAATTGCACCACCGTGCCCATGCTGAACCATATTACGGACAGCTTGTTGGGTAGCAAAAAAGGTTCCATGATTGATGTTGAGGTAGCGATCGTAGTCTGCCTCAGAGTGGTCAAGAAAGGTCTTTGGCAGAAAAACGCCAGCAGAATTGATAAGGTAATGCACATCTGGTAACTCGGTTGCAATGCGCTCCACAAGGCGAGATGTCTCCTGGCGATCGCTGATGTCTGCTTGCCATCCCTGAACGTTACCCAACTGCTCCAGATGGGGTAAGGCTGCCTGAAGCTTTTCAGAATTGCGAGCAACGACAGTTACAAATGTTTCATAATTTAATAGAATTTCTGCAACCGCCTGTCCAATGCCACTACTTCCACCAATAACTAATGCTTGCCGATGCTTGAATTCCTGGTACATGGTTGCGTTCCTATAAAGTTTGGGAGTAACGTGCTTTCAGCAAGCATATTAACCAAGCTTCAATTGGGTTAGGAAGCATGTACCGTTCAGTAAGGTAGGCACTTTTGGGTAGAAATTGAGGCGGAATCTAGGAAAAATTTAGACTACATCATGAATGGGAAGCAAACCAGAAAAAATACTTCAGCCGCCGCAATGGTGGAGTACATTGTTGGTTGTAAGTGGTCAATGCAAATTTTGACCCTGATTTGTCAGGGGGTCGATCGTCCTGGGGCGATTACACGCTCTATTGATGGACTCACAACAAAAGTTCAAAATGATTGCCTAAGTAAAATGGTTAACTTTGGCATTCTGGAGAAATTCTCTTATCCAGAGGTTCCACCACGGGTTGAATACAAACTCACTAATTTTGGGCGACGCTTCATTTCGATCTTGGATGCAATTGCAGAGTTGCAGCGTGAGATGGATGTTGATTGCGGCAGCATAACAACCCCAACGTAGCGGACGGACGAAAGCCGCTGGTGCTAAGTTTGAGGTTATCTGCCGCCGCTGGTTGGGAACGTTATGCTGCTGGGCAATCGGTGCGGAATTTCTTTGAGGGGCTTTGCTCCTTACACAAGAACTGAAAGCACAAGGAAATGAACAAAGCCTGACATTGTTGAACAGTTGAATTAACTTGTGAATGATAGAACGACTTATCCAATTAATTCATGAATACCAAAATAGGGTACAAGAAGCGATTGAACTGTTTGAGTATTACAAAGGATTAAAACAACCTCAACATCTTCTAGAATGGCAATCGTCAGGAATTCCACAGAGCGGATATCTAGATCCTGATAAGCAGATTTCCTATTTTCTTCATGGGTATGGATGCTGTGTGCATTTGCCATCAGGAAGAGTAGATTGGGATTTTGGTCAAGAAGGGCAAATTGATGGGTTTGACGTATGGCGTCTGTATGAATTTGTGGAGAGAGGAACACAGAATTTTCCGGAGTTTCAGGATGAAGAGGTATTAGAGGCTGTGTTCGCCGAAGCAGAATCTAAAGGTCTGTTTCACAAATCAGATTACATTTTGTATTATTTGAAACGAAATGAGTAGAATGAAGAAGCTGTATAAAATTGCATTGTTTACTGTTGTTAAGCCATGACTGAACTTCTCCAACAGGTGATCGCCCAAATCCAAAGACTCCCGCCTGATCAGCAAGATGCAATTGCGGCTCGATTTTTGGCAGAGTTGCAAGATGAGCAAAAATGGGAAACTAGTTTTGCTGCCACAACAGATGATCAATGGGATCAGATGGCGGCAATGGTGCGGCAGGAGATCGCGGCAGGAGAAACTGTTCCACTTGATGAGGTCTTCCCAACCCAAAAATGAAATCAAGTGTCACAAAGTCATTTCGCAAGCGGCTAGTTGATCTGCCTGTATCAGTTCAGGAACAAGCCGGTAAAGCTTACGCCCTTTGGCAGGAAGATCCTTATTATCCGAGTCTTCAGTTCAAGCGAGTCAGCCAGAAGCAACCAATTTATTCTGCTCGTGTCAGTATCAATTATCGTGTTCTAGGTTTGTTGGAAGCCGACCATATTTACTGGTATTGGATTGGCACACACGATGAGTACGATGAATTGCTAAAACGGATGTAGTTTGAGGCGATCGGCGGAGACGCAGCATAACAACCCAATTGGAGCGGACTGAACAAACTTAGTCAGTGTTGCAGCAAAAGTTACTGGCAGCCGCTCAATTGGAGCGTTAGATCACTAAAAGTTTATAGACTAGCAGAGGCGATTAGAGGCTCGATCGCAGTTCTTTTAACATCTCGCGTAAGCTGTCTCGCCAGTAGGGAGGATGGGTTCCCAGTAGAGTGGAAACTTTTTTGAGCGAGAGGACAGAGAAGGCAGGACGTTTAGCGGGGGTGGGGTATTCGGGAGTCGTGATGGGGACGACGCGTTGGATTTTGAGTGGGAAGCCAAGTTGGTGAGCTTCTTCAAAGATGGCAACGGCGAAATCATACCAGCTACAGACCCCGCTGTTGGTGTAGTGATAGGTGCCTGCGGTATCGGCAGAGAGTTGGGGGGCAAGTTGTGCGATTGCGCCTGCCAGATCTTTCGACCAGGTAGGGGCACCAATTTGATCGGTCACAACTCGCAGTTCTTCACGATCGGCTCCCAAGCGCAGCATTGTTTTCACAAAGTTGCCTTTGCCCTTTACACCGTAAACCCAGGCAGTACGGATAATGAAATGGCGATCGCACGCTGCCCGTACCGCTTCTTCCCCTGCTAGCTTGGTCGAGCCATACACACCAAGCGGATTGGTGGCATCCGTTTCCAGGTAAGGGGAACTGTGAGTGCCGTCGAACACGTAATCGGTCGAGATGTGGATTAAGCTCGCGTCAATGCTGTTTGCGGCTTTGGCGAGAATTCCAGGCGAAACGGCATTCACCAACTTAGCGAGGTCTGGTTCGCTTTCGGCTTTATCGACGGCGGTATAGGCAGCCGAGTTGATGACGATCGTGGGTTTTACCGTTTCCATCACCGCTTGTACCGCTTCTGGTTGCGAAAAATCGACGCGATCGCGCCCCACGCTCACGACTTCTCCCAATGGAGCCAGGGTTTGCTGGAGTTCCTGACCAACCTGTCCGGTGATACCTGTAAGCAAAATTCGGGTCATATCGTAAAGGGGAAAAGGGTTAAGTGCTGCTTGAGCTACTTTACCTAAATACTCTCTCAGCTTCACTTTCTGAGTGCTTGAAAATGCTTCTTTAAAGAAGAAAAATCTAGAGCAGCACTGCCCTAGACTTTTCTTCACAATTACAACACAATACCTCTCGTTGAAAAGTAGTGCATGACAGAGGTTATTGAGCCACAAAGCTTAAATACTGTTGGAACAGCTCAATGTTGGAGAGGAGGGCATAAGCAAACACGGCACCGCCAACTCCACCGAGGAAAAAGCCTGTAGCATATTCATTCCACCCCTCAGAGTTATCTAAAGCTTTTGGAGGACTGGGAACCGTGACCGTAGCAAGTGGGAAAGGAGGATTGCTGGCCGCATACAGTGAAATGCTTAGTGTCGCAATCAAAATCAGGCCAACAGCAGCCAGTAGCCCTGTGATTGATCCAACCGCTGTATCCCGGAGCGGATTAAAGGTCACAAAGGGGCCCAACAACCAGTAGCCATGCGCTAGACCGATTTCAAGGCCGCGCCGTAAAGGAGACAAACCTTGACGATAGGCGGGCAGGTTATTGATGAAAGCGCGAGAAAACCCAGACGCATTGATGGGCGTTTCCAAGCTACCAATTTGGGGATCACCCCAGGCAGCGTGAACGACCTCGCGGTTTCTGGGGTCTCTTGGGTTCGTATTAGACCGTTCAATCTTGTCTACTAGATGAGCCATATTCCGTAATTCCTGAAGATGTTCGGCGTCTGCAACCATCCTAAAAGCATTGCTTTGGCAAGTCCTCTCTCGCAGGCAATGGAGTGAGGCGATCGCACTGGTTATGCCGAACACACTGAGTCAAAGAGACATGGGGTCGCTATGCGATCACCGCTTTGAGCCCATGCTTAATAGTGCGATATCAACGCAACGGGTAGAAGTATTTGCTTGAGCGGAGAGTGCGTTGCTTAGCCCAAAACTAATTGTTCGATCGCCTGTGCGTCTGTTGGTAGTGCCGCCGTTAAAACCTCAGAGCCTGTTTCTGTCACCAGCACGTCATCTTCAATGCGAATGCCGCGCACATCAGCAAACTGAGCCAATCGATCCCAGTTCACCACATCTTGATAGCGCGATCGCCGTTCTGAGTCGTGCAAAATGGCAGGCACTTGATAAAAGCCCGGTTCGATCGTAACCACCATTCCTGCTTGTAAGGGACGATCGAGCCGCAGATAATTCAACCCAAAGCGATCGCTCCTTGATCGCCCAGACTCATAGCCCGCCAAGTCGCCCAAGTCTTCCATATCATGCACATCCAAACCCAGAAGATGCCCAACTCCATGTGGAAAGAACAGGGCATAGGCATCCCTTTCCACCAATGCGTCTACCGAACCGCACAAAATGCCTAAATCGACTAATCCGGCTGCGATCGTTCGTGCCGCCAAGAGATGCAAGTCTCGATACTCCACACCGGGATGAATGGCTGCAATACAGGCATCATGCGCTGCTAGCACCACATCGTAGAGCGATCGTTGCGTTGAAGAGAATTTGCCAGACACAGGCCATGTACGGGTAATGTCCGAGGCCCAGCCCGATGTCGCTTCCGCACCCATATCTGCCAGCAGTAGATCGCCTGGTTGGATGGAATGACTGTACTGATTATTGTGCAGCACTTCGCCGTGAACTGTGACGATGCTGGTATATGCACACATCATATCGTTAGCAATAATGACCCCTTCCATCGCGGCTCGTATCTCTGCTTCAACACGAGCGTTTTGCGTCGCTGCCATACCTGCCTTGTGTGCAACAATGCTAACCGTTGCAGCCTTCCGCAGTTCTGCCAATGCGAGTTCGTCGTGAGTCAAACGCAAGGAGACGACCGCCTTTGCCAACTCCAAGTCAATGCCTTTGATCCGACTGACATCACGAAGAATGCTGCGCTGGTATAGGACGCATTGATCAGCATGAGTTCTAGGATCTTGCACACCGATCGTTGCTGTGTCCTGTAACCACTTTGAAGGATTTATCTGCCACTTATTACTATCAGCACTCGACTCATCGCTTTCATGTTTCTCTAGCTCTGAGAGGGGATATGCTTCATCTGCACCGATCGCGCCTGCAATCTCATCCCGCGTCGGCGTTTCTCCATGCCACAATGCGCTGGCTGGACTCGCCTCATCCATAAACAGAATCAGGTTGCCGTCCTCTAACCGAATCACAGCATTCTCTAGCGGCAACCCTGTAAAGTAGAGAAAGTGACTGCTAGCGCGAAACGGAAATGTATTTGCCCGAAAGTTACGCGGACTGCTTTGCCCCGACCAGAGAAGCACAGGAAAGTCCACCAATGCCGCCAATCTAAGCCGTCGCGCTTTTAAGGCATCGATAAGAGAAAGGGTGCGATCAAGCGTTTGCATACACAAAAATCAGCTAAAAATGTGAAGCCTGTCAAAACCCGCTGGTTCTAGTGCCTAGCTATGAGTATAAAGCTGACCGCTGAAAACTGACTGCCGAAAGCTATCCTTCAATCGCAGTACAAAGCTGACCGCTGACCGCTGACCGCTATCCTGCCATCGTGTCATCTCCTCATCGCTGCCCGTTTCGGCTTCGCGGCTCTCGATTCCACCGTAAATTCAGGAATTTCCTGCAACTCAGCCGCACTTAAGCTGTACTGTTCACAAACCAGACTTAAACGTGTGCCATTAACTCTTACAGGGTTTACAGAATGAGTTAAATCGCCCTGAAAGTGCAGCAGCGTATTGATTTTTGGCTTAATCTGCCCCACCTGTTGCCGATGGTTTCGCAGCACTAACTCACCCCCCTGCAAATCGGCAGGTACTTGCACGTAAAGCACACTTACGATCGCGGGTGGTTCCACCGTTTTGCAGTACGATCGCAGCGATCGATCAATGTGGGGATCAACCCGCGACCCCTCCTTAAGCAAAAGCGGATTGAGGTAAAATGCATTGCAATCCTGTTCCAGAGCGCGATCGAGGTAGGCCGCAAAAAAGGGAAACTCCTGCTTCACCGTCTCTAACCCACTCTGCTGAAACACTACCGAAAACCCTTTCGTGCCAACAAAATCGCGGTTGAGGTTATTGACCGCAAAATATGGGCACGACAAGATTTCTCCACGCAGGGTATGGAGATCGGTCAATGAGAGCACATCAAACTGTTGACGGTAGTAACTCATAACAAGCGAAGCAGAGGCAGCAGGGAAGGCAGAGGACGCAAGGGAAGCAAAGGAAACTCAAAACTCTTACACCCTTACACCTCTCACCTCACTCCTTTCTCTTCCAACTCAAAACTCAAAACTTTCATTCCTCCTTCACCAATACCCCATTCAAAAAGATATCTGCCAGCCCCTCTGCCATTTCCTGCATCTCTCTAGGAGATGAGCCTTCGCCCATAATCGTGTCTTGGCTGAACCCCGCCACGGCAAACATTCCCAGAAAGACACGCGCTACAACTTTCGGATTCGTCCGTCGATAAATCCCCTGATCCATCGCTGATTGAAAGAAAACCTCTGCCACATCCGTCATCTTGTCAATGACCTCCAGCTGGATGCGATCGCGTAGCTCTGGGTGAAACTGCGCCTCCATAAAGCAGACCTTCAGCATATCGGCGTTCTTGTGCAGGTTTAGCATCCGTCTCCGCATGACCTGAGCTACGGCCTTATAGCTGCCCATCTCGCTCAATTCGGTTAACAGATCGGTGAGGATTTCGACCCAACCCTGCGTGGCGACCTCGATGAGAATGGCTTTTTTATTAGGAAAGTGGCGAAACAGCGTGCCTTCTGCGATCCCAGCGGACTCAGCTAAATCACGCGTCGTCGTACCGTCATACCCTAATTTCGCAAATAATCGCAGCGCTGACTTTAAGATGCGATCGCGCGGTTCAGTTTCGGGCGGCAATGGACGTTGGGAAAGACGCATAACGTTCAAGAATAAGCGAGTGAGAGCAGCTACGTAGCGCCATTCTCCATTGCCACCTTGTGAAAACAGCAGAAGTGTCACAGATCATTACAGATTTGGCCGACGATCGAGCCACACAGGAGTCGGAACAGGCAAGTTCTTTGCCTTTCCTCTACCTCAAATGGTTGCTCTTTCCTGGGTGAAGTCTCTGATCACTCAAAATCAAGGTCGCGGAACTTCAGTAATCTTGCCCATTAATATTTCTTCAACTACGGGCAGCATAGGCTTGTCAAGGTAAAGGCTGATCGCGGCGCAACAACCGCTCCCATGCGCCCCATCTTCAAGCTCCACCATCCAGAGAGATGTTAGCGTCCACCAGCGATCACCCCCAAAATTCACTACTCACTACTCTCACCCGTCTTTAACTCTCACCCCTCATGCAGGAGAGCAAGCAATGAAATCCGTTCACGCTACAGTATCCCGTTCCAACGCCAGCCAGATTGTTTGGGCTGCCCAACAAGCTGCTGTCGAAGTAATGCCATTGCCACAGGAGTTACCGCCTCGATCGTTCGCTCCACTCCAACCGATTCGTCAGTGGCTTGACACGATCGAAATCCGCGATCCGGAAACTGCCAACTTTCTGTGTCAGATGATCCCGTCTCGCTGCCCCTTTGAGCGGACGATTAAACTTTTCGATCGCACCCTGTTTTCCATTCCACCCCTTTGCAAGCTCAACCCCTTTTACGATCAGGTCGTTGGGTTACGATTCCGAGCACTCTGCTATCTTGCAGATGAATGCCGCCAGGATGTCAGCCGCTACTGTTAGGTTGAGTTTCGTCACCAGGTTGTACTTCGTCACTGGCTACACCATCAAGAGTCCCCGATGATCGCGCATTAAAATAGGTTGGCCTTGCTCTTGATCGATCACCAAGACGCAGAGGGAACAAAGACAACTCTTGGCGGTCTTGGCACCTCTGCGGTAGTTTGGGAACTTACGTAACAATTAGGCAGAAATAAACAGAAAATTGGATGGACTGAGTAGAATAGCAAGTATCAGAGTTCGTAGCCACTTTAGAATCGGTTATCTCTATCACTTGTGCTCTGACGATCGACGACACGCCATCCAGTCCACGTTTGAAGACTGATTTTTCGTTGTCACCCCTTACTTTGCCAACCATCAAATGCCTGTGATTGAAAGAATTGAAAGAAGACCAAACCGCGATTTACCAGCCATTAATGAACGGATTCGCTTTCCAAAAATCCGAGTAATCGATTCAGACGGCGCTCAATTGGGAATTATGGTTCCCCGTGAAGCGATGCAAATTGCTGAAGAGAAAGACCTGGATTTGGTGCTGGTCAGTGATAAAGCTGATCCGCCGGTTTGCCGGATCATGGACTACGGCAAGTTTAAGTTTGAGCAGGAGAAAAAGGCGCGTGAGGCAAAGAAAAAGCAGCACACCGTCGATGTAAAGGAAGTCAAGATGCGCTACAAGATTGAGGAGCATGACTACAATGTGCGCATCAGTCAGGCGAAGCGATTCTTGAAAGACGGCGATAAAGTCAAAGCTACGATCATGTTTCGAGGCCGCGAAATTCAGCACAGCGACATTGCTGAGGATTTGCTGAAGCGCATGGCAGGCGATTTGCAGGAGCTTGCAGAGGTGCAGCAGGCACCAAAGCGCGAAGGTCGCAACATGATGATGCTGCTGGCCCCCAAGAAATAGCGACGGACAATATTGTTCGATTTACTGTTGCTCTAAAGACACTCCGGTTCTGGCTGGAGTGTCTTTTTCGGTTGATTTGGCCTACTTATGGGTGAGCTAGTGCGGTGTTTTGCGCCCCTAAGTGGTAGCCTGACTCATATAAAGAGGTTCCAAACCTTTATTTGCTTGATCCAAAGCTCTAGTTTTAATCGGTACATTGCAGCAGTCTACCGCTTTTCTCTGCTAATTTCTGGCTTCCAGGTACTGTTCAATCCACATTTCTTAGTGGTTTGGGTCTTACGCTCAGGATCTTTTTGCGATGAATGATCTACCGCTATCTACAATGAGAGCCATTCGGGGCAAGCTAATGAGGTGTAGTCGATGCGGCGTGATGTCATCGACGATGGCAATAGGGCAGAGGGTTGCGATCGCACAGCGCTCTTTGATTAGAGTTGAGCTGATTGTACCTATCGGCAATGCATACAGGACGCAAGCGCGGTATGGAACTCAATAGCCAGTGGTTAGTTGATAATGGGTGGCGGCAGAAAATTCTGCGGTGGGTTAACCTGCGCCCAGAAGAAAGTGAGCGCACATTTCTAATGTTTGCGTTCTATACCATTACATCGATCGGCTTAGTATGGTTTGAAGCCAGCACGGTGGCACTCTTCCTGCAAGAATACAAAGCAGAAGATGGGCTGCCCTGGATTTACATTGCAAGTGCGGGCATTGGCTCAGGATTAGGCTTTGTATACTCGCAAATGCAAAAAGTGTTGCCTTTGCGGCAGGTATTGGTTCTGACCGCGCTGCTCATGGCGTTACCGCTGCTACTGTTCTGGTTTGGGCTGGATAGTCGATCGTCGCTGTGGGGTGCAACCGTTGTTGCCATTACGATTTTCCTCATGCGGCTCTGGCTGGAAGCGATTTACGTTCTCAATGATCTCAATACGTCGATTACTGCCAACCAACTCTTTAATATTCGAGAGATTAAGCGAACCTATCCGCTCATTAGCAGTGGCATTCTCGTTGCGGATGTGCTGAGCGGTTTCTCTCTCACGTTTCTCATTGCCTGGGTGGGGCTGAAAAACGTGATTGCAATGGCGTGCCTGATGATGGTGTTCGGCGCGGGCATTCTTTTTTACTTGAGTCAGTCCTACCGACAGGCGTTTCCCGATTCGCTACGGCGATCGTCAGACGATCGACTATCTGACTTTGCGAGTCGCCGTCTAAAGGGGCCGCTGCGCCGTTACGTCGTCCTGCTGTTTACGTTTTTTATTTTGGCGCAGGTGCTGTTGCTCCTGGTTGACTTTCAGTTTCTTCGTCAGTTGCAACTGCATGGCAATGAAGGCGCGATCGCTCAATTGCTCGGACAGCAAAATTCGGATGAGGCGATCGCCAGCTTTCTGGGTTGGTTTAGCGCCATTCTGGGCATTTGCGAACTTGCTATGCAGTGGTTGGCCTCTAGTCGTGTGATTGAGCGCATTGGGGTGTTTGCAACCGCGATGCTGTTACCGGGCATGATTGGCGTTTTAGGGGCAGTGGCAATGGCGATCGCGCCGACAGCCTGGGTTATGGGGCTTTTCATCAGCATTATCGCACTAAAGTTTTTAGATGAATTGCTGCACTACACATTGTTTGCCAGTTTGGGGCCTGTGCTCTTTCAGCCGATTCCTGACAGTGTTCGCAGTAGTATTCAATCTGTTGTACGGGGTATTGCTGAACCCTTATCTACAGGTGCGACTGGGCTAGCGCTGCTGGTGCTAGTTTGGTTTAGCCGCAATACTAGCTTTGGTGATGTTGGCCTCAACTGGCTTTTACCTGCGATCGTTTGCCTCTCACTCGTCTGGGTCTTGACGATTTGGCTGTTGCGCAGCAAATATGTCGGTTTGCTCGTCATGAGTGCAGAACGGGGACAACTCAGTGGCGATGTAGACTTACGTGAATTGAAGCGCGCCGTGATTGAAGCCCTCGATCAACCAGGAACAGATGCTCATAAAGGCGCTTGCATCGAACTGTTGAGCCAGCTTGATCATAAAAATGTGGGTGAAGTGCTGGCCCCCCTGCTGACAAAACTCTCTCCGGGGTTGCAGCGCAAGAGCCTGGAGGCGATGTTGGCGTACCCCAATGCAGCTTATTTGGGGCAGGTACGTGATCTCATTGACCTGTCGCCCATGCCAGAGGTGCTAGCTGTGGCACTACGGTACGTCTGGATTACTGAGGAAGCGCCAGATATTCGTCAGTTGCGTCCATACCTGCGTCCAGAAGTCGATTCTGTGGTGCGAGGGACGGCGGCTTCGTTAATGATGCGGCGAGGCAACCCAACGCAAAAGGCAGAAGCCACTAATACGCTTCGCTTTATGCTGACCCACAAGCAGGAAAAAGAGCGCGTGATGGGTTGCCGAGCGCTAGGAGAAGCCGTCTATCTGCAAGCTCTGCGGCTCTATATTCCCGATCTCTTGCAAGACGAATCGCTGCGAGTACGGTGTGCGCTACTGGAAGCGATCGCGGCTACCCATCTAGAAGAATTTTACCCATCGCTGCTGCGTGGGTTGTACTACAAATCTACGCGTGATGCAGCTATGCAGGCACTGGTGAGGCTGGAGAATGATGCCATCCCCATGCTAGTGCAACTGGCAGAAGATACCCACAAGCCTGATCTGGTGAGGCTGCATGCATGGCGGGCGATCGGGCAAATCGGTACGCTCGAAGCGCTAGATGCCCTCATTTCGCATCTAATGACGGCATGGGGCACTGATCGACGTAGCATTCTGCGGATCTTGCTCGAAATGCCCCGCGATCTTGGGGTTGATAGTGTAGCCGATCATTTGGGCAGACGAGGCATTGAGCGTCTAATTGATCAGGAGTTGATGTTTGTTGGGCAGCTCTATGCTGCGTTGTTAGATTTGACTCCTACACAGGTTTGGGGGCGTGAAGCAGACCTTTTGCGGCGTGCGTTGCGTGATTTGCAGTTGGATGCTGAAGAGCGTCTGTTTTTGCTGATGAAGTTTTTGTACCCCATTGGGTCTATCAAGGCCGCAGCCTTTAACCTGCAATCAAACTCGCGTAGCAATATGGCACGAGGACTGGAAATTTTAGACAATACACTCGATATTCCCAGCAAGCGTGCCCTGTTGAGTTTGCTTGACCGCAACTCTGACCTGGAAAAGCTCCAAAGCCTGTCTGATTTAATGAGCTATGAGCCAATGGCTCCGAGCGATCGACTGCGGCACCTGCTCGATCTACGCCACTTCTTGTCTGACTGGTCGCTTGCTTGCTGCTTTCATCTCGCACGTCAAGCGCGTTGGAGCTTGACCCCCGAACAAACGATCGCATGTCTGCGACATCCCAGAGGGTTTGTGCGAGAATCCGTGTTGGCATATCTCACAATGGCGTCGCCTCGTGCTTTGATGAAACTATTGCCGATGCTGACGCACGATCCAGATCCACTGGTGGCCGATCAGGTGCAAGCATTGATGAAGGAATTTGCGTTAAATTCGGCAAAAACAGTTAACCGAGCAGCCAAACGAGGCAATAATGTGATTAATTTTCCAAAACGAACTGGATTTGAGACGCTTTAGTAGGGTTAGCGGCGCAGGATGGGCACTCTAGAGAAAGCCCATTTTAGCCGTAGACTTCAGGTTCATCGTTTCCAGCTTTAAAGCCCACAGTCTCAGCTCCAGTCCAAGCTGCACGCCGCCGATTTATGTTAACCAGCGTCGATCGCTTACTGTTTGTCCGGCAAGTCCCCATCTTCAAAGAGCTGCGGGATGATTTTTTGGTGCGTCTGGCTTCCATCATGGACGAACTGTCGTTTCCGACCAATCACACCATTTTTACCGAAGGGCAAGAAGGGCGATCGCTCTACGTCGTCGTTTCTGGCAGAGTCAGCGTCCATATCGGCAATCAGGAAATTGTGCAGCTTGAGCAAGGCACCTGTTTCGGTGAGATGTCTCTTTTTGATGCAGAACCACGCTCTGCATCAGTCACGACACTGGCACCCTGCGATTGTCTGGTGCTGACACAGCAGCAGCTTTATGAGGCGATCGATGAAACCCCTGGTATCGCCGTCAACATTATTCGGTTACTCTCGCGCCGCATTCGGGAGCTCAACCAAAAGATGAATCATATGAAGGCACCTGTGATGCCCCCACCCCCACCGATGTACGGAGCGGGTAAACGGCGCTAGTACCCACTAGTACAGCACTCAGCACTCTTGCAACCGATGTTGCAAGAGTGCTGAGTGCTGTAGCTTGCTTCCGCTTTGCGGTGGGCTGAGTGCTGAGGACTGAGTAGCGCTCAGAGGATGTCTTAAAAGGTATGAATGCCTACCCGAACCGCCCCCCTGCCCCCCAACTTTGCGGGGTTCTGAGGTGAAAGTCCCCCGCTATGTGTAGGGTTGATTCTCTAGACGCAGGAAATAAGTGCTGGTAAATTATGCCGCAACAGACGCATCGCTTTGGTGATGGAAGGATAACCTGCTTTCCGAAATAACGAGATCGCCCAGGAACGCAGTAGCGCCATCAATGTTGCTGGGTTGGAGGATTGAATTCACGAAGCATCT
>JAHHIE010000060.1 GCA_019358945.1 Stenomitos rutilans HA7619-LM2 | reverse complement strand
AAACGACTCTTTAGAAACGTTCGCGTCTGTCTGCCAAGCGAAGATGGCATCTAAGAGCCAATAGGCACCAGCCTTATCAGCTAGGTATTTGGTTCCATCGGTATAGAGACCGCCCATAAAATGGCGGTGCCAGTTTTGTGTACCTGTAAATTGGTTGAGATCTTCATTGGACAAAGCCATGACCGTATACACGCCCGAAGCGTGAAGAGACAGCCAGGACTTAATAAAAGCAATAGCGCTTCAATTCAAGAAAAATTTTCCGCCTGAATAAGAGCTATCGATGCTGCAAAGGTTTGATCAACATCTCCCAAAAATACTCAGCACCTCCTTGTAAGGAGAGCAGTTTCTTCGCATTTTGCCCTCCCCCTATCGCCATTCCCATAGGTTGCAAGAACAGGTCGTAGCTGTCATCCGCTACTGATAGCAATTCGTTGAAGCCATTACCGCTGTTTGAAGCATTATGCGAGTATGCAATACCATTGGTACTCATGAAAGGACGTACCCCTCCCTGCCAAATCTGGCATTGGGCAGCAATTTTCCCCGCGATGTAAACAACGCTTGAAAAGCGATCAGTATCAATACGTTTGAAGCTAGTTTCTACTTCCGCGTTTCGAGTAGATAACTCTGCAAGCGAATTTTCAAAGAAGTTAGCTATGTACTCGAACGATCCTTCTAAAAACCTATCTCTATCGCGATCCGAAAATGTTTTTTGGATTCGTAGATTACTCGATCGCGGCTCTTCGATAACATATTGCTTAGATGTACTGTTGTAGCTTTTACTTGGCTGCGGCACTCTGTCTTCAGGTGGCTTTAATCGAGTAACTGCCTTTCTAATCTCAGTGACAACCTCAAGAAAGGCATCATCCTTGTCAGGGAATTTTGAGACAGCTTTACCATCGGTCGGCATGACTAAAAGCTTTCCGAAAGGTGCAGTGCGCCAATCGCACGGTCGCAGAATGACTGGCATGACACACGCGGTTTCTTGCTCATGTCTTTCCAGCGCTCGCTGCATCTCAACGTCATAACAGTAACTAGAAGCAAGGAAGTCTGGGCTTACGAGTAGAAGGATGATGTCTGCTTCTTCAAGGTTCTTGCTGATCGCTTTGTCAAACTCCTCACCAGCCGTAATGCGCCGATCATGCCATGTTTCGATAACGCCCTGTCTCTTCAACATGGCGAGATGAACCTCTAGCTCGTCGCGTAGTGTTTCATCACGGTGTGAGTAAGAGAAAAAGAGTGTAGCCATTGGCGATTTTCAGAAGAAGCAACTGTCCTATCAAAGTTATACCCACAAAACAGTACTAAGGAACTAAAAAAGCAGAGATGCCCTACTCAATTGCATCACAATGCCCCAATCATCCCACAGCCCCTTAAATGGATGCGGTGAGAGGGCGGTATAGCGCAGGTATGCTGAATATTCGGTGTTCCAGATAGGCTTGCACAGTGCGGGTATCAATACCCTTTTCCGCCGCCAGGTAGTAGCCGCAGGCATGGCGGTGCATGTGAGCAGACCAGCGTTACAAACTTACTCATTAATTTGCTCTCCCTTACCGATTGGAGGCTTCCATCCGTCTGGCACTAGATCGACGAGTTGCTTTGGCAGCCTAGGTTCAAACAGGTAGTCATGCATATATAGCCATTCTGCATAGGTACACAGCATACTTCTCCTGCCTGCCTTCCAAGAAATCCGACTAAACTTCTGCTCGTATGTTGCCCGTGTATGCGTCCGCTTAAAGCCTGTTTCTGAAATATCAGTAGCGCAAAAGCTTTTCAGAAAATCAACAGCATCATCTTTGCTCAACACAATTTTGTACTCCCGCTGGGCAGAGGCATTAAAACGACATTCTTTATAAATCTGCTCAGGATGACAGGGAGAAGCCTCTCGCATATCTCCCAGGTTTACAGCCATCATCATTGCTTTGGCATAGTTCCGCTTGGCTTCGTCCGTAGGCAAGCTCTCAAGAGTCCTTAATACAATCTCTTCGATATAGCTGGATGTGACTCGCGATGGTCTGTTACTCCTCTGACCGTCAGAGTGCCCTGACAGGTAGGGAGTCTGTTCCTTGTCAGGCTCACTCATTTCAGTATTTACCCTGATTATCTCAATACATCTTCTTAAATTCTGATTAATTCGCTTGTTTTTCGCAACAATTCTCAGAATTTCTTCGGATTATAGAAAATGAAAAGCGTAGCTTATGAAAAACTACGTTAAATTCATGAATTCTGATAACATAATTTCCTGTAAATGAGCGTAATAGTTCGCTCTGAACAGCAGAGAACGTATTTGAACAGACGTACTAATGAGGCGAGAGCATAGGTAGAGACAATCTAATTTTTGTATGATATTCAGAGTTCTTTACGAACTACCTATTTTTCGCACTTCTTCTTGCGATTTTCCGCTCATCTCACAGTGTTCTCTTTTAAAAAGACCGAATAAGCAGAGGAAGATATTAGTAACTAACCAGTTTATTGTTGGTTGCTGTTTATTTTTGAATGTCATAAACCAGCAATCAAGACATACTTTTGTGGGCTAATATGTGAATAGATTTGAGAGATAAGAGTTTGATAAATTGACAGTCAACATCAATTTAAAGATTGAAATTGACTATTTTTAGCTCAAATCTTCGCCCTTCGTTTTTCAACTCTAAGCAGGAGTAATATCATGTCAGACAATGACTTTGCTCGTTTGTTATTGATTGCTATGCTTGTTTTTGGTTGTCTTTGTGGTTATTCCATTGCCAACAATTACGACTTCAAAGGAGGCATTCAAACTAACTTTGGAACTCTTGAGTTTGAAGGCAGTTCCCAAAACCGCGACTTCTAACCGTTGAATAAAGCCCTAAAAAAGACCCACTCAATTGAGTGGGTCTTTTTTAAGATAGGAAACTTTCTAACACCGTAATTTGGTTTAGTCAGCAAGACTCACATGCCGTTCTCCCTTCTTTTACAGCTTCTTGGCTTGGGCATTTAGAAATGTCAATCGTCCCACAATCCCTTAAATGGTTTCGGTGAAAGAGCGGTATAGCGCACCGTATGCTGAATATTTCGGTGCCCCAGATAGGCTTGCACCGTGCGGGTATCCACGCCTTTTTCTGCCGCCAGATAATAGCCGCAGGCATGGCGGAGCATGTGGGGGTGAACTGGGAATGGTAGCCCAGCCAGTTCACCTGCTTTTTCAATGATGCCGCCGATCGTGTCTTTCGCGAGTGGCGCTTTGCGAGATGACGTAAAAATATAGGTTGAAGCGGGATAATCGCGCTTGAGCTTGCGAAGCGCTCGCAGCTCATCCCCATAGAGCGGCTGGGTGGACGGTGTGCCGCGCTTGGCGCGGGTAACGTGCAGGGTTGTGCCGTTGAAGTCCACTTGTTCCCATTTCAGTGCGGCTGCTTCGGAAACGCGCAACCCATGACGGTACAAAAGCAGGATCAAGGTTGCGTCCCGGTGGGCGTGTTTGCCATTGCTCTTTTTAATTGCCGCCAGCATCATATCCACTTCATCCGGCAACAGATGTTCGCGCGATCGCACGTCTGCATATTTGCGGGCATTGGGCGATCGCCGCTTCTGCTCCGTTGTGTCTGTGGGTGTAGGTGCGTTGCTGTTTGCCGCCATGAATGATGCAACCTTAACGGTGAGGGTGTAATCTAGCCCATGTTTTCCAGCAGTTTTGCTATCTGTTCAGGATTGGGAAGCTGTCCTTTCAGCTCTTTGGGCAGGGTGGATACCATTCGGTACGTGGCAACCCCGATCGGCTTATCCGAATCTTTAAGGGCATACTCCACAATGGTTTTGTCTTTGGACTTGCACAAAACGATGCCCATCGAGGGGTTCTCATCGTCGAGGCGTACCTTCTCGTTCAAAACGGCGAGATAAAATTGCATTTTGCCGACATATTCAGGCTGAAACTTGCCAATCTTGAGGTCAACCGCAATCAGGCATTTTAAGCGGCGGTGATACAGCAGCAGGTCAATGAAAAACTCTTGATCGCCCACCCCTAAGCGGTATTGACTGCCGACGAACGTAAACATGCCGCCCATTTCCCGCAAAAAGGCATCGACCTTGCCAAGGAGCGCCTGCTCCAGCTCCCGTTCACTGTGTTCATCGCCCAAAGCCAAGAAGTCGAAGGTATATTCGTCCCGAACCGCTAGGTGCGCTTGGTTGCGGATCGCTTCGGGCAGGGTTTGCGTGAAATTCGTCTGATTTAGTAGAGTTTTCTCATACGTCTGGTTTTCGATTTTGTGGATAAGGACATTTTTCGTCCAGCCGTATTTGCGGGACATGCGGATATAAAACTCCCGCTCCAGATCGTCCTTGCACTTCTCCAGAATAGTTACGTTGTGGCTCCAGCTAATTTCTCGCACCATTGGCGCGAGTTTTTCACTCGCAACGTAGCTTTCGTAGAACGATTTCATCCGCCACAGGTTTGCTGCCGAGAAGCCACTGATACCGGGAAACTCAGCCTGCAAGTCTTTGGCTAGAGTGGTGACAACCGATTTACCCCAAGTCTTCCCCTCTTGGCGGGTCACAATCAGGTGCCCGATGTCCCAGTAGAGGGCAATCAATTCCCGGTTGACTGCTTTTAGGGCTTCGTACTGGGCAGCGTGAATACGCTGCTTCACCTCAACCAGCAGATTGCCATAGCCTTCGATCAAGTCACCCACGCCGTCCTTATCCCCGTTTGGAATTTCACGCCCCTACGCATAGCAACTGTCGGGGTCGCCCGTCCAGATCATTTTACCAACTTTCGATAGGTGGGCACGGTTTTTAGGCAGGGTGCAAAACCAGGCGCGGCGTTGCGGCGTTGCCCCATAATACCAACTTTTGAGCTAAAGTTGGTAGTACGCGCTGCGATCATTTTGAGCACAAGATAAACACAGAGAGCTAAAAAGTTTGTAGCCAAAATAGGAAAATGTGTATATACTCAGTTCCCTTAAGAAAGGATTGCCTTCATGCCGGAAATACGAGTTCGTAACCTTCCCAATTGGTTAGTAAATTGGTATAAAGACTCTGCTGAGCAACAAGGAAAAACGCTTGAAGGCTATATGCGCCAGATGCTGCGAGAATCGCCGCTCATTGAACAAGCCAATTTTGCCGATGAGTTGAAGCAAGGACTCGCTGAACTTGCTGCCAAGTACCCGACCATGCCTGATAGCACGCCCTTGATCCGAGAACTGCGCGATGATCGCAACTGACATCTTAGTTATTGATGCCAGTGTTGCCGTGAAGTGGTTACTGAATGAAGAAGATAGTGCTCCCGCCCTCGCTCTCTTCCGTTTGCCTTGCAAGCTGATCGCCCCTGCCCTCATTCGTGTTGAAGTTCTGGCAACCATCGCCAAGGTTGCACGCCGCAATCAGCTCAGCATCGCCGATGCCACCCGGCAAATTCAGCGCTGGCATTCTACCCTATCCAGACGCGCGCTATTTACAGTTGAAGGCGACAAAGACTATCAAGACGAAGTGGAATTATCTCTGGCGCAACGGCACAGTCTCTATGATTGTGTCTACCTGGCTCTTGCACGAAAACTGGGTGTACCGCTGGCAACTGCCGATAAGCGTCTTGCGGACATAGCTCACGAACTTGGTATTGAAGCTTTTGACTGGCGAAGTGAACCAAGTTGAAAGGACAAATTCAAAGCAAACCTGATAAAGGCTAGAGCTTCTGGTTTTCTGGCAAACCAGAATGCTGGTCTAATACCAGGCTTAAAAGCAAAGAAGGTTTATTTTAGTGTTGTTATATGCTTAAAAAGCATTCTCAAATGATGGGAGTGTTTTTATGTCAAAGCAGTTGAAACCATGCCTACTGCCAGTAGGGTATGCAAACATTTTTAGACTGCTAGAGCAAGTTCCAGAAGCCATCAGAACACAATCGCCAGAGCGGCTTGCCTTGTATCTAGCAGCCAAGAATACCGCGTATCCGAGCAACGCCATCAGTTATAAAGATGTTGCCAATCAGGTAAATGCAGAATTTGGATTAGAAGGGAAATCAGCATTTACCCCGATTAAATTAGGCAAGTTGTTTAATGATGAAATAGTGATCGAAAGCATTTTGTATGAAATTAAAACTGATCTGCAAGATCAGCAGCAGGAAGCACCTCAGAAGCAAGAGAAAACTGACCAATTCGACTACATGCACCCTAAACTTTTGCAAGGCACAATGATGTTTATGGAGTTTGCTACGCATCTTCAGGGCAACAAGGAAGCTGAAGCAACCCTTGCTGATCTAAATCGGCAATTGACTGGCGATACAGCGTATAAGAACCCGTTGATTGAGACAGTGGAGATGCCGCGCCGTGTTGCAGCTCGCCTTGCAGACACAGCTACGACTACAACCGCTGTGGTGCAGCAGCGTAGCGAAGAAATCAGGAAAGGTATGAACAGGCTGTTTGGTGCTGCCAGCACCCTTGCTGAAAAAGTCACCAACCGTGCCCAGGCAGACTGGCAGGTGGTGCAAGCCACGTTTAACCTAGCGAGCGTAACCAAGTCTGACCCTGCCGCTGGAGCCGAAGACATGCAAGCTGTTCTTGCCCGTTTCCAGCAAGCTGTGAGCCGTGATTAATCGTTTATGCGGTTCACCCGCAGTTCTAAGCGTTTGCCGCGACCGATCACACAGCGACGATTGAAAATTGCTGAACGGACACTGCAAAAAGAGCGTGAGAAGTTTCCGTTACTTCAAGACTGGATTGCGGCGCAGCAACCAACCCCTGAAGAACGGTTAGAGACATTCCAGAATAGAGAAGCAGATCGCATTCAGCGCGAGCGTGACTACAGCGCCCAAACCTGGAGACGCGCACGGCAGCTTCTAAGACTGTTACCACCAGAGACAAAAGACCGCGTACTAGAGAACTGGAATACGCACCACTGCCCAGGCGATGCTTCGTATTTCGCGGACTGCGTTTTCCAAGCAGCAAGACCGTTGATTGATGCTGGCATTGTGCAATTAGCTGATCCTAAGCTTGACCCGCGTTACCGCATAGAACAGATGCTGGCAGCAGCTTTAGCTGCAAAGTTGCAACGATGCTGAAACTAAGCCGATCTATGAAACTTTACTAGGGATTGAGCCGAGATACGTGTAATTTTATGCCACGGAGATAACATAGCAGCCTTACTGTAAGTAGAGGGCGTAGGAACACAATCTATACTGATTCTGCTGCATTAAAGAGAGCGAATGCATATGATTCCGCAGCATATTTAACCCAACTCTTAGTAACTACTAAGCCAAGAAATAAAATTGATAAAATCGAAGCAATAATCGATGGCTGAAGAACAAAATTACCAATTTTCTCTAACATAAATGGTCTATCAATCGCAATTTTTATGCCTATAACGCTAAAAGCTAAAAACAACCCTAATGGCTTTAAACCCATAAGATTTCGGCGAAACCCATAGCTGATATTTTCCTCATGGAGGCGCAAAAACTTGTTATTATCTTGTGTATTACTTCTTAACCATAGGACGGCTGAGTTATATATCAAATCAGCATCTTGAGGATTATTGCTTTCCTCATCAGGATTGGGCAAATGAAGATCTGGAACTTTTTCACTTAATCGATTATGAAGGCGCGTCTTTGTAGTTGTGTCAATGCGATTGTCACTATGACGCAGCATCAAGGTTGTTGGCTTTCCACCCCATTCTTTGTATAAAGCTTGTTCGATTTTTTTACCTAAATCTCGTCCTAACTGTGCAAACAAAGTGATAACTGCAACTCCCACAATGCCGATAACAGCCAGATTCTTTAATTCAGCCCCTGTTATCAAACCATTTATAAACAGTGCCAATATAGGAATTCCAACAATCATTACTGGTGCTACTCGTGCTCTCAAGACGTATACATCAGGTAATCCCATAATTCATTCCTTTGTTGAATCTTGCTAAATTACACATTCTAAAAATTTTAATTTTCGTTTAGTAATGGGATACTTCCTTCTTGAATATTTCCATCTAAACCCATGCGAGCAAATAACTCATTAGCTCCAAGAATAGCCATTAGGTAGAACTCATTTGTTTCATCAAATACTTCGCCAAGTTTCGTGAAAACACCTTCATCATCATTGCTAGGACGTGCCGCTACACCATTGGGATGAGAATGCCATTCACCAATATACCTAAGCTGTCCTGCTGACTTGCGTGCTGTTTCTACTAGAGTATCGTTCAACCCTGTTACTCCACGCTCAAAATAGTGCGGTCGCTTCACGCTATCGGGTGGAGCCGGGATGTCGGCTGCCACCACTACCTTCCTATGTTCAAAATCTACAATTCCCACTAAAACACCGCCTGTTTCATCAGGTAGGCTCCCTGACCGCTGGGTAACTAGCTCATCAAGTAAGCCCTTATTCCAGCGAACACACCAGTCACCGAGTTGAATTTCAATTCCTGGGGTAACTAATAAATTGAGTGCCTTTACCTCACCATTTTGCAAATTTGAACGCCAGATAGTCGCCGAACTGTTTAAAGTCTTGTACTGCTGAATAAGCTGCCGAAGCCCAATACCAGCTAAAGTAGAAACTTGATCAGCGCTAATTCGAGCTGTCAAATCACGGCAACCATTTCCATAACGGGTTGGTGCATCCTCATCAGTGAGGTGCCCTTGTAATAAACTTTCATTAACGAGTGCTTTGTAATATATGCCTTCCAAATCCCAAAGAGAAGCTGTTCGCTCAACATCTTCAAGAAGAAGCACAATATCTTTACCACTGGGACTTAAAAAAAGTGACGCACGCCTTTTGCTAACTACGTGTTCACACAATTGACGTGAAACTGATACAGATGCTGACATATCAAGGATTAGATCAGCGTTGATAAATACCTCATCTATCTCCTGATTATTTTGGCGAGCCATTACATCAGCGACAACGATTCTACGTACTGGGTTGTTAGGAACCAAGCTGTTAACAAAACTCTGAAGTGCATTGACTTTAAGTCTTCCCACTGCCCAGACACCGAGTACATGTCTTACAAAATTATGTGGTAAAAAAATATCTTTATCAATTACTGACCATTGACCAAAGCCACAACGAACTGCAAGCTCTATTATTTTCGATCCTAAGGCTCCAGCTCCGATAGCTGCAATAGAAGGTCGTGTCTCTTCACCATAACCAGAGAGAACTGATAAGGTTTCGCTCGATAACTCACGTCGAACTGCAAGTGCATAGATCTCAAACTTTTCCAAATCAGAATTAATGGTATTTGGGCTAATCACAATTCCCATAGCTGGAATACCATATGAGCCAGCATCAACAAGCGTACCGAGTGCTTCACCAATATCTGCTATTGATTGTATTGTGATGAAAGCCCAACTTTCAGTTGATTCAACTGCTCCTATTTCCGTCCGCTTTTTCGGAAATTCAATCAAAATTACCAGACGGGCTTCTACTAAATCTTCGTATGATTTTATCTGTTGTATCCATTTTGTTAATTCTGCCTTTATGTCAAATTTAATCTCATGTAAAAGGTTATACAATTGCTCAAGATTTCGAGGAGCATATTTTACAGCCCGATGCGTAATCGGAGGAGTCGTAAACCCAGCTAAAACAAAACCAGGCTTTTCATCTTTCCCCAACTTATTCTGTTCTACAAAGCAAAGAGTTGACTGCCCTTGAGCATTCTCCGAGCTGAGGGCAACATATTTTTTCCCAGACGCGGTTGCGTCCACTGGGATAATAATTTGATCGTTATTGCCTAGTAAAACAGGTTCTAATGGTTGTTTATCATCGTGCAATGTTCCATCAGCCGTCTGCTCAAGCCATTCTTTTAGCCGTGCAAGAAGTAGATAGGGCGTAAGCCTAGAACGAAGATCCTCAAATGGTTCTTCCCATAAACAAAGACTTGGATACTCTTCATTCCAATCAACCATTATATGGACAAGATCAATTGGAAAATCGAGCCTTAATGGATAGAAAATAGGTAAGGTATCCCTATCACTGACAAATGAAATCGCTAATATTTCCTTTGGTCTAATATCAATAGTACGGTGTTGATAAACCTCAATACTGACTTGTACCACAAGTGTATCAAGACGCTCAGTAGCTAGACATTCAATTAGTTGGAAATAGAGAGAATGCCTAGTATTTAAATAACGATGAAGGGCTACTGCACGAGGAGAACGTAGTTTCTCCGGCGATATTATATCGCCTGACAGTAATCTTAGTTTCATCCGGCACGCGGTGGTTTGTTAGTAGTTATGGCTATTGCAGGTGAGGATATAGATTTTTTTACCTTATAGCCTGAACCTGTAATTTCGATAATAAGGGGTTTTGGAGAAGCTGATTTCGGCTCATTCATCGTGACAAGAAATTCACCATGAAGCTTGGTCGCAACATCTTCATAATAAGCCGCAGCTTGCTTGTGCGGTGGCTGAACCGTATCCTCGGTAGGAATCAGGTTGCTTGTTGAAACTAATAATCCAAATTCTTCCCCCTGTTCCTCATACAACCATCTTACATTATCTGTAGGTATTGTCTTTTTATCACCTTTCTCATCCGAGAGAGAGAGATAAGAACAGTGGTGAGGAATATTATTTATATCCCATTTCAGCCAATCTTCATTCTGATGTTTCTTAGTTACTCTGACAATTGCTTCAATTTCCTCGTATGGGCAATCTGCCGACAGTATAAGACGAGTTTTTCTTCCATCTACCTCAAACGTAACTTGCATAAAAAGCGCTGACGCATTTCGTACAACGAGGCTTTCATCCTCACAGCGTTCAGAAAAAGGCGAATGAACAAAAAATTCAGCACCATCACTTGCGAGTGAGAATCCTGGCACTGGCTCACCAGCGTGAGTGATGCAATCCTGGCGATCGTCTGGATTAATTTTCTTGTCCTTCAACCAATCATCTAATGCATTCGGGTTTGAGAAGACTTGAATTCCTTCACCTTTCTCTAAGCGATGACGCGCCTCAGCACGAAGAATTACACCCTCATCTTTAAGATTTTCTTCAAGAATAGCAGATGCTGGAACCCATAAAGTCTTAACTTTAATTCGGTTATCAGACTTAAACTTATCATCATGCTCTAGCCAAAAAAGCTCAGTTACCCCCTTGTAATGATCCCTATCAAGATGTGACAGTGCTAAAACATCGGTTTCTTTATTACTGCCAAACGCTCTGCGGATTTCTTTTTCGAGATCAATCCTTTTGTCTTTCTCATCGTTTGGATCGTAAGTGTTTGCGTAGTCAAAAAGAATACGCCGTCCATTACCAAGTTCGATAAAACAGGTGTCAGCATTTCCAATCGGGTAAAAGGTGGCAGTATGCATAGGCAGTCAAGACGCTTAGTCGCTATGTTGAATACAAATAGGAAAATCGCTACATATTCAGCTTAGTTCAGAGGAGATTATGAATATTCTCACGTTTCCTCCATTTCTGAATAATAACTCTCCTCAGTAATACTAACGTATTATAACCTCTGTCCAGTGAATGTTCAAATTGCGTTCCTGGAAACTCAAGCCGCTCGCAAAGTGTTTGCCAGTTTCTACGCCTCCAAGGTCGTTAAATGCTGGTGATCGCAGTATCGTCAGGCTGAAAATCGTTAGATATTTGGGCGGGGGGCAGGAAAGCCTTGCCCCCTGCCCTTTCCTTTAGAAAAGCCTCGACCACCAGTTACCGTTATCGGACTGATCGTCCACATAGTCTTTAGCGTTTTTAGCTCCCTCTCCAGAAGCCTCAACAACCCGATCATTCGCTTTACTTTGTGAACTGCCTTCGTCTGGTGTAGGCAGGTCGCGCACCCGGTTAGCGGCAAAGTTTTCAGAAACCGCAATTTCTTGTTGTTGCCTGTCTGTCCAATCGTCGCGTTTGCCTGCTGGTTTACTGCCGAAGGTCTCGTTATAGACACGGTTTGTGCCGCGTGCAATCCCCTCACCATCAGCCCCCTTTTCAGAGCAGGCATCGGTGTAATTTCTGCGTTGTTCAACGCGGACATCACGAAGAGATTGCGGCTGGTTCAGGTCGGAAGAATCGCCACTTTTCCGAATCGCCATTGATTAAAAACTCCTTGAATTGCTCAATGTCTTGGGCGGTCGCACCGTATTCGCAGCCGTAGACACCGATAGTGCGAAGCCCATCGGCGATCGCTTCTACAGCTTTGGGAATCATTTCGAGTTGAGCAATCACAAGGGGAAGCAGATGCCGCCAGCCCCATTTCTTGGAGGCATACAGCAAGTAGAACTCAATCAGATACTGCCCATCCTCCAAACACCCATCAGCCAAAAATTTGGCTTTAAGGGAGGCATAGGCGGCTTGCCAAGTTTCTACGTGCTCTAACTCCCCATAGGACTGAATTTCAGTCACAAAAGGCAGGTTGCTGCTAGCATCTGGGTTCTCTTGGAAATAGCATTCATTCAACTTGTGCAGCTCGCGCCACAAGTCATACGTTTTGCTCTTCAGCGTTTCCAGAGTCCAGGGTTGGTCTAGCATATCGGCTTCTCCTTGTATTGCTCTTAGTTTACTGTTTGTACCAGTCGTATGCCTCACTGCATCGGTAGTTGCAGCTAGGCGAGAGACGGTAGAGGATGTGAAACTTTTGCGGGGCGTGATACCGATCGCCGCCTCTGATTTCATAAACCTCTCTGAACTCCGAAACGTAGTTGGGACTACCCAGTTCCCCGCGCCGCCGTAGTGTTTGAATGGCTTTATAACTCTGCCGTTTGGCGTAGGAGCGGTTCAGATGATCAATTTGACGCTGGCTAATGCCCCCATTCTGGGCATACGGGCGTAAATCATCTGTTATTTGAGCAATCTTGCCCGTAAATGGCGCGGCTTGCGTCTGGCGATCGCCAGTAATCAGTAGCAGCGGAATAAAAATGGCCATCGCCCCAACCGTTTGCATGACACCGATCTGATGCTTGAGAAACGTAGGATGCTTTTGGCTGGAGACGCGCATCACAACGCCCCAGCAGTCCTGTCTTCGCTGTTCTGTCATCATGGATATACCTCGTTAAGGGGTAGCCCTGTCCGATGAGCCTCAGAAACTGTCTGGACAGGGCTTTTTGCTGCGTGCAACGTGCAAACGCCACACATGGTTTCAATAGTAGCAGTACCTTGTCAGTCCTGGACTGACACTTTTAGATCATAATGGAACTGTTAAATGCACTCAGGAGTAAGATCAGGCAGCATGGTTACAGCTATGGTCAACGGTGTGCCCTCGAAACTACCCAGAATCGTGATTTACATGCCTCCCGATGTCCGTGAGGACTTTGAGAAGCTTGCCAATTACGAACGCCGATCGCTCTCACAGATGGCGTTGTTTGCGATCGAGGAAGCGATCCGCAGGGCAAAAGCCGACGGCAAAATTAACGACGAGCCATCGTCGGGTAATAAGAAGGATGCTCAAGGCTGACCGAAGCGTAATCAGCCTGAACTAGGGAGGTGATGATAACGATAAAAACTAGAGATGCCCTAAAAAGCTGAAAACCAGCACTGAAGTTGGACAAGAACTTCTAGGATGCTGGTTTCAAACTTTATTAATCGTTAGTCGCTTGAAAAGTAAGCGAAGAACTAACTGTCTTTGAGTGTGGCAATTCAAGGATAGCAGTTCTTCGTGCGAATGAACACATCTATTAATGGAGAACTGCAAAAATGACTGCTTTCGCAAGGATTACGGAACAGCATGATCAGCTTGCCCTTGAATTAACGCCCTGTGCCGGACACCTGTACCGCTGGCTTCTCAGGGCTGTCCCCGCAGGAAAGTCCCAGGAAGTCATACTGGATGAGTTTCAAACATGGGCAGGCTACAGCCTCAAGTGGGTAAAAATCGCCTTTGGTCAGCTCGTAGACTACGGTTTGGTTGAAGTGGTAAGGCGCTATTCAGGACGGATCTACAAGCTCATTGCTTGGCATCCAGGGCAGCAAACTTCTTTAAACAGGCAGGAATCTTCCTTTCACCAGCAGAAAACTTCCGAAAAAAGCCCCGCAAACCCGCATTCCTCGGTTCCCTCTAACAGAGAATTTCAAAGCAAACAGACAGAAGAACCCACCCACCACCCTGTTACAGAAAAACAGGATGAAAGCCACACAAGTCAGCCAGAAACGCAATACCCAGCGTATCAAGAATTATTAACAGAAGCCGAACAAACAGGCGTAAGGCTGAATCCACACCTCATCAAGGTGGTTGTTTCTGCAACAACCACAGCCGTCAAAGACGCGATCGCCGCCCTCAAGGAGCGGATGCAAAACGGACGGGTCAAAAACCCCGCTGGTTTCTTGCGCCAAGCCATAGAAAACCAATGGCAACCCAATAGCAGGCAAAACACTGCATTAGGCTCCAACAGCAGCGCTGGAAATGAAAAACAGCGCAGTGCCCCTCCTGGCTTCAACGAATGGTATGACCTAGCCAGCGCGATCGGGCTTGTCCGTGGCGCAACCATGCTGGACGGTGTGCAGTATGTTTACACCAACCTCGATAAGCAAGAAGTGTGGGAAGAGTTTAGCGGGATGTTTCCAATGACTGAACTCAAGGAATTTGTAAAACTGAAAAATAAAACCATAGAACCATAAAACCAGAATTCTGGTTTTATGGTTCTATGCAAGATGGACACTACTTAAGTAGAACTAGCAAAGCTGCTTTTGCTGTAACTGTTTGCGCTTGCGAAACATATTTAATCCAAAGCCAATAAGCCCTGGCAGTAAGGCAGGAGTCGGGACAGGAGTTGGATTGGACTCCCTTATCACATCAAAAACTTGTCCGGAATCAAACATAACCTTGAGATTGCTAACATCAACAGCATTAAACGACTGAGGAACAGTAATTGATGTCAACTTAAGGGTACTACCAAAATTTGAGCTAGCATTGGCATCGAATGGACTTGTTGCAGCAGAAGTTGTAAGACTACCAATCAAGAACCCCTTATCCTGAACTTGCCTAGTTAGCTGAACATTGGTGTTAAAGAAAAATTCTGTATCGAACCCTAGGTCAATGTCTGCACCTAACACTTTTCCCGCAGGAATATTTAATCTTGGTAGCCCAAAGCTTGAGATGGCGTTGATAATAGCACCATTTAAGAAAGAAGTTTCCGTTCTAAACTGTTCCAGAGGAATATCTGTTGTTAAAAACTTTCCTACTGTTGCAAATAGTGCTTTCTCTGCAGGGGTTTCACCGAGATCCTGAAAGTCTTCTGCTCGAATCTTCTCTCCTTCAACATTAACAGTTCCTTGAATATTGAGAACTGGTGTAACTCTTGCTCCCAAACGACCGCCATTACCAGTATCACCCAATGTTCCAGAGCTAAAAAATAGTGGAGCCTGCCTTCCTTGCAAGGTTAATGAGGAACTGCCTCCGACATTAGAAGAAGCAGTGTCTATGATGAGATATTGGAAATTAGCACTGGCTACGCTGCCCGTATTAGTGACATCAACACTGGCATTCAATCCTCCTGAAAGATTGAAATTGAACGTCAGAGGAATGAAGGCAGCGTTTGGGTTTCCAGCAAGGACATAATTAAGTCCAAATCCTGCGGAGGCACCCGCAGGAGTACTCAAGATAGAGTTTTCTGAATTTGCAAACGCCCTCAAGCTGGCGGTTGGTCCAGCGCTTGCAATAGCTGAACCGCCGCCGCCGCCAGCAGATGATGAGGCTGATGGATTCAATCCTACGTCTGTGACGATATTAGGTCCATCAATCAGGTTGACATATGAAGTTGCTGTTACGCTCGCGGCTTGAGCGGGAACAGCAACAGTGAAAAGTGATGCTGTGACTGTAGCTAGTGAACCTGCTGCAATAGCAAGTTGTTTGAAAGCCATGACTTCTCTCCTTCGTACATGAATTAACGTCTAATTACGAAGGTAGATGCATACGTATGCTTCTCAGTATTCTTACTGATTAAACTTGGTTAGACAATATTTGTTTAGGAACTTCACATCAGTTTTATAGTCTACGTGTAACTCTGGTGCTAGGCATGACAAAAGTTAGCGTAGACATAGTGGTTGGCTGTCCTGAGATGGGTGGCATAACAATGAGTGCTATTGTAGCTACTTCGGCGTACCAAACCTTTCTGTCAAGGCTTCAATAATCGCGGCTGTCATGCTAACGCCAATTCGTTTTGACTCTGCTGCCCAGTGGCGGCGCAATGATTCAGGCACCTTAATGGACAAATTCACATCTTTTTCCTTTTCAGCCACCAGCGCAACCTCTTGACTGGTCTTCTGGGTTTCTGGCTTGCCAGTATTCTGGTCTTCTGGTTGTTGCTCCGTTTCTCTGGCTTTGCGGATTAAATCGCCGAACTTACCACTCATTACAACATCTCCATGATTTCATTGCCCAGCGCAACGTAGTCTTGCCACGCATCTTTCAAACGGTGATCGGTTACGTCCCGAATGGGGACACCTGCCAGCGCTGCTTTGGGAAAACCAACCGTGCGCCGAATCATCGTTTTGAAGACAGGAACGCCGCCCTCTATCAGGTCTTTTTGCATCAACTCCCCTTCCCTGCTGGGCATTGGCGGAACGATCGTAAGCAGCGCTCTATATTTCGCGTCGCCTAAATCCCGCGCTGTCTCCAACATCGGCTCCAAACTTAAAACGTCTGGAGCCGTAGGCAAAATGAGCAGGTCGCATCCCTTAGCAAGCTCTTTCAAATCATCGGTATGGGGACGAGCCGGAGTATCAATCACGATGTACTCGCCATCTCCAATCATTTTCATGGCTTGCCGTTCATCTGCCACGGTAAAAGGCAAGTTGCCGCGCTCTGCCCATGCGATGGAAGTCCGATTCGGATCGCCGTCCACAAGAACGGTTTTGCCCTTGTCACTGAAATACGTTGCTAGGTGGATAGCGGTCGTGCTTTTCCCCACCCCACCTTTGTAGCCAGTCACCGTCAATATTTTCATCTGGTTTTCTCCCTTTCTGGTTTACCAGTATTCTGGCTTTCTGAACAAAGCTGCCAGAATACCAGAATACCAGACTTATGGTTTCTGGCTAAATGGTAAACCAGTTTTATTGCATTCCAGTTTTTCGGTATTCAGGTTTAACAGCAAACCAGAATACCAGAATACCAGTTTGCTAAGGGGACGTTGCCCCCTGGCGCAAGCAAGCCAACCTTTCAAGCTACGCATCGGCATCCCCAAGCTTCCGCACGGTGTTTGTGCAGCCTGGGCGATACCCCTTCCGCTGCTTCGGGCTTGCTTTTGCCTCCTCCACTCTCGCCGAGGGGCAGGGGTTCAGAACGCGATGTTCTCAACCCCTGAAAGGAAACTGAAAATGACCATCAATTACTTTATCAATACAAAAACCGTTGAAGCCATTAAGAGCCTGTACCGTACTCTTGCAATGCAACATCACCCCGACAGAGGCGGGAATGAGGACAGCATGAAAGAAATCAACCGCCAGTACCACGAAGCCTTGAAAAGCAGCGAGGGCAGGGTAGGTGAGAACAGCGAAAAACCCTATCGGTATAAAGAAGCGGTTGAAAATGAGATTATGAATAAGCTGCTAGAACTGCTGAAATTACGCTCACTAGAGATTGCCCTAATCGGTTACTGGATCTGGGTTTCTGGAGATACCAAAAGCAACCGCGCCGCTTTGAAGGATGCCGGATTGCAATGGCATAGCGAGCGCAAGCAATGGTACTACAAGCCAGCAGGTTGGAAGAAGAGCAAAAGGTCTAAAGGCAGCCTAGGTGAATTAGCGAAAAAGTACGGCTACCAAGGCTTTCAAACAGCAGATAGGGAAAATATTCCCACCACCGCTTAAGGATTGCTGCGGCAGAGCCTTCCAGAAAGCTGGTTTACAATAATACCAGCTTTCTGGTTTTCTGGCATACCAGTTTTTTGGCTATAAACCCCGGATCGAGAGAGGCTTTAGAAGGCTTGATTGTGATCGCGTTGGAAGGCGAATACAGCCTCAACTTGGAGCAAATCCGCCAGGACTATTATGTCTATGGGGATTGGTTCCCCTTCCAGGTAACGGTCGCGCTAGATGGCGCAACGATCAACCGCATCATTATTGAGGACGGCACATCCTGGCCTTTCTGGAAGGCTACCCGACAGGACTGGTTAAGCAGGCAAAATGGGCGATCGAACGGCTAGCGCGGTTGCTTTATACAACTGCTACCACTTGGCATTGCAAAGCTATGGATAGGGCTTGCTTTGATCGGGCATGACGGGCACTCACATTAAAGTACAAGAATTCGAGCAATAATGCCAACAACGCGAGCTAGAGTTTCAAAAAACTGAGTTGTTTTTTTCACACTTTCGATGTCAACCTTTAAAGCTTCGATTCCTTTTTCTAGCTCTCCTGAAAGTGTTTTAAATCGACCTGCAATTTTAGCAAATATTTCAGTTTCCAATTTTTCTCGCGTAATGCTAAGTTCTGCTCTATACTGGTCAAATTTTTTCCTTTCGTCTTCAGATTTGCCTGCAAAGGCACCTTCAACTTCATCAGAAAAGAGCTTTAATTCTTTCTCACGCAGATCTTTAAGGTCGCTGTCTAGCTTTTTCTTTAACTCATCAAACTCTGTGGATAGACGACCTTCAAAAGCAATTGATCTTCCAAAGACTGATAGTACTTCTTCCTCAAAGAATCCCTCAACAATTTTATCACGCTTTCTTGTCATCCTGAAGTTCCTCCACCATTAAAAATCGACTCTTGTACTAGTTCTTAAGTTGACTAGGTTTCAGTTTCTCAACCACCGAAACAAACGATTCAATGTCAGACAAAAGGGAGTTAAGTCTGCCTTGATTCAACTTTCCTTCAACAAAATCTTTGAAAACCTCGTTGAATTCACTCATCGCGCTACTAGCACTTTCTAACTCTGCTGCTGTTGCCTCCATCGTTAAAATAGTTCTTCTTTGAGTAATCCACCCGTCATCATCAATCGGACTAGAAGCACGAGCGTTGTTAACAGTAGTAGTTGAGACAAAGGGCTTAATAACAAAGCGTGATTCTTGCTGCTCTTTTATCACCTTTATGTCTTGTTGTAGCGATTCACTTAGTGCTAGAAGTAGTTCTTTCTGCGTGATAAATTCAAGATTGATTGTATCTTTACGCTTACTCAGTTCCTCGCCTAAGGCACCTCGAATTTGACCACTGACAACAAGACCAGCAATTCCTTGAATGGCTGCTTTATTCGTGATAAAGTCACTACCCCGCAATTTATTGCCAACCTTATTGAGGCTATCAACAGTGCTTCCAATTTCTTTTTGAACAGTTTCAGGCGCATTAGAAGATGCCAGTTGATTAATTAGGTCGAAATAACGCGCCAGAAGTTGATTATGTCTACGGATGTCCTCAAGAACAATGAGTCTCTCAATGTCAGCAGTAGTGCGCTTCTTGTAGTCCTCGATCGTTTGAGGTACAAAGGCACGACTTTTTAGCAGTAATTCGGAGCTTGCATCAAGCCTTTTGTTACCTGCAACTGTTAGTAGACTATCTAGAGCATTAGTATATGCTGTACCAGCCTCAGATAATTTTTGATACTCTTCAGTAGATCGACACCCGCCAGCGAAAGCTGTAACAAGAAGAGCTACTATGAGAAGCCTGTAACTTTTTGGCATGATTGATGCTTACTTGGACTCAGCACGGTTATAACATGTCGGTAATGTTACTAAGAATAAATTTATTTTACCTAAAGATTTACCAGTAATCGGGGTTAAACTCAGCGGAGCAGTCACTTTGAAGATTTTTATTTTTGTAAGCAAGCCGGGCAGGCGACCGTCCGGCTTAGTCTAACTCAACTCCTATCTGAATCGCGGTGTTGGAGTTCCTCCCGAGGCAAAAGCAGACTGTTTTCGATCTCAGTATGGACATAGGGTTTCTCCAAATGGCGTTTATTCAAGCCAAGGAATATCAATAAAAGCAGGCGGGTAAGTACTTACAGCATTAAACGCTAGGCGCTGTGCCCCATCCGGGATTCTTTCATAAAGTCATTGCTGTCGTGGCAACTTCCCGCAAGTGCGAAGCACCCTTTTTCTGAGTAGGGCGAAGCCCTGCGCCCCTGTGGTTGTCCAATTCCCGACGGCGACGCGCATTGCTGTCAACCGTTCATTCAGTAAATTCCAGGGCTAAGGGACGTTGCCCCTAGCGCACGCAAGCCAACCCTTCAGGCTACACAAAGGGGTATCCCCTATCTTCCTTCGCTGCGTTGCACTTGCTGCGTGCAGACAGGGTGATGCCCCACCCCCTTGTTACGGGCTTGCGTTTGCCTCCCCACTCTCGCCGAGGGGCAAGGGTTCAGAACGACGTTCTTAACCCTTTTCCAACACGAGCAAACCTTATGAAGACGCAAGACCCCCAGGACTTCCCGGCATTGTTTCAAGCGATCGCCGCCTACTTTCCAGACTGGACACTCGCTCTTGAGCTTCATTGTGATGCTGTTACTTTTACCCGCGAAGATGGTGCAGCCTTTGTATTGCGCCACAGTCGGTATAGTGAGCCGGAACGCCTGCGCGTTTACGGTAGATACCCAGAAACGAATGTTAGCCCGCGAAACGGCAATAAAAGACCCGAAATCAGCGTTTCACACCGCCGCCCACCAGAGGCGATCGCCAAAGACATCATCCGCCGTTTTTTAGGTGACTACATTCAGACCTTCAAGGCGGCGATCGTGGCAATCAAACACGAAGAGGACGCTACACGCGAGCGCGGCAAGAAAAACTTTGCCACGCTTACCGCTGTGTTTGCTGATTGCCTCGATCAGGTGCGGGTGTATGAGGCAAAAGACAACGCTTCTTTGTATGTGCCCACCAGCGCCACGGGCGGCGGGTTCAATGTGGATGTGGATGCATCCTACTTTTCACAAACGGTACGGCTGAAGTGTGACTGGTTGCCCATACCGATCGCCAAGCAGTTTCTTGAAGTCATTCGCGAGCTATTACCGCGCAATGCTTAAGCATCTTGAACAGGGCAGGGCTTGCTGTCCTGTCCTTTCTTATCCCCATCATCGCAAAACATGAAAGACCCACATTATGATGCTCCGCTCCCCCTACGCTTTTC
Source organism: Stenomitos rutilans HA7619-LM2 (assembly GCA_019358945.1). Classification (GTDB taxonomy): domain Bacteria; phylum Cyanobacteriota; class Cyanobacteriia; order Leptolyngbyales; family Leptolyngbyaceae; genus Stenomitos; species Stenomitos rutilans. Next base: position 20,849 of record JAHHIE010000060.1, on the reverse strand, counting down.
CGCTACGCTCCCGTCAAGCGATTATTTCCTTTCTGACAAATAAAACGCCTAAGCGGTGCGCCTACTTCGGCAGGCATACCTATTACCCACTGGCGTGGAATATCAAGGTTTATAACAGCGACGAAACGGGGTGGAACAATGGCAACCCAGATTATTCCGTTACGTCTGAATACGATGCAGCATGGGAAGCGCACCTTGCGACCGTTGCCCATTGCCGCACCGGGGAGACCTTCCGAGACCTCTATTTTTCGGGAGCGTGCGAGGACGGCTTACGGTATTACCTCAATGGTTACGCAGGCGACTGCAAATTTACTATAGAAGGGCGATCCGGCGGCTGGCTCTGCATGACCCAGTGGATGGATACAACCCAATGGATGATAGATGCGACCATCAAAGGCGGCAATTCTACTGACTTTATCGAATACCTACAAACCCTACCTTTTAAGCGTCTGCGTGAACTATACCGCTTGGTTGTTAAACTTGACCGCGATATTCAGCCGGATGAAGAAGTTTCTTACCAATTCAACTTTCGGCGGTATTTATGGGAGCAAGAACACCGCGAAGAACAAGCGCAGCGCTATCCCGAAGCCGTGCCTGCAAATTTCACCGCAGGCGCATTTATCTAAGCCGAAGGCAGATAGGCAGAACCTTTGCCTATCTGCTTTCCCCTGTCACAGTGTCAGCGTAGAAAGTGAGTAAGCAAATAGCGAAAACCAGAAAGCTGGTATACCAGCTTTCTGGTTTTCGCTAAAAAAACTCTTTTTCCAATTCTGCCTGTTCCTGCCGTTCCACCAGTCGGGTTCGAGGAGCGGGCAGCGTTGGGGCAGTGCTCCCTATTTGCTGCGTTATGGCAGCGTTAGTTGTACTAGGGGCAGCGGGTTTCGCAGGCGGTTTGGGTGGGGACAGTTCGGTGTCGCCTGTCGCCGCTTTGAGGGGCAGACCAAACACCGCGCGATCTTGATCCCGGCTTAAAAAACCGTCCAGACCCGCCAGCAACGTTTCTTCAGAAAACTTCCCCTGATTGATCCATTCCAGCACCATTGCACCAGCAAGGATCTTCTTACGGGTATCAAGTTTGCGTTGCTGTTGTGACTCTTTGGATTTTTCTTGTCTAATCTGCTCTTTTAGCTGTTGCTGCTTTGTTAAGAGCTTTTCCAGTTTTCCTGACATACGCCCTCTCCCTAGTTGCCAGAATTTCAGTGAATTTATAGAAAATTATTCCGAATCTTTCAAGAAATTCAGGAAACCTTGTGAAGAAAGGAGCAACGGCAAGCCGCGTCAGCCGCAGGCTGCCCCTCGAACATTGAGCGCCAGCGAGGAGGTGAAGAGCGCACTTACACATCGCAAGCGATGTAAGTGCGGCAGGGGGGAACCCCCTGCACCCCTGCATTGCGCTCCCCAAGGAACGCAATGGTAGACCTGGCGTTTTCAAACTTGAAAACAGCAGGTTAGCGAGTTAATGTTCATTCGCTTTTGCTAGGGGCAGCACCTTTTTGTGAATGAACGTTTGACATTGCTTCGATTTAACAGGCTCAGGTTATCCGTTTTGTATTGCCGATGGCGCATGGTGCGGTTTAGGCTTTAGCACTTTTGCTTTCTTCTTTTTGCGATTCTGAAAATGGCGATTTACCATTTATCTGTTAGCAAAATTAAGCGCAGTGCCGGACGGACTGCAACGGGCGCTGCTGCGTATCGGGCAGCGCAAGAAATCCACGATGAGCGCACGGGACTTACCCATGACTACACCCGCAAGCGGGGTGTGTATGCCACGGAAATTCTAGTTCCTTCCGATGCTCCAATATGGATGCGCGATCGCGCCAGACTGTGGAATGGAGTTGAACACGCTGAGAAGCGCAAAGATGCAGAGCTGGCACGGGAAATAGACATCGCTCTACCCATTGAGCTTACCCATGACCAGAAAATGGAACTGGTTCGGCAGTATGTGCAAGAGCAATTCACCAGCAAAGGCATGATCGCGGACATTGCTTACCACGACCTGCACAAGAAAAATCCTCATGCTCATGTATTGCTGACCTTGCGGGAAATTAGGGCAGATGGGTTCGGTAACAAAAACCGAAGCTGGAATGAAAAAGCCCTGTTGCAGCAGTGGCGGGAAGCCTGGTCGCAGCACACAAACTGCGCCCTTGAGCAAGCAGCGCATGAGGCGCGGATCGACCACCGCAGCTTGGAGGAACAAGGCGTTGAGCGGCTACCCCAGATCCACTTGGGAGCCAAAGTGAACAAGATGCTAAAGCGCGATCTGCGTAACAACCTAGTCATCAGCACCGAACGGGGCGAGCAGTATCAGCGAATTGCCACCATCAACCGCGAACTGCAAGACATTGAACAGCAGATTGCCCAACAGCAGAACAATCACCGCCAAGGGGAGCAAAAGCCCGTGGCGGAGCCGCTGCATTCTGCTATTGAAAAAGACATGACCAAACAGCCTACACCGCCAGCACCGGGATTACAGCAGCCTAGCCTTGGCAAGGATGACACACCGCCCGTAAACCAGCGGCGCGATCGCACCTATCAAGGCATCACCCGCCAACTGCAAGGCATGGGTGCAGAGCAGTATGAAATAGGGTTAAGGGACAGCAAAACAGGCAAAATGCTAACCCGCACCTGGGCAAGCGACCAGGTTAAAAATTCGGTGCCTTGGCTAAAGCGGTTAAACAGCCAAGGTAGGGACGTATACATCCGCCCGTTGGGCAGCGCGGGGTTAATTCTGGTTGATGACCTGGACTTAGGCAGCTTTGAGCGCATGGGCAAGGACGGTCTTAAACCTGCCGCCATTACCCAAACCAGCCCAATGAACTATCAAGCCTGGGTGCGTCTCAGCGATCAACCTATTCCCAAAGAACAGGCAACCGCAGCAGCGAAGATCTTAGCCGAACGCTACGGCGGCGATCCTAATAGTGCGGACTGGCGGCATTTCGGGCGTTTAGCGGGCTTTACCAATCAGAAAGGCATCCACACCCGCGCCGACGGCAACCAACCCTACGTGCTGCTGGAAAGCTATCACGGCAAAATCGCCGTAAACGCCCAGAAATTGCTCACCGAAGCAGACAAGCGTCTGGAGGCTACCAAGGCACCAAAAGAGAACCAGGCACCATCAGAAAGCCATCAAAAAGCCGCCGCGACCCCTTCCGAAAAACAACGGGCAGACACCACGTTCCAAAGATTTTACCAGCGCCATACAAACCATCACCCGAACGAAGACGCAAGCCGAATGGATTGGGCGGTGTGTAAGCAACTGGCGAAGCTGGGCTTTAGCGCGGATGCGATCAAACACGCCTTAAGCGAGACCAGCCCCAACCTGCACGAGCGCAAAGCGGGGCACGTCGATGACTATGTTAACCGAACAGTCGATAAAGTCCTGCTAGACCCCGAAGTTATTGCCGCCAAAGCGAAACGGGAACAAGAGCAACAGGCGCAGACATCAAACCCAGAGCCGCATATCCTCAAGCAGCAAATAGACCGGGAACAGGAGCGATAGAAGGCTTTTGCTAAAGAAGTTGAGCTTGACTCAACCCCACTTATGTCGGATCAAAACTACAGCAGCTTGTTTATGTGAATGCAATGTAAAGATACTGCTATTTTGACGCTTAACGCTTAACACAGCATATCTTGGGATCAATGCTCTAGTATATATTTAACTTCCCTTCTGTTGCTCCAGTAGGAGAATTTATGCCAATTGGGTATTCAACGCCTATCTCTGCTCCCATTGGGGTAATAGCTGGAATTGTTGGTGGATATTGTGCCGAAAAAGTTGCTAAAGCAATGGACTGCCCCGAATTAGTTTGTAGATTGGCTGGTGGTGCAGGCAATTTCGTCTCTTCTGCCGCCGTTGCAGGCGTGGTCAATTCTGCTGTCGGCGATGTAGGTGTAGGTTACGCAGCAACAATTACTCAATCTACTGTAACTGGCGCTGCTCATGCTGTGTTAGGTAGCTTTTCCTTTCAGCATCTTTTACTAAGAGGTGCAATAGAGGTGCTTAAACACGCCTAAGCCTAATGCTCTTACTTCAGACAACATATTATAAGCTTTGGTATGACTCAGGCTGCCGCAGATACTCAGCGTATAGATCTACGTTTTAGCGCTACAAAGTGGGTTTGGGGCTTATCAGTTCTGAGTCTGCTTTTATGTGTACCTCTCATAGAGATTACAAAAAGTGGCGTTATACTTCCATGTCTCATCATAGCTACTTCTGGATTTAGTAGTATTGCTATCTGGATAGCTGGTAAGCCCTCAGAGAATCGGCTATCAGAGCAAATTGGCTATTTGCAAAGACGTATAGAAATCTTAGAAGCAGTTGCCTGTTCTGAAGGGCTAGAAGCTAACTTTAAAGTTTTGAACAAGGAGCGTTAGAGCTAATTTCTAATTGTTATCATTTTTCTTTACTAATTGAGTTGAGTTCTTAAGGATGTATCAAATTGTGGGAATCTCCTTGCTTGCATCATTTTTCGGTGACGGTAACATCTGCTTGTGGGATTGTCCAACTTACAATGGCTCCGGTTGGGGACAGCTAATAACTGGTGGACTAATTGTGTTTGTGTGTCTGCGACCACAGCTACTACAGCAGGTTTGGCAAAGATTGCGTCATTCTCTGGAAGAAGCGGATAAGTTATGAAAGATATTGGTCTTGGAGTTAAGTTAAACCTCAACAGGTGGGGTGATTGTTTTTGCTAGAGTTCACCTCAACTCCTACAAAGCGCGATCTTCCCGCCCGTCATAGACTTCAAGAATGATCACCGTGTCTTCCTCAACCCTGTAATGCAGGATGTACCCGTATTTGCCAAAAAATACCCTGACCCAGCGGATATGGGGTCGGCTTCGCAAGACTGTTCCTCTATAAGGCGACGTTTGTAGGCTTTCCCCAGCTTCTAGGATTGCCTGGACAGCGCGAATTGCTGCTGGCTGATTTTTGGCGCTAAGAAACTCATAATGACGGAAGACATCCTGCGATGCTTCCTCAAGCCAGGTGACCGCATACATAAACGATTACTGCTTTGTCGCAAGGCTGGCAGCCCAGGTCTTCATCTCGTCGTGCGAAACAGTACGACCTGTTTGCTGATAACGCTCCCAGCGCTGATCGAGCCGTTGCAAGCGCTGGTCTTTGGTTAATGGTTCAAAACCGATCGCGTTGTCAATGTCTGCGTCTTCATCTTGAACAGAAAGCGCAGCACGGCTTTCTGCCAATTTTTGTTCCAATACAGTTAGGTGACGATCCGTTTCGTCTACCTCTCCCAGCCATGCCAAAATCGCGGCATTCAGAGAGCCAATATCCCCAGAAGCCTCAATAGCCTCCATGTGACGAAAAATCTGCTCTCTAATGCTCATGGTATCTCCGATACGGGCGAAACAGGAGGAAGTATACACCAGTCTAACCAAATCCTGAAGGGAAAAGCGTTGCTACGACGCGCTCAAAGCATACACCTTTCCAATGAGGCATCCCGCAAGCATTGCGGCTTTGACAAATTCTGTAGATATGGCGATTATATGCCGCATTCATAAAGGGGCAACATATGGCAGACAAGAAGCTAGATGAAAGCCTACAGTCTTTTCGCCGCGCTGTTGAAGTGCAGACGAGCGCCCAAGTTATCCAGCTCCCACTATGGCAAGAAGCCAAGCGCGGCACCCCAAACAGTTTTATTCGATCCGCCTTGTTTTCAGCAATTCAGGGCAAAGATCGGCGTTCTTTGAAAGAAGCCACGCTCTATAGCCAGCAGGGTATCACCGTCAAATACACAGGCGAACAGCTCAACCAAGAAGATTTAACGCTCTGGGAAACCCTGGTGCATCTAGCCAGAAAACACCCTTTAGGCAACCATTGCAGTTTCACAGCGCACGGGATTTTGAAAGCGATGCGCTTACCAACAGGTGGTGAGCAGCACAGGCAACTGCATTCAGCCATTATTCGGCTAACCGCAACAGCCGTTGAGATCATCCACGAAGGCAAAATATACTTTGGATCGCTGATCAAATCGGGTACAAAAAGCGAGCCGACAGCCCACTACACCATAGAGCTTAACCGTGACCTGATTCGGCTTTACGGTGAATCCCAATGGACGGCGATCGACTGGGAACAGCGCCTAGCCTTGCGCCGCAAATCTCTTGCACAAGCCCTCCATGCCTATTACAGCAGCCATCGCACACCGTATCCGGTAAAACTTGCGACCTTGCAACGGCTGACGGGCTGCAAAAATACACAAGCCGCGAGCTTCAAACGACAATCCCGTACCGCTTTAGACGAGCTTGTGAAAATAGGTTTTTTGCAAAACTACAACATTGAAGACGATGCCGTAACAGTCACGCGAGTTGCCACTCTATCCCGTAGTGAGTAGACACGGCTTTCGATGCACATACAAACCTGTGGATAAGTCAAGATTTTAGGCGCAAAACACCGCATCATAAAACCAAGGCACGGCTTTCGGTGCACCAAAGCACGGCTTTCGATGCACAAAGGCGCGGCTTTCGATGCACAAGGCACGGCTTTCGATGCACAAGAGGCACGGCTTTCGATGCACAAGAGGCACGGCTTTCGATGCACAAAACAACCTGTGGATAAGCCGAATTTCCACATTCTTAACAAGTAGTTATTGAGCATTAGAAAATCTTGCTAATCTTTCTTTAATCTTTTTTTAATATATTAAGAAGGAAGCTGCGATTAAGCGGGCATTCCTGAAGAAATAATCCCAGACTACCCACACGCGCCCCACTCCCTACGGTCGCTAGGCGGGGAAAGGCGCTATCGCGCTACATTCGAGGCGGCAAGCTTCCTTTGCAACTACAAGCCTTGTGATAATTCATTCCAATCAAACAGGGATAGCTGCTGCGGATTAAACACAATATCAGGGGTTGGTTGCTGTTCTGGTATTTCTGGCTCTGGCGTTGCGGCAGTACTGTCGCTAGGGCGATCCATCCCTTTCATGATGTCCAGCATTCGCCGTATACGTTCTTCGGCTTGTCTTCCTTTGAGCCAGTCCTTAAAGAACTGCATTTGTGGTGTATCACGGGTTTCCCATATTTCTTGAGAAAGCGTATTACCATGCCTTACCGTGCCTTGCACCTCCAGCAAGGAGAGCTGAAGGTAGGTCATGTTGAAGCAATCCCGGTCAATGTCTGTTGCGTAAAATTGCAAGATTTGCCGAGGGTCAAGTCCTTGACTTAAGGCTTCTTCCGTCGCGGCAACCAGCATTCCCCCCGCCCCGCAAGCAGGGTCTTCAACGGTGATAACGCCTTTTTCACGCACAATTGCCTCCATATTTCCCATTTGCATGTGGGCAATCATCCGGCTGACAGTATAGGGTGTGAAAAACTGCCCTGAATTGGTATTCGTAAAGCCCAGCTCACAGTACAGCTCACCGAGAAAATCATTCGGAGTTGCCAATCCTTCCATCGTTAAAGCAAACAGGTGCGAGAGCGTTTTTCGCTCTTCTGGCGTGTAGCGTTGTTCCCGTTCCGAAAATTGCTGTTCCAAGCCCTCAAAGACGGCATCAACGGGGCGTTCACCTGCGTGATAAGGTAGCTGATGAACAGAGATGGCAGCCATCTCAGCCCAATCCCGAAAAATTTCGTAAGGGCGCTTGTGTCCTGCCAGTTGTTCTAAAATACGCTGAAATTCTCGCTTGACGGTCGCAGCAGAACGCGGATAGCCTTTATGAGCAGGATTGTTGCTGGACGCATCAGTCATGCGGCTGTTTCTAACATGGGTGCCTGCTTGCCGCATTGCCCACTATCACACGATGAGGGCAAGCTAAAGCCGTTGCCAGCCGTACAACCTTTTGCTAGAAAACCAGTAAGGCTAAAGGTATCTCCAGCCAGCGCGATCGCCTACGGTTAATTAGCCAGGAATTGAGCAATGGACAAACCAGCAATACCCACGCTTCAGCAGCTACTAGACAAAGCCAAGTCTTTAGTGGTTGGTCAAACGCATGGATCAGCAGGCTTGCTTGCCCAGGCGCTCGACGTGCAACAGCAACAAGAGATTGTTGCAAAGCAACAACCCGAACCGTAAATTAGAAGACCGATCGGTATAGCGACCTGCACTTGTCAAGCGGGAAAAGGGGCGATCACTTGAAGGATCGCTGATAGAAGTTGGTTATGCTGATGGTGCATTCAAACGCCTAGCAGCATGGATAGCCCAGATCTGAAGACCAGCTTTGCCCAAGAGTTTCAAAAGCGCTGCAACCAGGCAAGGCAAGTGTCTCTGCAACCAGACCCGCCAGCCTACCAGGGAGAAGCCCTGCGGGAATACCAAAAAGAGCTGTTCCGTAAAATTCAGACACAAGGAGCGGACGAGATTTTAGGCTCGCCGCTACAAAGACAGATCCATGACATGAATAGCGCGGTCATGTTGCTGGCAGCAGGCTACAACCGCGACACCGTTATCAAAGCGCTGAATGATGCCAGTCCTCAAGCAGCCCATAAAACCGACTACGGGCAAGGCATCGTTAGCACAGCCTGGGAGCAGCCGCAGGTAAAGCAGTTTATTGCCGATCGGATGAGCTGGAAAGCGCAGCAGAGCATTCTCCTTGAGGAAAAGCGCCTTGATCGTCTGTACCTGGCAACAGATGTAGAGCACCAACCACAACCAGAACAGGCTAAAACGATAGCTATTGAACGGGATTAAGCCTTCCTCAAGAAAATCAATAGAACGTTACTTAAGAGGCTGCTGCCCAGGGCGATCGCCACCAACCACTTCAGCAAATTAAGATGCGTCGAAGCGTTAGCCCATTTCTTCCTGATCTCGCCCATCTCTTGCAAGATTGCCTCGTTCTGCCGCCTGATGTCTTGCTTGCTGTGGCTCAAGGAGCCTTCCAAATCCTTGATTAAGCGTTCTAACCTGGGCATCAAGTCGGCTGATGTCTGGTCGGATGTCTGCGATCGTTGCAGCAGCGTGCCGCAGGTGGTGGTCAAATTGCTCAATAAGCTCACCAGCTCTTTTAAGCTTTGTGCCAGCATATCGGTCGCTTCCGCCTTGCTGACCAGCGATTCCAGTACTTTCAGGTTGCTGTCCGTCCATTGGTCTAACTCGTTATGAAACGACTGAAACACCCCTTCCCACTCCGTGGGGCTGTTTTCAAGCAGGACTTGCAATTGCCCCAGTGCCACAAAAATAATGAAAAACTCGTTTTCGGGATCAATGCCGTACTTTAGGATGATTTCCAGCACCCGCGCTTTGATATGAGCGCTCTGCCCGTCCAGTGCCTTGTCCAGCCACTGCGTTTTATTGTTGGTGTGGGGCATGGCTAGAACACCCCAGCTTGACCAATAGCCTCATACGCTTCCTTCAAGAAGCGCTTCACCCGTTGCTTTGAGATGGAGCCAAAGCCCTCATAATCGCGTGCTTGCCCGAAGGTTAGCGATTCGGCATCAATATGGTTGCGATCGGCGTTGCCAATGAACTTGGGAAAATCAATCATCCGCGCTTTGTACTTTTTGAGGAGTTTCTGCAAACCCTCGTCCTTATCCAGCGCTTCCCAGTCCTCACACTTGCCAAAATTCCGCACCACAATATGCGGGATGGCTTCCCCGAAATAATCCAGCGATTGGCGCAGAAGTTTCAGGCTGTCATAGCCGCCGTCGCAAACAAACCAAATGGCGAACGTCACCCCATCGGCAGGGGCAATATCAAGAAGCTGGTTGGCTTCTATCCACTGGCGTAAGGGAATAAACGCCTGGGCAGGCAAATTAACCAACACCCGTGAAGTCAGGGCAGCGTTATAGATGCTGTTAGCAGCGTCTTCATACTTTTCCCCTTCCGAGAACACCGAGACACGGCACCCCGTGGCGTGCCCGTAAATCCGCTTTACATCAGGGTTGCTGCGATCGGTTTCAAACAGAACAAAAGGAATCGCCTGATCGAGGTGGTATTGAACGGCAGTACGGCAAACAAACGATTTGCCTACCCCTCCCTTCTCACCACTAAACAAGAAAATTTCAGCCATTGCTGCTGATCACTCCAGGGTAACGGCATGGTAGATGCTCTCCCAGTTCTATAAAGTGACGGCGAAACGTAGCAAATACTGCAATTTTTCACTGCGTACCATTTTCTACAACGACTGTATCTCGCTTTATTTTTATTTGCCAGTGCCTTAACATCAACAATAAGCATCTACCAGCAGGTTGTCTTCTTCATGTCCCTCACCTGGTACTGGTATGTGGCGGCTCCAACTAGCCTTAGATTTTCTTGCAAACAGCTTCGAGAAACGAAATTTCCACTGGTACACCACCGCTGGATTATTGGCTCTATGGACGTTCTTGGTCGTTCTGCCTATTGTTAACGCTCAAAACGCCCTACGCCCCCTAACGCAGTTAGAGCCAACATTTATGAATGTTGTCTTGTATTGTGTTCATTCCTCATTGCACGACTTGTACCCGCAGGTTATTTTGTGGAAACCGTACTACTTAACCGCTAATGGCTGGCTGTTACTGCTTGTTGTGGCAAACATGCTGTTGGTAGCCTTCTTACGATTGCAGAGAATTTTTCAGAACAACAAAGAGCGTTTGCGAGCATACTACGTTTTTCAGGGCATTGGTCTGCTCTGTTTGACGCTTGCCTACCTGATGCATTTCTTTCTTGGCACTGTAATGGGGCTGCTTGCCCCGTGGTTTGTGGGGCGAAATTACTTAAGCAGCGAAGCTAGCAATGATAGGCATTTGCGAGGGACACAACTGCTTTCTGTTGCCAAAACGCAGCGCTATTATCGCGGTCGATTAACCCCGGAAAATCCTGGTTTTTTATGGGGCGGCGCACGAATACCTGAATCAGAAGCCGTTACCCATTTTTTAGTCGCTGGCGCTTCGGGAAGCGGCAAAACCGTTACATTACGGCTACTAATGCAGGATATATTGCCGCGTATCACTGAAGGTAGTCGCAAACGAGCGATCATTTATGACGCTCAGCGCAATATGCTGCCGATTCTTGCGGGCATGGGTCTTCAAACCAAAGTCTGCATTCTGAACCCGTTTGATGATCGCTGCCATGCGTGGGATATAGCGGCAGATATTAATACCCTTGCCGCTGCTGAATCGCTCGTCCATATCCTCGTGCCACGGGAAGGCGATAGAGAAGACGAATTCTTTCGATCCGCCTCCATTCAATTGTTCCAAGGCGTGATCGAGTTTTTTATCGGTCATGCCCCCGGCGCGTGGACATTGCGGGATGTGGTAATTGTGCTGCAATCTCTGGAATTGACGGTGGGGTTGCTGGGTTCAGATCCTGCCACGCGCCATTTTCTGCAAGTGCTAGGCAGTGAAAAAACCGCCGATAATATCATGTCCACGGTTGCCACCAAGATCGGGCAATATCGAACGATCGCTGCCCTTTGGCACCGAGCAGAGCATAAAATCAGCCTGCGACAGTGGGTACAAGGCAGCAGTATTTTAGTATTGGGAATAGATAATGAAGCAGAGACAATCTTAAGCACCCTCAACCGCGTGATTTTCACCCGTGCCGCGCAACTGCTGCTGAATGGTCGTGATCAGCCTTCGGGACAGCCGCCCAGCACATTCATTGTGCTGGATGAGTTACCAGGCTTGGGCAAGATTGATAAACTGCACCCTCTGGCAACACGAGGACGCAGCAAGGGCGTGTGCCTCGTAGTTGGCTTCCAGTCGATGGAAGACCTGCGGCGGATTTATGGCGATGGCATGAGTGAAGCGATCACCGGACAGTTTCGCCATAAAGCAATGCTACGCCTTGATGAGCCGCGTACCGCTGAGTGGACAGCGCAGTCGATCGGAGAGCAACAGCTAGACCGTAAAACCAAAGTTTATAAAGACGAAGGGGGTGAACTGTTCGGCTATAACGACCCCACAGGCAAAAGCCAGCAAATTATCACGGAGCGCACCGTTCTACCTGCGGAGTTCCTGAATATTCCCCCTATTGATAGCGACCAGGGACTTACAGGCTATTACCGAACACGTTTCACCCACAAGCACACCTATCCGCTGAGATTTTTAGCGGAAAACCTGCAACCCCCAAATAAGGCGTGCGCTGATTTCTTCGCGGCTCCTGACCACTATCAGCGGCTGCGCCTCTGGGATAGGGAAGATTGGAAGCGTCTTGGCATCACCAGTATCATGCAGCGCCTAGAACAGCGACGCGAGGCAAAACAACGGGACGAGCAGCGCATCAAGCCTTCATTCAATGCTGGCAACATGCCTACAGTAACCCCGCCGCCAGCGCCGGAACTCGACTTGAGCTTTCTAAACGCAGAAGATAACCCACCCCCGCCCAATGGGACGTTGCCACCCGGATTAGCCAACCGGGATAAAGATCACGGGCAAAGCCGCCGCTAAAGCCTGTTTTTAAGGATCAGGAGCAGCAGCAGGCATCCTCCCCCCCAGTCCCATACACAACCATCATCCCTGAGCCGTTTAATGCGCCTCTACAGGCATCCTAATTCCCTTACCCCTAGACCTATGGTGAATCCCAACAGCAGCAAGTATAGCCAGTTTTCTCAAAACGCCTATCGCGCCACCCGTCCGCCCCTAACGCAGGAGCAGCAAGAACGCTTAGACGCGGCTCGAAAAACTTATGAGGTTGTCTATGATATGGATGACCATCTTTTACCGAATCGGCAACTCTATCAAAAAACGCTGGGTTTTGCCGAAGACAAGATTGTTGAAAGGCATCCCGAAAAAGTCATCAGTCGCGACATGGACGGCGCGATCGCCAAACACATGTTGCACCACCAGCGTGATCCTGAAGGCGTTGCCCAGACGCTGGCAACCCATAGTCCCTTTGTCGCCAATCTAACCCCTGAACAGCAGCAAAAGTATGGCAGTGAGCTGACCGAAGAGATGAAAAAAAAGGTTGAGCAGGAGCAAAATCAAAGACCAGAGCGTTCTTTGCAGGAAAGCCATACCCCGAAAACAGCCAGCCTAGATGCACGATACCGCGATGTAGGGCGAGAGATAGCAACCCAAGATGCACAAGCCCGACATGGCGCACAAGCCCAAAATATGGCGCATTATCAGGAACGAGAGCGTTAGGTTTTCTTCCGCTGCTGTTCCGCAAGTATTTCCTGCGCTCTCTCCTTTTGTAAGTGGCTTTTAAGGAGCGCACGATCCATTGTGCGACAGTCCACCCTGTCGATGATTGAGGTATCTTTTGCTTGGTTAGGGCTGGTTTGTAACGCAGCATCCTTATCAAGGTATGCCAGCAAGCTTGATTTAGCGGGTTCACTTAGCTCATGAATACGGGCAACCAATGCGGCTTTTTTCGTTGCCTGTATACTTGCGCGTAATGTTGCAGGATTGGTCTTTTCTTCATCAGAAGATGATGTACTTTTCACCGAAAAAGCCTTGTAGGGTTGTTGCGGGTAAGGCAAGGCATTTTCATTAACCGGGCGAGCCGCCTCTTTAGCCGCCTGATCGCTGAAGAACCGCTCCCAATCAATCCCTTTCGGCAGACCCTGATCGTTGTAGAGGGTATAGTTTGTATCCGGCTCTCCAGCAACAAAATCGGGGTCAAGCCGTTTTGTCCAGGCGGGGTCTTGATATGTCGGATGAATATACTTACCCAGCGCCGAAAGCGCGGCATAGCTCTTGCTCAATTTCCGCTGCTGTTGGTTTTGCTGCTGCTCAAAATCGTAAATATCATCCACAACTTCTGATACAAAAAAGATGAACTTTTGTCAATGTCTTATTGAGAAAAACAGTACATTTTTATCCCTTAATTTCTGCAATCTACCGGATTTTTGCTATGGAGCAGGAATAAAAAATCAGGTCTACCAATGGTGTTCCTTGCATTTTGACCAAAACGTTCAACGTTCTTACACAGCCACACTTGTAGCGTGAGAGCCAGCATGAAAATAGAAGTTTTTCTAGGATTGGTTGCAGGCAGTTGGATTTTCTACCAATTCTTACGCGCCCGCTATCCCCTATTGTGTTTCATCCTGTACTTTGGTCTGTTTGCTCTGATTGTGCTGTACTACAGTGCCAAAGTTCCCCTGCTGCTCTTAATTCCGCGCATGACGATTGAGTATATGGGTGTCATTTTGGTAAGTGGTGCGCTCCTCGTGCCACTTTTGCGGATCTCGTTAGGGTTTTCTCTGGGACTGTCGGACGCAACAGAACGCACCGCCAGCTTCATTGCCGATAGCTATGCCTGGAGAGGATCGAAAAGCCTAAAAGTTGGTGGAAGCATTCGGCGCACGCTGGTAGATGACTTGAAGAGAAAGAATAGAGGCGGGCGCTAAAGTTTTTTCTGCTCAGTACTTTTAGGCTTGGCTCAAATCGTAAGGTTGCGATTATTGAAGTGAAAGATTTGCCGAAACTTAACCTTCTCCTCTGCTCTATACGTTTTAATCTATATCCCAGTCACCTCATATTGTTTAACAGTGATGGTCTGACCATCATCAGTTTCAACCGTGATCCAATGTTCATTATCTAGGAACTCCTTCCGAATAATTTTACCTTCCTTCCCTCGAACTCGAACTCGATCACTACTACCAAAAATATTAAAAAGTCCCATGATTGTATTCTGGTTGCTTGATTGAATTGACTGGATCTTTATCCTACACCGCTGTAAGCGAATTGTGTGTCACTTCGCTCCACGCGCACGCCTTGCGGCTTAATTCGGGATATGACACCGTTTCTGGCAATTTTAGGTATCACACTGCCTGAAATCCTTTCCCATGTGAGATTTAAGGCTGTAATCTTGCTGGTTCTGGCAATAAAAGCCTTTGCGCGTGCTCTGCCAACAGAGAAACGGCTGCACCAGCAATATAGCTGCACTCCACCCGGACAGGCTCTGCGATCGGCAATTGGTAAAGCCTAATTCTGCTTGCCCAATCCCTTGTTTCTGCCAGAAAAGGGGCAAGGCGATCGCCCAGATAGGATTCATACAGGCTCATGCCGCACTGCTGGCAATGGTTGACGTAGCATCGCATTCCCATCTGCTTGGAGCGATCGGGAAAATAGCCCTTCGCCTGCCGTGTGATCGCCGCCGCTATGGCTTCGGGCGGTGCATCCATCCACCGCAGCACAACCAATTCATTGGTTAGGCGCGGCTGCCACGGTTTACTTTCATCGTGCCCCCCAGAGGCTGCCAAGGTATAGCACTGATTATCATCAAACCCGCACTGCACGCACCCCATCCATTGTGGTGGATGCCGCTGCGGTGCCTCTACCAGCCACAAGGGAGGCATCAAGGCGACAGAAGGTTCCACAGCAAGCCACCTGCGAAAGCGGTTTTTGTCCATCCCTTCTGGCACATACCATTTCTTACGGTCAGGGTGCCATCGCGCTCCTAAGTGCTTGGCTTGCTCTTTTTCCTGAAACGGCACATCGAGGAAAAGTGGCTCTTGCATTACCACTCTCTTGTTAAGAGTATGAGTACGAAGATTTGTGTTTTGATTCGCAGAATGAACAGTACCAAAGCTATCGCTAAATGTCGAGAATCACTTTAAAGCTAGAATTTGTCAATAAAAATATTGTTTTTATTGACAAATTCAAATTTATTCTGCCTTATTGCCTGTATGGATGGTGAAACATTTTTTATACTCAGACACGACTACTTGGGTGTTAGTCGAGCGAAATTTATTAAGATAATGAACTTATCTATCGAACCTGAACTTGTCAAGAACTGGGAAGAAAACAAAGAGCAAATTCCAGAAGAAACCTTTGAAAAACTAGGAAAAATTGTTAATCATTTGAACGACACACGACGGGAAGAAAGAAATAAATTATGGTTGGGAATGCTTATAGAGTTTAAAGACAAAAAAGATAAAAGAGAATCATCATGGGTTTATTATCAAAATGATGCTGATTTTGCTCACTATAATAGAGAGGGATTCAAAAAATTCCAGAAAGATGCTTACATTTATTATCAATTCCTGCGTAGTATGCAATTCCGTCTCTGGAAGGAGAATAATTGCAGCTTCATTAGCCTACTGCCACTTTGCGCTGATAAATACGAAAAATGGCTTGAAGAAACTAATCAGCAAGATAGTTCGCAATCGCAATCGAGGTGGGCAAAACGTTACTGGTTAGAAAGACATCCTAGCGAGATATATAATGTAGAACATAAAACTTTTGGACAAGAACTAAAAGAGTACGTCCTAGAAGGACGGTATTTCTTGAATAGAGGTAATGAAGATGATTTGGAAACTGACATAGACAGGGCAAATACCTCGCTTACTATACTCACAGAAAGACTTTCTATGCTTGATAAAGCCGGGTATATTTTTGATCTTCCGTCTATGGAAATAATGCCGAGCCACTTGCAAGGCTATATTAATCCTAATTTTATGCCTGTCCGTCTTATGAAGAAAGGTTCAGCCTTTGTTGCAAGGTATTTCCCCTATACCATGCCTAAGCAATGGAAAATTCTCCTTGGTAAATAGGATCTGTTTTTAGCGTTGATTTCCTATATTTTTCATAAGTTCTACAAAATACTCATATTCTTTCTGTAGTGGTTCTTTGCCTGTGCTATCAGGAAATGCATATTGTCCGCATTGTTGCCGTGCCGCGTTTAGTCCTGCCTCTGAGTATCCTTGCCCTCTGAAGTATGTAAAAAGGGAATCAATAGTATTCCAACCAGTAACCCTATCCAGCCTTCCCTCTTGAATTGCATCGATGTAAGGTTTTATTTTTTCACAAATCTGTTTTCCCTGCTCGTTAGGGTCTTGAGGTGGTAGATCCCCTGGTGATCCTGTATTCGATCCACTACCACCGTTGCCGCCACTACCACCGCCATTGCTGCTGCCACCGCTACTGCCGGGAGATGGTATTGGATCTCCCTCGGCAATAGGGTTATCCTTTACATCATTGGGTATATGAGGTGTCTGGAGTATCGCCGCAATCCCTGCAAAAAGAACAGCTAATCCTTCTCCTAACTTGTACGCTGCTTCGATGGGTAGCACATTGCGTAAAGCTAAATTCTCGTTCGCTGCCCTTTCCATAAGGCTGCTTTTAGGCAAATTAGCGGTGTTGAGAACGGGAGCGGGAGCAGTAGCGGTGCTGGTTGCTTGTAAGGGGGTGGTCAGCATCGCCTGTGTAACCGCAGCATTAAGGTTCAACAGCCCCGCGCCTGTTTGTGGGTCATAGCCGGAATCGCCCAAGTCTGTTGCGGTATTCTTTAGGATGCTAATGATTTGCTGGTAGTTCAGTGTTGGGTTTGCTGCCCATACCTCTGAGACAGCTCCGGCTACTTCCGCTGCTGCGATCGAGGTTCCATCCATCACACCCACATCATTACCGACCGTGGACAGCACAGGACTAGCACCATCACCGCCCGTTGCCACCAAGGTCAGCCCTTGCCCAAAGGAAGAATAGCTAGCTTTGTTCGTACCCGTGGCAGCACCGACCGTTACTACATTGTCAAACCATTGTGAGGCTTGCCCCAACGCAGAGAGTGCGCCGTTCTGATTCCCAGCCGCCACCACCACCAAAATGTGGTTATTCCGTGCGTAAGTAAGGGCATCCACCTCTTCTTGCGTCAGCTTGTCACGAGTAGTCACGCTGCCATCCGGGTTTGTCTGCGTCAGATCAAAGGCGAGCAGCGCGATCGCATTCGGCTTATTGGCAGCTTTTGCCGCATCCACAAATTCCGTTAAAGACGCTGCCCAATTACCAGAGCCAACAGCCCTGCCCACCCACACCGGGGCTTTGTCGTTAATTCCATCAATACCAAGATTATTGCCGCGTGTTGCCGCAATCACGCCCAGTACCGCCGTTCCATGCTCATTTCCCTGCCCTGGTGTAAGGAAGGGATTGGCATCACCATCGACTAAATCCTTGCCTGCAATAATGCGGCTGTAATCAATATCCGGGTTGTTTTGGGCAAAGCCTGTGTCAATCACGCCCACCAGCGGCTGATTAGAAACAGGAAAATTAAAGGTGTTGGTTGCCGATGGCAGTGGGGTGACATAGCTGTTTACCCGCGCTTTCACCGCATCCAGTGCGGTTGTTGCGGTGGTGAGCTTGGCTTGCGCTGCCGTCAGGTCTTGCGTCAGACTGCTGGTATCGCTCACAGCCCTATCTAAAACGTACTGGGCAAGTCCTCTGAGGAAGGTTGCACCACTACTGTTATCCCCTGCTGTGGTCGCCAGAACTTTCTGATCCAGCGCGGTGATCTCATCCAGGTTTTGCTGCGCTGTGTGCAGCTTTTGGGCAAGAGTGGTCACTTCTGCCGCCGCCGCTTGCGACTGGGTAAGTCCCGTGTTGATAGATTCCTTAAACAGGTTGGTCAAAAAGCTTGATGAACGCGGGCTGTTGTTTTGAACAATAGTGGTTGCGCCCTGCGAGCTGCTGACACCGGAGGCGTTTTCCGTAACGTTAAGCGTGTATTGCTGGGTCGTTTCCCCGCCGCGCCCATCACTCGCTGTAATAACAACATCTTGCTGTCCACTGGTTTCTAAAACCAGCCGTGGAACCCCGCTGCTACTGGCTAACTCGACTAAGGCAAACAAATACTCTGGGCTTTGGCTGTTGGGACGATCCAAGCTCAAGATGGTGTTACCAATGGAGAAGAAGCCGCCTTTTGCCTTATTGATCGCAGCGATCGCAGCGGTATTGAGGTTGAATCCAAGAATTTCTGTCGGATCGCCCGTCGTGCTTACCGCATAAGTGCCATAGCTTGTACCACTTCCAAGATCGTTGAAAATAGCGCTATTGGTTCCTATACGGTTGTTGAGTGTGGCGGCATCGGTCTCCACACTAAAAAGCCCTAACGTTTCTGTCGGGTCGCCGCTGCCGTAATAGCGTTGAACTTCTAACGTAGCTGAAGTGATAGGAGCTGTGAGGGACGATAAGTCAAACGTCCAATAGCCGTTAATAACATCGCCTGTAGGCAGATTGGAAGCAATCCAGAATGGCTCTCCCACCGTGTAGGAGCTATATCCATCAATAGGATAAGTAGCACTCCAGAACCCTTGATTATTAATTCCCGGTGTGAATGGATTTTGTGACGTGTCAAAGACAAGGGTCGTGGTATTGGCAGTAGGGTTATAAGAGACAACGCCTGTCTTTGGATCAATCGTCATGCCATTAGGGGCTTTGTCCAATCCAAAGGTGATCGGATCGCCGTCCGCATCTTGGACTTGCACGGTGTACTGATAGAGCTGCCCCGCGACGGCTTGTGTTTGCGGTATCGAAATAATGCTAGGCGGCTGGTTTGCTCCTGTTTGAAGCGCCTGTGCAAACTCAGTTTGAGCGTTTGCTAGCTCGGTTTTGAATAGGGCAAGGTTTGCATCCAGTTGGTCAAGCTCGCTTTTAAGCGTGCTGCTCAGTGCGCCAACTTGGTTGACAGTGCTTGCAAAGGCTGCGGTGTCGTTATCAACAATGGTGCCTGTTGCTTGTGCTTTGGTTAACAGGGCATTCAGCGGTTCGCTTAAGGTAATGCTGAAGGTTCGATCCGCCCCCAGTAGCAAATCACCCCCGATCGGCACAACGATGGTTTTGCTGGTTTCTCCAGGGTTAAAGGTCAATTGCCCGCTGCTTGCCTGGTAGTCCGTCCCTGCTTTGGCGGTGCCATCAGCCGTTGTATAAGAAACGGTAACGGGTGTCGTCGCGGCGGCTGAGAGTGTTGCGGTGAACTGTGCCGGGGTAAACCCTGCGTCCCCCTCTGTAACGCTTACGTCTCCAATGGATAATTGCGGTTTTTGCAGCGTTTCGATTGCGATCGGTTCAATCTTGAACACAACATCATCAAAATCCTTATCCCCGCCGTAGGTCAGGTCTTCCCAGTTGATTTGCCAATTTCCATCACTGCGTGCCGTGCTGTGCGTATGGTCAAAATGATCGGCATTTGCATCAGTTACAGAAAAGAACGCTAAAGGCTTACCCTTACCAATAGTGTTTTGCGGATTAGCGTTGAGCCACGCCTCAGACGTGTTGTTCTGAATGATGTAGAACGAAAGCCGATCGCCACCGTTGAATGTGGCTTCTGTAGTGACAAGCGGATGCTGCCCACTGGTGAAGAGAGTTTTGTGGGTTGGGCTGGTTAATACTGCCTCAGCATAGCCTGGATCGCTTGGAGCAATGCCGTTCACTCGCCCCTGCTCATCAGTCAGGTAAACGCCTGCTTCATTGTTGTAAAGTGCTTCTCGATAAAACCACGTAAAACGTTCCGTTACTTTTGTATCAACCGTACCTGGAACGATAACGTAGTCAGCGGCATTGCTGGCTGCTGATTCCTTGAAACTGTGTGTTTTATCTTGCAGCGGTGTTTGTGTCAGGCAGGATAAAGAATTTGCAGTGCCAAGCTGCCCTTGTACTGACAAGGGTGCATCGTTTGGGTTTTTCATACCGTGGCGCTTTGTGTAACGACTCTACAGCGAACGCAATCAGGTAGATGATGCTGGTGTAAAAGCCGACCCTGCGGAGTAGAAGCGAAGCCTGACGGTATTTCTGGGTTGGATGTCTAAAATGTCACTTAGATACTAGCCTTTTTCTTTTGGAAAAGGTCACATCTTCACAGTGTTTTCATCACCACCCCTTACCTTGCTGAAGATGTGTCTTGCGGCAAGGTAGGGGACGAATGCTAGAAGAGCCTGGGGCTATGGGGCAGGGATTTCCACCCCATAGCTAAGATCATTTAATATTCACCGGGTAGAAGAACTGTCCTGTCCGTGAAATAGAGCTGGATTTCAGAGAGCGGAAAATCGGTAAAAGGAATAGCTTGTGAAGCAATCTCATTTCCATTTCCGTCATCGCCAGTCAAGAGTGCCGACTTATCGTCGTTCACTCTCAGGCTCCAGACTTGAAACGACTCTTTAGAAACGTTCGCGTCTGTCTGCCAAGCGAAGATGGCATCTAAGAGCCAATAGGCACCAGCCTTATCAGCTAGGTATTTGGTTCCATCGGTATAGAGACCGCCCATAAAATGGCGG
>JAHHIE010000059.1 GCA_019358945.1 Stenomitos rutilans HA7619-LM2 | reverse complement strand
CATTTGGCATCGTCCATCAGATGCGTTAAGTTCAGGTTCAGCATGGTAGTAAATGGAGTGCTTCCGATTGGAAGCATCTTAGTCTATGCTTCCTCGTTTTACCTCCCCGCAACACCTATTGAGCCACGGGCTTAACGGTTCACACGCTGCGTTACTACGAACGCAATGGACTCCTGGAACCCGTCGATCGTGCTAGCAGTGGGCATCGGCGCTACTGCGAAGAAGACATTGCCCGAATTGAGTTTCTCACGCGCCTGCGGGCAACGGGGATGCCGATTCGACAGATGCAAGAGTTTGCCCGACTGTTTCGAGAACAACCAGACGCAATTGGCGATCGTCGCCAGCTACTGGAGGTCCACGAACAACAGGTGCAAGCTCACATTCAGGAACTGCAACGCAACCTGGAAGTGATTCAGTGGAAGATCGGCTACTACAAAGGGTTAGAAGCCCGTCAGCAGGCTGATCCAGCTTACTCCTACTCTCAGATTCATGAACGCCAGGAATGTCTGACCGCCGGACGAGCGTTCATGCTGGAACGCGCTCTGCAACAGGGAGACGCTGAGGCAGAGGGTGAATCTCAAGCGGATGAGGCAATCCCAGCCTCACGCTAAGCCAAATTTGATCTAATCCCAATTCATCTGTTGAGTGTGTCTACAACGACACTGCTCACTACTTTGCGCTGCAACTAAATCAACCAATGGAGAAGTCACAATGAAATTGCAAAATCAAGTCGCTTTAGTCACGGGTGGCAGTTCGGGCATGGGGCGCTCCACTGCCCTGCTATTTGCTAGACAGGGGGCAAAAGTCGTCGTTGCCGCCCGTCGAGATGCGGAAGGACAAAGCGTAGTTGACCAGATTCGACAAGCAGGCGGAGAAGCCAGCTTCGTCAAAACCGACATCACCCAACCCACAGCGATCGCGGCTCTAATTGAAAAAACAGTCTCGCTGTATGGACAGTTAGATTTCGCTTTCAATAACGCTGGCACTGAAGGGGTATTTGCCCCGATGTCCCAATTGACGGAGGCCGATTGGGATCGCACCATTACCACCAATCTGAAAGCGGTCTGGCTCTGCCTGAAATACGAGGTGGAGCAAATGATCCGTCAGGGTACAGGGGGAGCCATTGTCAACACCTCCTCCTGGTTGGCAAAAGGCGGAATGCTCGGCTCGACCATCTACTCTGCCAGCAAAGCCGGTCTGGATGGCATGGTGCGGGCAGCAGCGTTAGAGTGCGCCCAACACAGGATTCGCGTCAACAACGTCAACCCCGGCATCATCGACACAGAGATGTTTCGGCGCTTTGGCAATCCTGATGATTCAAATGATGCGGTAGTGCAAGCCTTTACTCAGCACATTCCAATGAAACGGTTGGGCGAATCTGAGGAAGTAGCAGAAGCGGTGGTCTGGCTCTGCTCGGCAGCGGCAGCTTACATCACGGGACAGACAATCGCCGTTGACGGGGGCTTTGCCATCCCTGGTTTTCGCTACTGATTCCAGTCCAATGACTAATTTCGCTATCGGAGTGCAATCATTCAAACTCTGAGGGGCATTTGTCGAGTTCAGAACTCGGACTTTCCAGATCCGAAGTCAATTGTTCCAGTTCAGAACACCAGCCTTCGAGCTTTGAACTCGACTTTTCGGGTTCTAGACTTGATCCTTCAGGCTCTGAAGTGAATTGCTCAAGCTTAAAACGTCATGCTTCGAGCTTTGAGCTTCACCCGCCGAGCACAAACTGCCAATCTTCAATTTTAGAAGGCTAATTATGACAGATTTACGACTAACGATCGTCGCCCGTATCAAAGCCAAACCTGGACTGGAAGCCCGGATGCAGCAGGATTTGCTGAGTTTGCTTACCCCGACTCGCGCCGAATCTGGCTGCATCACATTTGACTTGTTGCAAGACACGAGCAATCCAACCGTTTTTGTGCTGTACGAAAACTGGAAGGATCAAGCGGCATTGGATGCCCACTTCCAGCAGCCTTACGTGAAACAAGTTTTGCAAGCCTATGAGGAGACGTTGGCAGAGCCAATCAACGTAATGACGCTGGAAAAAATTGGTTGACTCAAAGAATCATCAGAACTAAATTTGGAGATTAATTTCCTATGCAGCGATTAATGCGAATTGCACTAATGGGCGTGGTCGTGTTTGCGATCGTTGGATTCATTCAGTTTTTGCCCTTTGCTCAATCTGGAGGCACTGCGGTTACTCAAGAAGCATCAACAACGGTGGGTGATCGACTGCAACGCGGCTTACGACTGGTGCGCCGAGTGAATCAGGATGATTTTGAGCGAGGTCAACAGAATTTTGCAGGTATTGCGCCTGATCTGGTGCGATATTCAGTCGAATATGCCTACGGCGATTTGCTGTCTCGTCCAGGACTCGATTTGAAATCACGCCAAATTGCCACGGTTGCCGCTCTAACTGCCTTGGGCAATGTGCAGCCGCAGCTTAAATTTCATATCAACGGCGCGTTAAATGTGGGTTGTACTCGCCAAGAAATTGTTGAAATTATCACTCAACTGTCTGCCTACGTGGGGTAATACGTGGGATTTCCTGTTTCTGTCAATGGCATGAATGTTGCTAAAGAAGTCTTTCAAGAACGAGATGCAAAAGGACAGAAGCCATAATTTTTAGGATTTGCAAGGTGAACTCAATATCCTAGTTAACGGAAACGTTAGATTTGATGCACCCAGTTCGCGGCTAGTGCTGGATCGTAAATAAGGAGGCTCTCATGACAATCTTGGTTACAGGGGCGAACCGTGGCATCGGTTACGAGTTATGCCAACAGTTGAAAGAGATGAATGAAACCGTGATCGCGGTCTGTCGTTCCTCGTCTTCAGAGCTTGATGATTTGAAAGTTCAGGTAGAGTCGGGCATTGATATCTCCTCTGATGCCTCTGTTGCTAATTTGGTTCAGCGTCTGCAAGGCGGGACGATCGCCGTGTTGATCAACAACGCTGGTATGTTTCAGCAAACCACGCTAGAGGATTTGAACTTTGACAGCATTCGTCAACAGTTTGAAGTCAATGCGATGGGTGCATTGCGGGTGACTGAGGCATTGCTGCCCAATCTCAAAGCGGGTTCTAAGATTGCGATGATCACCAGTCGCATGGGATCGATCGCCGACAACACCTCCGGGGGTTACTATGGCTACCGCATGTCGAAAGCCGCCCTCTCAATGGCTGGCAAATCGCTTGCGATCGATCTAAAGCCGCGCCAGATTGCCGTGGCGATTCTCCATCCCGGCATGGTCAGCACGGATATGACAAACCACAGTGGCATTCCGGTTGCAGAATCAGTGCAAGGAATTTTGCAGCGCATCGAGCAACTGAATCTGCAAAACTCCGGGACATTCTGGCACGCTAACGGTGAGGAGTTGCCCTGGTAATGATGAGGAATATAGCTTTATGAACCAAGTTTTGTTTTATTCAACCGTGCTGACGACATGCAGCGTTGTCGTTCTGCCAGCGTTCTCTGCACCGCAGTTACTTCCAACAATCAAATTGCCACCCGGATTTCAATACCCCAATGGCATTACTCACAGCAGCAACGGCACAGTGTATGTTGGCTCTGTTACCAGTGGACAAATCCTGCGTATCTTCCCTAATGGCAAGACAGAAACCTTCTTTGATGGAACAGACAAGATATTCGCGGCAACCAGTTTGCGGCTGGATGAACAGCGAGGCATTCTCTGGGGAGCTTCACCTGATTTTTTGGGTGTTCACGGCAGCGACGGTCAAATTACTCGTCGCCCTCACCGGATTTTTGCGATCGACACTCGCACCGCTAAAGTCCTGCAAGTAATTCCCATGCCTGATGGTGGATTTAGCAATGATATTGCACTGGATGAGAACGGAGGCGTTTATGTAACGGATAGTTCGCGTCCACGCATCCACTACCTTGCCCCTAGAACCACGCAACTCCGAGTTTGGGCAGAAGATGAACAGTTTCGCTCTCGTCAGATTGGGCTGGGTGGCATTGCCCGTGCTGCCAACGGCGTTTTGATTGTCGGTCGATTCTCAGGTGGCAAGCTGCTACGAGTGACACCGCAAACGCGAGGGAACCCAAAAGTAGAGGCGATTCCGTTACCGCGATCGCTAGAAAATCCCGATGGGATGCAATTTACCTCTGATGGTTCACTACTAATCACCGAAGGCGCAGTCTCTAGCGGCAACGGTCG
Organism: Stenomitos rutilans HA7619-LM2; assembly: GCA_019358945.1. Classification (GTDB taxonomy): domain Bacteria; phylum Cyanobacteriota; class Cyanobacteriia; order Leptolyngbyales; family Leptolyngbyaceae; genus Stenomitos; species Stenomitos rutilans. The sequence continues at coordinate 38,248 of JAHHIE010000059.1, read as the reverse complement.
ATTGCTCCGAATCAGAAATATTTTGGACACTCAAACACCCAAAAAAATTGAAACTTTGGTGAGTGGATTGGAGTCGCCTGTTAATCTGACGATCGCGGGTCAAACGATCTGGATTACTGAATCTCGCATCCGTCATCGCTTGCTACCCGGAAAAGAAGCTGCCGTTCCAGATGCGTTTTTCGTGGTCGGTTTGGGTTGTAGAGGGTCACTCACTGCTACATCGGATTAGCAGTGGGCAGAACTAATTTCCTACCCGTTGATCGTGGCTTGTGCTGACACAATCCATCTTGATCGTCCATCCAGTAGGTCAGCGCGTTCACGAAGTGACTCCTTTTGAGCGTCGCCTCATTAAATAAACTAGCGATCGCGCGATCGCTAGTTTATGGGTCAAGACTGAATGGTAACGACCGAGTTGAGCAGCGGCAAATAGCTTTGGTAATCCTTCCAAAATCTCTCGCCTGTCTGCTTCATAAACTTGTTAAACATTGCGTAAGACTCACAATCTAGTTAACCATTATTAATTGTAATTTCAACAGAAAAATCTACATTATTAGTTGCTGTATCTATTGTTTCTTTTCTTGGGTCACCAACAAAGCCAGCCACTAATATTTCTGAAAACCAATACCAAAATGGCATGCAGTTTGGTAATATGTCCTCTAATTTTGCGTCTTTACTTTTGTTGTCTTGAGCTTCTACAGCGAGAGCAGGCACAACTAGAACTCCAGTTGTAGAATCTATTTGATTATTTGACAGAAGTGGAAACCATATTTCGTCACATCCAAAATGCCCCATACCCCACAGTGGAGATTTACATTCTTCCCCAGTGTTAATAAAGGCGACGGGCACTAGCGAATAATCAATATTGAGTAGAGATGAAGGGGTAAAAATAAAATAAAAAGCGCTAGGAGTAATATCAAGCATTAAACTGCTTTGAGTCCTTTTTGTAGAGCTAACTTCATGATAGAAATCTCCTATTTCACCATTAATATCAACTCTTTTGCACTGAATTAGACAGCTATATCGTACCTTCGATTGAGCCTTTTTTTGATATATATGACGATTAATGATTAATCCTATATCTGCTCCTGTCTTATTTTCTTTTGTAGACTTTCGGACGTTAGTCTGCAAGTATATATTTTGATCTCGCAATAATTCGAGAACGCTTCCCCATACATTTTCCAGTGATGAAATATCTAGGGCATCTACTAAATACTCGGTGAGTGCCCGCTCATCCATATTTTGCTTTATAACTTTTATTCGATTGTTTAATTTCTTCGCTATTACAGATGAAATAGCCAGACAAGGCTGAGAAAGCAATTGTTTAACTTCATCTGTCAGCCAAGAATCCATAACTTTTCACGAGTAAATTCAACTAATTCTACAACAGAATAACAGTCAATTTTGCCTTCAGATTACTCAAGGTCAAGCGAGACTGATAGCTTATTTTACAGAGCTTCGATGTATATCTCTCTTTAACGAATTCCTTGCTGCATACCTCGCTAACTCGGTGAATCTATAGCAAGTCTACTGTGTATCTCCTCGTCAAGGATAAATCTACAGCCAAGTTCTGCGTAATTGCTTCAGCAGATCGAGTGCGACCGCTCACCTACAAGGCTGATACATTCGTCTTAACTGCGATCAGTTACAGAATCAGTTTAAGAAACTAAAGAAGAAGCTTTACAAACTAGAGGGGTTGACTTAGGATGTTTCTAAAGTAATCTCTTTATAAACTATGACGACCACCTCAGACCGACCTAAAACTCTCCTGCGAGCCGCGAATCTGGCGGAACTTCAGGAAAAAGGACAATTGCTGGTTCATCTCAACCATCAAACGATCGCGCTGTTCTACAGCAACGAGCGAGTTTACGCGATCGATAACCGCTGTCCGCACATGGGCTTCCCCTTGCATGGCAGTGTGTGTAAGGACGGTATTGTCACCTGTCCCTGGCACTATGCCCGCTTTGACCTGGCGAGTGGTGGCACCTTCGACTCCTGGGCAGACGATGGGCGATCGTTCCCGGTGCAGATTCAAGCTGGAGAAATCTGGGTTGATGTCGCGCCTCAGACTAATCCCAAAGCGCAGCAGCAACAACGATTACAGGATGGTCTAGAGCAGGGCATTCCGCTGGTGATTGCCAAGTCAACCATTGCCCTGCTCGATCTGGGTGTTGCCCCAACCGAGATATTTCAGGTCGGTTTAGCCTTTGGCACACGCTACAACAAAGCCGGGTGGGATACCGGACTGACGATGCTGACCTGCCTGATCAATCTGCTGCCTTACCTGGATGAAAGCGATCGCCCCCGTGCGTTGTATCAAGGACTGGCTGCCGTTGCCCGCGACAGTGCCGCCGCACCCCCACATTTTCGGGTGCATCCACTCCCGACTGCCAACCTGGATTTCTCTACCCTCAAAGCCTGGTTTCGCCAGTTTATCGAGCAGCGCGATCGTGAAGCCGCCGAGCGGTGTTTGGTGACAGCGGTACAGGTGGGGATGAGCCATACCCAAATTGCCGAGATGCTGTTTGCAGCAGCAACCGACCATCGTTACCTGGATGTCGGGCATATATTGGATTTCATCAACAAGGCTCTGGAAGCACTAGATGCCGTTGATTGGCAGGAACCAGAACCGGTGTTGGCAAGCCTAGTCGCAGGGTTAGCAAGGGCAACGCGGATGGAGGAATCGAGTTCATGGCGCTATCCGGTGGATCTAGTTGTGATCTTGGAAGCCGCGTTTGAGCAATTACCTGCCGCTTTGGAAACTGGACAGTCACAGTAGGGACAGTGGACTCAACCCACGGAGTTGCTGCCAGTACTCCTGGGTGAAGATGCTCAGGCGATCGTGGATGGCTTGCTGAATGCGGTGCGATCGGGCTGCACGGAGGCGCAACTCGCTCAACTCGTGACCTATGCCACCGCCTTGAGAGTGGCTCGCTTCCACACCAATAATGACCACGGAGATTGGAACAGTGCCCACCATCCCTTTACCTTTGCCAATGCGGTGCAGCAGGGCATCCGACGAGTCCCGACGATCGAACTTTTGCGCGGTGTGTTTGATGCGGCGATGAGCGTGTATTTGAATCGCTTTCTCAACGTGCCGCCTGCCCGCTTACCAGAGCCAAAGGACACGGTTGCCGATCCAGAATCCTTACTGGAGCGCCTGCCCGAACTGCTCGATCGCCAGCAGCAGGTGAATGAAGCGGGACGATTGGTAGCGCAATATCTCTACAGCGGTGGTAAGCCAGAGCGACTGATGGCGATGCTGGCAAAACTGATGTTGCGAGAAAACCGGGATTTTCACGTGATTCAGTCGATCGAAGCCGCCTTCCGGTTGTATATCCAGTTGTCTGACCCACAGGAGGGCGTGCCCGTGTTGGTAGCAGCGGCACGATATTTGGCGGCTCATGCTCCGACGATGCGATCCCAGGAGCAAACCTATCAAATGGCGTATCGCTTGCATCGGGGCGACCGACTGTTTGAAGCATCAAATGAGGACACTTAGTGTGGACTAAGCAAACTCTAGCATCATGCCAATTTGCTTTAGAACCGTCAAGAGGTTGTAATAATCCCGATTGGTCTTGATTTTGCCATCCTCTAGTTCAATCCAGGTCATTCCCCGAACTTGAATGGCTTGACCAGTCGCGGGGATGTCGTGAAATGCTCCTTGATGAGTTCCAGTCATGAGCCATTCGATCGCTCCGTGGTTCTCCGTTGTAAAGCAAGATTGGAGACTCATCTTCAGATCAGGCAGTGCCGTTCGAGTTGCTCTGAAAAACTCTTTCAGTTGGGGTTTTCCTTCATTAGTTAAACCGAATGCAACATCCTCATAGTGGCAGTTTTGGGTGAAAAGCGATAAGAACGCATCTGTATCGTTAGAAGACCAGAGGGTTGCCCATGCTTGCAGTAGCTCAGTGTTTGCGATCGCCATGACTGTATTTCCAAAATTAACAACTCAAACTGTATTGGAATTCTGCAAACGAGTCGCGCCCAATCCTGCCCAGATCAGCACGTTCTTGCTACTGAATCCGAAATTGTTTAGGAGATATGCCAGTAATGCGCCGAAAGTGACGACTCAGATGGCTCTGATGGGCAAAACCACACGTCAATGCGATGTCTGCAATGCGGTAATTGGGTTGTTTAAGTAACTGTTTGGCAAGCTCGACTCGTTGTCGAATCACATATTGATGCGGCGTTACCATCATTGACTGCTTAAACAAGCGAGAGAAGTAAAATGGACTCATTCCTGTAACAGCAGCTAAATCCTCTAGCGCAATGTCTTGGGCGAGATGAGCCTGGATATAGTCCAAAATCTGTTTCAGTTTCCTTGCCGGTAATCCATAGTGGACATTCAGCGGTGTTGATTGAGTGATGAAAAATTGTCTGAGCAGATGTACAGCTAGGGCGGTGCAAAGAGACTCACCATACATCCGTCCTGCTGGACATCCAGCCTCTAAATCGACTTTGAGTGCATTGATAATGCTTTGAATTAGCGGGTCAAAGACGTTCCACTGGGGCAACAGTTCAATCTGAGTATCACTGACTGTTTCATGAGCAACGTGCTCAAAAAATGACGGTTCAAATACGATGACAGTAAAATCTAAATGTTCTTCCCAACTTGTCCAATGATGAGTATTAGCTGGACATAGAATAGCTTCACCACCAGTAATTGGATAGGATAGGCAATGTTCACCAATCTGCCGATCGTGATGAGATCGCGCGTCAGCATCCATCACTTCCAAAACGTGAAAAGGAATGGTATGCTGGCGAATCTCCGCTGCAGGATGCTGGTAATAAGCGAAAAAGATATGACTCCAGTGAGCATCTGCACTGGTTAACAGGGGAGGAGCAGGCAGAATTTGAGTTAGATTCTCAAATCTGGATGGATTCACACTCGATTTTGTCATTCTCTTACAGATCTGGTTTTAGAAGGAGGTGTCGCTTTCATCGACTTCTGAGCTACTTGGTAAACACAACGCCGATCGCCATTCAAGATATGTTCAACTCGCTCAATTATCACGTCCTCACCCAATGCTGCTTGGAAGATTTCTAACTCCATCCGACATAGCCCCGTACAGGCAGTCGCCACGGCACAAATGGGACAATGCTTTTCAGCTAGTAAAAAGGTTTCATCCGCTTGAGTGATAACCTCTGCCATGTAGCCTTCTTCCGTTCGTTGGTCTGCTAGCGCTTGCAGTCGCTGTTGAAGTGGCTCAGTACGGGGCACGATCGCCTGGTATGTCCCAATTTGTTCGCGAGTTCTCACTTCCAGCAGGCGATCGAGTCCCGCCTCGCCAAAGGCTGCTTTCATCGAATTGATTAATCCCAGCGTCAACTCGGCGTAGCGATCGGGGAAAAAGCGATTGGCAGCAGGGGTAAGCTGCCACAGTTTGGCAGGACGACCCATCGGACGAGCTTCTTCCTGATACGTCACCAATCCTTCCTTCTGCAAGGCATAGAGATGCTGCCGCACTGCCATTGCGGTGATGTTGAAGTGGGCAGCAAGGGTTTCTGCATCCAAGGCTCCCTCCTGCTTGAGGTGCTGGATGAGCGATCGTCGCGTCCGAACACTACTCGATTCTGTGGGTTGATCAGGCTTCATACTCAATAATCTAAAGAAAAAGCTTTACAAAGTCAAGCTGACTACTTATGATCATTCTAAAGAGTTTTCTTTAGAAAGCAGTTACAAATCTCTGACTCAAGAGGGTAAGACATGGCTCCAGCGATTCAGCATATCAATCCAGTTGGGTTACACGACCCATCTCACTACGGGTACACCCATGTCACGACGGTTCCGGCTAATTCAACGCTCGTCTATATTGCAGGTCAATTGGGTGAGGATGAAACGGGCAATCCAGTAGCGACTGATTTTGCAGCTCAGTTGAAGCAGGCATTCGCCAACCTTCGCATAGCGTTAGCCGCAGTCGGGGCTACGCCAGAAGACGTTGTGAAAATTACAGTCCTCTCGGTCGATCATGATGCCGAGAAGCAACGATTAATCTCAGCCGAGCGCAATGCGATGTGGCAGGGAGAACGGAAACCCGCTAGCACACTGATTCCAGTACCAAGGCTGGCAGTCGAGGGACTGCTGTTTGAGATTGATGCGGTTGCTGTAATTTCCAATTCTTAGGAGGCAAGCTTTATGCTGCAAGGAAAGACTTTGCGGGTTGCTCGTCCAACGGATCGCCTCGATCAAGTGGTTCGTTTCTACACAGAAGGGTTAGGGTTACAAATTCTCACTCGTTTTGAAAATCATGAAGGGTTTGACGGAGTGATGGTGGGGATGCCAGGAGAAAGCTACCATTTTGAGTTCACCCATCATCAAGGACACACGGTCGGTCGCGCTCCTACTCAAGACAATCTCATTGTTTCTTACCTGCCGAATCAACTGGAATGGCAGCAGGCTGTTGAGCGCATGAACGCGATCGGCTATGAACCCGTAACCTCCTACAACCCCTACTGGGATAAAAACGGAGTTACCTTTGAAGATCCCGATGGCTACCGAGTCGTTTTGCAGAATGCCGAGTGGAGTTTGTAGCACTGTAATGGTGGTCTATAGCGTTTACAGCTAAAAGGAGTCAAACAAGCAATGGTCACTTCAAATCCTATAGGTGTTGACTTGACTCAGCAGAATGACGCGATGAAGCTTTATCCCAAGGCACCAATCCTCTCCAGCGATCGCGCCGGATGGAACGGTATTCGACTGGAATATCACCAGCAACCACCTCATCAAGTTCCTGAAAATGCCTTAAACCAATCTCAAATTATCATTCATACTCAGCGGCTCTCTTCTCCCTTCGTTGGGTACATGCAACCACAATCTTTGCAATCTGGGCAAATAGAACGGGGAGATGTCACAATTATTCCGGCTCATGTTCATAATTGGGCGATTTGGAAGCAGGAATGCCACTTTATTCTGCTTCAGTTCCATTCAACTATTTTTGAACAGTATGCATCTGAATGGACTTCTAGTAGCGAAATTGCACTTTTACCCAGCTTTAGTCAACCTGACCCACTGATTTATGGAATTGGTTTACCCCTCAAATCTGTGCTTGAAGCAGATAAATTCAGCGATCGACTGTATGTTGACTCACTCACAACTACACTCATAATCCATCTGCTACGGCGTTATTCAATCCAAAAACAAATTCCTGAGCCAACAGTTCAGGGCTTATTAAGGCATCAATTAAAACAAGTTACTGATTATATCGACCATCATCTTGATCAAGATTTAACTTTATCAGAACTGGCGGCGATCGCTCAGATCAGCCCCAGCTATTTCTCTGCATTATTTAAACAATCGACTGGACTTGCACCGCATCAATTTGTGATTCAACGTAGAATAGAACGGGCTAAACAACTGCTGAGGCAGGGGAAAGCGTCGATCGCAGAGGTTGCTCATAATCTGGGTTTCACCCACCAAAGCCATCTCAGTCGTCACTTCAAACGACTTGTTGGTGTCACTCCCAAAGCATTCCTCAAAGGTCAGTAAGAATGTGTCTAAAACCGTAAGAACGTGCAAGACAGACTGATTACGGTCTTATAGATTTAGTTTATAAAGAGTTTTCTTTAGCAATTAAACAACAGCAAGACAATTACCGAGTCTCTCCTGTGTGAGCGATCGCACCAAAGTTTGCTGTTGAATTGCTGATACAAAGCTCAATCTTGATTGAATCAACACCACCTGTCATTCAGGAGCTTAAACAATGAAATTTACGCTCAGCGTTGGCTTAATTCTACTGTCTTCGACTTTGTTCAGTATCAATGGAAATGCACAAACAGACTCTCAATTGCAGCCATCCCCTCAACCAACTTGTGTTGCTGTTAAACCATCAGAATCATCAACGACACGATCTAAACTACCAGCAACTCAACGTTCAATCCAAGTGCAGCAACGCTCTGAGTGCGCTTTAACTCCTCAGCCTCAACCTGTTCAGAGAGAACCGCGATTGTCGGAACGAGACCGTCTGATAAAAGAGCGGTTTGAACAACGGATCATTCCGCCACAGGATCAAACAGGTGAGAACCCATGAAGCGACCCGTACTCATTGTGGCAGCCGCCGTTTTTCTGATCACCCATGCCGCAAACTTACAAATTCCGCTCTACGGGACCTATGCAAAAATGGCGGGGTTTGGCAGTGGCATCTCCGCGATCGCCTTCTCTACCTACGTAGCAGGACTCCTGCCTACTTTGATTTTGCTGGGTGGAGCCTCCGATCGAATTGGACGAAAAACAGTGATTCTGGCAAGTTTGCTCGTTGCTTGTGTCGCAACGTTTCTGATGATTGCTCAACCCAGCATCTACACATTATTCGTCACGCGAGTTTTGCAAGGAATTGGAGTGGGCTTGATTACTGGAACGGGAACGGCATATCTATCGGCTTTGATGCCCCAGAACGCTAAGAAGGTCGCCGCTTACATCAGTCTCACCACCTCATTGGGCTTTTCCAGTGGCGCTCTATTTACGAACGTGGTGTTGTCCTATCAGCGATCGCTGGTGCCGTTCAGCTACTGGGTGATTTTCGTCCTGATTCTGGGCTGTATTGGTTTGGCAATCGGCATCCCTGAACAACCCACAACTTCTAGCTCATTGATTCGACTGCCGAGCTTTCCACCAGGAACAATTTGGGCAGGGTTGGCGATCGCCCTTGCCTGGTCACTCGCTGGCATCGTTGGCGTGATTCTTCCCGCTCAATTAGCGCAGTACGGACTGCCAAACTGGTCAGGTCCAATGCTATTCATTATCGTGATTGCAGGCGTTCTGTTTCAGCCTGTTGCTCGACGACTAGAAGCCCGACGATCGCTGCAAATTGGGGCTGTGCTGCTGGTGTTGGGCTACCTCATTTTTACCTGTGGAGCATGGCTCGGTCAATTGAGTTTAGTGTTGGCAGGAGTGGCGATCGCGGGTACAGCTTGCTACGGATTTACTTACCTGGGTGGATTAGCTGAAGTGGTACGGCTGGGTGGCTCTCAATCAGCAAGAGTCACCTCTGGATATTTTGTCTGTGCCTATCTGGGATATGGCGTTCCCGTGATTCTGATTGGGTTTCTATCTGAGCGATTCGGAACTGTGAGCACGCTGATTGGATTTGGAATGGTTCTGCTGATCAGTAATGCTCTCCTGATTGCGGTTTACCAAAAACTCAAAGAAAAACGGCATTCCTTGAAGACGCACAATACCAGCAATTAACAATCGATGGAGAAAGTATCTGAAATGACACACATTTTGCATTTAGATTCGAGTCCGAGAGGAGAACGATCAATCTCTCGCGCATTGACCAAACAGTTCATCAATGTGTGGAAACAAATTCGTCCAAATGATGCGATCACATACCGAGATTTAGGACGCTATCCAGTGCCCGTGATCGATGAAGCCTGGATTGCTGCGGCATTCGCTCCACCGGAGCAACTCACGCCATCGTTAGAAGCTGCCTTGATGATTTCGGATGAGTTGATTGAGGAATTGCTAACCGCCAGTCTCTATGTCTTTGGTATTCCCATGTACAACTACAGGATCGTAATAGTCAGCATGAGTCAATCTTCTCATTCAGCAAGTTTGCTGTGGTGGTGGCGGTAAATCGCTTCTGTATTAGCGCCAAATTCTCATTACCGTCTCGTGATCACTGAGTGACCTTTGCTTAATGATCGTCGCCACCGTATATCCACATTGGCTCTGTTTTTCCAGCCCTTGTGAACCCACATTTTTCATAGAAGGCGATCGCTTCACTATCAGCTACAAGCATGTGCATGTGCATTTCCTCGTACCGCTTCCTTAAGATTTCCATAATTCTTTTGCCAATCCCCTGACCTTGATAATCTGGATGAACTAACAGATGGGGATAATAAACAACTAAAAATCCATCCGAAATTGCGTTACCAATTCCGGTTAGCTTTTCTCTGTCCCACGCTGAGACAAGCGAGTGTGAGTTGAGTAATGCTTGATACAAAGCTTGGGGTTTTTGAGCCGAAGACCAACCATTTGCCCTGTATATCGGCAGAATTTGTTCAATCGTAATATCTCGCTGCTCAGAAAAAGTAATCATTGTCATTGTGATTGCCCTACAACTTCGTAATGCAAGACTCTTGGCTCAAACTCAAACAAAAAGTCCTTGTCCTCTGCATAGTATTTTGCAACCCCTACATCTTGACCCGCAAAGCCTTGAATAACCTCCATGCTTTTCCAAAACGAGAGTGTAACAAATTGGGTGATGTCTCCTTCGGACTGCTCAAAGATGTAAACACTGACGTTACCCTCCACGGATTGATAGTCTGGAACTGCCCGCATGTTCAAAAACTCTCGGTATGCTTTGGCTTTAGAGGTAAGCACTCTACCATGCCACATTCTCGCAATCATACTAACTTCTCTAGCATTGGATAAAACTTGTACTAAGTTAGTTCTACCAAATGTAGTTGTATCGATATATTCTTGCTGAGTTCTCCTAATTTGCTTTTTGACGATCGCCCCCCTCTCTACAAGTTAGCAATGCCGCACTTGAGCGCAACCAGGACGGCTTGAGCGAGATCGCTCGATTTGTAGATGAAGGAGATCGTATTGACCAGCGATCGTGCGGGCAACAAACGAATCAATCTCGCTCACGCTCATCTGCTACTCTCAAATCATGACTCAAATAAGGCAAATTGAAGTCCTAATTTTGTATCAGCTTGTTTAACGCTATTTGAAGTCAAACGAAGCTGCAATGCTTTAATTGTTGACTCATTTAAGTAACTACGCGCTAATTGCAGAATTACGTCTAAACTTCGCTCAGGGAATGGTAATTCTTTAACAGTTGCAATAAAAGCTTGACTGGCAGCAGCAGAGACAAACTGCTCGTTGACTAATTGCTGCAAAGCATAGCGAACTTCTACAAGGGCAACCGTAATGTGTTGATAGCCGAACTCTTCCGGAAGATGCAAAATGATAAGCTCATCAGTTCCTCGTAATATGCCGTTTCGAAACCACTCGAAAACCTGACCCACACCCACAACCCCATATTGGCTTAATTCAGCCGCATAGATTGCTCCTATACTGGCAGCACCAATGAGCCGAATACCAGCATTGACTGCTGTAATTAATTCTTGAGGCTTGACAGCAGCTACAATATGGTCACGACCATCAAAATAGTACCCGTCTATCAGCACCAGTGTGTGAGGGCGCTCATCTATTACAGCAAGAATGTCACCCTCCTGAGCCGGTGGTTGAAGTTGTACCTGGTTTAGTAATAAGTTCCAAGTTGAATCAGGAATAGCAGGTAATGAAGGTCCTGCAAAGGCAATGATCTCAGCCATACAAATGAAGAGCAATGCGGTCGCTATTGAATCGAAAAAACTTGCAGTCTAAGCTGATTGAATGCGAACACCATAGAAATACATTGTCTTCCTATGAGTAGTGTGAAATTTGCTTACGGTGCGATCGCTAAATCTCTCACAGATACTCTTGACATTCTATGATAATTTCACTCATTGAATCAGCACTAATCATTCACATCAAAATATCTTCGTAGAAGCCTCCAAAGGGTTTATCAGGATGCCTAATCTGAATCTCTAACACCCAAACTTTAGGAGACGGATGGAACGGAACTGCTGCTAGTTTCCCAGAGTGATAAGCTGTGTGTGGAAAATCCGCTAAACGATGACCATCCATTTTCAAATTCAGCATCCACCCTAGTTCTTGAGCAGTTTGTGCCGCAAATTCGTAAAGCTCTTGACCATTGATTGATTCGGTTCTCCACTTCTCTGATACTAAATCAAAAATTCGTCTAGTATCAAGAGCGCAGCGCTCTAGCTCAGGATTAGAACCCGTCACAAACGTATGTCCTGCATCTCCTTCGTAACCATTCCAGACAGGTGCGATGTCAACGAAGTAAATGTCATCTTCACCAAGTTGAATTCTGGGTTCTGGTGTAGAAGTGATTGCTGAAACTGGCGTTAGTGCTGTTCAAGCTCGTGAAAAGGCTGAAGATGCCATCTTACAGATTCAAGGTGCGCTCATGCTGGCGCGGAGTCTCAAAAATACCGAACCCTTCCAGCGAATCCTAAAACGCTTACCTGATGAGCTTTTAGATTCCTAGCAAGCACTCTTCTATCCAACTTCTACAACGACTCAGAAGCAGAATGAATGCGAAGGGTGATTGCCTTCTTTGTTGGTTAATTGCGTCCGGCTGTGACCCCACCATCAACGGGTAAAACAACTCCTGTAATCCAACCAGAAGAGGAGTCATCCGCTAGAAATAGAACCGCCTCTGTGATGTCCTGAGCTTGCCCATTCCGACCGATTGGGTGAAAGGCATTGAACGCCGCTAACTGTTCAGGAGTTAGCAATGGCTCAAAGAGTGGGGTTTCAACCACAGCAGGGGCGATCGCGTTGACTCGGATGTTCTCTGGTGCAAATTCGATCGCCAGACTACGAGTCAGCGCATGAACACCACCCTTCGCTGTGGAAGACCCGCTGCATGGTGTGGCAGCGATCGCATGATTTGCCCACATTGAACCAATGTTGACGATCGCTCCTCCCCCACGTTGACGCATTTGCGAGACAGCCGCTTGTGACATCAGAAAATAGCCACGTAAGAGATTCAGATAGTCATTGAGATCTGCCTCAGTATGATCCAGAAACGGTTTTGGTTGAAAGATACCTGCGTTGTTAAACAGCACATCCACACCGCCAAATCGTTCAACGGCAAGTGCTGTGATTCGCTGACTGGTTTCGGGCTGTCCAACATCGCCCACTACATAGGCAACTGTTTCTCCAGAAGCGTCGATCGCGGCTGCGGTCTGAGCCAACTTATCTTCCCGCCGCCCATTCAGAACAACCTTAGCCCCAGCCTGATGAAAGGCTTGAGCCGCATCTGCACCAATGCCTGTGCCACCACCTGTAATCACAACAACTTTGTGCTCTAAACTCATGGGTTCTCCCTGCTTGTATGCTGGTTGTGATTCAAAGCATAGAGAGCGCGACAGGCTCCCGCAAGCGGGCACAATTTTGTTAGGCAGGGTACTTTTATGAAAGAAATGCGGTCTTCTCAGGAAAAACAAAGTTCGTCTATTCCAGATGTTGCAGAAGTTGTAGAGGCTGTTTTCGGCTGTAAGTGGTCGCTGCGGATTCTGGGGCTGATTCGTGCAGGAGTTTGTCGCCCTGGCGCGATCGAGCGTGAATTAGAGGGCTTGACCCCTAAAGTGCAAAACTACTACTTTCGCCGCATGGTCAGCCTGGGCATCTTGGAACGAATTGTCTACCCTGCTGTTCCGCCCCACGTTGAATACCAGTTGACAGTATTTGGACAACGGTTCATGCCAATCTTGGATGAGATCGAAGCCTTACAGCGTGAACTTGAAGCGCAGAGTGAAAGTCAAACGGGTACATGAGCAGACAGTCATCGTCCCATTCTCTCTATGACAGCAACGGCATTGGCAATTCCATCTTCCGCTTGGATCTTCGCCCCGAATTTCGCTGCTCGCTGACGCATCGATTGGTCGGTTACAGCCGTTTGAATCGCCTGGGTCAGTCGTTCGACGGTCAGTTGCCTGCGGGGAATTGGTTTGGTGCCAACGCCCAATGCGGCAATCCGTTGCCCCCAAAAGCCCTGATCGCCAAAGAATGGAGTCACGATCGCCGGCACTCCGGCTCTCAGACCGGCGGCTGTTGTTCCTGCACCGCCATGATGTACCACCGCTGCAACCCGTGGGAAGAGCCAGGCATGGGGAATAGAATCCACTAGATAAACGCGATTCGGCAAGTTTTCTGGTCGCAGACCACCCCAACCAGAAAGCAAAATGGCGCGTTGTTGCGATTGCTCGATCGCCCTCAAAATCAAATCAGCCGTTTTCTCTGGAGCTTGACTGCCCATACTACCAAATCCGATATACACAGGCGGTGAGCCATTTTCGAGAAACTCTATCAGGGCATCAGGTGGAGTCCAATTCGGTGCTGCGTCTAAAAACCAGTAGCCCGTGACCTGAGTATTCTGCCAATCCGAGGGTTTGGGAATCACCGAGGGGCTGAACCCGTAGAGAACAGGGTAGCGGCGAAGATACGGGGAGTGGTAGGGACCTAACAGGGGGGCTGCGGGCAAGTTCAGGATTTGCTTGCGGGCGAGTGTGTCTCCGGTTCGAGACCCCTGCCAGAGGAGTTGGCGAACCAATTGATGGGACAGCCAATTGACAGATCCACCAAATCGGGCAATTAATTGGGGAAACAAGACACCGGGAAAGGCTTTCGTGGGAGTGAAGGGAAAGACATAGGCTTGCAGCAAGGGAATGTCTAACTTCTCAGCCAGGGCAACACCCAAGTTTAAGCCGCCAACGCCTACTATCAACAAATCCATGCCTTGACAAGCAACTAAGCCTGCTTGTGCCCATCGAATGGCTGCCTGTTGAGTTTCTTTTGCCATACGAGCGGTAATCTCTAGAAAATTCCCTCTCGCAAGCAGGTCACGCATCTCCTGGGTTTCAATCAGTTCTTGGACATTGCCCTGCATTGAGCAAAACTCTAGGTTATGAGAATTCACCAGCCCTGCATAGTTTTCATGCGTCAATAAACGCACAGCATGACCCGCCGCGTGTAATCCTTTTCCCAAAGCAATGTAAGGCTGAACATCACCTTGGGTTCCCAGGGCGATGATGGCAATTCGCATAACGGTTGCTCCTGTTTTACCTGATCTTGGGAACTGGTTTGATGGCAATGGGAAGCATTCTAGCCAGACAGAGTCAGAGTATCCAGAGCAGATCACAAAAATGATTCTGAAAACGTTGGGAGTTACCGATGTAACTGCTCATGCGATCGCACTCAAAGTTCTAGAGCCACTGTAAGTTGAGCCAGCTAACGACCCGCTTCACCCGCCGCGAGTAACCTTTCGTTCTTAACCAACCAACTAGATACGGTCGGTGTGCAAGCGGATTATTAGGTTTCTGTCACATACCTCTTTGTGAAGTTCGCCACTCCGCCGCCTTTTTATCCATTTCTTTGATAAATCCATCTTTTCCGTCCATATACCCCTCAATACCAGTCGGGTACTTCTTGGCGAGTTCTTGCTTCAATTCACTGTATTGCTGCGCGTCTTCAGCATGAATTCTCATATAGTCGCGAAATGCCAAATGACGCTCTACCTGGGCTGAATTAACCTCGAACGCATGAATATGATGTGTTCTAATTCCAGCTTCATTATCCTTGCGAAAAAAACGACGACCTAGAATTCCAAACTCACCCATGACCTCATACCCTAATGTTTGCAGCGCTGCATCTCGCTCATCCACTTTTGCGATCTCTCTGACCTCAACCAACATATCGATAATTGGTTTTGCATGAATGTTTGGAATCGCCGTACTGCCAATATGATGAACAGCCACTACATTATCACCCAACGCAGCCGCAATTTGTTTCGATTCATTCTCGAATGCGCTGCACCAGTTTGGGTTATGCGGAACAACTTCTACTCTCCTAGCCATAGCTCACAATCATTGTAATATTCATCATGAAGAATCATACAGCTAGGCTATCCGGTTCTATGCACCCTACAAATAAGTTCTAAGAACGGCTCTCACTAATTACCCAAGAAACCTAACAATTAATAGACGGAATCATTCTGCCTAAGATCCCATAGAAGGTGAATAGACGGAAACTTTCTGCCTAAGATCCCAATTCGGCGTTTAGGCAGAATTCTTCAGCAGAATACTCTGCTAGAGATGTTTAGGCAAGTACTTTCCGCATATCTTCCGATTCACTACGGAGATAAGCAGATGTACTATTGGATGCACGGTACATCTCTCTAGCTCACTTCTTATGCAGCCGCGTCCGAAGAATAGGATGGGAGGAGCGATCGCCACCCCTTCTACAAATTCGCAATCCCTCGCTTGAGTGCCACGAGAACGGCTTGAGTGCGATCGCTCACATTTTAGATGCAATCAAGGTTTACTAACCTCCTTCCACCAATCTGCTTTCTGCTCAATCACACCCAAGTACTGCTCGCTCCAACTCAGCATGACCCGTAAAACTGGTTCTAAGCCCAGTCCCAACTCAGTTAGGGAGTATTCTACTTTGGGAGGAACTTCCGCATACACCTTTCTCTGCACAATACCAGACTGTTCTAGCTCTCGTAACTGCATAGTCAGCATCCGCTCCGTCACTCCCGGAAGCTGCTGTCTCAATTTTCCATAGCGTTTAGTTCCCTGAAACAAGAGCGTGAGAATTGGCAGCTTCCACTTGCCCCCCACAACATCGACAAGGGCTTCTACCGGACACATGTATTGTTTCTGCGGCATAGAGTCGGGTTCCAACGATACTTTTTAATAGTTTCCAACTCTATTGTACGTACTTGAACTATTGAAATGATTCGCTCATACTCATGCTATCGAAGCAACTGCAAGATGGAGCCATAAGCTATTTTCAGCCTCAAGTGCAAACTCAAGAAAGCGATACAGGACGAACTTATGATAGGAACTGACGTGAAACAGGGCTTGATTCTCGTTGACATTCAAAATGATTACTTTCCGGGTGGACACTTTGAACTTGTTGATATCGAATCAGCGGCAGAAAACGCTGGGAAACTGCTACAGAGATTTCGAGATCAACAATCAGCGATCGTTCATATACAGCACATCTCGAAACAACCGGGAGCAACATTTTTCTTGCCAGATACAAAAGGGGCTGAAATTCATGAAAGTGTTACTCCCAAACCAAACGAAATGGTTGTGGTGAAACACTTTCCGAATAGTTTTAGAGACACCCATCTACTCCAGCACCTCAAAGACGTTGAAGTTGAGGAAGTGGTCATTTGTGGTGCAATGAGTCACATGTGCATTGATGCCACAACCCGCGCTGCCTTCGATTTTGGATTGCAGTGCATCGTCATTCAGGATGCTTGTGCCACGCGAGACCTGGAGTTTGAGGATCAAATAGTCAAAGCTGCCGAGGTTCATGCGGCTTTTATGGCGGCACTCGCAATGCCTTATGCGAACGTTATCTCTACCGTTGAGTTTGAACGTGTTCAGAATGTTACATTTTAGCTACTTGGATAATTAAGCCGTTTTCTGATTGAGAATTATCTTTGGAGATTTGTACGTCAATAATGTGTCTTGCAATGATGTTGGCATTTGTAAGATCTGTTGTGGAGTGGGTAGTAGCAATAGCAATAACTTGCATACCAGCATTGAGCGCTGACTGTATCCCTGCTGGTGCATCCTCTACTACAACACATTCGCTAGCAGCTATTCCCAATTGACTAGCTGCCAACAAGTATGGCTCTGGATCTGGTTTACCCCGTGCGACATCGTTTGCTGTGACAAGAACATTTGGCATTGGTAAGCCTGTGTGGTTAATTCGAGTTGTTGCAGTATCCCTGGTTCCTGAAGTGGCGATCGCCCATAGATGAGATGGGAGCGAACGTAGCAGTTGGGCTGCTCCCTCAATTTCAACCACACCATTTGTATCAAAAGCCTCGTCTGCTTCTAACTGGGCTGCCTCTATTACAGAATCAAGATAAGGTGTAACGAGACGAACGGTTTCTATGGTTCACCTTCCATGCGCTGCGTCCAAAACTTTCTCTAAATTAAGGTTGTACTTAGCTGCCCATAGTCGCCAGTGATGCTCGATACAGGCTGTGGAATCTACAAGCACGCCATCAAGATCAAATATTACGGCACTACACTTTAATTGAGTCACTCAATATTACCTCCTGTGTGTCAGAGTGCTTAACCTAACAACAAAATTTAATCACGAGATTTACGACCCGATTGACTTTCCATATAAAACATTCAGCGATCAGCAGGACACTCCCTTCTACAAATTCGCAATCCCTCGCTTGAGTGCCACTAGAACGGCTTGAGTGTGGGTGAACGAGTCACTGCACCTAAAGTTGATTGGATGATGTGCGATCGCGTTGAGAGAACCAATAGCCGAGCAGGGCGATCGTGATGACCAACATAAAAATGTAAACGTTGCTGGGAACTCCGAATAGATGCGGAATCTCCTTGCCCTGATCTTCTAGAGCAACAGTGGGAACCAGCATAGCAGGGAAAAATGCGCCCCAATATACCAGGGGCACAAACGTGGCAAATAGAAAGCTGAGTTTATGCTGCCTGGTCGCAGGACTCCAGAGGAGCCAGAGGGCGATCGCCGCCCATGCCATTTGTCCAATTACAGTGGCACTGCCGTGGAATCGAGCGTGAGGAGACCAACCCGCACTGAAGGTATGCTCTGCATTGAAGTCTGCTAGCACAGGTAGGAAACCTGTACAAAAGCCTGATAGTGACAAAAGAACTCGACCAATTCGACGATTTTGCATTGATCAATCTCTGAGAAAAAAAGGTGAAAGGGGGAGGGCGAAAGGGCGATCGCACCTAACTTTATTTGTTAAAGCTGTAAATAGACTCCATTATTTCAATGCAATCAGCGAGGGAAGATCGGCACGTTAGTTCAGAACTTATCAAAGGAGTAGGGGAACTGAAGAATAGAACCGTCCCCTACTCTTCGTAACTTCTTGTCTAAAATGTCGATCGTGCCTGGTTCTCATCTCAAGCATGGGTAACACTGACCTCAGTTAAGTCACGAGTCAGTAGCCCTATGGTTTCTTCGAGCACGAATCCAGCGACCATTCAAACGGCGCTCAGTCAGGCGATCACCCTAGTATTGGCGGAAGACCGGCAGGTTTTGGAGACAGTGAGTTACTCGGCGATCGCTCAACTAGCGGATGCCATTCTCACTGCTCAACAGATCTTTGTCACGGGTGAAGGGCGCAGTGGTTTAGTGATTCGGATGGTAGCAATGCGATTGATGCATCTGGGGCTGCATGTGTATGTAGTTGGTGAAACGACAACGCCATCGATTCAACCGGGGGATTTATTGATTGCCTGTTCCGGGTCTGGCAGTACTGGAAATGTGTTAGCGATCGCCACGAAAGCGAGAGAAATTGGGGCAACGGTGGTCGCCGTAACCACGCAACCCGCTTCCCCTCTGGCAACTACAGCGAATCTCGTAATCAAAATTGATGCGGCGGCAAAACAGGATCACAGCCAGCATCAGTCTCAACAATTTGCAGGCTCGCTATTTGAACAAACCACTCTACTGCTGTTTGATGCGCTATTCCATGTGCTATCTCACAGCCTGAATAGGAGTGCAGAAACCCTGTGGGCATTACATACAAATCTTGAATGAGGTATTCCGATGAAAATTCAAGTGTCTGTTGATTTGTTATCGCTAGAGCAAGCCATGAATTTGCTTCAGGAGGTTGCGCCTTTTATTGACATCATTGAAGCGGGCACTCCGTTGATTAAGCAGGAAGGCTTGAAAACGATCGCAACCTTTAAGCAACAGTTTCCAGACAAGCTGATCTTTGCAGACATGAAGACGATGGATGCAGGAGAGCTGGAAGCAGAAATGGCATTCAAGGCGGGAGCAGATTTTACGACTGTTTTAGCGGCATCGAGCGATGGCACAATCGCAGGCGCAGTGGCGGCGGCTCGGAAATACAACAAATATGTGACAGCAGATATGATTGCTGTGCATGAGCCAGTGAAGCGAGCACAGGAATTAGAGAAACTGGGAGTAAATTACCTGGAGGTACATTGCGGTTTGGATGATCAGGCGCAACATTTGTGTGCCTCTACGGTTGATGCACTCACGTCCCTCCGGGAGGCTACCTCGTTGGCACTGTCGGCGGCGGGGGGAATTAATGAAACGACCATTGGGCAAGTTGCGGCATCGGGAGCAGATGTGGCAGCGGTGGGTGCAGCCATTTACGCTGCCAAGTCGCCGGGAGAGGCTGCCCGCCGGATTCGTGAACAACTTCAACTTGTATAAAGCGCAATTAAGTTGGATCTATTACCTATGAAGCGCAAACAGTTTGTCACTGCCCTCGCTGTTGGTTTACCTATGAGTACCATTCTGACCCATCACAGCCTGTCTCAAACTGCGGCTCGTCCACAGACGATCGTGTTGGGGCAAGTCGGTTTGTCGTTTTACCAGGTAAAGGCGGCACTGATTCAAATTCTCCTGGAACGTCTCAGTTATGGGGTGACGGTGCGAGAAGGTCCGCACGAGCAAATTTTTCCGCTATTAGGAACGGGTGAAGTGGATCTGTTGGTGGCGGCTTGGTTGCCGGAAGCCCACGCGAATTACTGGAATGCGGTTAAATATCAAGCGGTACAGCTAGCAACGCTGTATGAAAACGCCTATTTCTTTTGGGGCGTACCCGACTACGTGCCGGAAGCAGCCGTGCGATCGATCGCAGATCTAGCAAAACCCGACGTTGCTGCACAGATGACGAAAACCATTCAGGGTATTGGAGCTGGAGCCACTATTAGCGTCGTCTCCCAACAAGCGATCATTAATTATGGGTTGGATCACTCAACCGCGCGGCTCTCAAAGCGGTAGGTTACACCAAAGACACACCTCAACCCATTGCCGGAGAAATTCAGCATGACAGCAACGGCAATCCCACCGGAATGCTAATTGCCCGTCCGAATGCCATGATTCTCTATGCAACCTTGGCAAAAGGACCCAAACTGCCCTACGAGTATCAGGTTAATTCCACTCGCCACTTTATGCGGGAAATGAATCGCTTGGGCATTACCAGCGCGATCGATGCTGGCGGCGGTTTTCAGAACTATCCCGACGACTATCAGGTGATTGATGACCTACACAAACAGGGTTAAGTTAACGGTTCGCGTTGCCTACAATTTGTTTACTCAGCGACCGAAACAGGAACGAGAAGACTTCGCCGAGTGGATCACGATGACTAAACCGGGCAACGGCGACGACCTGTACCGAATGAATGGGGCAGGGGAAATGCTGGTCTTTTCTGCCGCTGACTTTGAGGACTTTCTGGAACCCCGTCCCAACTTGGCAGATTCGCTAGAGGCAGAACTGAAGAGCGTCGTATCACTGCTGGCAGCAAATCGTTGGGCATTCCGATTACATGCTACTTATGACGAGTCGATCGATCGCTTTCTCAATGTATTCGAGGATGTGAATCGAGAGATTCCGTTTAATGGTTTTCACTGGTTCTTTGATCACGCTGAAACGATTAGCGATCGCAACATTGAACGAGTCAAAGCGTTAGGCGGCGGCATTGCTGTGCAACATCGGATGGCATTTCAGGGTGATTACTTCATTGATCGCTATGGTAAGCAAGCCGCTGAACGTACTCCTCCAATCGCTCGGATGCTAGAGCTGGATGTTCCCGTTGGAGCTGGAAGCGATGCAACCCGTGTCGCATCCTACAATCCCTTTGTCTCTCTCTACTGGATGGTGAGCGGTAAAACGGTGGGGGGTACTGCGCTATATCCCGCAGCTAATCGGCTCGATCGCATGGCAGCACTACGCCTCTACACGGTGGGCAGCAGTTGGTTCTCGTCCGAGGAAGGCAAGAAAGGGGCGATTGCTCCCGGTCAACTTGCAGACTTAGCCGTCCTCTCCGAAGATTTCTTCTCAATTCCAGCCGAGCGAATTAAAGGGTTGGAGTCGGTGATGACGATCGTGGGTGGCAGGGTTGTTTATGCCGCCAAAGAGTTCAAAGACCTTGACCCACCTTCTACTCCTGTGTTGCCGGAGTGGTCGCCTGTTGCAACCTATGGTGGTTACTACTCTGCTCCAGCGGTTCCTGCCGCGGCAAAAGCAATTCACCTATGCACTGCCTTGTGCAATCACTTTCACAGAGCTACTTGTCGAACGGCATCCTCAACGCTCAGCACGGCTGGCTCCTTATCAAACTTTTGGGGCGGTATTGGCTGTGATTGCTTTGCGTTCTAGGAATGCTCTCTCAAAATTGTTGAGTGGTCTAACTTATACATGCTCAGCCAACTCCTTTCGCTCCAAAATCGCCCGTACTTCGGTTTCATGATCTCGACTCCAGGTGACTAAGATATCAATCACTGGAGCCAGCGTCTGGCCAAACTCCGAGAGTCGATATTCAACTTTCGGCGGCATAACTGCATACATCGTTCGAGTGATTAAACCATCCCGTTCCAACTCCCGTAACTGTTGGGCGAGCATTTTGTGAGTGATGCTGGGCATCTCCCGTTGGAATTCGCTGTAGCGTAAAACCGTGTAGAGGTGCAGTTTCCAAAGAATGCGCGGTTTCCACTTTCCCGACATCAGAGCGATCGCAGCATCCACCGGGCATAGCGTATAGCGTTCTTTTGAGGTCATTCCATACTTTCCTTTTCGAGAGTATCTACCGAAAAAGTACATTATTGACGCAATGATAGCAGACGCCTACAGTGAGATTGTGAGTCCGGGCTTCACTTCGAGCAAGGAACTACATTGTGGAGTAAAGGAATGAGCAAGTTTTTTGTCTACACTGAAGTGCAATTTTCTGTACCGTTTGATCGAGCTCCGTGGCGTGAACTCAACCCGGTTTTGAAAGCCCAAAAAGGTCTTCAGAACAAAACCTGGTTGAGCGGTGTGCAAAACAACTCGGTCGGTGGCTTTTATGAATTCGATTCGCTTGAAAACGCTCAAGCGTTTGCCTACGACTACTTTCCCACAGAGGCAAAGAAAATTGGGGCAGCTTTCACAACTCGAATTTTCGATGGCAACGTCACTGAAGAAGCCAGTCGTTTCTTGAACTCGCCGCACTATAACTAACTTTTGCGACTCCCAACTTTTGGGGCTGGTGAGTTGCCAACACTCGGTAGATTCATCGTCCTCCTCTGCTGAAGATGATGAATCTACGTTCAGCGACTTGTGAGGTTGTGCCACGCTAACTCGCTAGAAACTGGAGCACTGAGCGATTAAATTCATCGGCATACTCTAAATAGGGCAAGTGTCCACACCGATCGAACACCTGCAATTTAGCATTCGGAATGCCCTTCGCTGCCACTTCAGCATGACTGACGGGAAAGGCTCGATCCTGTTTGCCCCATACAATCAGCGTGGGTGATTGAATCTCAGCTAGGCGATCGCGCACAGTTCGTAAAAACTCTGACTTAATCCCGAAGACGTTTCCCATCGTCCGAAAGGTGCGAGTCTGAAATTGCAAAATCTCAGATGATATATTCCGCAGTACCAGATCCATAAATTCGCTGTTATTTAAGTAAGGGTCTGGATCATAAACACATTGCTGCATCATAAATCTCGCGGCACCAGGGCTGGGATGATTCAGCAGTTCTCCCATGATCGGCAGTGAGGTCAGTCGTGCTGGAAATGCAACTTCCTTGCCCAAACCGCCCACGCCAATCAAAACTAGCTTATCCACCCGCTCAGGCACTGCCAACGCTATCTTCAGGGCAATTGCACCACCGATAGAACCCGCAATGAGAGACGCACGGGATAAGCCGACTGCATCCATAAAGTGAACAATGAATTGACTCAGATCCTGAATCGTGTACGTTGTTTGAGGCTTGTCAGATTTGCCAGAGCCGACCCAATCAAGCGCGTAAACCTGATGGTGCTGTGCCAGGGTAAAGACATTTTTGTACCAGTAGTCGATCGCCCCTGCTTGACCATGAATCAATAACACGGGCGCACCCTGCTCACCCAATGCCCAGTAACGGGTCTTAACTCCATCCACTTGAATATACTGATCCATCGGCATTTCAATCGTCATTATTCACCTCGCTCTTGTCGGATGTATTGGATGGCCTTGATCAAGGCATTGATCATCACGTCGTAGCTTTCCTCCGTTGATGGCTCTAGGGTGAGCAACCCGGCTTGCTCGGTCGCTACAAATCCATAGAAAGCGGCGTTTAACATTCGCATTGCATGAATGGTTTCTTGCTGGGTGAAACTGTAAGGCTGGAGGACTCGCCGATAAAAGGTCAGGATGCTTTGAACAATGGGCACACACTCTGGATCGGTCGGGTGTAGAGGCATTGCCGTCATGACGTTGTAGAGTGCAGGTTGCGATCGAGCAAAATTCCGAGCCGTATGCGCCACCGTTTTCAGCAGGGCAGCAGCATCGCTTATGCCCTCAATTGACTGACAGCACAATGCTAAGAATCGCCGCCAAAGTTCCAGCGCCACGAGTCGCCGTAAGACTGCCCCGCTCTCGACATGTTTGTAAATCGATGGGGGTGTGATTCCCAACTCTCGCGCCACCCGGTTCACGCCCAAAGCCGCCTCTCCATCGGTCTCCACACAGGCGATCGCGGCGGCAATGATGTCGCGTTGAGTTAGAGATTTTTCTTTGATTGGACGACCCACGGCAAACTCAGGTTAGCTAACACTATTTACTAAAAGCGAATAGTATTAGCTTTGTCAAGTATTTCCTCGACTTTTCCATGAGGTTGGCTCACCAAGCACTCTCTAGGTATCGAGCGATCGCGCATCACACGGAGTTGGTAATCACTGCACCCACTAGTCTGCAATAGTAGCGTTGCCTACCACCCGCTACAGATAACCTCTGCATCATAACTGACCAGATCTCAGCGGTCGGTGCATGGCGTTGTCAGACTGCTTGGCTGGTAACGTTATCTCGCACTATCCAGTATGACAACAGAATTGCAGAATGATTTAATGAGGGCAGTTGCATCAATAGAGTGAGGGAAATTAGTTGAATGCTAAAGCTGTATGACTTTGCATTATCTGGAAATTGTTATAAAGCCCGTCTGATGCTTTCGTTGCTGAACCTAGAGCATAAGATTATATCCCTAGACCTCAAAAGTAGCGAGCATAAATCGTTAGAGTTCTTGAGACTGAATTTATTTGGTCAAGTTCCAGTGTTAGTTGATGAAAATACTATGATCCGGGAGTCGCAGGCGATTCTAGTGTATCTAGCACGTTGCTATGGTGGAAATAGCTGGTTGCCAAGTGAAGCAGAACCCATGAGTTTGGTAATGCAATGGCTCTTTACAGCAGCTCACGATATTCAACAAGGACTTGCAGCAGCACGAGCTTATCATCTGGTTGGTCGGCAATTAGATATTGAGACGGCAACACAACGATCTCATACAATCCTGACAGCTATTAACCAACATCTAGCACGGCGACAATGGTTGGAATTGAATTGCCCAACGATCGCAGATATCGCTTGCTTCCCTTACATTGCCCTAGCTGCTGACGGGAAAATCGCTTTAGACAATTATGCAAACGTGACAGCTTGGCTCGCTCGTATAAAACAGCTACCGGGCTACGTGGAACTGCTAAGCCTATAGAAGCACAGCAACCCTGCTGTGTGTTGCCTCAAGGATGAATCTACAGCTAAGTTCCACCTATTTGCTTCAGCGAGTTTGGGCGATCGCCCCTTCACGAATTAAAGCTGAACTGTCTTGATCGCACCCCTTTCAACTCGGCTAGACCCTGTTCACGACTAATGATCGCCGTATATCTCAACTCCTCACGGGCTTTCTGATCGCTAAACGTGAATCCTTGACCAATCAAGCGCACCATTGTCCGGGTCAGCGGTGGCACTCCAGCCCGATGAGTTAGCTTCCAAATGGTTTCCAGCAGTCCCGCCGCGTTCCAAGCGAAGCCATAAGGCACACTCAAGTTTCCGGGAGCCACTCCTGCGATCGCCAAAAGTTGAGTCACCCATTCTCGAAACTGCACCTGCTCATCGTCTCCTAGAAAATAAGCTTTTCCCCCGGAACTGCGTTCTGCTGCCAGAATCGCTCCATGACAGACATTACGAACATGCGTAGTGACATAGGGATAGTTGCCGCCATCAATCCAGACAAACTGTTTTTGCTTCACTGCCGCTACCAGTTGTGGAACCGCATGGTCGCCCTTGCCCCAGATCCAGGCAGGACGCACCACGGATGTGACAAAGCCCGGAGCGTTGGCAGCAATCACGCGTTGTTCTGCGATCGCTTTGGTTGCAATGTAGGGCAAAGGGGATGCGGTTTGCAGTGGCAATGCCTCATCCGCGTTCAGCACCGACCCAGGATGCATTACCACTGCCGATGCCCCAATTTGAACAAACCGCCTCACTCCTGCCGTTTTTGCCACCGCGATCGTCCGCTCAGTGCCCAGTACATTCGCCTCGTAAAACGCCTCATAGGTTCCCCAACCGCTGAGAAAGCCTGCAACATGGAACACGGTTTCACAGCCCTGCATTCCTTCAGCCATAGGCACCTCATCCAGTAAATCTCCTCGTACAACCGTTGCTCCTAATCCTGCCACTCGTTCAGCGGCTCGCTCTGAACGGGCAAGTGCCCTCACCTCGTACCCCTGCTCCTGCAATAGGGAAATCATGTGCTGCCCCACAAACCCTGACCCACCTGTGACAAATGCCTTCATGTTGCCCTCCCTCAAACGAATTACAAAAACTGTAATCTGTAACTACTTGCCTAAACCATAGCGTACCTACTCTAATGTGACAAGTGACAATCTATGAAAATTGTCATAAAAGGATTAGATGCAGCCAGACTTAAGCGCTACAAGGAGGAGCTGAATCACTGTGCTTGCCTGCTCCTCAGTTGCTTGGTTGATCGCTTCGGCAATCATCAGCGGGTGATGAAACTTGAGTGTGGCATCCTGAATCGCCCCTGCCGCACGATCGAGGTCAGCAATCTGAAACTCCTGCAATTGAACGCCATCCGCTAGAATTTGTTTGAGAATACTGTGAAGCCTCTGAAGATGATGTTCAACCACGATGCGATCTTTAAGCAGAATGGCGCTGAATGCTTCAAACAGTTCCCGATCGTCTAGCAATTTTGCCCGTTTAATTCGATGTAGCTCCAATACGTAGGCTGTGAGTCGGTCTGTGGCAGTCGTGGGTTGTTGAGCGATCGTTTGTAGCGCCTGCTCAACTCCACTGAGCCATTGCTCGGTCACGGCATCAATCACTGCCGCCTTGTCTTTGAAGAATCGGTAGACATTGGCATGAGACATACCACAAGCACGAGCGATCTCACTCACGGTCGTGCGGGCATAGCCGTAGCGCCGCAAGTGGCTCTCTGCCGTTGCCAAAATCAGTTCGCGCGTAGCTTGAGACGTTTGTTCAGCTTCCAAAGTTAAAATGAGGGGTTTTGCCAAGATGACGACTTACTTATTCTGACAAATGTTGAAATGCACTGACTTCCCTTTAATCTGCGGCGGAATCTGCCAGACAGCTTCTATCTTGATTGGCGATCGGGGGTTCTTCGAATCAGAATCGGCAAAGCGCAGGAACCGTCGCTGATTGCGATCGGGCACAATCACTTTGTTGCCCTTCAAAACAGCCAAACTCCAATTCACTTCTAAAATTTCTCGGTCAATCTGATAGTCAGCAACAACTTTAAATTGATCACCTTTAACGAACGCTTTGAACATATGGGTAGACGTTGCCCCCCACACCACCCGCTCACCTGTAGGAACTGCCCAGGGTGAATCTGCCAAGAATGGATTCGTCGGCACGGGTAAGCCAGAGGATGCCGCAGTTTGGGCAATAGATGGGTTCTCTGAAGATGCCGAAGTCTGAGCAATAACGGGAGGAAATTTCGCTGCGTTCGTACAACTTAGTAACCCTAAAGCGATCGCAGATAGGAAGAAAAGAAGGGGCTTCATCATTAGTTTTAACCAATTGATAACTGCATGGCGAATGAGTTAGCCCAATGGAATTAGCGTTACTTAGGAATAACGCATCCAGTTGAAACTAACTCATCCTGTTGGAACTAACGCATTCGGTAAGCCGATCGCCTCAGCCGACTAGCGTCGAAGATTCACATTGGGATTTGCATTAACGTTAGGGTTGGCATCGAAATCGGGATTGACGTTAGGATTGCTAACATTGGGATTTGGATTGGGATTGGGGTTGGGGTTCACGTTCGGGTTTGGGTTGCGAGTCGGGTTGATCCGAGGATTGGGATTGACATTTGGGTTTGGATTGCGAGCCGGATTGCCAATATTCACATTGGGATTTGCATCGACATTTGGATTACGGGGTGTGTAGGTTTCTCGTGCAGATGCAGCCGCCACATTGAGAGCGAACACACAACCAATCAGAGACGTAGATAAAAGAAATTTCATGGCATAACTCCTTGATTTAGGTGCTAAGAACTCGTAACTCATTCAAGGTATCAAGGTGGCTAAAACTTACCCAGTGTCGTTACTCATCAGGCATTAGGCACTGATTCATGACTTTTTGTGAGTCTTGTCATGGTAGATCAAGCATCTGCTCCCTCGTTGGATAGAGAGCAGCGTGTTAGGTTGAACTCAATGTGAGAATGACGCGAGAGTAACGACGATGCGAGTTGTGCCACTGAATCGGCTATTTCACTCTCATGAATCCGTTGAACCTGGAATTGTATGGGGGTTTCGGCTGATTGTAGGTGTGCAATGGCTGTTGCTGGGGTTGTTTCTCGTAGTGACAGCACACAGGTCTACCCTTCAATCTAATTACTCAGCGATCGCAGCCTGGTTGCAATCAACCGTTTTGTTAATTTACCTGTCGTCGCGCTGGTCACAGCGGCAGTTAGGCGAAGTTTATCTACCGATCGCAATTGTCATTGCCACACTCGAACCTCTGCTGAGTCAAGCGATCGCCACTCACTTGAACCTGCAAGCTGGATTGTCACCCGATGCAGCATTGGTCAATCCGCGACGGCTCTATATCCAACTGTTGCTACCTCTGCTGTTCATCTGTATGCAGTATGGATACCGGGCATTAGTTAGCTTTATCCTGGGCACGGGCGCAACCACTCTCCTGCTGGCACACTGGCTCGACCCAGCGCAGGGCACAATTTTTAGCAGTATGAGCAGTCATGTCATTGACCGCACCATGACGTTTACCCTGGCAGGAGTGGCGATCATTCTGCTATCTAAAGTGCAGCGCCAGCAGCGGCGGGAATTGATGCAGAAAAATGCTCAACTGGCTGACTACGCAACCACATTAGAAGCGTTAACCACCAGCCGGGAACGCAATCGGTTAGCGCGGGAATTGCACGATACCTTAGCCCATACCTTGAGTGCATTGAGCGTGCAGCTAAAAGCATTAGAGGTGTTATTCGATCAAGATCCTCAGGCAGCCCACGCATTGCTCAAGCAAACTCAAGAATTAACTCGTGCCGGACTGCAAGACTCCCGCCGTGCTTTACAGGCTTTACGCGCCAGCTCAGTTGAAGCACTCGGTTTAGTTGGGGCGTTGCGAAAATTGGTGGAGCAAGCAGCCGCGCGATCGTCCCTGAACGCGATCCTCGATTTACCAGATTCGTTGATTGGCTTAAATCCAGCCCTGGAACAGCAGCTTTACCGCATTGCTGAAGAAGCTGTTAACAATGTCGTGCGCCATGCCCATGCTAGTCAGGTTAGTGTGGCTCTCCGTCAGCACGATCATCATTTAATTCTGGAAATTATTGATGATGGTATGGGCTTCAATCCAGACAAACCGCTTCCCAAAGGTCATTATGGACTCACAGGGATGCAGGAGCGATCGCGGCTAATCAACGGTCGGCTAGAGATTCGCAGTTCGCCGCAACAGGGCACAATGGTATGGCTTCAGGTTGAGGTGTGAAGATGATTCGAGTGTTAATTGTCGATGACCAGACGATCGTGTGCGAAGGACTCAAAGTTGTCCTCAATGCGGCGGCGACGATCGAGACGATTGGCACGGCGCAGAACGGCGAACAGGCAGTCTCGCTAGTGAAATCGCTTCAGCCCGATCTGGTACTGATGGATTTGAAAATGCCAGTTGTGGATGGCGTTAGCGCAACTCGTGCGATCAAAGCTCAACATCCTCACCTGCCCATCCTGATTCTCACCACTTACGATCAGGATGAATGGGTGGTGGATGCGATTCGCGCTGGAGCCTCTGGCTATCTCTTGAAAGACACGAACAGCGAAGACATCATCGCCGCGATCGAAGGCACGATCGCCGGAAAAACCCATATTGATCCACTGGTAGCAGGCAAACTGTTCAACGTTGTCCGGCATGGAGCGCCACCCAGCGTCACTTTTGTCGAGCTACTGACCCAGCGAGAGCGCCAGGTGTTGAGTTTACTTGCTAGTGGTTTGACCAATGCCGCGATCGCTGATCGACTCAACCTCTCCGAAGGTACAATTCGCAATCATGTCACCAGCATTCTGGCAAAACTGGAGGTATCGGATCGGGCACAAGCTACGGCGATCGCGTGGCGTTATGGTCTAGTTGGCATGGATTTTGATTCAGTAAATTGATCGGAGTGGGTAATCACAGTTATCCACACGCTCGTTAAGTCATAAAACTGTCCACGCTGCTCCACTACAAACTCGTCGCTCAACAGCACTCCTAACCAAGTATTGAGTAACGGCATTTGCATTGCCTGCACCAGTTCCAGGAGAGGTAATGACGATTGGTGTTCCTGCATCCACTGAGCGATCATCCCTCCCCAGGCTGAGACATCTTCCTCGTGTGCCAACGCCAAAGCTCCGTTGAAGATTTCTGATTCTGTTAACTCTGGTTCTTGGCTCATCTGCTCATCTAACACTTGTAGCACAGCCGCTTGATTTAACTCCCCGACGACGGAATTTCCTTCCCTAATCTTTTGTCGCTCCGAGTGCTTTCTGGGTAGCGTTGCCAGAGGTTCAATAAACTGCTCTAAATCCACCTCTATCGTTTGGCGGACATACTGATTAAATACATCCTCTGCTAGTATCACGCCACGCTCCGCGACGGCTTCCAACTCCTCAAACGCCAGCTCTGCAAACTGAGCAAACTGCAACACAATCTGGGAGATGCCCTCAGCCGCCACCTCTAATGCTTGTACAGGAAGAAGGTCACGCTGTTGTAAACTGGTTTCCAACTCCCACCACAGCGGGTCAAGGTCTAACGTGACTTCAGGTTCTGATTCCCCCTCGCTCGTCTGTTCTGTCTGTCCCAACCAGGATAAGCACGATTCGAGGGACCGTTGCACTTTCCGAGCAAACCAGCGAATACTGTAGCGCGATTGAAGCAACGCGAGCACTTGACCCAGGTAGGCATGAATTTGAGACGGCAGCAGCCCGCGACAGTCGAGCAATGGTGTACCGCTCTCTGGCGTTGCCCCTCTCCACACTGCTGTCTTGAGCGCAATAACAGCAGTAGTCTCTGGTTGACGATAAATCTCCAGCACGGCTGAGTGACTATCAGTCACCCCAGGTAAGTCAATCTTAATCTCGCGATGACGGGGCGATCGTTGCTTTGCAGCCTTTAATTCCTGCCACGATCGCGGTAACTGCTGCACGACACCTGCAAACTTATCAATGCCATAGTCCTGCTGTAGCACCAACCGCATAGCCTCAATGTAAGCCTCGATTTGTTTCGGTAATAATCCCAAACAGTAGACTGGCTGAACGGTTGCCAGTTTAGTTTTTCCCTGCCGCACCTCAGCCGCAATGCCATCAATTGGAGCGTTGTAGCGAGTCGCCCGATAGACAATTAACTGAGCAGTCGGTTGAGTTTCAGCTTTGGCACCGTTAGTTTCCGATGAGGTCTCATGCCGTCTTTGTCTGCGAGTTTGATTGCGCAGGTTACGATGCCGCGCATAGGATCGGCGACTGCGGCACACCTTAGTGACATAGCACCCATCGCCTGCTGCTCCATGAAGCGATCGTACCTCCGCCATCGAGAGCAGAGCACAGCGGACGCACTTGTCTGGAATTTTCTTAGACTGTAGCGTTAAAGCCTTCGGCATCTCAAAAACGCGCGACGTGGTCGTTCGCGCAGCTGATACTGATACCGTCTCTGAGCTATTTTTGATCTGATCGTGCCGTTGAGTCATTAGGTCAAATAGGGTTGGGGCATTCTCCTAAGTCACTCATTGCTTGAGTAGCAGGTTCCAATTCAATCCAGAGAACGGAGCGATTGGGTTTGGGATTCCGACAGATTCAATATCTGAGCCACTTGCTCCAGTTCCATTCCAGTTGCTAGCAGATTCTGAGCCGCTTGCAGTAGTTGAGTTTGAGCTTGTTCAAATTGCTGCTGGGCTTGCTCTCGAGTTAGCCGTTCTTGTTCTTTTGCCTGTCGCTCTTGCTCAGTGTCTGTCAACAGCCAGTGTCCGTCCTGATCACACCAGCGCAACCAGGCGGCGGTCACCCCTTCAAACTCTCCTTGCCAGATGCCCAAGCCAATCTCTAAGTCTGTCAGCCATACCAATGGTGGTTCTGAACTAAGTGTTTGCTCCCCATACTGCCCCCCCTCTAGCTTGAAATAGCGCAAGCGTTGGGTGAAACGGTTGTAGACAAAGTAATGCGGTACGCGCAACCGCGTTTCATACACCTCGAACTTTCCTGGTGGTTTTGCCTTCGTTGCCTCGTTGTCCTCGTTTGAAGCGACAGCACTAGATACAGAGGTAGTTGCCTCACTCTCGGAACCATCAACCGTTCCATCGTAGAATCGCCCTAAATCTTCGGCTTCCGTTCCCGGTGACAAAAACTCCACAACCACAGTAGGCGGATTGCCCTCCTGCCACAGCACATAGCTGCGGCGTAAATCTCGCTGCTCGTACAAGCGCGGCACATCGACCACCAGAAACCAATCTGGGCGCTTGTGCCACAACGGATGCCGCACATTGTAGTAAAGGTTAAGGTCAGAAGCAGTGAAGCAATTCTCCCGGCTGTAGCCCGTCAAACTGAGGGTACGGCTTAAGAGTTGGGGTTGGAGGTCGTGGAATTCGTCGGGCAAACCAGGCTCCTCCGGGTCTTCACTCGGCAGATCATACATCGTCGGCAACACGTCTCTGGGCGATCGCGGTGGGTCGTGCTGCTCAATGTGAATGATCCCATCAATCACATTGAGTTTGGGTGGAACTGAAACCATTGCCATTTGTCCCAACAAGTTCACAGCCCCCATTTTACCGCCCTTTCAGATTTGGTGCTCATCCACTCCACTAATTTCGTCTTACATTTGTATATTCCAGCTAATAGTAATTAACCGGAATATGATGCAGGCGGTATTGTAGGAGAGAGACGCAGCGCACACCTTGAAATGGCGATCGCTCAACACTGCTGGACGCTCAAGCGTTTCTCCTCACACTCTTCACTCGACTCCATGCACCCTCGTAAAACCATTCCTGATCCTATTATCGTGCCACTTCAGTCCTTTCCTAGACAGGCTGAAGCAGTGGGTTCTAACCAGTTAAGTGAGCCGACGGAGTTAAGAAGCTTGCGGGTTGAGGAATTCTTGCAGGCGCGCTCGCTGGCTCCGAAGAGTCAGAAGGCGTACCGACAAGACTTACAGTCTTTTCTCCACTGGACTGACGCGGCGTGGGCAGCAGTCACACCGCGTCAAGTAGCTCAGTTTAAGGCGCATCTTCTGCGGCAGGAGGAAGGCACAACCCAGCGAGTGCTCTCTGATGCCACCGTTAGACGCGTTTTGGGGACGTTGAAGAACTTTTATGGCTGGCTGGTGCGATCGCGCTATGTCAGCATTGACCCCACAACTGAAGTTGCTTTGCCGAAGTTAGCGGAGCCAGAGGCACAGAATTTAACGGAGACTGAAGTGGAGCAGATTGTGCAGGCAGCAGCAGTTAGTTCATTACCAGAGCGGAACTTGGCGCTCATTTTTGTGCTCCTGCAT
The DNA here is from genome assembly GCA_019358945.1 of Stenomitos rutilans HA7619-LM2. Taxonomy (GTDB): domain Bacteria; phylum Cyanobacteriota; class Cyanobacteriia; order Leptolyngbyales; family Leptolyngbyaceae; genus Stenomitos; species Stenomitos rutilans. The sequence goes on along the minus strand of JAHHIE010000059.1, from coordinate 4,874 downwards.
GGACTGCGGGCTGAAGAGGTATCGCGACTGAATCTGGCGGATTATGATGGGCGGCGCTTGCATATCTGCGAAGCGAAGGCAGACAGTAAAGGCTTTGTGCCTTTGTCACCACAGGGAAAGGCAGTGTTAGAACAGTATTTACAGTGGCGGGCACTGACGAGCGAGGAACTGTCGTCGGCATGTCCACTGTTTGCCTCCCATTCTCGACGTAATCGCTGGCAGCGGTTAGGGTATGACGGCATTCGCAAGGTGATGGCAGCGCTGGCTAAGCAAACGGGGATTGTGTTTCATGCCCATCAGTTTCGCCACACCTTTGCTACGGATCTAGTATTGAAGGGGATGAATCCCTATCATGTGATGACGTTGACGCGCCATCGATCAGTGCAGAACTTTCGACGCTATACCAAGGCAGCGGATCAAGCGGCAGCAGAGGCAGCGTTTGATGCCGTGATGGGAACAAGCAGTGCGATCGCTTCCGGCCAAGACCAGATTGTGCTGTCTACTCAAACGGCACAACCCGAATTGGCTATGACCGGAACAGCCAGTGAAGTGGTGGCGCGTGAAGCATTCGAGAAGCGTCCAACCGTGTCAGCCTCCGCTTTGTCCGTCTCGTCCAGCGCCGCCGCCCAGTCGGCAACAGTTTATCAACTGAAGGTCGTCCTAGAAGACATTCGTCCAGCGCTCTGGCGTAGATTTCAAGTGCTTGGTAATACAACTTTAGCTCAGCTCCATCAGGTTTTGCAGATCACAATGGGCTGGGAAGATTACCATCTGCATCGCTTTTCGTTGAGTGAGGATGAGAGCCTGTGCTTAGACCAGCTTAGCCTGGATGAATCGTGCACATTCTCCTACGTCTATGATTTTGGTGATGAGTGGGTGCATCAAATTACAGTCGAAAAGCTGACACCGCTGCAGACCGAACAGCCCCATCTCACTTGTTTGGCAGGAAAACGAGCCTGCCCGCCAGAAGATTGTGGTGGTAGTTGGGGTTATACAGCGTTGCTAAAAACTCTACAGAATCCACGTCATCCAGAATACTCGGAGCGCAAGGAGTGGATCGGACGTGAGTTCAATCCTGAAATGTTTAACCTGAATGAGGTCAGTAAGCAGTTGGAACCGCTTGCTAATCCTTCTTCCCCTTAAACAGCATCTCATCTACTACTGCTACTTCAAGCGGCATCCACTGAGGCTATTCAAAAGACAAGTGAGGGGCTCCGTTACCGTTATCAGAGTTGCATGTAAAACTTTGTAACTACATTCTTTTGGTTCGCCTAGTTGTTTCAACCCATGAAAGGCTGATCAACTCTTATTTAAACGATATGGAGCCAGATACAAGTCACTTTCTGCCACTCTCTTGAAATTCGTAGCCAATGATGGCTGAAGCACCATTACCGTTGTACAAGCTGCTTTTACTACCAACGTAATAGAAATTTGACCGCTTTGTTCCTGTGAAGAAACGTTTTCAAGAGAATTAACAAACCGCTATTCTGTTATCGCAGACTTTTACAAACTACTGCAACTTCTATTCAGCCTAACCAAAACGTTTTGGTTAGTTTTGTGCTTCATCCTACTAAATCAGTGATAACATCAAACCATAAGACTTGGTTATTTAACCCATGCCTAGATTAAAGCCTCGGGAAGCTGCAAGCCTTCCTGCTAAACTACCCAAAATTTTGGCATTTACGAACCAGAAAGGAGGGGCTGGCAAATCGACGGGGGCAGTTCACGCTGCTGATTGGTTTACGCAAAAAGGCTACTCTACGCTTTTAGTTGATGCGGATGGGCAGCAAAGTTCATCGAACTGGCTCAAAGAATTAGGGCTACCTTGCAAAGTCATCAGCGACCCAGAGGAGTTATTTGATGAACTCCCCAAGCTAAGTGACCACTATGACATTGTGATCATTGATGGACCTGGCAATGCTAGTGAGGTGACTAAGGCTGTCCTCATTCGTTCAAACCTGGTTTTGATTCCATGCCGAGATTCCATGATTGACCTTGCGAGCACTGGCAAGATTGTGCAATTTGTGCGTCAAGCGAGAGAGATCCGTGGGGGATTACCATCCGCAGCGGTGTATTTAAATGCAGTAAAAGACAATACGATTCTACTGCGAGAAGCCCAGGAAGCTCTGCAAGGAGGCGTTCTACCTCTATTAAACACCGTGCTTCCAGATCGACAATGTATCAAGGATGCACCAGGACAGGGTAGTACGGTGTTTCGAATGAAAGGATCGTCCCCTAAATCCGCTGCAAATGCCTACACAAAGCTTTTGATAGAAGCGTTGAAATTATTTGAGTCTGAATCATGACAACACGACGCAAGTTGAAGGATGCAATCGCAGGCAATGAAGAATTGAGCTTTGTCTTCGGTCAAGCAGCGACACAGAAAATCACTCAGGTGGCTGAAGAAACGAAGGAACAACTGATCTTATGCCAAGACATTCTTTGCACATTCACTTTTGTTCCTGATGGTAAGCCAGTCCGACATTACTACGATCCAGAGGAATTAGACCAGTGGGCTTGGAACGATATCAAGCCAAATGGCATTCGATCGCCACTCTGGGTGCGCCCCCACTCCCATCAATCTGGCAAGTATGAACTGGTTGCCGGACTACGCCGATTCAAAGCAGCCGGAATTATTGAGCTTGAGACTGTTCCAGCCAAGGTGTTCGATTGGGACGATCGCACTGCCTTTCATGCGGCCATATCAGAAAATTCCAACCGCCGAGACTTCAGTGCTTTAGAGGAATTAGACAATACCTTACGCCTACTCGAAATTCAGTTAGGATATAGCGCCGAAGAAGTCGTCAGTCTGCTCTATCGCATGAACAATGCCGCCAAAGGAACAACTAACCAAAACGTTTTGGTTAGCCACGAAGCAGAACTCGTCAAACAAATCTTTGATGCCTTTGGACGAATCACCTGGCAATCTTTTGTCGCAACACGACTGCCTCTGCTGAAAAAACCACAGGAGATCCTGGATGGGATTCGCCAAGGAAAAATTCATTATACTAAAGGAATTTTAATTGCCAGTCTCAAAGATACAGAAACCAGACAGCAACTGCTGACAGAAGTTGTTGGCAATGCTCTCAGCCTGTCTGAAATTAAGCAACGGCTTAAAGCTCTTAACAACCAATCGAAGCTAGCCGAACCAGTAACGCTTCAGCAGCGGTTAACCCAGACAATTCAATTAGCCAAAAAAGATAAGACGCTGTGGAGTAACCCAGACAAAACTCAACAGCTAGAACATCTGCTCGCGCAACTAGAGGCGATGATTACCTACTGACTCTAGAACAAGGAATGTGATCACTGTTGGCTCTCTAGAGACCGTCTTCCTGAGAGTTTCCAACCCGTTTAAGCCTGCTCGCTATATGACTAATTTGTTCCACCCTGAAGACTATGAAACATTTCTGCACGGGCTGAAAGAGCGCATTCGGACTGCTCAAGTACGAGCTGCGCTTGCAGTCAATCGGGAATTGACGCTGCTGTATTGGCAGATTGGGCAGGATATTTTACTGCGGCAGCAGCAGCAGGGTTAGGGGGCAAAAGTAGTCACAAAGCTTGCTAAAGATTTGCAGAAGGAGTTTCCAGCAATCAAAGGCTTTTCCCGAACGAATCTTCTTTATATGCGAGCGCTTGCAGAAGCATATCCAGATGAAGCAATCGTCCAGCAGGTTGCTGGACAAATTCCATGGTTCCATAACTGCACGTTGCTGGACAAAGTAAAAGATCCACAAGAGCGCCTATGGTACATCCAAAAAACAATTCAGCAAGGCTGGAGTCGCAGCGTTTTGATTCATCAACTTGAGCGCGGAGTATACCAGCGCCAGGGAGAGGCAATGACGAACTTCCAGAAGACCTTGCCTCAGCCACAATCAGATTTAGCCCAACAGGTGCTGCGTGATCCCTATAACTTTGATTTTCTCAGCTTAGGCAAAGAAGCACAAGAGCGGGAGCTAGAAAATGCGTTGGTTAAGCATATTCGAGAATTTTTACTGGAGCTAGGAGTAGGATTTGCCTTTATCGGTAGTCAGTTTCCCATTCAAGTCAGTGGCAAGGAATACAGATTGGACTTGCTGTTCTATCATTTCCGCCTGCACTGCTTTGTGGTGATTGACCTCAAGACCGTCGAGTTTGAACCAGAGTTCTCTGGCAAAATGAACTTCTATGTTTCTGCCGTCGATGATTTGATGCGGAATCCTCAAGATAATCCGACGATCGGAATTGTTTTGTGCAAAACACAGGACAACACAATCGTTGAGTATGCTCTGCGGGATGTGAACAAACCGATCGGGGTCTCGACGTATCAGCTTCGAGATGCTTTGCCAGAGTCTTTGAAAGGTAATTTACCGACGATCGAGGAGTTAGAGACGCAGTTAAATGTTTTGACCGTTGAGTTAGAGGAAGGTATCGATATGGGAAATATAACCAACTAAAATAGTTAGGCGCTTAGGTTGTGTCGCAAAAACTGGTCAGTGGTAGGGTAGGTAAGCCCAGACCCGCCTAACTCCTCTCCAATGTCTACTCCTACTCTATTCAAGTGGCGGCACTTTTTGCCTGACATCATCCTGCTGTACATAGAGAATACACTTCTTAAGTAGGGAATACGCTTCTTGAGTGGGGTAAAGGTTCTCGCTAACTAAAAACTGGCTAGGACCCGCCAAGCATACTACCGCCGATCCCAAACGCTTCCCTGCCCCGGAACAGTTTAATCTGATTCTCCCGCACAATAACAACTCGATTTGTTTTAATTAGGACTTACGCACAAGCCATTTTGAGCGATGGATGTTTGAGTTGTTGACACAGGTAGTCATCGAGTAAACCGTGTTTGAGTTGGTAAATGGTTTGCCCCGCTTGCTTTGCTAGAGCGTTGAGCC
>JAHHIE010000058.1 GCA_019358945.1 Stenomitos rutilans HA7619-LM2 | reverse complement strand
GTTTTGCATGACTGTTGCTTGATTTTTGCTTAGCAACAGCTTACGCCTCTTTCCTCTGTCTGACCTGAAAGCTGCAATCATCAAGACTTTCCGCCGATAAGCCCTTACTTCTGTCAGTCAATCAGGCCCGTCAGGACAAAGGCATCGACTTCACGCAGCATCAGCATTGTGAGAGTGAGCATCATTGCATTGAGTCACGAAGCGTAGTTCAAGTCCCTGCCGTCTACGTCTTTACCCCCCGTCAAAGGTAGAATTGGACAGGCTTACAAACCCTGGTTGTGGTATACACTCATCGCCGCTTCTAGAACAAAGACCCACCGAAACCCGCTATTGCCCCAGTTCGCTTGCGGTCAATGCTGCCACGTTTGCCCACTATACCCGCGCTCATCGGGCATCGAGAACCAAATCCATTGGGGCTTGGATGTCGCTTTTGATGAAGAGGCCTCGCGTGTTTGTAAAGGCCATGCGCCCGAAACTCTCGCTCTGATTCGCCATGTCGCGCTTAACTGGTTGCGTCAAGACACTGCTGCTAAAGGAGGTATCAAGGCTAAACGCCTAAAAGCTGGGTAGGGCAACAGTTATCTCTTGCGGCTTTTAACTGCCTGAGTGTGCGTTTGCCCTGGCTCAGAAGCGCCTGCACTTAGTGCTCAGCCAGTGATTCGCTACAATAAAGTTCTACTATAATTAGAGTCTCACTTCAACAAAAATTGATGAATCAAGCGTTGAATACAGCATCAAATAAAATTGTTTTAGGCTTTCATGCTTTATCTGAGCCGTTGAGAGTGAGGACGATTGAGTTGCTGCGGAAGAAAGAACTGTGCGTGTGCGATCTTTGTGAACTTCTGGGCGTGACCCAATCCAAACTGTCGTTTCACCTGAAGACGCTGAAAGAAGCGGGTTTGATTCGGGGACGGCAAGAAGGTCGCTGGATTTATTACAGCCTTGATCTCACTCAATTTGTGGCACTAGAGCAATACCTGGCAGAATTCCGTCGCTTCAGTCCCATTCTGCCTGCACGCTCGTGTCAGGACGATCGCTGATCCATCAGGTTTTTTTTCGGGCGGTTAATCTGATGAACGGCTTGATAAATCAACTTTATTTGAAATGATAGAGAAAGGAATTTCTTTCTGACGGTGAGACGCTTACTATAAATCAATAAATATTGTTATGAATCAGTCTGTGATGTAAAGCTCAACTTTAAAGTGGCTTTCTTTCCTTGATCATTTCCTGAGCCTCTAGATTCTTCTGGCAATGGTGATCGGGGTCGCGCTAGGTCTTTCGTTCCCAGCGTGGAGTCCTTTATCCATCAGTTTCAAGTGGGCACGACGAATCTACCGATTGCGATCGGCTTGATTCTCATGATGTATCCACCGTTAGCGAAGGTGTACTACGAAGAGCTAGGCGGTGTTTTCCGTAACGGTAAGATTTTGAGTGTGTCGCTGCTGCTGAATTGGGTGATTGGGCCAGTGCTGATGTTTCTGCTGGCAATCACCTTTCTTAGAGGCAAACCAGAGTATATGGTAGGGCTAATTCTGATTGGTTTAGCTCGCTGCATTGCGATGGTCGTGGTTTGGAGTGATTTAGCACGAGGCAACACGGAATATACGGCTGGGTTGGTAGCCTTTAACAGCATTTTTCAGGTGATTTTTTACAGTCCGTTTGCCTGGTTTTTTCTCAATGTGCTGCCACCTATATTTGGCTTGCAAAGCAGCATGGTCAACGTCAGCATGGCTGAGATTGCCAAAAGTGTGTTCATCTATCTGGGCATTCCGTTTCTAGCTGGGTATTTCATACCGATTTAACGAATGACGGCTACAGATCAATCGGTGGGTAGGGGCAAGGCATTGCCTTGCCCCTACAGGATGTGTCGCATTTTCAATTCAAATTGGTATCACTCGGTTCGTTCTCGTCACGATCAGAGGCAAACGCTGGTATTACATGGAATTCATCCCGAAAATTAACCCGCCCACGCTCGTCGCATTGCTGTTTACGATCGTTGCCATGTTCAGCCTGCAAGGAGAAAAGATCGTGCAGATTCCCCTGGATGTGGCGCGTATTGCCGTCCCGTTGGTGATTTACTTTCTTTTGATGTTCCTAGTTAGCTTCTACATGGCGTGGCGGGTTAAGGCAGACTACTCCAAAGCGGCAAGCGTGGCGTTTACAGCGGCAGGCAACAATTTTGAGTTGGCGATCGCGGTTGCTGTTGCAATGTTTGGCATCAATTCTGGTACGGCATTTGCTGCGGTGGTTGGTCCTTTGGTGGAAGTACCTACTTTAATAACGCTGGTAAATTTGGCGTTTTGGTTTGAGCGGCGCTATTTCATGACGCGATCGAAAAATCTGTGATTTTTGGAGAGAATGTTGTGATGAAGCGGTGATGTTTGTGTGCAAGAAGCACTCGGCGCGATCGCAAATGGCAGAAGGGTTTGCGAATGCTCTTGGTGCTGGAACCATTGAAGTGACCAGTTCTGGTTTGGAAGCCAGCCAGGTGAGACTGGAAGCAATCGCCACGATGAAGGATGCGGGTATCGACATCAGTCGCCAAACCTCTAATACCAATTTGAATTGAAAATGCGACACATCCTGTAGGGGCAAGGCATTGCCTTGCCCCTACCCACTGATTGATCTGTAGCTGTCATTCGTTAAATCGGTATAAAGCCCTGAAAGATTTTAACCCTGAAGATTTCGACGTGGTGATTTCGCTGTGCGGGTGTGGCGTAAATTTGCCGTCTGCCTGGGTGATGCGCGATGTTTTTGAAGACTGGCAGTTGGATGACCCAGCCGAGCAGCCAGAAATTTTTCCTAGAGTACGCGATGAGGGGAAAGAGCGGGTAGTACAACTCATTGAGTCCCTCGAAACCGCACCTATTGTGTGAGGTAACCCATGAGCGCACCAGAAACGCCGTTGATTGCAGAGAACTTGTGGTAGCCATTCCAGGCAAACTCGCCGAAGTACACATATTAGAAGCTGAGCGAAGACGGCACCATAAAGGACTCGTCCAATCGCGATCGCATAGTGGATGTCATGGAGGCACTCTACAGGAGCAATTTTCTCCACTAACATTTTTCTCTACCAACGGTCTAAAGCAGTGGCGATCGCGCCGTGCAGTGCTTGAATTTTGACTGGTTTCAGAACGTAGCCAAAGGGAAAGGTGGTTTTGGCTCGGGCCAAGGTACTGTGATCAGAATGCCCGGTCACAAAGATGATGGGAATCTGAAGTTGGTTCCAGATAAACGCGGCGGCTTGAATACCATCTTGCTCACCCTCTAACCGAATATCCATGAGCACAATGCTGGGACGCAGGCTGACGACTTTGTGAATGGCCTCTTTAACCGAGGTCGCTGTACCCAGTACCTCATAGCCCAGTGACTCTAAATTCTCTTGCAGGTTGGCAGCAAGCACGTAGTTATCTTCCACGATCAAGATGCGGATCCGTGTTGAGATGGGGCTAGCAAGAGGCTCACGATCGCGGCTCATGGTTTAAGGTCTGCTGAAGGAAATGATAAAAGTGCTTCCTGGTTGAGCGTTAATGTTGAGTGTGCCTTGAAGTTGTTTGACTAAGCCTTGCACTAGGGTGATGCCTAGTGTTTTAGTTTGCTTAGGGTTAAAGTCTAGCGGTAACCCAACCCCGTTGTCTCCTACGCTAAAGGTGACAGTATGGTTGGAGTGTTGCCGAAACATGACCTGAATTTCACCCGGTTGCCCTTTTGGGAAGGCGTATTTGAGTGCATTCGTGACTAATTCATTGACGATTAAACCACAGGAGACAGCCGTATCAATATCGAGCGCAATCGGCTCGATTTGCATCGTCAGTTTAATTTGATTGGCATAGGTATTGTAGGAATTGAACAGGTGAGCAGTGAGATCGGCAATGTACTGCACAAAGTCAATGTTTGCGAGATCTTTAGAGCCGTAGAGCTTTTCGTGCACCAGCGCGATCGATGCGATGCGGTTCCGGCTTTCTTTTAAGGCGACGACGACATCTGGGTCGGACGATCGACGCAACTGCATGTGTAATAGACTATCCACAATGCTCAAATTATTTTTGACGCGATGGTGAATTTCTTTGAGCAGTACTTCTTTTTCGGCTAGCGATGCTTGAATGACGGTTTCTGCGCGTTTTCGCTCGGTAATATCCTGTTGAACCACGACAAAAACAGCACCGTAGTTTGGATGCTCAAAGACAGACGTAGTGGCCTGACACCAAAAGGGCGTACCATTTTTTTTGACATTTTGCACTTCATACGTCGCTCCACCCTGCTTTAGAATGGTATGGACCAGTAGCTCGTATGTTTCTGTGGTGTCGGTGTTTCGGTCTTCGTAGTTGACGATCGCGACATGCTGCCCAATCAACTCGTCGCCATCGTACCCAAACATCTGCTCAAACTTAGGATTGGCGTAAACAAAGAGGCCGTCGCTTACCTTGACCATGCAAATGCCTTCGGCCATGTTTCTTGCAATCAGGCTTTGAAGCTCTAGCTCTACTTCTGCTTGCTTGAGTCGAGTGATGTTACGCAGGCTGGCGACAACGCCCACAATCAAATGGTTTGCGGTGTAGTAGGGAGCGTAGGTAACGCTCAAAAACTGCCGTCCCAACGTGGGGCAGTCGCTCCACATCTCGTACTGGATGACCTGTCCTGCTAAACACTGATCTAAACGGGGTTTGACGATTTGTTCAAACACGTCTGGTGGCAGCAGGTTCGCAGCAGAAGAGCCGATCACTTCATCCTCTTGCTTGTGGTACCGATTGAGATAAGCCTGGTTGACTACCTGGTGGCGATAGTCGCGATCGAGCAGCAGGATGGCATCTGTGGTGGCAGAGACGATGCGTTCGTAGCGGCGGAGGGTTTCTTCTGCCGGTTTGCGTTCAGCGTTGTTGCGATCGCTCATATCCGTCACTCGTACCAGGTTCATCGCCCGTTCAGCAACCACGATCGGTTTGACCGCAATGTTTCCCCAAAAGCCATTCCCTTGACAGGTCACAAACTCAATTTCTCGGCTCCAGAGACCGCTCGACTGTATTTCGGCAGCAATGTTGCTCAGTTCCTTTTGAGAAAACTGGTTGCGTTGCAGCGTGTGTCCTTCAATGCCAACTAACTGCGCTGGGTCAACCGCTTGAAACAGCTCTACTGCCCGTCGATTGTAATCCAGGGTGAGGAGAGTTTGAGGATCAACCAGAAAGAGCGCGTCTGCTGATTCGTTAAAAATAGCCTCTCGCAAATCTCGACTGCGAGTGAGTTCTCTTTGAATGCGCTTGTGTTCAGCTACTTCCTGTTGCAAAGCACCGTTGGCTAGCTCTAGTTCTTTGGGGTTGGGAAATGCCAGAGCTTTGGGCACGATCAACACGAGCAGAATAGCCGTTGTGATCGAGATGCAAGCCGTTAATAGCTTGGCTATGCCTGAGAGCCAGTCACCAAACTGCCGCAACGGCCAGATTTCCAAGAGGTATGTAGTGCCGCAGGCAACAGTAAAGGCACTACACAGCAGAAAAAGCCAGCTAAAGGGAAGATCTCGCCGCTTACGAACAATATAAAACAGCGTGATTGGAATGGAGTAATAAGCAAGAGCGATGAGCGCATTTGAAAGAACGTGCAGCCCTAGCAGCGCAGGCTTCCCAAGAGAGCAATCCCCAAAAGAAACAAACGTATTGGTTCCAGCTAAAGGATTTATTACATTTAGCATCGTTCTACTCCAGGCTGATGGCACAGGCTTCTCAATCCTAATCATTCCGTGAGCAGTGCCAGAAGGTGAGAGAACGCCTATTTCTCTTTATGCCGCTGAATAAGGCGATGCGGCCCATCTTTATACTCCTGAAGTCACGTGCTAACCGTGATTAGAAGAGGCTTCGTTGCGGTCATGCTCTGAGGTCGCCAAAGTTCAGGACAAACGTGGTCTGTCCCATGCTGCTCTCAACACGGATCTGACCGCCCAGTCGTTCGGTAAGCTTTTTCACCAGTGCCAATCCCAACCCGGTACCTCCATGCTTCCAGGGATCGTTTTTGGGAATGCGGTAAAACTTGTCGAAGACGCGATCGCGCTCGGTCGGAGGAATTTCGACCCCGGAGTTACTGACGCGAAGCTCCAGAGCCGTGCTAATCGTTTGAGCCGACACGGTGATAGTTTCTCTAGCGGGCGTGTATTTACAAGCATTGTGGAGGAGCTCGGTCAGAATACGCTCCAAGAAAGATAAATCGGTCGTAAAAGGCGGCAAGTTGTCAGGTATATAAATCACTAATTGCTGCTGCTGTTGTTGGGTGCGTTCAATGAATGGTTCTACCAGATACAAGATATAGGATGAAAGGTCAATCTTGGTTAGTGTGAGCGGTTCAGTGCTAGCATCCAATCGCGCCAGATCCAGCAGATCATTGATCAGGTTGACCTCGCGTTTCACTTCGTCTCGCAAGATCTTTAAATACCGATTGGTGACATTTGTTTCATCGTCTAACACACCGCTCGGTGCCAGACTAATTTCTAACATTTGGATCGCCATCTTAATGCTGGACATGGGCGATCGCAATTCGTGAGAGACGGTGCTGAGGAAGTCATCTTTCAATTGATTCAGCCGCTCCAACTCCTTAACCTGTGCTTGAACGGCTTGATACAGGTAAGACTGCCGCAGGGCGATCGCAGTTTGAATGCCAAGTTGCTTGAGCAGACTTATTTCCCACTCTTGCCAGAGGCGTGGAGCGCTGTTTTGATAAACGGCCAGCAACCCCCAAAGCTGCTCATCCACGAAGATTGGCGCGATTGCATAGGCTTTAGCTTGAAATTGTTCTAACAAATCAATGTGACATTGTTGATGCCCGACACGATAAACATCACTCACGGCAAACGTTTCGTTATGTTGATAGCGCCCACCCTGAGTGTCTTGCAAGTGGGTATCTTGCCACACTCGCTGAATGTCTGGTTTGACTAGTGGTACCCACCCTTCACCGACTGATTCAGCGACAAAACTACCGCTCCAATCAGGCTTAAACTGAAAAACCGCGACGCGATCGGCTTTAAGAGTCTGGCGAGTTTCGCCCAGTACTGCCGCGAGCGTTTCCTCTACATTGAGGGAGCGATGGATGTTTTGGATGATCAGGCGCAGCAAGCGTTCCTGCTCTGCCTGTTGATGGAGCGACTGTGTCCGCTCCTGCACCCGTTGTTCCAGCTTCTGGTTGAGCTGTTCCAGTTTTTGATTCAGTCGTTGCAGTGCGGTTTCCGCCCGTTCGCGTTCCATAAGTTCTAGCTGTGACTGGCGATAAAGATCAGCCTGTTGGATCGCGATCGCGATTTGTGTTGCCAGTTGTTGTTGCAGTTCCACTTCTAAGGGTTCCCACTGTCGGGGCGATCGGCAATGCTGAGCGACTAAAAGCCCCCATAAATGGTCATCCTGAAGAATGGGCACCACCAGTTTTGCCCGTACCTGCATTCCTTCCAACAATGCCACATGACACGGATCAAACTGAGCGGTATAAATATCGTCGGTTGCTTTGACTCTGCCCTGTTCATAAGGTTGTCCCTGGGTATTCACAAAATAGGTATCGGTGATCTGCATGCCCAGGATTGATCGCCAGCCCTCTGCAACCGCTTCGGCGATAATGATGCCGCTCCAGTTTGGCTCAAACCGATAAATGATGACACGATCGGTCTGCAAGAACTGCCGTACTTCGGTCACAGTGGTCTGAAGGATATGATCTAAATCGAGGGTTTGACGAATCCGTTGGGCAATCGCCATGAGCAACCGTTGGCGCTCCACTTGCTGACGCAGGGATGCCTGTGTTCCCTTGAGAGCTGTAATATCGGTGGCAATGCCCAGTAATCGCTGCGGCACGCCTTCAGGGGTACGGCTAAAAACGCGATCGCGGCTAAGCAACCAGCGGTAGTCTCCTGCCTTGTGGCGCATGCGGTAAGTGGTTTCGATATATTCATCATCTTGCGCCGCTAAAAGGCGTTGCTGATCAACCATCACGTTGGGCACATCCTCTGGATGGATTAGCAGCCGAAAGATCGCTCCGCCCATCTCACGAATCTCGTCGGGAGTGTAACCCAAAACAGCTTCAACCTGTTGATTGGCGTAAATGTTGCGTTGTTCAAGCAAGTCGTAGATATACAGAATGGCTAGCGTTGATCGGGCAATCTGTTCTGTAAACTCCTGTTGCTCAACTAGAGCCGTTTCGGCGGCTTTACGATCGCTGATATCCATCAGCAACCCATCCCAGGCGAACCCTTCGGGTGATGCGATTGCCTGAGAATGTCCTTGAATCCACTTCTGTCGCTCTGCTGGGGTAGTAATGCGTCCTTCCCAGTGCCAGGGCAGGAAATGCTCTACCGCGTGATTGACAGAGGCGAGAAAACCAGGCAAATCGTCTGGGTGAATCAAGGTGATAAAGGCATCCGCACTTTGCAGGAGATCTTCTGGCGCTAATTCCAGCAGTTCGTAGGACTGATGACTCACAAACGTAAAGTGATGTGGGCAATCCGGCGTGGCTGGAATGTAGCGATAGACCATCCCTGGCATGTTGGCGACTAAAACCTCGAACTTAGCTTGACTAAACTGAAGCGCAACTTCGGCGGTTTTGCGATCGGTAATGTCTTGAGACACCCCAACCACTCGGTAGGGCTGACCAGTTGCGTCTGCTATAGGGAAGGCTCGCTCCCAGATCCAGCGGATGGTGCCATCCGGGTGCAGTAGGCGATATTCGTGGTCAAAGCCCGTGTACCGCTGCTGTTCAATAATCGCGATGACTTGAGCGCGATCGTCTGGATGAACGGCTTCGAGAAACGACTGGGGCTGCTCGTAAAGGCTGGCACAACTACGTCCCCACATCTCCTCGTAGGTTGGACTGATGTAGATGATGCGGGTGAAGTTGATATCTGCCATCCAAAAGACTTCCTGGATGTTGGTTGCCATCTGGCGAAAGCGTTCTTCACTTTCCCGTAGGGCTTCTTCTGCTAGCTTGACATCCGTCAGTTCATGGACATTGACAACCACACCCGCGATCGTGCGGTCTCTGTTTAAGTACGGTGTATAGGTCGCTCTAATGTAGCGCCGCTGTCCATCGGGATACTGTTGCCATGTCTCAAACGTTTGCTGAGCCTCTTCAGCAAGGCAACGATCCAACCGGGGTTTAGATACTGTCTCAAAAAAGGTCTGCCCTAACAACTCGCTGACAGAGTGTCCAACAATTTCGTCATAGGTTTTCTGATTCCAGTTGAGATACGTCTGGTTCACAACCTGATAGACGTAGTGGCGATCGATGAGTGAAACGCAATCGGGTGTCGCAGAAAGAATACGCTCATAGTGACGTAGGATCGCTTCTGACTGTTGTCGCTCTAGCTCCGAGGTGGCTCTTACCGCAAAAGTCGTCAAGACTTCTTGAATAAACGGAACGTTGGTGATCGGTTGGTTGCTAATGACACCCACAAACCCAATGGCTGTTCCTGTTGAGTTGATAAGGGGAATCCCTGCATAACCTTCTCCGCCTAGAGTCAGCAAGGTCAAATCATTTGGAAATCGTTGCTGAAGGGAGTCTGTGTACAGACAAAAACCCTGCTCCACCACCTGTTCAGAGGGTGTGCCGTCTAGGGGATACTCTACTCCGTCTAGAGATTGACCGTTGCCTGGCCCAGCCATGATTCTCACATATCTGTTTCCTGGTCCGATTAACTCACCCACGAAGGCTTGATCCATCTTCAGTAGACGAATGAGGTACAGCACGAGCGACTGAAAGAATGCCTTCCCGACAGCGGCTGAGACGCCCTGTGCAATATTTTGGGTCAGGTCTTCTTTCTGTTTGCGATCAGTCACATCCTGTGCGGTTCCAACCAGCCCAACGACGGCTCCTTGAGTGTTGACAACGGCCTCCCCCCTCCCTTCCACCACCCGAATAGAGCCATCCGGACGCTGAGCTTTAAACTCAATGGCGTATGGTTCACCTGTTAACAGGGACTGTTGCACTGTGGTTTGAAAGCGACTACGGTCTTCTGGGTGAATGAGCTGAATGTATGCTGTCAGGTCAGGTTCTGGCTGCGTTGGATCAAGTCCGTACAGATGAAACAGCTCCTCTGACCAACTAATGCTTTCAGTTGCGACATCAAAACGCCAGTTGCCAATCTGGGCAACTCGTTGAGCTGTGACAAAATCTTCACTTTTATGCCCCGACTGTGCTGCATGCTCTCGATCGCGCAGGCCCGTTTGCTGAATGGCAACCTCCAGTTGCAGAGCGATCTGGTGTAAGAGCTGCACTTCTAAAGGGAGCCATTCTCGTGGGGTGTGATGAGGCTGAACAAGCAAAAAACCCCACAAGGTATCTCGGTTGAAAAGTGGCTCTAGTAGGGCTGTATGCTCCTGTAAAACGTTGACCTGTTCAGCACCACAAGCGATTATGC
This sequence comes from Stenomitos rutilans HA7619-LM2, assembly GCA_019358945.1. Taxonomy (GTDB): domain Bacteria; phylum Cyanobacteriota; class Cyanobacteriia; order Leptolyngbyales; family Leptolyngbyaceae; genus Stenomitos; species Stenomitos rutilans. The sequence goes on along the minus strand of JAHHIE010000058.1, from coordinate 32,603 downwards.
TTTGACTAGAACTGTCTAAAAGGAGACTGGCCCGCCTCTGCTTGTAGTGTTCCAACCAGGCAACATCAAGATTAGGGGCATCGAGCCGTTGACCAAGTTGTGACGGTTGGTTTACGTCAGTCGACTCCAAGGTTACAACGACATCCTGTCTCTCTAAAACCTGGCAAACCAGCACACGATCGGCTGATAAAAGGGGCCTGATCTCGTCGATCGCCCATCGCAAAATGCTCTCTAGTTCCTGGCTCTGCTGGATCTGGAGGGTGATGGCGGAAACGTTCCTTAGAATGCTTTCCAACGAAACGAAGGAGAATACTTGGCCTTTAGACACCTCAAAACCTTGAAATACTGAGTAGCATTTCTAACACGCTGTGTTGCTATTAGTATTCGGCAGAAAGCATTTCTCTGATGCACCCAATTATAAAACAACACAATTCAGGCAGCAAGAATTCAAGTCTTTCGCCTGAAAACGCTGTTGCGAGATGCTTTCAGCAAAATAACCTTTCATAAAGAGACTAAGTGGCAGCATAAAAACCGTGTAGCTTTTCATACATGACTACGTGCTTTAGAGGCATTAACTGCCAATACCTAAGCGTCCTGCAAGGCTAGGAGTCAGCGGTAGCAAGGTCACGATCATCAAGAACAACGCCAGCAACCCTAGAGCGGCTCTGGTGTCGTCTGGTTCAGTAAGTTCGTTTTGGCTAGGACGCTCTAGCTCTCGTTGTAGAAACAGCACGACGATCGCCCAGTACAACGCCAGCGGATTCACGATCGACGCCAGACCCAGCACAATGATGGAGCCGATCGTAGTCCGTCCGGCAATTTTGCGTCCGTAAATTGCTTGTACGATCCGTCCACCATCCAGTTGTCCTGCTGGCAACAGGTTGAGCGCGGTAATCACCAAACCTAGCCACCCCAAAACGACGAGAGGATGCACATCGACGATCGGCTGCTGAAGTGATTCTCGCAGCACGACCCGCGTGAGCGTACCGACTAAGATCGAACCCTGGAAAAACTCAGTTGGGATTTGAAACAAGCTGCCTTTATGCGACAACAGTAGTCCAGCGACCAGCATTCCCAACGAGAGAATGCCACCTGCGGCTGGCCCTGCGATTGCAAGATCAAATAAGACACTGCGGTTAGGCAAGACCGATTCAAAGCGGGTCACGGCTCCAAACGAGCCAATCTGCCAGGTGGGAATGAAAAACGGTAGGCTGAGACGAACCTGATAGCGACGTGCCAGCACCCAATGCCCTAACTCATGCACAGCAAGCACGCTGAGAATACCTGCTGCTAGCGGTAATGCCTCTGCAAATCGATGGGGAGATGTGAAGAAGTCGAAGCCGAGCATGAGTCCACCGCTTTCGAGACTGGCGGCGATCGTTGCCAGGAGCAGGAGTACTGCCACTCCTTTCTGAAATAGAGTCGATGGCAGTGGGTCACGGCTACTCGGTAGTACGATGACCACAGGCTTACTATCCTGCCCTTCGACAAGAAATAACCGATAGCGAGGCTGTTGCGGATCGGTTTCGCTGGCACCGACTTTCTCCAGCAACTGTTCTGACAGTCGGGCAACCGTTGCTTCGGCATCTCCGCGCAAATTGCCCTTCAAAATCACCCCTTCTTGATAGGGGATGGTTTCAGTGACGAAAAATGTGTCGATCCCAAAAACGCTCTGGATTGCCTTCAGGTCTGCGGTTGGAATGGGAATAATGTCAGAGGCGGGGAGTTCTTCGGCTGGTTTTGTCGCCTGTTCCTGCGCCACTGAAGAGGCTGATGCCGTGCCGTCGGCATTGCTAGCGGTGGTTGGTGCGTTGGGATCTTCGGCATTGGCGATCGCGCTGGCTCGACGGGAGAGTGCTTCAGTTTGAGCGATCGATCGCAGTCGGTTGCCCAGGTAAATGTAAAGACCTGTGGACAACACAAACAAAAACAGCACGCTGACGATGTTGAGATAAATGCCCACGATCGACAGACCAAAAAACAGTAGCCAGGGCGCAATCAGTACGACAGATTGCAGCCAGGCAACTAATCCCAGTTTGCCGAATGGTTTGGCGCGGTAAAAGCCCCAGCCCAGAAACCCCAGCGCGACCAGCACAGTGATGGCAGTAATCATTCCCAACCTTTACGAGAGACGTTTTGATCCTTTAAAAGCGAAACCGGTCTGTTTCTAGAAGTTAGGAGTCAGAAGGTGAGTTTCTGAACAATAGTTTCTACATCCTGGATTGATCGAGACTCAGACGGCTGCTCTGCATGAGTGCCATTCCTTAATCTACCTGAATCGGGTGCTGACAGAATGCTACTAAAAGTAAAGGCAGTCCGTTGGGCTGCCTCTGAGGATGATTGGTCTGAGCGATCGAGGCTACTTTTTCTTCTTGCCGCCCTTCCCTTCCTTCTTCTCCTCTTTGGGAGCTTCCTCTAGTTTAGGAGCTTCAGCAGCAGGCTCTGCTTTCGGCGCGGTGGTACCAAGCTGAGCGGCAACTTCGGCGGCAAAGTCGGACTCTTCTTTCTCGATGCCTTCACCCAACACAAAGCGCACAAAGCGGCGCACCTGGATGTTTTCACCCAGTTGAGCGACGTTTTGCTTTACCAGCTCATCCACCGTGATATTTTGGTCACGGATATAGGGCTGATCGAGTAGACAAAGCTCTTTCAGTCGCTTTTCAATGCGACCCTGCACAATCTTTTCTTTGATCGCTTCGGGTTTGCCGCCCAGATCGTCGCGTCCCATTTCGATCGCCTTTTCGCGATCGACGATCTCTGCGGGGATGTCAGCAATCTTCACATACTCAACTTGCTGCGATGCCACAATTTGCTTGGCAATATCCTGCACCAGCTTTTTAAAGGCTTCGTTCCGCGCCACAAAGTCGGTCTGGCAGTTGACTTCGACCAGCACACCCACGCGGCTACCCGTGTGAATGTAGCTATCGACAATGCCTTCAGCCGCCACTTTGCCTGCTTTCTTCTCAGCCGAAGAAATGCCTTTTTTACGGAGCCAATCGGCGGCTTGTTCCAGATCGCCGCCCGTTTCTGTGAGCGCTTTTTTGCAGTCCATCATTCCTGCGCCCGTTTTTTGGCGCAGTTCACCGACTAATTTTGCTGTGATTTCCGCCATTACCCTTTCCCACTCTGCAAGTTTTGAGTTTTAAGTGTTGAGTGTTAAGTGATCAGTCTTGCTTTCAAAACTCATCACTCAACACTCTTAACTGAATTTACGCTTCGGATTCGTCGCCGTCTTCGGGAATAAACGAGGTGTCGTTATCTTCGTAGTCGAAGTCTTCCTCGCCGCCTTCGTAGTCTTCGTACTCGTCATCAGACTCAAGCTGCCCATGACGACCTTCGTAGATTGCGTCTGCCAGTCTACCTACAATTAGCTTAATCGAACGGATGGCATCGTCATTCGCAGGAATGGGCACATCCACCAAATCAGGGTCGCAGTTGGTGTCGAGCAGGGCCACGATCGGCAGCGAAAGCTTCTGACACTCCTGCACAGCGTTGTACTCGCGCTTTTGATCCACCATGATGATGATGTCGGGCACTTTGCGCATGGCTTTGATGCCGCCCAGATATTTCTGGAGCTTTTCTAGCTCACGTCGCAGCACCGAGGCTTCTTTTTTGGGCAGCAGATCCAGTCCACCCGTTTCCTCCCGACGCTCTAACTCTTTGAGGCGATCGACGCGGGTTTTGATCGTTACCCAGTTGGTGAGCATGCCGCCCAGCCAGCGCTGGTTGACATAATAAGCACCACAACGCGATGCTTCTTGTGCCACGATCCCAGCGGCCTGACGCTTGGTGCCGATGAAGAGGAACTTCTTACCCTGTTCAGATGCAGTGCGAACATAGTTGTACGCTTCATCCATTAACCGGGCAGTTTGCACTAGGTCAATAATATGTACGCCATTACGAGCGGTGTAGATATACGGATCCATTTTGGGGTTCCAGCGACGGGTTTGGTGCCCAAAGTGAACCCCAGACTCTAGCAATTGAGCCAACGAAACAACTGGCATTTGGTTTGAACTCCTGATTCGGGTTAATCCTCCACCCAGGAGCACCTTGAAGAGTTTTTAGCTTTTAGTTGTTGGTTGTTAGATTTCCAGAGCATCTCTGTCTAACAACTAAAAACTAACCTCTAACAACTATCTTTAGGCACCCGAAATCCTGGATGTGCGATTTTAGACAACTCCCCTAGGGTAGCACGCTGGGGAATCGTGTAACGCGGTACTGAGGTAAGTTAACCGACTCGCCAACGGTGGTTTACCGATGTCATTACTTCGATGTCTGTAGGAGAATGATTGTCTGGAGCCAGAATAGGTTTTGGCTGAACAACAGTTATGTTCGATGCAGGTACGTTAACGTTTCGAGAGTTTATGATGCGTGAATCATTGCCATTAGCAACGATTCAAAACTCGGTGCTGGAGTTTTCGCGCGATCGCAATGATGCAGTGATTTTTGGCGCTCAAGCGGTCAATGCTTACGTTGGCGAACCTCGTATGACGCAAGACATTGATCTCCTCTCAACCCGTGCTAGAGAATTAGCCGAAGAACTGCGAGAGCATCTAAGTCAGCAGTTCCACATTGCTGTGAGCGTGCGAGAAGTTGGAGATGGACGAGGCTACCGTTTATTTCAAGTTCAAAAGTCTGGAAATCGTCACCTTGTTGACCTGCGCCCTGTTGAAACCTTACCGTCGGCACAACGTATCGAGCAGGTGCTAATCCTGTCGCCCGCTGAGCTAATTGCGAGTAAGGTCATTGCCTATCATCAACGACGCGGTAAGCCTAAGGCGGGAACTGATTGGCGTGATCTGGCAATGCTGCTGCTGACGTTCCCCAAACTCAAAGCGGACTCTGGTGCTGTGATGAGTTGTCTACAAGCTGCCAATGCTGAGGCGGCGATACTAACTGTTTGGCGAGAATTGGTCGCGCAAGACATTCAGGCAACTGAGGACGAAGACGAATTTTGAAGGCTAACTATCACTCACTTCAACGGTTAGACTGCATTTCGCCATACGCTTCGTAAACGCCCTGGACGTTGTACCAGTTGAGAAAGATGCGGGCGACTTCGAGGGCGAGTTGGGGTTTGCCTTGATCGATCAGCCATTGCAGGAAGGGTGCCATCGTTCGTTCGTTGAGCCGTCCGCCGATCGACAGTACACCCCACAGCACCCGATGAATCCAGGTCATCTGGATCATCATGCGTACATTCCAGGTGGGGTGCTTCTGGTAAAACAGCACACCCATCTTGCCGCGTTGGATTTCTTTGTCAATCAAGTTCGGCAGTTGGTTTAGAGCAAACGGTGGATGCCAGTGATAGCCAACCGCATCGGGACATTTAATCAGCGTTAAACCCAGTTGCTTCAAGCGAACGCCTAACTCTAGATCTTCCCAGCCGTAGAGTTGAAACCGCGTGTCGAAGAGTCCCGCTTTTTCCAGCCAGACACGGGCGATCGCCACGTTTCCGGTGGCAAAATACGCCGCTGAAAAGTCGGTAATCTTGTAAGTTTCTGCAGTGGGGTTGTCGAAGTTGGCAGTGTTGATAACGCGACCGTAGGTGAAGATGGGAGTAGGGAGTGGGGAGTGTTGAGTGTTGAGTGTTGAGTGTTGAGTGTTGAGTTGCTTTTGGCTCTTGCCCCCTGGCCCCTGTCCCCTTTGAAGACCGTCTGCATGTGCTTGCAAAAACCCTTCCGTCACAACGAGATCGCTGTCAATAAAAATAATGGTGTCGCCAGAGGCTTTTTCGACTCCCAAATTACGGGCAGCGGCGGGGCCTTGATGGTCTTGCTGAAAGAGACGCACGTGAGGGTAAGTGCTGGCGTTTGCTTGTAACCAATCTACGGTGCCATCGGTGGAACCATCATCGACGACGACAATTTCGTAGCCTGCGATCGCGCCAGCATCAAACTGCTGATGCTCCAACGCTTTCAGGCATTTCTCTAAAATTGGTTTGCGGTTGTAGGTCGGAATGACCACACTGAAAAACACGGCGACTCCTAGAAAGTTGTTAGTTGTTAGCTGCATTAGAAAGTTTTGAGTTGAAAGAGAAGAATGAGAGATTTAGCCTTTAGCCTTTAACCTTCAGCCTCCCTTTCCCCCTCCGCTTCCCCTGCCTCCCTGCCCCCTCCGCTTCCCCTGCCTCCTACCCTCTACCTTCATTTGTTAGTTTGTCGATCGCATCGTGCATTCTAACAACTGACAACCAACAACTCCCCTGCCGTGACTAAACACATTCTGCTGTATGCGTCGCCTGCGATCGGCGGACTTTTGCAATACAACCATGCGATTGTATGTGCCTTAGCCACTCTAGGCTACCAGATGACGCATGTGCAGGATATTCCTGACGGGCTGGTAGAGCTTTTTGGTTCCGCTGGTATGGAACGAGTACGGCTACGAGCAGATTGGTTTGTGGCTCAGCAAAAGCAGGTTGGCATTCAGCAGCACGTTTGGCTGGAGGCGGCAAAGGCCGTCGATGCCGAGAAGGTGATAACTGAGGCGAAACCAGATTTGCTAATTGTGAGTAATGGGGGGCCGATCGCGAACTTTGCGCCTAAACAGGTTGCGATCAATCATGGCATTCCGTTCATCATTGTGGAACACTTGGTGCATCCAGTGAAGCCGAGAGAGGTACCGGAAGCGTATGCGGCGCTGGCAAAGCAGTACGATGCTGCAAAGGCTGTCATTGCCGTTTCGGAGGATAATTTGCGGTTGCTGCGAAAGTTGTTTGGGCTGGCGGAAGACAAAGGACAGGTGATTTACTGTGGGCGACCAGCCGCTTATTTTCAGCCACCCAATTTAACGGTGCGATCGCGCCTGCGTCAGCATTGGCATATTCCTGAGGATGCGGTTCTCTGCTTCACGGCTGCCCGCATGGACATCATCAAGGGCTATCAGTATCAAATCGGTGCGATCAAGCAACTCAAGCAAACGCCCGTTTGGGATCGTCTCTACTTTGCCTGGGCGGGAACGGGAACGTTGGCTGATCATTTTAAGCAAACGGTAAAACAGGCTGGCGTGAGCGATCGCGTCAAGTTTCTGGGCGAACTGGATGACATCAACGACTGGCTGGATGCCAGCGACATTTTTCTGCTGCCATCTGAATCAGAAGGACTGCCATTGGCGATGATGGAAGCGATGGCAAAAGGATTGCCTGTGGCAGCTTCAGCAGTAAGTGGTGTACCAGAAGGGTTGGGCGATACGGGAAAACTGCTGACTTCCCCGATGTTTGGCAACTTCCAATCCACCATTCAAGAGTTGGTTGCCATCTTGAAGGACTGGGCAGGTGATGCAGCACTCCGTCAACAGGTTGGGCAGGCGTGTAAACAACAGGCAGAAACCATGTTCCGCGAAGAACGGATGATTGAAGAAACGGTGGCGATCGTGCGATCGGTTCTGTTCTGACAGTAGCACAGGGTTGTTGAGCAAAAAATGAAACGAACACAAGCTTTGAGTTGTCATTGGAGCAGCAGTGCAAGCAATCATTTTTGTGGGTATTCAAGCAAGTGGTAAATCAACGTTCTACAGTCAACGTTTTTTTCAAACACACATTCGCATTAACCTGGACATGCTCAAAACTAGACATCGAGAAAAACGTCTTTTGGAGACTTGTCTTGAGATTGATCAGCCATTTGTTATTGATAATACAAACCCAACACTCGAAGAGCGTAAACGTTATATTGAGCCAGCGAAGAGGCAAGGCTTTTATGTTGTTGGCTACTATTTTGAATCGAAAATAGCCGATTCAATTCAACGCAATCAAAGTCGAACTCTAGAATATCAAGTTCCAGAAAAAGGAATTAGAGGGACACATGCACGTTTGATACTCCCAAAATATATAGAAGGTTTTAACGAGCTTTACTATGTTCAATTACTACCTGAAGGTACATTCACAGTGAAGGAGTGGGTTGATTAAATTTGAAGAGTTGGATACAAAACTGAGAACTTTTGAGACAGCCCATGATTTCTGCGTCCTGCCAGAGCTTTTTATGGTAGCGCGGATTGATGGACGTAACTTTACACATCTGACAAAAGAAACGCATAAGTTTGAAGCACCCTTCGATCCCAAATTCCGAGACTGTATGGCGATGGCGGTAGAACATCTCATGAACTGTGGCTTTCGTATAATTTACGGCTACACACAGAGCGATGAAATATCACTCTTGTTACACAAAGATGAAGAAAGTTTTGGTCGAAAATTGCGGAAGCTTAATTCGATTTTTGCAGGTGAGGCAAGTGCAAAACTTTCTCTATCACTTGGTAGTATTGCAGCATTCGACTGCCTAATTTCTCAGCTTCCTACACTTAACTTGGTGGTTGATTACTTCCGTTGGCGGCAGGAAGATGCTCATCGCAATGCCTTAAATGCTCATTGTTACTGGACACTACGAAAAGATGGCGCAACCGCTGAAACGGCAACTGAAAAACTAGACAGGCTTTCTGTAGGTGATAAAAATGAATTGCTTTATCAACAAGCTGGAATCAATTTCAATAATTTACCTAACTGGCAAAAGCGTGGTGTCGGTTTGTACTGGGAATCGTATCAGAAAAAAGCCACCAATCCATCAACGGGAGAGGACGTTTTCGCTGTAAGAAGACGCATCAAGGTTGACATGGAGCTTCCTATGAAAAATGATTACAGCGAATTTGTTAGAGATTTGGTGCTTCAAGCGCATCCAGATCTAGCAAGTGTTGAGAGCCGCAACTCGGCAATTTGATAACGAAGTCTGTGTTATCTCAGCTAAGCCGATACCAGCTTTTGTTGATCAAAAATTCTTATTTGACTAGAGTTTCATCGCCTGAGATGATGCCAACCCGATCGCTCAACTCTTTCAATTGCTCATTTAACTCTCGCTGCCGTTGAATCAACGTATCAAAATCAGTGCGAGTCGCAAAATTGGCTTTGTTAAACTCTAATTGCTGATTCACCTGATCCAGACACGCATTCATTCCTGCGGCAAATTCGTAGCGGGTGAGGGGTCGATCGCCCTCATAGAGTCCATTTGAAGTGCCAGAAAGACAGCCTGATGCTGGCTGTGCGAGAACTGGTTGGGCGGTAGCGGCTGTGATGTGAACCGCGATCGCCAGCGGCACTGCAAGGGTCAGGTAGGGCAATAGTTTTGGGATAAACTGCATTATGGCGATCGCTCCTTCCGTGCGGCTTTTCCAGCTTAGCAAATCTGCTTAGAATGAAGCGCGACCCATGCCCCTCATGCGGCTAGCTGAGTTGGCTACGGAATTTGTTGACACTGATAGTTAGCAGAACGATCGCAATTAACGCTAACGCTAACGCATGCATCCACAAGGCTTCTAGGCCGACCCCTTTCAGCAAAATGCCTCGCACGATCGCAATGTAATGGCGCAAGGGGTTGAGCAATGAAACGACCTTGAAGAATGTGGGCATCGTTTCAATCGGGGCGATCGCGCCCGACGTTTGCACCATTGGTAAGTTGATAAAAAAGGCAGTGAGGACAACCTGCTGCTGCGATTTAGAAATGGTTGCCAACATAATGCCAACCCCAATTCCCACAAAAAGATACAGTCCCGACATGGCAATAAACAGCAGCAAACTGCCGCGAAACGGAAGGCTAAACACAATGCGTCCTAAACTCAGTGCTAGAAAAACGTCACCCATCAGTAGTACAAATAAGGGCACAACTTTTGCCAGCAAAATTTCCCAGGCTTCAGCGGGTGTCATCAATAACTGCTCTAGAGTTCCGGTATCTTTCTCGCGCACCACTGTTACCGCTGACACTAAACTGCCAATCAGCGTGAGCACAAAGCCCATGACGCCTGGTACAAAAAACCAGCTACTTGACAACCCTGGATTGTATAGAAAGATCACTTCTGACTTAACAATTGGATTGGACGTAACGCCAGCCAAAGTGAAATTATACTGCCGCAACATTTGAGTGATATAGCCATTCGCAATTCCGGCAGTGTTAGCATCAACTCCATCAATAAAGGCTTGAATTTCGGCTGTTTTACCTTGACTAATATTGCGTCTAAAGTCTGGGGGAATCACAATACCAGCCGTTAATTCTCCTACTTCAACCTGACGGCTCAGTTCCTCCTCTGTTGGCGGATATGACTTCACAACAAAAATATGATTTTCGGTCAACGCAGACACTAACTCTCGACTGGCTGAGACATTGGCATAATCGACTACGCCCAACTTCAAGTAATGCACATCTGGATTCAACGCAAAGCCGTATAACAACAATTGAACTGTCGGCGGAATAATGAGCAACACCAACAATTGTCGATCGCGCAGAATTTGGTTCACTTCCTTCCGCACCAAGGCTACGAAGCGACTATCAAATAAGGTTCTAAAAAATGCAGAGAGAGATTTCATGGTGTTATCTAATCTGGTAACTGCATACGGCTGAGAAGGCGACGAGCCACGTTGAATAGCAACAGCCCGATCGCCAGCATCATGAAAATGTCAAACCAAACACTTGTCCAACCAATGCCGCGTACAAATGCATCACGAGTCACGACAATGAAGTAGCGAGCCGGGACAATATTGGGCAACAAAGAGAGTGGAAACGGAATATTGCTCAAAGGATAAATGAAACCAGAAAGCAAAAACGCTGTTAAGAAACCAACCAGAGAAACACCTTGAACGGCTGCATTTTGATTTCCAGCGCGTACTCCAAGCAGTAGACCAAACATGATGGCTGCACTGAGATAAATAGGCGTACCAATCAATAATGGGGTTGGATCACCTGCAAAGCCAAATTGGAAGATAATTGATCCTAAAAGCATCACGCCTAACGCCTCAGAGAGGCCCACAACCAGATAAGCTAGTGCCTTGCCCAACAATAATTCTGAAGCCGTTAAGCTGGAGGCATAAACTTGCAAAATTGTGCCTTTTTCTTTCTCACGCACCATCGCGATCGCGGCTAATAAAGATGGAAAAATCCACAATACAACCGCGTACACTCCTGGCACAATGTAAAGCGATTCTTTGCGCCCAGGGTTAAACCATAAGCGAGTATGAGCTTGAACTTTTTGAGTACTGGGTGACACATCATTTGACAGAAAAAAGTTTGTGGTTGCCTGAATGCTGTTTTTAATCACACGAGCATTGTTGGCATCAGTACCATCCACTAGAACCTGTACGACGCTTTGCTTATCGTCTTTAATACGGCGGCTAAAATCGGGTGGAATAATGACCGCCGCTTTGGCAATGCCTTTATCGATCGCATCATGCGTGGGGTCATAACCAGACCAACGTACTGGCTCAAATTGGTTGGTCGCAAACAGTCGTTCAACATACGTCTGGCTCAGATTGCTATGGTCAAAGTCTTGCACCACTAACGGAATATTTTTTGATTCCAACCGAATCGCAAACCCAAAAATTAAAAGCGTCATGACGGGCAGTAAAAATGCTAATGCCAACGTCAAACGATCGCGTCGAAATTGCGCCAATTCTTTCACACACTGAGCGAGAATACGCTTCATCTGGAGGAATCTCAAAGGGATAGGTGGGCGGGAGAGTTTTGAGTTTTGAGTTAAGAGTTTTAAGTTTGAGTTGGGAAGAATAGGAAGAACGAGATTTTGGTCTAGGGCGATGGCGGAAAGTATCATTCAGAAAAAGAGCTTTGAGTTTTCGTTGGAGGTTATTCAGCTATATAAGAGACTTCAAGGTCAGCGGGAGTTTGTCTTATCGAATCAATTATTAAGAAGTGGCACTAGCATTGGAGCCAATGTTGAAGAGGCGAGTGCTGGTCAAAGTCGCAAGGTTCTTTGGGCGAAAATGTGTATTGCTGCTAAAGAAGCTAGAGAAACTCGCTACTGGCTACGGCTCTTACAAGCATCTCAGTTGGTTGAGGTTGACTTAAACTCTGAACTAAGCCGTGTTGAAGAACTGATTCGTTTGCTAACCTCTATCGTCAAAACAACTCGCAAAACTCTCTAACCCAAAACCTTTTTCTTCGTAAATTTCTTTAACTCAAAACTCAAAACTATTTTTGGCTTCGCTGTACTGTGCCGATAAATGCATCTTCCAGGGAGTATGGAATGGGGCGGAGGGAATGAACGGTGATGTTAGCTGCTTGAAGTTGATCGCGCAGTTGGGGAATTTCGGTATCGGGATTATCGACAACGACGTGGAGGCGATCGGCAAAGATGGAGACGCGCCAGGGTTCGAGCGTTTGTTTGAGTAAGTCAGATGCGGCTTGATTTTGGTCGGGCGTGATCTCGATGAGTTTACCGGGTTGAGCGGCTTTGATTTGACTGGGAGAGCCTTCAATGACGGTTTCGCCTGCGACCAAAAAGCTCATGCGGTTGCACTGTTCAGCTTCTTCGAGATAGTGGGTTGTAACCAAAATGGCGGTTCCTTGACGGGCAAAGTCATTGATTAAGCGCCAAAACTGCCGTCGTGCTAACGGATCAACCCCAGAAGTGGGTTCATCGAGAAAAAGAATTTCGGGTTCGTGCATGACGGAGGCCCCAAAGGCTACGCGCTGCTTCCAGCCACCGGGAAGTTGTCCAGTGATGAGGTTTTCTTGCCCTTCTAACCCGCAGATGTTGATGACCCACGCAATTTTTTCGCGTCGGAGGCGTTGCGGAATGCTGTAAACCCCAGCGTAAAATTCTAGATTTTGCACGATCGTCAAATCGTCGTACAGCGTGAATTTCTGGCTCATGTAACCGATGCGTCGACGTAACTCGCCACTCCGCAGGTTGCCCGTTTCGCCACCGAGAGAAATATCGCCCGAACTGGCTTCCAGTAATCCACACAGCATTTTAATAGTGGTTGTTTTTCCGGCTCCGTTGGCACCCAATAGCCCAAAAATCTCGCCATAGCGCACTTCCACATTGACGTTCTTAACAGCCTGGAAGGTACCAAACATCCGGTTAAGGTTACGGGCGTAAATGGCTGCATCGGTAGAATGGCGATCGTGCCGCATTGTTCGAGGAAACGAGATAAAGGGCGGTTCCAATCCCTGTTGGCGTAACCGAGCTACAAAGACGTTTTCCAGGGTTGGTTGGGTCTGCTCTAGACTATCGAGGGGGAAACGTTTCTGGCTTAAAACCTGTCGCACCTGTGCTTCACCCGTTTGCGTATCGCTGACGAGCACATCCAGGCGATCGCCAAAGGTTTGCACGTCATGAATTGGTGTTGAGGCACCAGAGTCGGACACTTGGGCCTCAAGTGCCTGTTCTACCGCCTGAAGCTGACTGGTGCGCACTTCCAGACGATGGAGCCCTAAGCTATCTTTTAGCTCCGCAGGGGTACCGATTTGCTGAATTTGTCCTTCGTACATGAGTGCGACGCGGTTACAGCGTTCTGCTTCATCCAGGTAGGGCGTTGCGACCACGATCGTCACCCCTTCACTGGCAAGCGCTGCCAACACATCCCAAAACTCGCGTCGTGAAACGGGATCAACGCCTGTGGTGGGTTCATCCAGCAGCAATACTTCTGGTTTGTAGATCAGGGCACAACAGAGCGCTAGTTTTTGCTTCATGCCGCCAGAGAGTTGCCCTGCCAGTCGATCGCCAAACCGCTCCAGATTCATCAGGCGCAAATATTTCTCGCGTCGTTCGGCAAAGTCGCGATTGCTCACGCTTCGCAGTCCGGCAATGTAGCGAAGGTTTTCATCAATGCTGAGATCCAGATAGAGCGAAAATTGTTGCGTGAGATAGCCAATGCCTAACCGTGCCTTGCGGGGAATTTGCCCCAGAACTTGGACGTTACCCGTGGTGGCTTCCATCACACCACCCAGAATGTGAAACGTGGTGGTCTTGCCCGCGCCATCGGGCCCAATCAGCCCAAACACTTCTCCTGGCTGCACGTCAAAGTCGATGCCCCGAACGGCGGCGATTCTGCCGTAGCGTTTATGGAGCGCCTCAACGTGGATGATGGCAGGAGAGTTTTGAGTTCTAAGTTTTGAGTTTTGAGTTAGATCCGACTGAGAGTTTAAAACTGATGACGGGTAACTCTTGTTGTTAGTCACCGAAAAGGCTCCTATTCCAAAACGATTTCGGCATCTGCAGGCATTCCTGGTTTTGCGTAGCCGCCGGGATTGTCGATCGTAATTTTGATGCCCACGACTTGCTTCACGCGATCGTTGCGGAAGTAAATGTTTTCGGGGGTGAATGAAGCTTGGGGATCGATCGAGGCTACTTTGGCATCCAGTGGGTGATTGGGATCAGAATCGATGAACACGCGTGCTTTTTGTCCCACGCGAATTCTGCCAATATCGCCCTCTGGCACATAGCCCCGCAGGTAAACCGTGTTGAAATCAAGCAGTGACAACAAGGTTTGCCCATTGGTGACAACAGCTCCCGGCTCTCTACTGCGTGCCGTCACGACTCCATTAATGGGGCTGATAATGTTGAGGTAATCGATTTGTGCCTGAATTTGCTTCTGCGACTCTTCGGCATTTTTAATATCAGCTTCGGCGGCTTTGAGTTGTGCCTCAGCGCTTTGCCGTTGGCGTAATAGCGCACCCAACTGAGCATCACGAATGCTGGGGTTGATGTTATAGCTTCGAGCCAGGGCCAGACCACCCACGCCTGCATCAATCTGCTTCTGGGCCGATTCAACTGTAGCTGCTGCATTTCGATAGCTGGTTTCTTTCTCATCCGACTGTTCTTGGGTAACTGCGCCTGCTTGCAGAAGTTGGGCGTAGCGATCGCGTGTGACTCTTGCCAGGTCTAGCTGTGCCTTTGCCTGCTTCAGTTGCGCTTCCAGAGAGGCCACATTGGACGCTGCTTGGTACACACGCCCCTGACTATCCTGCTGCGCCTGCAAAATGTTGAGCTGTGATTCGCGCATCTGACTTTCAACATTGGCAATTTGGAACTTCGCCTGCTGTGCCTGTTGTCGAGACGCTTGCACCTTTGCAACCGCTCCTCGCAGTTGGGCCTGCACTTCTGTGTCGCTAATGCGAACAAGCAACTGACCTTGTTTAACCTGATCGCCTTCTCGCACAGTGATGGTATCGACCCGTCCACCCGTTTTGGCACCCACATCGGTTTCATACCCCTCAAGGCGACCACTGAGACGCAAATCGTGGTTAGAGGGGCGTGCTAAGAAGTACCAGATTGTGGCGCTGATGCCCGCGATCGCCAAGACTCCAAGAGGAATGAGCAACCGTGACTTGCGCTTGCTCGCTTGCCTGGTTGGTGGTGCTGAAGACTCTGATGATCGATCGCTTGATCCTGGAAGACTCTGAGCCATAGTAGACCTTCGATGACTAACGGTTAAGCTGGCAAAGATTAATGGTTTCATCATACTGGACGGTCTAGTATGATGAAACAAAAGCTGAAAAAATTAATATCTCCTGCCATCGGTTCACGGCCCGTTAAAACTATGCTCAAGCATTCTGTCTCTCAGCCTGAAGATATCTCCATATCCGGTCAAGACAGCCTCTCTGCTGCCGACCAGAAACGAGAACAGATTTTGCTCGGTGCCATGCAGGTGTTTTTGCGATCGGGCTATGCGGGAACGAGCATGGATCGGGTGGCGGCGGAAGCAGGTGTTGCCAAACAAACGATTTACAGCCACTTTCAGGACAAAGAAGGCTTATTTAAGGCGCTGATGGAGCAGGTGACGCTCGATCGCTTCTGCAGTGTATTTTGCCTGGAAGATTTTGATGGAGACCCCGCTATTCGCTTGCGTCAGCTTGCTGAAACCTATTTGACTAAAGTGGCGGATCAAAACTACCTTTCGCTCACTAGAATCATCATTGCTGAATCAGAGCGCTTTCCAGAATTGGCGCGGCTGTGGACGAGTACGGTGATTCAACGCGGCCGCAGTCTTCTCTCGCGTTACTTTGACGCCCACCCAGAACTGGGCATTGCAGACTCTGAAGTGATGGCGCACATCTTTTTTGGCACCCTGGTCTCGTTTGTCTTGACTCAAGAAATGCTCTATGGCAAAGAAATGATGCCAATAGCGCGCGATCGAGTGGTGAATGGCTTGATCGAATTGATTCTCAAACAGCCGTAATATCGTCGCAGGCTTGTCTTCATAAGCTTCTCCTTTCGACCGATGGCGATTGGGGAGCGTTGCTTGTCATAATGCCAAAAGCGTATGCTGACGAGAGATATATAGAGGTCAGACTGTGGATGCAATTTTGGCGCGATCGCGACAGCTCAAACAAGACTTAGTGGATTTTGTGCTGGATGCCGAAGGCGAGTTGGCAACAGCGTTAGAACAATACTCCGCTGAACAGCTAGCCCGATCGCAGCAGCCCGATCAGCACCAGCAAACACTCGTCGTCGATCGCTTTGTCATCGAAGGCAGAGTGGACAACCAAACGCCGATCGACCTGTTTCTCGCCGCTACGCCTGACCTCTCAGCCAGCGATCGACAATTGCTCCAGGGTTGGCAGCGCAGTTTTGTCGGGCTTTTTGCCGTCACCAAGAGTCTGCCCGATGGCCTGGAGGTGATGAACTGGCTCACGGCGAAGCACTACACCGTCAAGCCCAACGATCCTGCCACGTTAGAAGAGATGCAGCGCTTCAGACTGGGTGAAATCTTGCTGACCCAGATTGCGCCGATCACAGAGAACGAGTGGACATTTACAGCCCCGCTGAAAGTGATGGGGAATTTGGGCAAACCAAAGCTAGCCGTCGCGATCGGTAACTTCAAGCAAAACTATAAAGAGTCTCTCTACAGCGATGCGCCCGAACTGCTCGAAGAAGCTTGGCGATCGGTCGAGCGCTACCATCAAGATTTCCTCGACTTCTTTGAAAGCGATGCCATCACGCTACCAGGCTACCAGTTGGGTAAAAAAATTGTTGAATTTCAGGATGTGCTGACTAAAAAGCAACTGGCAGAGGCTGGTATCGATGAGTCCAAGTCGATGGCAGATCTAGCAGCAGATGCAGGCATGGATGAAGCTGAAATCGAAGCCGCTGCGGAAGCAATGGGTGCTGACGCCAAAGCCGTTTCAACGATGCTGAAGAGCAAAGAAGCGGCTGCCAAGATGGTGACACCCAAAATCGATCTGCCACCCGAATTGAAGAAGGCAGAAGCGGTGACAGTCCTGGCACATCCACGCTGGGGGCAAATGTTCTTGCCAACCTACACTCAGTTTGAAACCGTGCTGCAAGCCGACGATTGGCAAAGCGTTCCCGGAGCCGCTAAGCTTGTTCACAAGTATCTAGACGATCCTGCGATTAATGCCTTCGTTTGGCACAGACTCGCCACAGCCTATCCAGCCGTTCTAGAAGCTCTATTGCGATCGATTCTTGAGCGCCCCGATTTTGACCTGCAAACCGATCTAGAGACACTGTTGCAAGAACACAAAAAGCCTCTACAACCGGACTTACCAGAAATTGCCAGCGTTCCTATCCACTTGCATGATCTGTTCCAGGAAGCCCTCAAGGAAGTAAGTAAGTCACGCCCCAAAGAGAAAGATGCACAAAAGCCGAAAAAAGGGTTTCAACGCTAGGACTTAATGACGAAGGTAGAGTTGATCGTGTGACGGCATTCACATGCGGAATGAAGGATGAAAGCCTAAACATCAGCATTTAGAGTCTAAAAGTACTTTGTACGACCATTGTTTGCCTTCTGCCTCATCTAATCACGCTCATTTAATCACGATGAGCAGCCAGCGCAGCTTTGTTAATCCGTGCATTACACTTGCGTGGATTGTAGATGCTGGTATACCAGGTACAGCGCTTACAAACATCTGGGAAATCGCCGCGTTCGTGTCGATCGATCAGCTCATCAATTGCCTGTCCTGTCCAGATATCTAGCAACGAAGCGTTGTTCAGATCCCCAATAATTAGCTCAGCTTCAACATCTCGGCAGGCGCAGGCATTCACCTTTCCATTAGCAAGAATCACTGGCTTTCTAAACAATAGCTCGCAGGCTCCTCGCTTATAGGGTGGCAATACCGCTTCTAGGCCAACGTTTTTAAGCGCTTCACTATCGACTTTGCCTGCCCAAGAATCAAACATGACAACTTTCTGAAGCTCAAGCAGTCCTTCTTGAATATATCGTTGGCACTGCTCCCAAAAATCCCCAGTCCAATTTGATGGCGGGCAACGTAAGGCAAGGCTAAACCGCATTACAGAACCAGCTTCGCGCTTTGCTTTAACAAATGCTTCAACGTTACGACGGACTAATTCAAAGTGGTCAACGCCCATAATGGCATGATAAGTTTGGCGATCGAACCCACCCCAAGACACTTGAATATGCAGTTTATCGCCATACTTTAGAAGCCTTTCACTTATTTGAGGCTTCATTAAAATGCCATTTGTATAAAAATCAAAGCCTTCAATTTGAGGGCGTTGATATAAGTCGTCAAGTCGCTCAAAAAGGGCGCGATCGACAAATGGATCTCCCACAATGGGCGTGAGAGAAACATACTTACCGCCCATTGCAACATACTCATCAATAATGCGTCGAAACTGTTCCATTGGCATTGTTTCCTTCGCCCGCTCCATTTGTGGATAGGCACAGAAAACACATTTAGCGTTACAAATGTTCGTACCCTCAAGATGAAGGTTTTGGGGTAACTGACGAGTTGCTTCCAACACCTGCCGAACCGATCGCCGTTCTGCCCGAAAACAGTACTCAGTCAACACAAAATCGAGCAACCAACTCATGTAATGCCTACCAGGACGAACAAGATGAACGTTCATCCAATCCAGAGTAGGTTGAAATCTACGGCTAAAAAGGTAAGTCATAGCACTGCTACAGCTAATAAGGAACGGCACTTAGTAGATGTCTTACGTCCTTTGGAAAAAAGGTCATGCTTAACCGCTAGCACCACAATGGTCTATTTACTTCATCTCTGTCTAGGTCTTGTAAAGGCAGCGATCGCTCAAGAGCCTTTACCTGAGCGATGAATTCTGCTATTTCGTTCATGGCACTCTAGACCCACTATTATACCGATCCCTTCAGAACGTCATTCCTCTAAAGGCAATGGCGCTCAATCCTTAAGCAGGCTTCAACTTGTTCGTGATTACGCTAAATTAATTAAAGAGTCGATGAAATTTAGCTAAAGTTTAGCTATTGATGGTTTCAATCTGCTAGTCACTTTTAGAAACTGAGACGTTAACACTTGAGGATTGGACGTTCAAAGCTGAGGCTGCAAAAAACGGCATAATAAATGCATAGGTGCTTTACTAAAGCGATATCATGCATTAGTCACATCCATACACGGCAAGAAAATCAAGCGATAGCTTAGAGGTAAGCGCCGTTGTAGATCAATGCAGTCGCTCTGTCACACGCTTAAGAAGGGTATACACATGGCAACTGCTGATCGTGAATTTGAAGTTAAGAAAACCGAAGACGAGTGGCGTCAAACTCTAACGCCAGAACAGTTCCGAGTGCTCCGTCAGCATGGTACAGAGCGCGCCCGTACTAGCCCGCTAGACAAGCAGTATGGTAAGGGACTCTACGTCTGTGCAGGTTGCGGCTTACCCCTCTTCTCATCAGAAACCAAATTTGACAGTGGTACAGGGTGGCCCAGCTTCTTTCAACCGATCGAAGGCGCAATCGAAACCACGATCGACAAATCGCTTTTCATGACGCGCGTCGAAACCCACTGTCATCGTTGCGGCGGACACTTGGGCCATGTTTTTGAAGACGGGCCAAAGCCTACAGGACAACGCTATTGTATGAACGGTGTATCGCTAAAGTTTATTCCTGATTAAGTGACTGAAAAAGGGCTGGGTCGCTTTTTGAGTGGTGCAGTAAAACGTTACTTATGCACTGCTTCACGCTCGTTCGTCTATGTCTTTATTCGCCCACGTCTTTAAAGGAGCATTTCTAACTTGCTTTTTTACAGGACACCTCAGTCCTCAAAACATAGTTGTCCACATGCTGCGCCTTGACAGATTTTGGCTATGAGCTATACCTTCTCAGAAATCCTCTGGTAAGCTTAATACATTTTTTGTCATGAATACTTGACAGATCACTCTATTGAGTGTACCTGTCAATCAAGAGCTTTAGCTGAAATTCATCAAACATACACGATACAAATTCCTGTCTTTATAAAAAGTGTCACGGCTATTTGGCAAACTAAGAAAGTGAAGTTCAATCGCCTTTAGAACTAAGGTCTTAGCCTAAACAAGCGTCTGTTTGGGAATGGCTTAAGAATCATGAAGCTATTCAATGCATAGTCTTTAGAACCTGGCAGCATAAGAAGGAGCCAATGCTTTCTTAATGAAAAAGGGTTTCGCTATTGGTTATTTATACTTCACCCACAATCGTCGATCGCAATAGGCTTTTTTTGAGATGGTTTGCTTGACTAATCGCCTCATAAATTGATGAACAGTGTATTGCTGAACACGTAAGGTTTTGAGGTGTCAATTGATAAAATTGCGATCTTAGAAAAGTTCCCAACTAGTTAAATGGTGAGGCTTTATGGCTACTGTCTGTGAGCAGCAACTTGTTCAAGAAGTCATCCACGAAGGAAAGCTGCTTGGAATTATCATCTCTGCTGATTTTAAAAAACCAGGAATCCACTTTTTCACCCCAAATACGCTCTCTCAGCAAATCGCCTATATGCGGCATCCTGCTGGCAAAAGCATTCAGCCACATGTACACAATCCTGTACTACGTGAGGTGTTCTATACCCAGGAAGTCCTCATGATCAAACGAGGAAGGCTGAAAGTAGATTTCTATACAGACCAGCAGGAATACTTGGAAAGCTATGTGCTGCAAGCGGGCGATGTTATTCTGCTTGTTCAGGGTGGGCACGGCTTTGAAGTGTTGGAAGAGGTCGAGATGATTGAGGTCAAGCAAGGCCCCTACGTGGGTGAGCAAGATAAAACGCGGTTTAATTGCTCTGAGGGCAACTATCAGGTGCGCCTAAGCCTTTAATCTTGGCAAGAGAAGTACGATGCAAAATGCCCTTTACAAAAATTTCAATCAGTACAATTTTGTATCGAGCGAGTACTGCCTGTTTTGAGATTCCATCTCTGGCTTATCTCCAAATTTCGTCCGCTGTATAAATGCCACAGACGAAGCAGGCACCCTCTTCCCCTCTGCTAATTTTGCTTTGCTTCTGTAAAAGAAGCTGAATGTTGCATTCAGAACAGCGTGGTGCCTGCTCCTAGTGGGTCTATTTTGGTGAGTTTGCGTTCAGAATAGTGTATTGCGTGCTCACGGTGGGTATGCTCTTGAGAGAGATGGATACGACAGCGATATGACAGATTTTATTCCCGTTAATCAACCACTATTAGATGGCAAAGAAAAGCAATACCTGAACGAATGTATCGATACAGGTTGGATTTCTTCAGAAGGCCCATTCATTCAGAGGTTTGAATCTGAGTTTGCAGCACGGGTAAATCGCAAGCACGGTATTGCCGTCACCAATGGCTCTGCGGCTTTAGACGCGGCAATTGTAGCCTTGGGCATTGGCCCCGGAGACGAAGTAATTTTGCCAACGTTTACGATTATTTCCTGTGCTGCTGCGATCGTGCGGGCTGGGGCAACGCCTGTTTTAGTAGACTCTGATCCGCTTACCTGGAATATGGATGTCTCTGCGATCGCGGCCAAAATTACACCCAAAAGCAAAGCCATCATGGTTGTGCATATCTATGGGCTACCTGTAGACCTGGATCCTGTGCTCAAGCTTGCGCATCAACACGGCTTGTGGGTAATTGAAGATGCGGCTGAAATGCATGGGCAAACCTATAAAGGTGAGCCATGTGGCAGCTTTGGCGATATCAGTACGTTCAGCTTCTATCCCAATAAGCACATCACGACAGGCGAAGGCGGGATGCTCGTGACCAATAATGACGCTTTAGCCAACCGCTGCCGTTCTTTACGAAACCTTTGCTTTCAGCCCCAAAAACGCTTCATCCACGAAGAGTTAGGCTGGAATCTTCGTATGACAAACCTTCAAGCAGCGCTTGGTTTAGCGCAGCTAGAGCGGCTAGATGAGTTTGCAGCTCGAAAGCGGCGCATGGGTCAGCACTACACTCAGCTACTATCAGAGCTTCCAGGGCTTGAACTGCCCGTTGCTGCAACTGCTTATGCAGAGAGCATTTACTGGGTTTATGGCATTGTCCTTAAAGAGGAGGTGCCTTTTGATGCCGCTGAAGCGATGAGACGGTTAGGGCAGCATCAGATTGGTACTCGTCCCTTTTTCTGGGGGATGCACGAACAACCTGTATTCAAGAAGATGGGGTTGTTTGAAGGCGAAACGTATCCAGTAGCAGAACGCCTATCCCGACGTGGTTTTTATGTTCCTAGCGGGATGGCGCTTACGCCTTCTCAAGTAGAACAGGTCGTCACCGCGGTTAAAAACGCGTTGAAGTAGGAAGAACCCTATGGAGATGCTTTTCACGGTTTGAATTCAAATCGTTTATAACATTGCAGCGTTATTAATCATCAAATTTAACCAGGGGATAAATATGTAATAAACATAGCAAACTCATGGTGATGTAAAGCACAAATAGATTGAATGATTAAGCACTTCTTACACTAAATCTAGATTTACTGCATACTGCATCTAGCTCTCTCTTACTGCATTGTTTGCACTTTAAGCAAAGGTCATATAGTATTTTTTCGCGTGTAAGGCATACTAAAGACGCACGATTCAATGCTACTGGCTGGTTTTAGTGTAATTAATTGCCTGGGAGTTCTTGTGGGGATAAACGCTTTTGCAAATTACGCTAACTACTATGATTTGCTCTATCGGGACAAGGACTATGCTGGCGAAGCTTACTATGTTCACCGCTTGATCCAACGCTATATGTCTGGTACTAAGACAGTTCTTGAGCTTGGCTGTGGTACTGGGATGCATGCCTCACTTTTAGCTGAAAAAGACTACACAGTCTGTGGTATCGATCTTAGTGCTGAAATGCTAGAAATCGCTCGACAACGATTGCTTACTTTGCCAGAAAAGCAGGCTTCTAGATTGGAGTTTATGCAGGGAAATGCTCAAACAGTTCGGCTCAATCGTCAGTTTGATGCGGTTATTTCTCTATTTCATGTTATCAGCTATCAATCAACAAATTCAGCCTTAAGAGATGCTTTTGAGACGGCTAGAGTTCATTTAAAGCCAGGAGGAATCTTTCTTTTTGATTGCTGGTATGGGCCAGCCGTTTTGAGTGATCCTCCCACAGTGCGAATAAAGCGCTTGGAGAATGAAAAAATTCGCATTACTCGCGTTGCTGAGCCGACGCTGTACCCTAATCACAATACAGTTGATGTTAAGTATCACGTTATGATTCACGATCGCGTTACAGATAAAGTGGAAGAACTAGAGGAGGTACACACACTACGATACTTGTTTAAACCAGAAATTGATTTGCTTCTTGAGCAGCATGGGTTTAGCTGTGTTGCAGTTGATGAATGGATGGTAGATAAGGGTGTTGGCTCACACACTTGGAACGTTTATTTTATTGGTCAAAGCCAGTCGGTATGAACGCTAAAATCCCGGGAAGGAAGGCACTATGAAATATCATTTAGCGCTAGGTAGCTCACTCGATTTGGAAGGGATTAATCGAGAAGCACTACTTGGGAAGCGTCCAGGGCACATTATGTGGGATTTAAGCCAAGCCGTGGCTGCCTCCGTCCATATGCCTGGACGTGAGCAAATTTTGCCGATCGACCGACTTCGCGCTAAATTGATTAGCCTGCCAGAACACTGGGCTTTAGCACGAAAGCTCTCTAGCGAGCTGCATGAAGAGGATGTCGTTTACTGCAACGGAGAAGATATTGGCTTGCCCCTTGCCATCCTTTGCGGCGCGAAACCAAACCGACCCAAGCTCATCATCTTTTTTCATGCGGCAAATCGACCGCGTGTCCGTGCCGCCTTAACGCTTTTTCGCCTCGAAGAAAAAATTGATGTGTTTGTGTCTAACACAGAACCTCAGTTCAACTATCTCAGGAAGACAGTACGTGTGCCTGAATCACGGTTGCACTACCTTGCAGAGCAAACGGATACCCGCTTTTTCTGTCCTGGGCCAGTGTCGCCTGACAAAGCACGCCCCATCATTGCTAGTGCAGGCTTAGAGTTACGAGATTACAAAATTTTGGCGGCGGCTACAGCGGATTTAAATGTGGATGTGAAGATCAGTGGCTTTTCGCGCGATGCCGTACCGTTAGCGAAGTCGTTCCCTAAAACGTTGCCTGCCAATATGAGCCGTCGCTATTATGAGTGGGCAGAGCTAGTGCAGCTCTACCGTGATGCGGATCTTGTCGTTGTCAGTCTGTTTCAGGGTGACGCTTCTTCTGGTATTACGACACTCATGGAGGCGATGGCTTGTGGTCGTCCGGTGATTGCGACCCAAACCAACGGATTGGCTGATTATTTGCAGACGCCAGGAACGGTTATTCCGATCGCCCCAGGCGATAGCAACGGATTGAAAGCTGCGATCGCTTATGTATTCGCCCATCCAGAGGAAGCAGAAGCACAGGCGAAGCGGGCTTATCAAATGATTTCGGAGCACCATAATAGCCAGCGGTACGTGGAAAAACTGGTATCCTTACTTAAATCAGTTAGATAGCGAGGGGCTAGCTGTTTTGGAGCGACGGCCGTTCTTCTACACTCATGGAGCTTAAGCTTCGTCAGCGAGTCGTTTCAGTTGAAGTTTGCCTGTCTACGCTATGTGTTGTAAGGTTCCGTGTGTTGGAGTCCACCCATATGCCCAATGGATGCAGTCGGTTGAATCTAGCCCTGAACGTAAGCAGATGTGATGCACGATCGAAGAGCAAGGGATTGTCTAGCTGCCCGTCCTAAGCTGCTGAATGCTTTCGGGGTATGATGTGCTTTAAGCAGTCTTTATGGCGAGTACTCAGTAAGTTCTGCTGTCTGGGTGCTGCTTTTAACGTAGATGTCCAAGCACTAAGCGCAAGTGCATCACAGATTGTGAGTCCTTGGCTTTAAAGCGCTCACTCCTGATTGTTTAGCGTTGAAGCGTTTGTCATGGGCTGTCGTCGTAGAATGGAAGAGTGAGCGAGTTAAATCTAAATTGCAGGAGTAAAGCTTGTGACAACGGCTACTGCTTCGACAGGAACGGTTGTTCTATCGCCTAGCTATCGCTTACCGATCGCGATCGTGATGCTTGCTGCACCTCTACTATTGGTGCAGATCTGGGGTAGTTTGGTGATCGCTTTATTTGGCTTTTTCCTACTGTTTCAAGCGGCTACTTTGCGCCTTTGCTTCACTGAAACTGCACTTGACATTGAGCGTGGGCAAACGCTCATTCGGCGCTTCCCTTACCAGGAGTGGCAAAACTGGCGATTGTTTTGGTTACCTGTGCCGATTTTTTTTTACTTTAGGGAAGTCAATAGTATTCACTTTCTACCAATTCTTTTTGATCCTAAAGCGCTACAGTCTTGCCTGGAAACTCGCTGCCCTCAAATTCCCTAAGCGCTCGTTGTCAGCCTGTAAAGACTAGGCATGCAGGCTTACTCGCAACGAATGACCAACAATCTCCCTCTGCATTGAACATGAATCCAGACGAACTGCCCATTGCAGCGGATGCGGATGGCTATCAGTCCGACGCTACTGCTGATGTGCGTAACCACGAAGAGGCACGCGATCAACCTACCTTAGAGCCGCTTGGTATGCAAGAGGCTTCCGCTCAGGCATTGATTGACGAGGAGAAACGACCGCTACTAGAACGCGTTGAGACAGAGCCAGCGCTGCCCTCAGCCCCTAATGCTACAACGCTCATCACGGCTGAGCAGAGGGTTACCGATCTCCAGCGCCGCGAACAAGCGTTAAGGCGTGAAATTGCCGTTTTGCAGACATCGCAAGTTCGTCTTCAGGAAGAAACCGCAGCGGCACAGGCAGCGATGGGGCGCTTGATACAGGAAGGATTGAAAGAACTGGAGCAGCGGAAACAGACGCTACAAATTAGCGTTGAGCAACTGGAACGCCGCCAAGAACGCATTCGTAGTGAGATGAAGACGACGTTTGCGGGAGTTTCTCAAGATCTGGCGATTCGCGTGCAAAGCTTTAAGGATTATCTGGTTGGCAGCTTACAAGATTTGGCACTGGCAGCGGAGCAACTGGACTTGCCGCAGCCTGGGAACGCGATTGGAATGACTGAAAAACCGTCTGCTTCGGCTGAAGTGTTCTCAAAGCAAGAGACGGCTCCCCAGTTTGCTGAACAAAGCTTTCAAGAGCAGACGAAAAAAATTCGTAATCTGTTAGATCAATACCGCAATCGACCAGATTATTACGGTTCGGCATGGCAGCTTCGCCGCACCTTTGAACCAGTTCACGCTGATCGCGTCTCAGGCTGGTTTTTTACGCAGGGTGGACGGGGTGCTGTTCGCACGATGGGTAGCCGCTTGCAAAATATCCTCATTGCCTCAGCCACAATTTCGATTTTACATACGCTGTACGGCGATCGTCTACGCGCTCTGGTGCTTGCCCAGTCTCCAGAACGGTTGGGCGAATGGCGGCGCGGCTTGCAAGATTGCCTTGGCATTACTCGTAGTGAATTTGGCCCAGAGCGTGGTGTGGGTTTGTTTGAAGATCCGTTTCCGCTAGTGCAAAAAGCCGATCGCCTGGTTAAAGACGGGCTCTTGCCGCTGATCATCATTGATGAAACGGAAGACGAGATCAGCTTAGGGTTATTGCAATTTCCGCTCTGGCTAGCCTTTGCACCAAATCCTCAAGTACCGACTTATTCATATTAAAGTTGTAATGCTAGTTGTGATAGCAAAGACAGCGATCCTCTTTGATTTGTGAAAGTGACTCTGGCTTAGCCTACGCTTTGGCGAAGCAAGCTACAGCTTTCAATTCCAAGCTGACCGCTAATTGGTTCAAACACAGCATGCTTTTTGCGAATGCTTTAAGACGGCTATATCCTCATCGCTGATAGCAAATAACGTTACAACGCCTTCAGGACTTCACCCAATGGTATTTTGGCTTGCCTTGAACGGACTACTGCTGGTGGGAGCGTACTTTCTAGGCTCCATTCCGCCTGGATACTGGGCTGGACGACTCTTGAAAGGAATCGATATTCGAGAGCACGGCTCCGGCTCGACTGGTGCGACGAATGTGCTGCGAACCATTGGAAAATTGCCAGCGCTCGTGGTGCTGTTAATTGATATTTTGAAAGGAGTAGGGGCGATCGCGGCTGTCCAATCTTTTTATACAGTTGTTAATGTCCGTGCTTTTGCACCCTCGATCGACAGTACTGTCTGGCTACCCTGGATGGTGACATTAGCAGGTATGGCAGCATTATTAGGGCATAGTCGATCGGTCTTCTTAAACTTTATGGGGGGCAAATCAGTCGCGACTAGTTTGGGTGTTTTACTGGCAGTTAGTTGGGTTGTTGGCTTAGGGGCACTAGCTGTATTCGCTGTGATGCTGGCAATTTCTAGAATTGTGTCTCTAAGCTCTATTACAGGGGCGA
Organism: Stenomitos rutilans HA7619-LM2; assembly: GCA_019358945.1. Taxonomy (GTDB): domain Bacteria; phylum Cyanobacteriota; class Cyanobacteriia; order Leptolyngbyales; family Leptolyngbyaceae; genus Stenomitos; species Stenomitos rutilans. The sequence goes on along the minus strand of JAHHIE010000058.1, from coordinate 5,312 downwards.
TCGCGGCTTCCAGCCTCATGCTGGTTACCCATCAGCCGCTCCCCTATATCCTGTTCGGGCTGCTGGGTGGGCTATATGTGATCCTGCGCCATCGTACCAACATCCAGCGTCTGTTATCTGGGTGTGAACCCCGCCTTGGTCAGCCCGCGCCAGAGAACACTAGCCCGCCTTCTTGAGCAAAGGCTTTGGAATGTAGCGTCACAACCTTTATTTCAACGGAGACGTCAAGCGGCTGATTGACGATCGTAGGTAGACCTATGTGATAACAGTAGGCGAAGCTCAGATGCGTTGAATTAGTCCGAAGTGCAGAAACGACCTAAGCTTGATTTTTAAGCTATCTATCTTGGCTTGTACGCACGTCTTTCTTAAGTGGTGGCTTGACGAATTATGCTTGCCAAGGCATGATGAAAACGTATAAGGGGCTATAGCGCAGTTGGTAGCGCATCTCAATGGCATTGAGAGGGTCAGCGGTTCGAATCCGCTTAGCTCCATAGCCCGAAACAGGCTCTACGCAAGCTCCTTATGTGACTTGACCTGAATTTTGGACAAATTGTCCAAGATTTGCTTCCGAAAATAGTTGTCCAAAATTTGCTTTCGTCAAGTTTTGTTAAGCGACTGGAGGCAAGTTTCGAGCAAGATTCCTTGAGCCTGCCTCGTATTCAAATCAGTCAGGTCTGGTTGCGGTTGCCCCCCGTGATAGATAACTCGCTCAATCTCATCTCGTGTCTCTGCCTTGATTGAATTGGAGATAAGTATCTCCACAACTCGTTCTGTAACCCAGAGATGCCAATCAATTTCTGACACAACTAAAGTTTCAAGCTCCGAAGGTTCTTCTGGTTGTACGTTAAGCCAATTTTGGCAGTGAACACAACGACCCACCTGCATCCTTCCGGAGATTGGCAATTGTGTCCTTTGACAGTGCGGACAATAGGAGCGTAGCGGTTGATGATGCAACGGGCAGACAGTAGCAGCAGCGATCGACCAGATCAGAGGCTCATAAATTGGTTGATTCGTATCGCACCAAGCTCGCAAGCACTCTGGACACCATGATCGCAACTTTCTTCCAAATTCAATCGTTTGATTTGGTCGAGCAGTTTCTTCTGCCCAAGGGGGAATTGTGAGCGATCGCAGTCCTGATTGCATTATTAAAGGCTCCAATCCTGCTATATACTGCCACGAAAGCAGCCCATACTCATTCAGATTTTTCCTATACTTAGGTGTAGGGAAAGAAGATACTGAAGTTTTAAGCCCTTCGTCTTGTACACGATAAGCTGTTTTACCACCTACACTATGAGTTCGCCTAAAGGAGGGTAACATCTCCTGTTTGGCCAGTACTCCTGGGGAAACGTGATGTGCCTCAGCAAGTCGGCAAATGTAGCTCACTAGCCCTTCAACATAGGGCGTACCTATTGCAATCGGCTCTAGAAAATAAAGCCTGCTACGCTCTGGTATAACAGAAGCATCTAATTCTTGAGAGTGGCACTTATCCAAGTAATGTGGTGCCATATTGCTTTAAAGCTAACAAACGATCTGAGTTAATTTAGCATTACTAACTCACTCAACAGAGATAATACTAGCTTAATGTTCAGATTGGGTAATGTGGAGCTTTCCTAATTTGAGCTTTAATTTATGGTTTAGTAAACGCCGCAAGTTAGAGATTATAATCCAACTGAATTAGTTCTTTTCAAGCATTTTTAATCTGATTCGGAATTTCATATTTTGAAGCACATTTAACTCAAGTAGGTACTGCTGAGAAAACCCGCTTACCTCCATCTCGCATATTCAAATCCAAGTTCAGTCACTGTCAGCTTTGATGTAACTAGCTATTGTTGTTCAGAAGTTCCATCCTTTTAGTCCCATGAGCTAGGAAATAATCTTGACCAACTTCAAGGGCATAATTCAAGGATGGGTTGCTGATTCCTTTTAGTCCCGTAAACCGGGATATATCTTTGGCGGTTTGTGGTTGAACCCCTCCCCGACACTGCCGCAGTGCTTTTAGTCCCGTGAACCAGAATATACATTTGGCAAGTGAAAAGACTATAAAAACTACATGAGGCTTATAAGATTGCTGCAAAACTTGATTTAAAGCATAAGAAAACGTCTTCAAAGCTTATACTTTATCTTCTTATGTATAGCGAATGAGAGCAAGAGTTTGTTAAGTATCTTAAGGTTTGTTGTTTCTGGAAAGTTTTCTAGAATTTTAACTCTTGCTTTGGTTGGACAAATATCCTTCTCATTGCTAGTAGCGGTCTAGTTTTATTCATCCAGCATTACTTGTCCCATTCCCATCGCCGTCTTGCGTCCTACTCCAGAAAAAAAGGCGAAGTGAGACAGTATTGTTGCAACCCTCGCTTGTTCTGGATCAGGAAATAAATATCTAACCCAACCGATTACACCGCGTTCAACTGCGTTTTCCAGCCTTACCTTTTCAGTTTTGAGATCATAGTCAGAAACTAATCCACTCCATTGAATTTTGGGAAACTTCAGTTCTTCAGGAGCAAAAGCATTCCAGCGGCGATGTATATTTCCAAAAACTGCTTCAGGGGATGGAAATAATTGAATTCCCTGTCCAGTGTTCAACTTGAAACTGGTTGGAGAGAGAAACTTTAGTGTCAAGTCGTTCAGTACAATTGGTAGTTCAGCAAGCAGAGCATAATCTGATGTTTTGACCCACGCATCCGCTCCTGGCAGTGCGCTGATACCTTTCAGCACAAAAGGAAATTTGGCAAGAGAGAACGATACATCCTCCGTTTCATCTAAACCTTTCAGTAAAGGCTCTATCAGCCTGCCGTCCAACAACCCAACCCGAAAATAGCAGTCATCTCCTGCTAACACTTTTGCTTTTTGACATCTACTGATCAACCCGGAGAGACTTAAGGGAGAATTCTGACTTTCATGAATTGCCTCAGAAACCTTTGGATCACCTCGACGAAACCACTCTAGAACTTGTGCATGAATAGCCCGTCCACAGGATGAAGGTAAATCTCCGCTCTCTGCGGCTCCTAAATTAATTACCAGGGTTTGCAGAGTTGCGGATTTAAGGTGTGGTAACAGTACTGCTGGCTCCATACGCTACCCCCCTCGGTAAGCAAACTCGGTCTGGCCGAATCTTTCTGAAGTGGCAGTTCTGTCGAACCTGCCACTTCAGGTTGAGAAATTTCCCAATAGTCACCTGATAATTGAGCTTGACTCAGCAAGCTTACAGGTGTCATGACAATCCGGTTGTAGAGGAGCAGCCTGGTAGAACCGGGCAAGTCTATTGGATTCAAGGGATGCTCACAGACAAATTCTCCCGTTCTTGACTTGATATTCGTTTCAAGAATAGGTTTTGCATCGACTTTGATTTTTGATGCCCATTTGCCTAACCTGATCCACCTTGGAATCTGAACAGTTTTAGGAGCAGTGATATAGGTTTGGTACTGACTACCCACAGCCAGCTCTTTTACCCGCCCGTAGCTTGGGTAATTGCGATTGTTTCCCCCAAATCCAAGTTTCCTAGGCTGATCGTGATAAGCAGAAGGAGATGATTTGAAGGTACTGATCTGATAAGACCAATGAACAGGTAAGGCAGGAAAAACATAAATTCCTGCTCTATTTAGAGATAGAAGGTTTCGATCGTAGTCTGCCTCCAGATATCCAGGACGTTCTGCCATTTGCTCATCTAGACAATAGGCTTTTGGGATGTAAGAACCTTCAAATAGGGCAAAGCTTAGTGCCCAATTGTGCAGATATTTTTCTGTTTCATAGAGTCTTCCCATCTCACGGGAGGCGAAAAATACATTGTCGTGAAGTGTCAGATTGCATAAATAGAGCACCATAAAGCCTCCTTCAAGATTACTCTGTCTTGCCCACTAATGCTCCGTAGGTTCGAGCATAGGTTTGAGTTTGTTGACAGAGCAGTGACAGGATCGACCGCAACTTTGCTTCGCTCTGATAAATATCAGTCACTTCTTCCAGCAAAGCAGCCAGTTCACTATCAAACATCATTCTGCTAATTCGCAGTGGCTCACGATCCAGCAAATTTCCTGCTACGACTGCTGCTTCTTTTCGGATTTCTCCAATCGGGACGTTGATGCTTCCTTTTTGTTTTAGTGCGTCGTAGATTGCTTGAGTAAAGTACAAATTACTAAACACTTCAGCATCACAAAATGCAAGTCCCACGAAATGGTTAATCATTGTACCTGTACGTGATTCCTGTGCTCCATAGCGACGAGTACGAAGCAGGTTACCTAACACATAAATAAAACCTTCCAAAGTAGGATCTCGCAGTGTTTCCACAGAGGGGAAAGCAACCTCAGGAAGTACATGATCTAACTCATTAATCGAACTCCGCATTTTGCCCTGCTCAATCATCGTGCCTCCTTCAAAGAGTGCATTAAACGTGAAACTGCGATGAGAGGCATCGTAGGGGCTGAGGGAAAATGCGGAGTCTGAATAAACCTTGGAGCGTTCTGCCCCTCTACTGCCGATTCCAAATCCGTAAAGAATGCAGTCTGGGCATTGCTTGCAAGTTTTCTCTCCGTTATAGTCGCAGAAGTTACTTTCGCCTTCAACTAAGTCCGTAAATCCTAGCGATCGTAGTAACTGTCGTCCAGATAGACGCTCTGGTGTAATCTGCTTGCGTTTGAACATGACTAGGCGACTGATCATCTGACTTGATTGTTCATCTTCTGAGTTCAATCCTGCTTGAGTTCGGGCAGTGTTAAGCACCCCATCCGTCTGAAAAACTGGAAATGACTGGCTATGACGGATGATGAAAAAATGAATATATCTACTCGACGCCAAGCGCGGAAGAACGGAATGAAATTCGGGTTTTAAGGTCTCAAGAATACTCACTTTCGCCTCCCTGTTTCTGATTGGCTTTCGCTTGTTTCTCCTGAAGGGCTAGCTGGCGGTAAGCAAACTCAACTCCAGCTTTGATCCGATTACGTTGCTCTTGTAATAGTGCGCGATCGCCCTTACACATTTCCCCAAGCACCTGCTTTACACAGGTAGTCATGAACGTCTGGATAGCTTCAATTTCCTGCAACTGCCGAACTTCATAGTCAATAGATTTATCTAACAGCAGAGGACGTTTGTAAATTTCCTGGCGATCAAGTGCGTCTTTGAGCATTCCGGCACCTTGCTCAATAATTTCCTCATCATCCCAATCTGCTGGAACTGAAAGAATGTGCTCTAGTGCTTTAGAGGCTGTTTGAGAAGGGGTAGGGGTGTAACAAATTACGCCAACCGCCTAACCATGAGCCGAATCATGGCGAGGTAAATCATCGTTTCCGCGGTTTCCGGCAGTGCCTCATAATCACCATTGAGCC
>JAHHIE010000056.1 GCA_019358945.1 Stenomitos rutilans HA7619-LM2 | reverse complement strand
TACAGGGCGCAAGTACACTTGGCGGTTGAGGGCTTAGACGGTTCTCTCACAACTGGTTTCTGCGGGCTACGAGACTATCCTAGAGTCACCACATTTCACTCTTTTTGTCAATGCGTAAGTTCTAATCCAGTTTCATTGCATGCACCTATGCACGTTGTAGCTCATGCCAGTTGCCGTTCTAGTTTCGAGGCCAGTAGGTTCACTCTCATCCTAACCAGCACCTTGAAAAGCTTATTGAAAATAAATATCAAGAAGACCTTGACAAGGACAGCGCCTAAACGGTAAAAAAGCATGTTGCTAATAATTCCTATTCAGCTGCGTGACTTGCGTCAGCCAAACTTATACGTTAAGGGGGGACGGGGGATAGCAAGCCAAAAACATAAGCTCTAATCTATTGTCGGAGCCATGCTTAAACAAAAAATAGAATGATTATCGTTCTTGTTTACGGCGATAATCTAGTCACTGTACAGGCTTAGTCTGTACGGTTGTTCGGTAACGTGTGAGGACTCTTAATTCATGTTCAAATACTTTATTCATTCCCTTCTGATTAGCCCAGTCCTGCTGAGTGCTGTGGTGCTGGCAGCTTCTGCACAGACGGCTCGACCCGATCGCGCCCCTGAACAAGCTGCCATACCAACGGCCCCGGCAGCGACACCGCTCGAGGGGACGATCGTGGCAGATGGGAAGCCTATATCTACAACCCCTGAGGCAGCGACGATCGCTCAGGCTGGTTCGACCATCACGCCTGGTGAATCAGACGATGCCGTGGATCAGGTCACTTCTGTTTCTCAGTTAACGGATGTGAGACCGACTGACTGGGCCTTTCAAGCGTTGCAATCATTGGTAGAACGCTATGGCTGCATTGTGGGGTATCCTGACAAAACGTACCGGGGTAATCGGGCACTGACTCGCTACGAATTTGCGGCTGGTTTGAATGCCTGCATGGATCGAATCAACGAACTCATTGCAGCAGGAACGGCTGACCTGGTCAAAAAAGAAGATCTGGCCGTCTTACAGAGATTGCAGGAAACGTTCGCTACGGAACTGGCAACCCTGCGCGGTCGCATTGATACGTTGGAAGCCCGGACTACCACGCTAGAAAAACAACAGTTTTCAACGACCACAAAACTGAATGCCGAAGCCATCTTTGCGGTAGCTGGTGTGGCGACAGGGGATACGGTTAACGGTAACGCGGTGCAAAAGAACACCGTTCTGGGCGATCGCATCCGGCTTAACTTCGACACCAGCTTCAACGGCGAAGATTTGCTGCGAGTGCGGCTACAAGCACTCAATTTACAGCCCTTCTCATCAAACGCTACATTCACGCCAGAAGGCGATCTTCGGCTCGCTGCCTCTCCTGATGGCACAAACACCATTGGTATTGATGCCTTGCTGTACCAGTTCAAGCTGGGCGAAAAGACCTCCATTGTGCTGGAAGCAAATGCAGGCGCGATCGATGACTTTACAGACACGATCAATCCCTTTTTGGATGGGGATGGTGGCAGTGGTGCATTATCTCACTTTGGCACCCGCAACTCAATTTACTACTTGCTCAACGGTGCTGGTATTGGTATTAAGCACGAATTTAGTGAAAAGCTAGAGCTGAGTTTGGGCTATCTGGCAAATGATGCCTCAAATCCAGGTTCCGATAGTGGCTTATTTAACGGCCCCTTTGGCGCGATCGCCCAACTCACGTTTAGACCCTTCGAGCCACTGGCGATCGGGCTAACCTACATCCATGCTTACAACAACGACTTCACAGCAAACGGCAGTGGCGGCAGCAACAATGCCAACCTCAGCAATCTGGGTAGCGCGTTCAATAGTGACTCGTTTGGGATCGAAGCCTCGTTCAAATTCAGTCCTAAAATTGTGCTGAATGGTTCGGTTGGGTATACCAATGCCAATGTGCTGAGCGGCACTAGAGGCAGCGTAGACATCTGGAACTGGGCAGTGGCGCTGGCGTTTCCCGATCTCTTTCGGAAGGGAAATATTGCAGGCATTATCGTCGGGATGGAACCTAAAGTCACCAACGCCAGCCGCCGCCTGAACTTTTTGGAAGACAGTGACACGTCTCTCCACGTTGAAGGCTTTTACCAGTTCCAACTGACCGACAACATTGCCATCACACCGGGACTGATCTGGCTTACAGCACCGGATCACAACAGCAGCAACGATGACATTCTCATTGGTGTGATTCGCACGACGTTTGTTTTTTAAGAGCGGTCAGCAGTCAGCGGTCAGTGGAGAAGTTTTGAGTTTTGAGTTCAAACAGCCATCAGCCGTCAACTATCCAAGAAAAGCGGTCAGCGATTCGATAAAAGCTGGTACGAGAGCGGTCAGCCTGGAATTTAAAGCTGATAGCCATAACTGATAGCTGATAGCTAAAAACCAAACCTTTGCCACATCTTTCCTGAGTCGCTGTACTCTAGGGAAAGTTTGGCATGCAAGCTGTCGCAAAGGCACCACATGAGAGGTACAGGCCCGATCGTGGCATCAGAGCAGAAGGCAACGCAGCAGGGTTCGACGCTACGACGCTTTTTGCAATATCTACGCCCTTACCAGAAAGAGCTACCGATCGCGATCGGGCTGGTTACTGTTGGAGCCATAACACAAGTTGTTGGGCCGTTTCTGCTGGGTTGGTCGATCGACCATTTGATTGCAAAAGGCAATTTGTCCGGGCTGCTGCTGCTGCTGGGCTTGTTGGGATTAGTCTATTTGATTGGCGTTTGGGCCATTCGGGGGCAGATCTGGCGGGTTGGCTTCATCATGCAGCGACTGCTGGCCCATCTGCGGCAGGATATTTTTACCAAAATTCAAAGCTTGCCACTGGGCTTTTTCGATCGCAGTGAAGCTGGGGATCTGATGAGCCGTCTGTTGAACGATGTCAACACGGTCAATCAAGCCTTTGGGCAGACGATCGCGCAGATGCTAGGCAATACGTTTAGCTTGATCGGGATCGTTATTGCGATGCTGACCATTAACCTGCAACTGGGCTTGCTGAGCAATCTGGTTGTACCGTTGATGATTTTCACCACAGGGCTGTTTGCACGGTGGGCACGCGCCCGCTTCCGGGTGACGCGCCAGACGATCGGCGAACTCTCTGCCAGACTGGAGGAGGATATTGGCAGCGTGCGAGAAGCTCAAGCCTTTAATCGCGTGCAGATAAACATTCGAGAATTCGACTTGCTGAATGCAGCAAATCGGGATGCTAATGTGCAGGCTGTGGCGATTACGGCGGCCTTTCTACCGTCGATCGATTTTCTCAATACGTTGGCAACGGCGGGTGTACTTGCCTATGGTGGGTATCTTGCTGTGACGGGAGCCGCGACGATCGGGGTGGTGACGGCCTTTTTGCTCTACGTCCAGCAGTTCTTTCGTCCCATCCAGATTCTCAGCCAGTTTTATACCCAGGCACAGTCGGCGATCGCCGGCTTGGAGCGGATCTTCTCCCTGCTGGATGAGCCATCGTCACTGAATGATGCGATCGATGCTACCCAAATGCCTCCCATTCAGGGCAACGTCACCTTTGAACAGGTGTCTTTCGGCTATACGCCCACCAAGCTTGTCCTCAATGGCGTTGACCTGACGGTGAACCCTGGACAAATGATTGCGCTGGTTGGCCCTACAGGTGCAGGGAAGAGCACATTTATTAATCTGCTTTTACGCTTTTATGATGTTTCGGGTGGTGCAGTCAAAATCGACGGGATTGATGTCCGTAGCGTGACGCAGGCCAGCTTACGTCGTCAGATTGGCATTGTTCTGCAAGACAATATTCTGTTTAGCGGCACGGTGGCTGAAAATATCGCCTTCGGTAAACCTCACGCTACGCAGGCTGAGATTGAAAATGCCGCTCAACTGGCAAATGTGCATGAATTTATCACGTCACTGCCTCAAGGCTACGCCACTCAATTGGGTGAACGGGGTGCGCCTCTGAGTCAGGGACAGCGGCAGCTGGTTAGTATTGCACGCGCCGTTTTGATTGATCCTCGCATTCTGATTCTGGATGAGGCGACCAGCAGCATTGACACACGAACAGAAGCACTGGTGCAGGATGCGATCGCCCGTCTGCTGAAAGGCCGCACCAGTTTCGTGATTGCTCACCGCCTTAGCACTGTCACGCAAGCGGATCAGGTTTTAGTGATTCAGCAGGGGCAAATTGTGGAACGAGGCACCCATGCTGAATTAGTGGCGCAGCAGGGTGTTTATGCCAATTTGTATGCGCTTCAACTCGGTGCAACCAGCACCTAAAACAGCGCCTTGTCAGCACTCGTTTTAGCGGGACTGCGCCAGTCGCCATGAGTGGGTACAAAGTCAGCCGAAGACGATCTCACCTTATCGATTCTGTGTTGCTCGCCAAGTGTGCTTGGTGGCTTTCACGGTGTTCCCTGTTTTGCCACCAAGCTCTACGTCAACAGTATGCTCTAACTGCAAATAGGCTCGAATGCGCGAGAGCAGTTCATTAAGGTCGATCGGCTTGCTAATGAAATCGTTTGCCCCTAACTCAAGCCCTTGTAAAGCGCTTGCTTTATCGTGAGCTGTAATGAGCAAGATCGGCATGGCAGGTAAACTCTCATCCTGCCGGATGCGCTGCGTCACTTCGTAGCCAGTCATATCGGGCATCATGACATCCAGCAAGATTAAATCGGGAGGTGAAGCTTTGACTTTATTGAGAGCAATGCTCCCGCTGGTTGCGACATCCACAGCAAACCCTTCAGCTTCTAAGATTGTTTGCAATAGAAACAAATTGTCTGGGATATCATCAACCGCAAGCAACCGATACGCTTGAGTCGGCTTATTTGTAAACATGGTGGCAAGAGCCTTAAAGCTTAAAGAATTTTTACTCAACTGCTTAATATCTAACCTTGACAGCCTGGAAGTGAGGTCTAGCCAAAGAAGTATTTCAACATCTGCATTCAACTTCTTCCGTTTCTCTTAAGCTATGGGCGGTCGTTGTAGCGCGTGGGATAGCGGGAGCAGGGGGCGAGATGCTGCCAATCATATGTCTTGATAACTGATGACAGCCTCTAGAGGTCACTGATATCTGTCGCACAAATGACGATCGCGATCGGCAACCATTGGGTTGGTCTGTAGATATCCTTGCATCCAGCTACAGCCAAGGTTTATCAAACGATCGAGGCTCAGGTCATCCAGATTCCACACAATCACACGGGTATCATCACTGGCTGAGGCAAGCGTTTTACCATCGGGGCTAAAACTTAGGCTCCATACTCCTTTTTGATGCCCCATTAGGGTGGTCATCAGAGTGCCGTCCAGCCGCCAGAGAAAAATCGTGCCTTTATCATCCGCTGCTGCCAGTAGAGGTTCATGGGGGTGAAAAGTGACAGCGCCCATTTGAGCGGTGCGATCGCCCAGCGTTGTCACCAGCGTGCCATCCCGTCTCCAGAGCTTGACAGTACCATCGGCACTTGCGGCTACCAGGTATTGACCGTCCGGGCTAAAACTCACCCTATACAGGACAGAGGTTTTATCACTCGTCTCTTTGAGCGTCATGATCGGGCTACCATCCAGTTTCCATAGGCGCATGGTGCCGTCTTCTCCAACCGACGCAAGCTGTTGACCATCGGGGCTAAAACTAACGCTGTAGATATAGCCCGTGTGTCCTTTGATTGATCGCACTAAGCTGCCATCTTGCCGCCAGAACTGCACTTTGCCAACGGCATCGGCAGTGGCGATCGTCTGTCCGTCGGGACTAAAGGCAACATCTTGAAAATTCTTTCCCTTCAGGGTAGCGATGCGTTTACCGTCCGGCTTCCAGAGCTTGACCGTATTGTCGTTGCTGGCTGAGGCAAGCATTTGACCGTCGGGGCTAAAGATCGCAGTATTGGCGCGATCGTCATGGTGGGCAACCGTGTTGATGAGCGTCCCGTCGCGCTGCCACAGTTTTACCGTCCCATCTGTATTCGCAACGATGATGCGCTGACCGTCGGGGCTAAAGTGAGCAGTGTTGGGGATGCGATCGAAGTCATTCGAGTCTTTAGTGACGGGGTTATGCAGCACCGTGATATGAGAATTCTTGGTGCGCCAGAGCTTAATGGTGCTGTCGTGGCTGGCAGAGGCAACCACTGCCCCATCGGGACTAAAGCTGAGATCTGCGATCGCATTCCGATGCCCGGTCTGCGTCGTCAGCAGCGTGCCATCGGGTTGCCACAGCTTGACTGCGTAATCTTCACCCCCGGAAACCAGCAGTTTGCCATCGGGGCTATAGCTCAGCGCTCTGACTCCATCGCTTAATTGGGTGATGATTCTGATCAGCGTGCCATCCCGTCGCCACAACCTGATCGTTTTATCTAAGGCACCCGACGCAAACACTTGTCCATCGGGGCTAAAGCTCAGAGCAATGACCTGTGCCTGATGCCCTTTTAAGGTTTTGATGAGTTTGCCATCGCGCTGCCAGAGTTTGATGGTGTTGTCATCGCTGGCAGTGGCAATGGTTTGTCCATCGGGGCTAAAGCGCACGCAGTTCACCCGCTGACCATGCCCCTTTAAGGTCGCAACCAGGGTGCCATCCGTGCGCCACAGTCTGCTCATGTTATCGTCTCCACCTGCGGCAAACACTTGTCCATCCGGGCTAAAGCGAACGGTGCGAATTCCGGCTGGAACCTGTAGTGTTTTCACTAAGGTGCCGTCCGATCGCCACAGCCGCACGGTCTTATCCAACCCGCCTGAGACGAGCCACTGACCATCGGGGCTAAAGACGACACTGGAGACCGCATCGGTATGGTCTTTCAGCGTTTTAATCAACCTACCGTCACGCTGCCAGAGTTTGATGGTGCGATCGCCGCTGGCAGTCGCAATGGTTTGTCCATCGGGGCTAAAGCTAACCCCACCCACCCAACCGATATGTCCCTGTAAGCGATTTTGCTCTTGCACCCAGAAAACAGCTTGCGTCAGGACGGGCGTAACGTTATCTGTGAGGGCGCGATCGCCCCTGGCAAACCTTGCTTGTTGCAGCGCTATGCCAGCACGTAGCCCTTGCAAGAGTGCTTCAAACTTGCGATCGGAGACAAAGCGGGCATCTGATGACGAGGCCAGTGCTGCAATTTCGCCCCGTAGCGCTTGCTGACGACGATACTCGGCAATGACCGCAGAAACGCTGGTCAACACGAGAGCAAGCAAGCCGATCGCAAACATCGCGGTTCGTCGGCGTGCCTGCACCTTTTGCCGTGCCGTTTCCATTAAACGACTGAGGCTAATGTATTGCCGCTGGAGATCGGTGGGTAGCGGCTGCTTTTCCGTTGCTTCCGCTAGCCATTGTTCAACGGTTTCTAAAAAACTGCCGCGCAAGAGAAAGCTCTGCTCCTGGTGATGTTGTAGCCACTCATCCGCTCGTATCGCCACCCGTGTATGCAGTTGCACATGCTTGAGATCGGTGTCGATCGCCTTTAACAAGCCCTGAAACGCCTGATCAAAATCATCCGTTTCACGAAAGGGAAACCAGTTAATCTCACCAAGCTCTAATTTGATAGTCGTGTGTGCGGCTTTATCAACATCACGGTGAACAATTGGCAGCAGTCGCTTATTTTGGGCGATCGCGCACTCTAGTTCTTTATTGCATTCCAGCGAATCAATGGAATCAGGGCTGATCACAAACAAAAATGCATCGGCTGACAAAATGCCTGTACGAATTTCTTCGCGCCAGTGGGCATAGGGTGGAATGTCTTCCCAATCAACCCAGACGCTACGATTGCTGGCGACAAACGCATCGTACAGCTTCCGCACAAAGAACTTGTCACGTCGAGAATACGAAATAAAAATGTTACGCCGCCCCTGCTGAAGCTCAGAGGTCGTCAAGGATTGATCAACCGCGATCGAAGCATTAGAATCCATGAGTTGTTTGGGGGCGATGCTGCTAGGACAAAGAAGGATTCTTAAATCAGCCGCTGTTTTCTACAGTGCTTCATGAACATTACTTTGCGTTTTTAGCTGAGGGCGATCGCTTTTGTGGGTTGCCCGAATTTTTAGGGGCACCAACGGAAGGTCGCCGCCACTGTGGCGGTGGTGTACACTCTGTAACCACTCTGGATGGGTTCGTGCTAGCAGCGTTTGTGTCAATGTCATTGAAGAGATAGCCCTGAATCGCAACCGTCTCGTGGAACTCCCAATAATAACCTAAGGGCAAACCCTGGCTTCTGGCAAAAGCGTCAGAACGGTTGCCTACACTTACAATGTAAAACCACAACCCCTCAGTGCTTCTTGGTGCTTGATCGTCGTCTGCAAGTTTTATGACAGACGGTTCACCAGGTTTGCCAACTTCAGCAAGTAGCTGAGAACGATTACTAGGTTCTTTATATACTTTGGCGGTGCCATTCAGATCACAGTACCAGCCTGGATATCCCATTGGTGCTACAGGAGTAGATGAGATAGGGCTAGGAGAAAGTTTAGTAGCAGGCTTTGAGACCCTACCACAACCGCTCAAAATACTAAATGCCACAGCTAGCAACATCGGCAAGAATAAGTCGTGCTGCATTACACATCGTTTCACCTTAAGTAAAACACCTGTTTTTAACTAGTGACGAGATTGTACCTTAACCAAGGTATAGCTATGCTTTCTCCTGCCTTATGCTTTTTTCACAAACGATAGGCAACGCAGTCCATACTCTCTCGCAATCTATGCTCTAGCCGTGTCAGTTATCCTCCAAGCCTAGTATCCAAACTTCCGGACCATTCAGTGTTGCACAGAATTAAAGGACTGGCAGCTAGAGAACTCTGAACCAGAAAGATCGAAAGAGTAGCGGCGATCGAAGCTTTAGAGTCCATAATTCAAGTTGAGAAGATGCCGCTCTAACTGGGAAAAACGAACTTAAGCGCTGCCTATCGCTGGTAACGTCTTTGTGGAGCACCGGAGCTACTATAACTTTTAATCGTCGTTGTCCAGGCTTCAGTAGACGGTTGGGAAGCTGGAATAGACAAAGGAACTGGTTTAGATGCAGCACAGGCGACGATCGCACTTGATGACTGCTGTGGAGTTGCCTTTAGGTCATTGAAAGCATAGCCTGAAAGCGGTTGAGACACTCCAGAAGCGTAATTGACCTGCGCCACATGCAGCCATGTCTCATTGCCATCGCCCTCTGCAAGAACAAGCTGTGTTTGTTTACCCTGTGTAAACACCGTAGCCGTCTGCTTGGCGGTCTCACTGGGCTGCTCGTAGAGGATGATGGAGCGGGCGATCGCACAGGTTACTACACCCCCTTGGGGGCGCTCTGCCGTCGGCAGCAAGGTTTGCAGAGTCGGTTGCGGCGTTGTATTAGTGGCAACCAGAAGATTTTCGGCAAAGGCGATCGGGCTGTTGAACCCACTGACAAGCAATAGCAAGATGCCTGTGAACAATAGCCGTAAGAATCTGCTTTGTATCAGGTAACGCATCGTTTGACTGGGGTAGAGCACTTGACGTTGTGAAGGCGATCGGGTGTTCACGCAATTGGCTTACACGCCAGTCTCAGCATACGGCAAAGTTATTGATGGAGGAATAACCAATCTATATCGTAATAATTTAGCTGAGTGACCTCTTGGCTGCTTGCGAATGAAGTTTCTGAATCATTGGGATGCTAATTGATTGGCAGCGATCGTAGGTGCGTATTTACTCATAGCAAAGCGACAGCTATGGCTGATTGCACAGTCGCTTAACAGACAGTTTAGAAAGCTAGTGCCGTCGCCTGCGTTGAGGACTGCCACCTGCAGAAAAAGGAGATACCACCTCACATCTTTTGATCGCGTTGGGTTGATTCTTGGGAACCGCCTGCTGGTCATCAAACACATACCCTGACAGCCGTTGAACCTGGTCTTTTCCGTTGACGGATCTGTTCACCGTATAAACATGCAACCAGCCTGGATCTCCAAAGGCCGCCTCTACGATGGCACCCGCTATGCTCACGTCTACTTCTTTTTCTCCTACTTCAATCTTAGCGATACGTTCGGCAGCCAATTTTGGCTGTTTGTAGACGTTGACTGAGCGATTAAGCCAACAGGTAAATGAAACTGATGAATCTTCTGTCTCGTCTGAAGGTGACGAGGTAACCTGGGGTGGCTTTGGTCGTGTCAAAGGCTGACGGCTCTGAGCATTACTTGGGTTGTCTGAACCCTTACCAGCAGTGTCGGTGGGAGATTTAAAGCTTGGCTCAACAATGCAGCCATGAACAGCGTTGGAGGTACTCGCTGGGGTTGCGACCCGATCGTTCAACACGTAACCTGAGAGCGACTGACGCTTGCCCTGCACATCTCCTTCGACCACATGTAACCATTGATTGCTGCCGCTACTGTCTTCTGCAAGGGTGAGTTGAGTAAACCCGCCAAGATTCTGCACCGTACCGATGCGCGCCGATACCTTACTGGGCGTTTGGTAGACATCTATAGAGCGGGTGATAAAACAGGTTGTTTTGTAACGGGGAGGCGTGGATTGTGGTGTTGATGTTGCTGCTACAGGCAGACGTTGCGCCGTTGCGATCGCAGGGCTAACTGCCCATGCTAGAAACAGCAGCAAGAAACTAAGTCGTATCGGCTGACACATGATGACCCTGAGTAAATCGCACGCCTTCAACCAAGCGATCGCGACGCGACGCGAACCTCGGCGTATCATTAAATTACTCTGAGAAATATAAAACGCGCAAGTAGCAGACGCACCCTGTTTTCGATACGTCTTCACGCCGCTAAATAACGTTAATAGCTCCTAAACAAGCGTGATAACAGTTACTTCGGGAGGGCAGAACAAGCGACCAGGGAGGTATGTGCCCAAGCCTCGGTTGACATAAAGGCGATTATTGCCAACAGTATGTAAGCCCTGTGCCCATTCCCAGTGTTTCGAGACGCGATCGCACTCTTTCATCCAGGGCACGAACCGTCTGGTACGTCTTGGCAGCTTCCGGTAGGTTTTAGAAAGAAGCTGTGAAGCATTCCCCACACCTGGAAAGACCACCTGACCGCCGTGCGTGTGCCCAGAAAGTTGCAAATCGACCCGCCAGTTTTGCAATCGAGTTGCCGTATCAGGATTATGGGCCAGGACAATACGAGGAACATTGGGATCGATCGCGCCCATCACGGGCAGGGGATTAAACGAGGCTGACCAGAAATCCGCTAGCCCAACGAGTGCCAGTCCATCACCAAAGGGATACACGACCTCGTTCCACAACACCTGAATGCCGATGCTGGTAAGGGCTTTGGTGACTTCGGGGCGCGATCGTCGGTAGCAAATATCGTGGTTGCCCAACACCGCGTAAATGCCCGATCGACTTTGCAATCCCTTCAGCCAGGGCACTAAATGATGAATCGCGGCAGGATCGGTCGTGACGAAATCACCTGTAAGCACGACTAAATCAGGTTCCAGGGCATTGCTCGACTCGATCGCCTCTGCCAGCATACGCTCTGAAAGCCGAATGCCATCAAAGTGAAAATCGGAAAACTGGGTCAGTGTCACGCCCTGAAGGGTTGGCGGTAGATCGGCGATCGCTAGCCGCAGTCGTTCTACCGTCAGAGAGCCTGTCAACAGTTTGTGCATAGGGCGTGTTACAGCGGTGGTTGATTGGGTAAGCGACAGTCCTATGAATATAGTCTCTCCAGCTTAGAAGGGTTTACCGAGACTTAACCATGGCAACTCGTTCCCTGGCTTCAAGGCGGGAGACGGCGGTTAGCAGAAACAGCGTTGTCTGCTGATACTGGAGCGGCAGGGCGATCGCAGAAGGGGTTAAGGTTGACACGATCGCCATCTTTGTAGGGGCATGGGGTGGTTGCCAGGGGTGCAGATGCCAGGATTCTGGCTGAATGGCGGGCTGTCGTCGAAGCCGTTGCCTTGGTTTAGTCTGTTCCGCGATGGACATAACGAATACTACCAGCAGGAATGATAGGAGCAGCCCCAAACTCAGGCGGTGCTCTGGATCGGACAGCGAGAATCCGCGCGAAATCTGTTCAATGGCTGGAGCTTCGGCAAATTGCCAATCCGTTTTTGGCGGCACAACTTGTCGAAGTTCGGCCCGTTTGGCGACGTACAGGTTTAGATTATCTGTGGCAAACCTTAACTCCAGATTAAGTGCGTCATATTGTCGTGACAGTGCCGCCCACTGCTTGATCTGCTGGGTGATTTGCGCCTCCGTTTGTTCGATCGCCTGCTGACTCACCTCCAACATCTGTACCTGGTTGGCAGCCGTTGCCCATTCTAAAAGCGTTTGCTGCTGCGTGACCTGTGTGTAGTCGGTTGTCTTGTTAGCCTGGAAGTCGGCGATCGCCTGCGTGCGACGGGCGATGATAGGTTGCTGTACCGCTTCGGTCATCTGCCCTGCTACCTGCTGATAACGCTGCTTCAGACTTTGTAGCGGCATGGCGTTGGGCTGCGGACGGGCCAATTCAACCGTAATCTGGTTTGCGATCGTCCGAAATTGAGCCAACAACGTCTGATAGCGATCGTTCTGCTGTAGCGCCTGCTCCATCACGCCCGTTTGCGGCTGACCAACGTATTCGGCAGCCCGCTTTTCTAAAATGGCAAGCTGCGTGCGTGCTTCTGTCAAACGCCTTTGGAGATCGTGCCGCTGTTGGGTGATCACATCACTGCGTTGCGCTAACTGCTGCCCCAGTACGGCGGGTTCTGTGAGGTCGTGTTGCTGTTGAAACTGGTGCAGCGTTTGTTGGGCGATCGTCACCTGCTCTTGCAGATGGGGCAACCGTCGCTCCACAAAGGTAAGTTCACGGCAGAGACTGGTGCGGCATTCCTGGCTGTATTGCAGATAGGCGTGCGATACCTTTTGCAGCACTGCCTGCACTTTTTGAGGGTCTGCATCCTGATAGGTAATCTCTAGCGTCGGTTCGCCATCACGGTGCGCAATCTCTAACTTCTGCGAGAGGGTTTCGTAGGTCAGGTCGGCGTACCGGGTCTGGAGTTGCTGCACGACGGGCGAAAGCAGCTTGGGACTCCATAGCACCTGTACCTGGCTGGCGTAATCAAGGCTGGGTGACGCTAGTGCTGCCTGATTAGCAGCCGTTGGAGCCGCAGATGCGGTTGGGTTACCAGTCGGTTCAACCCGTAGCTGAAATTTTCCTTCGTAGGTGTTGGGTTGGTCAGCCAGGTGAATCAGGCTGGTACCAGCAACCGTCGCGATCGCGGCTCCAGCTAATGCGCCTGTCCGGCGGTTGAGAAAGCTGGGCAGTTTAGGGGGAGCGATCGGGGGAGCAATGGTCGCATCGCCCCAATCCAACGAGACGGCTTTCTGCGAGGGTTGAGGCAACCTGTCTTGTAGATCCCGTAAAGGCAGATCCAGTAAAGACAGTGCAAACAGATCAGCGGTGGTTGGAGCCGATATAGCTTGGGAGGCCGACATTGTTATTTCTACCAAAGGGCGTTTTAACTAAAGGGGTCTTTCAACCCAAGGGGCATTCCAACAGGAGCAACTTAAGCCGAGGTTACACTTCAACCGGGGCAGCACCATTCTGCGAGGCTTCCTTGGCCTGATAGTGATAAGCATAGGGAACCAGCGCCTCTTTACCGCCATTTGCCACCATGCCCAAGACCACTGTTGAAGAAATTTTCAATTCTTCTAGAGCCTGATTTAGGGTGGGGCGCTTGGTTTTGCCCAGCCGCACGACGAGCGTTAAGCCATCGGTTTGAGAGGCAATCAGGCTGCTATCGGCTAGCCCAACCAGCGGGGGCGTGTCATAAATCACCAGGTCAAACACCATCCGAAAGCGCTCCATTAACAGACGCATTTTGCCCGATGTGAGCGTCTCTGTTGGGTCAACCACCGTTTGCCCTGCTGTCAGTACCATCAGGTTGTCACGCAGAGGGGATTGCTGGAGCGCCGCCCTCACATTGGTGTTGGTGGTCATAATTTCACTCAGCCCCAAATGATTGGGCAAGTCCATTTGGTGATGCACTTGAGGGTGGCGCAAA
This sequence comes from Stenomitos rutilans HA7619-LM2, assembly GCA_019358945.1. Classification (GTDB taxonomy): domain Bacteria; phylum Cyanobacteriota; class Cyanobacteriia; order Leptolyngbyales; family Leptolyngbyaceae; genus Stenomitos; species Stenomitos rutilans. The sequence goes on along the minus strand of JAHHIE010000056.1, from coordinate 29,728 downwards.
TCGGCATCGACTAGAAGCACTCGTTGACCCATTGCGGCAGCAGCCAGTGCCAGGTTGACCGCGATCGTCGTTTTGCCATCGCCAGGTTCGGGCGAACTGATGGTGAGTGATCGCACCGAGGCATCGGGACGCTGCAAGCAGATGTTTTTGTAGAGCGATCGAAACGCTTCTACAAACGGTGAGGCGGCAAGGCTGGATGCAGGTTGCCTATCAGCGCTAAACATCGCTCGAATTTCTGGCAAGTCTAGCGTGGATGGATCGGCAATCACGGGTGTTACTTCGCGGGTTGGATGACGGTGTTTGCGTTTCAGTAAGGGTAGTTTTGTGTACCAGGCTGGCTGAGGCGTGGAGCGATCGGGGTCTAGGGGAATAACCCCCAGAATAGGCAATCTGGTTGCCTGCCGAATGTCTTTAGCAGTGTGATAGGCATTGCTGCTGGTATCGGCCAGGAAGCCAGCGATGATCCCCAGGGCCAGACTCAAAAAGATGGATAGACCGATGTAGTTCAACAGTGCACTGGAAGCCACGTTGAGCGGTTCACCTGTTTCGTCTCTATCTAGTGCCGGAGGAGATAGCAGTTCCCAGGGCACGTCTTTTTGCGCCGCATCAATTTGTAGAGCTTCTTGTTTTGCCAGAAATTCATTTAAGCTATTCGTGGCAACGGTCAGTTCGCGTTCAATGTCGGTAAATTGACGGGCCAGTGCCGGGTATTGACGAATGCGGGCATCCACTTCGTTCTTAGAGCGGCTGATCGCCTGATTGCGTGCTTGCAGAAGGGCCAGTTCATCATTCACTTTACCCAGCACCCGTTGAGATTCTTGTTCGAGCAGGCGCTTCAGGTTTTGCTGGCGATCGCGCAGTGCCTGGAGGGTGGGATTGGTTTCGCGCGATCGAGCCGTTTCCAACGCAATTTGGCTCGTCACTTCTTGATATTTACCCAAGAGCGCTTGATATTGAGGCGCTTCGGCCAGCGCTGAGGCTACATCGGCATTATTGACATTGCGTGACAGTGAACTTAATCTAGAGCGGCTTTCTGCCAGCTTCGCCGCTGTATCCATCTGCTGCTGCTCTAGATTACCCGATTGCCCGACGGCCTGTTGACCTTGCGTATCGGGGTTGACAATCACATACCGTTGTCGAAAATCTTGCAACTGCTGTTGCAGGGTATTCACCCGCTGCCGTAGTTTGGGCAACTGTTCGTTGATAAATTTCACGCCCTGCCCAATATTGGTCTGCCGCTGGTCACGGCTGTAGTTCAAATAGCCCGTCGAAAGTAGCTTCAGCATGTACTCAGCGACGGCTGGGTCGGGATCTTGATAGGTGATTTGCAGAATTTTGGTGCCTTCATCCCCTTTTTTGGCATTTTTGGGCAGTACGCGAACAATCGTCAAGCTATTTGACACGCGACCATAGGTCATGTCTGGAAATTTAGTTTGCGCCTCTTTGACAATCGGCTCCAGCAGCTTAGAGCTTTGCAGCACCTGAATCTGCGTGGGGTAATCGAGCGCCGTTGGAGCCGTTTGCAGCGATTCGCCCGGACTTTGCTCTGAGTTGAGCAACAGACGCTTAAATTGTTCTTCAGCGGTGACAGGTTCGACCAAAAGCTGAAACGACCCGGCATACTGAGGCGGCTTTCGGTTGGCAGCCCAGATGGAAAGTGGAATGGAGATAGTCGCGATCGCGATCGCCACTCCCAACACAACCCCCAGCCGACGACGCACAATACTCAACGGTTGGTTGAGGTCAAAGGTGGCTTCATCAGTCTCTAAGCTTTGGGGCGCAAAGGCAGCAGACGGCTTCAGTGAACCATTGGTAGAGAGGGCAGACGGGTGAAAGGGGTTAGGTGTCATAGGGCACGGTATGCATTCTTGCGTTACGTCATGGGCAGCGATCGACGGTGGATGAAACTGCCAGCGTTCACGTAGATCAACAGGGCGCTAGCGGTGCGGCAGCGAATGACACTAAGGCACACCAAAAATCCTCAAGAAACTGGAGACTGAAAATAGGGGGCTGAGGATAGTGCCGAGTGTGTCGGTGACGCTGGTTAAGCCCGATCGGTTTACCACGATGATGTCGTTGTTGCGCATCGCGGGGTTGGTTTGATCATTAATGCCTTGTGCAAAATCAACTGCAATATCGCGTCGCACCACAGTCCCATCAGGATTCAAACGAATGAGTTCCACCCTGCTCTTGCGTGCTCGTCGATTATCAAACCCTCCGGCTGCTAGCAATGCCTGGTTCATAGGGGTGTTGGGCGGTACCTGCACCACACCGGGTTGACGCACTTCACCTACCACATTGACGCGAATCGTATCGGGTGAAAAACTGGCGCTGGCAATCTGAGCGGCTTCTGCTGGCGTAAGGTTGGTGGCCGTTGGAATGGTAATCGTGTCACCAGATTGCAAGATTATGTCCTGTTTTAGATCGCCTGTTTGAACAAGCTGCAACAGATTGATGTCGATCGTTTGTTCGGCTCCCGATCGCGTAGGGCGACGAATTTGAATCCGTCGAATATCGGCTAAGGGCTTGATGCCGCCAGCAATCTGAATCGCCTGCGTAATGGTAGGTGGCTTATCAACGGTATTCGTAGTATTGGGTGTAGAGCCTGGTGCCCCAGCCGCTCCAGTACGCGGGTTGGTGCCCGTCACCTGGTAAGAACCCGGACGAAACACCTCACCGACGATCGCCACATTCACAGGTCTGCCTTTTTCACCCGCAAAGGTGGTATCCGCCAACTGCAACGACTCGGCTGGATTGGGGGTAGCAGCAGCGACAACCGCAATGGAGTCTCCATCTCGCAGCGTCACATCCTGTTGCAAGCTGCCATTTTGTACATAGCTCCACAGGTCAACGGTAATGATTTGCGGCGACCCGATCCGCTGCGGACGGCGAATTTGCACCTGACGCACATCCGCTGCCTGGGTAATGCCACCCGCTGTTTGCAGCGCTTTGGTCAATGTAGGAAACTGAGTGCCACCATCTTGACTCGCTAGCGGTAGGGTATACGTACCGGGACGGCTGACTTCGCCTAACACACCAATGGTGAGCGGACGGGGAGCGAGCAAACTAACCGTGACAAAAGGCCGCTTGAAAAATCGGGCATACCGCTTGGAAAGCTCGGTTTCAGTTTGCTTGATGCTCATCCCCCGCACTGAGACAGTTCCTAAAAGGGGTAGGTTGATCGTGCCATCGACCAGCACTTGCCGTTTGCCATTCTCACCGCTATATTCGGGTACATCAAAGATATCGATTTGGATGCGATCGCCCGCACCCAGGGTGTAAGAACTTTCTTCAAACGGAGCCGGGCTAGTGAAATTGGGGACTCCTCCCTGAGACGGCGACTGGACAGGCAACCCTTGCGTCGCGCTATAAGCCGGACTCGCAGCAAGCACGCATGCCAGCAGCGCAAACCGAGTGGTCAACGGCGTTAAGCGAATGTGGGTCGAAATCACGTCGTACACTCCCAGAAATGTAGAACAGCCAGAAAGTAGTAAACCAGTTGGGGCGGCATTCAACTTGACGGGCGAATGATTGAGATGTTTCAACAAAATCAAGTCTTTTCTAGCAGCTTGGCTAACGTTTGTAGCCCCGTAAAACGATCTACTCACAAAACGCTTTACAACCGGAAACATGCACTTGTTTTACATAAGACTCATGGTTCCATCTCAGTAAATCATCACAGCAGCAGCAGGTATTTCGGCCCATTTGTTGGCTAGCTTAGCGATCGCAAGCTCAGCCATGTTCTCATCCATTCACGTTTCAACGCTGTTCAACTAAATCCGGACAAAAAATCAAAAACTTACCAAGCTAGAGCGTTAGCGGTTAGCTTTCAGCCTATCTAGCACGCCCAGTTTTATTACGCTCAGTTAGACCATTTCCCTTTAAGTGAACTACAGATGATGTACTCCAACCAGCGATGCTACGCAGGTTTGGTCACTCAAAACTCTCTAGCTTGTCGGCGCACAGCGCTACTCAAAACTCAAAACTGGTATTACTTACCAACCAGCGGCCCATCGACAAACCCACTGCCCCACTTGCCTCGATAAAAAACTACAACGTTGTAGCTAGACAGCACAATTTGAGCAAGTCACCAAATTGCTCTAGTGATTTTCCTGATCGTTTGAAGAAACTTTGTACAACGAAATGGAAACGGCGTATTGTTCAAAATCACTTCTTTATAGAAAAACTTCAATACGCTATAAGCACCTTAAGGTCTTAAAAAAGAGACATTTTTTCTAACATTTATTCTAGCTGCAATTTGTTTCTCTATACAGGATTCAGTTGCCAGCACAAACAAGAGACATCTGGAGTCAAACGGCACTGAAATAAACAAAAACCAGCCACCTTTTCTTGTATACCCTTTCTTGTATACCTGAAAGGCTTTAGGGCTTTAAGTCCCAAGTTCTGAAGAACTTTATGGTTCGGTTCTCCTTTTCTTGTAGCTTGCTTCCCAAAGGGCTATGAATTGGGGCTAGGGTCGGTTCAGATCGTTAAGTCAGTACCATTCATCTGAAGTTGTAGTCTGACCATCAGCTTGGAGCTTTTAGCTAGCCAGTTCAGGAATTTTAAGTCTTAACTATGATGCCTCTCAAGAAAATTTTTCTAAAACTCAAGCCTTCTAATCGTGGGCAAAGCCGTTTAATGAAAGCAGGGCTAACCGGAACATCCGGGCTATTGATTAGAGGGCTAAGAATGGCGATCGCCCTCATTTCAGTACCCTTAACTTCTAAATATCTGGGAGCAGAAAGATATGGCATGTGGCTAATCCTAAACAGCTTTTTAGCCTGGGTGATTCTGGCAGATTTTGGTTTAGCAAACAGTTTGAGAAATATCTTAGCAACTGCTCACGGGCAGGGCGACAGGGAGAAGGCAAAAACAGCAGTTTCAAGCGTCTTTGGTCTCATCCTTGTCATTGTTGCACTTGTAGGACTGCTCTTTTGGTTTCTTCATCCTCAAATTGATTGGTCAAAGGTCTTTAACGTTTCTTCTCCTCTTGCTAAAGAAGACGCTAGTTCTGCAATGGTGGTGGTTGCGGCAATCTTTCTAGCTCAACTGATATTGGCAGCCCCTTTAGATATTTATTCGGCCTATCAGGAAGGATACTTATCTAATATTTGGGCAGCTCTATCAACGATCGCGTCTCTGATTGCTTTAATTACTGCTGTGAGCCAGCACGCTAATCTGCCGACTTTAGCACTTGCTGTTTTTGCTACACCGCTGCTGGGTAATGTGGCGGCTGGAATACATTTATATTTCTGGAGTCGTCCGTGGTTGAGACCAAGTTTTACCCACTTCAAATGGGATCAGGCATGGTCTTTATTAAAGGTTGGGTTTCAATTCTGGTTGGGTCAAATTACAGTCATCATCTTGCTACAAACAGATTTATTGGTTGTAGCGCAGCTTTTTGGTGCTGTTGATGTTGCCAGATATGGCGTTGCACTGAAGCTCTTTAGTCTTATTAGTACGATTCAGGGAACGCTAGTCTTTCCATTTTGGTCAGCCTATACAGAGGCATTTTCCAGGCGAGAGTTCAAATGGGTGACGAAAACGTTTAAGCATTCTGTTTTGCTTGGTTTAGCCTGGAGCATTACAACTAGCCTATTTATGGTTATTTTTGGTCAACAGTTCATCAGGTTTCTGACTACCAAAGAAATATCACCTGAACTGGACTTACTCATCAGTATGTCTACGACAACAGTCCTATATGGAATTATGAGTAGCTTTAATATTTTTATGAATGGGATAGGAGAAATTAAGATACAAGCCTTTATTGGCCCACCTTCAAGTATTTTCAATCTCGCCGCTTCCATCCTTTTAGGTCGTTGGATTGGCCCTGCTGGTGTTAGCTTGGCTACTGCAATTACTGTTTTGATAACATTATTGATTTATAGCTATTACATGTCGAAGCGGTGGAAGATGCTTGTTTCTGAAGCTAGTTAGATAAACAGTATTGCTTACAAAAAGAACAATACTTATGCTTCAGATTAGTCCACCCTAAGTTGAAAAGTAATCTTCAGAGGAACTCTAGTATGCAGCTTAATCCATTCGTTAGCGTTATTATCAGCAGCTACAACTATGCTCACTTTCTCTCTGAAGCAATTGAGAGCGTTTTAATGCAGACCTATGCTCACATTGAGGTCATCGTTGTTGATGATGGCTCAAAAGATCATTCGCGCGATATTATTGCTACGTTTGGCGATCGCATCATTCCAATCCTGAAGGAAAATGGTGGTCAAGCTTCAGCATGGAATAGAGGTTTTGCCATTGCTAAAGGCGAAATTATTATCTTTCTAGATAGTGATGATGCTCTCATGCCTCACATTGTTCAGCAAGTTGTTGAGGTCTTTCAGGCTCATCCCACAGCAGCAAAAGTGCAGTATCGCTTGCAGGTTGTGGATGGCAGTGGTCAGCCTACAGGCGATGTCATGCCAGCAAAACATTGCAAGTTACCCAATGGAGATATCAGATCTCAGGTTTTGAAGTTTCCAAACTACTACTGGCCTACATCCAGTGGCAACGCCTTTTCAACTCAGGTATTAAAAGCACTCATGCCGATTCCTGAAGCGCCGTATCGCGTCTCGCCTGATATTTATCTTAATCATTTGATTGCTCTACTAGGTTCAATTTATTCGTTGGAGCAACCAGGAGGATTACTCAGAAAGCACGGTAATAATGCCTCCGCTTACAATCAAATTGACATGATTGAATTTAGACGCAATTTAATTAACACTGCGAAGCTGCATGAAAAGCGACGAGAGATTGCAAAGCTTAATTCAAAAACCCTTGAAAATCGGGACATTAGATTTCTTGTTGGTCGCATGGTCTCTCTCAAACTGGAACCTGAAAAGCATCCCTTTAGTGATCATCTTTTTCTCCTTTGCTGTAATGGCGTGATAACGTGCCTAACTGACCCTGAAGGCTATGCGTATCAGAAAATTTTTCTGACTAGTTGGTTTACCATGATGTTTTTTGTCCCTCGATCGATGGCGCTTTCACTGTCAAATAATCTGATCTTTTCAGGCAGTAGAAAACCCTGGATGAAAAAGCTTTTTTATACCGTGCGTCGAATTTGGAAGCTAGAAGCACAGGCTTGATTTCAAATGTCAGGCATAGATCGGTTCATCATACTCTCAAGCAAGCATAGATTTTAGGAGGGCGGAAATGCAGTTGTGTGAAGTTAGAGTGCCAACTTATAAGCGTCCTGACTTGCTGAAGCGTGCACTGAATAGCCTCCAGTCGCAAACCTACCGAAACTGGTGTGCACTAGTGTACGATGATTCTCCTGATCAAGAAGGTCGATCGGTTGTTGAAGACTTGCAAGATAGCCGTATACTCTATAAACCTCATCCCACTAATTTGGGGCGCTCAAAAAATATCGACTTTGCTTTTTGTCCTGAAGCATATGTTGACGGAACTTATGCCTTTGTCCTTGAGGACGACAACTATTTGTTTCCTGAGTTCATTGAAGAAAATATTGACTCTCTTAACAGAAATCAGGTCAGTATTTTGCTGCGTAATCAGGAAAAGCGACTGGAGAAGAACGGCGAATCAATGCCTATGAATGCCACAACCAGAGGCAAATGGTTTGCTCAGGGAGTTTACACTCCAGAACAATTGTATGCCCGTCTCTTTTTTTGCGAGGGGATCTCGAACGGTGGTTTGTTTTGGAGTACGCAAACAATTTCTTCTGATTTACAGGTTGGTGCTCAAGTAGAGCATTCCTGGCACCAGGAGTTGTTTAGAACATTGAAAATTCAGGAAAAAATTGTTTTTGAGCCAACGCCGCTCTGTGTTTTTACCGAATTTGAACGTACCTACAGAAAAATTAATTTTGCACCCAGACATAACCGTGGCACACAAGCAGTCTTCATTTATTTGATAAAGCGTTATGGCAGCGCTATTGTGCAAGAAGCTCACAATCTTGCAGTTGAACCAATAGCGCAGTCTACCCTAGAGCGAAACCTGCTGAATGCGCTGTACTTAAAGTATGGGTTTCAGCAAACGAGCAGATTAGAGAGCTTGAAAATTTTTGTCAAGTCTGTAGTGCGGTATTACGTTTACAAAGATCCATTCAAAGACATTTTGGCTGTGTAGTGCCGTCTTCACTGAGTACTGTCTACAAAAGGGGCGTTTATGAACCGTAATTTGCTCGTCAGTATTATTGTTAACAATTACAACTACGATCGCTTTCTCAAAGAGGCGATCGACAGCGCGTTAAACCAAACGTACCCACACATCGAAGTGATTGTGGTGGATGATGGCTCGACGGATAACTCGTGTGGTGTAATTGCTGAGTACGGTGATCGTATTCTTCCCCTTTTTCAACCTAATGGCAGGCAAGGAGCCGCTTTTAACAATGGCTTTGCCCACAGTAACGGCGACATTATTATCTTTTTAGATGCCGATGATTACCTGCTGCCTAACGCCGTGGAGTGCGTCGTCGCGGCCTGGAAACCAGACATTGCCAAAGTGCATTATCGTCTGGATGTCGTGGATGCCGATCGACAACCGCGAGGCTTTTCCTACCCGCAGGGCGGTTCTTCTTTAGCCAGTGGCGAAGTGTGGCGAAGGCTGTTGCAAATTGGCAGCTATCGCGGTGTGCCAACCAGTGGCAATGCGATCAGCCGTCATGCTTTGGCCCAAGTGACTCCCATACCGGATGAGTATCGATCGGTCGCTGATGATTATTTATCAGTGCTGATTCCGCTCTATGGCGAAGTCGTTGCGATTAGCGAACCATTAGCTGCTTACCGACTGCACACCAACAATCAGTGGGCGCTGGTGACGGTAAGCAGCGATCGCTTTCGTCGGTTTGTGCAGCACGATTTGCAGCGGTGCGAACTGCTCACTCGCAAAGCAACCGCTCTAGGCTATACGGTGCCCGAAGATTTGAACTTGCGCTTTTTTGGACGAGCCTGGTCGCGGTTAGCCTCTCTCAAACTCGACCCAGAGCATCATCTTGTGCCGTCCGATCGTTCGCTGGTGCTGAGTTTTTACGGGATTCGCGCCCTGTGGCGATATTCAGATTTCAACCTGCCCAAGCGCACTATTTTTACCCTATGGTTTGTTTGGGTGGGTTTAATGCCGCGTGTATTAGCGGAGCCAGCAATTGTATGGCTTTTTGCCCCCCAGTTTCGTCCCAAATTTGTAGGGCAGACGCTCAAGCGTTTGCGTGCGTTAGTGAGTTGAAAAAGGAAAGGGTAAAGACAAAAGGCTGTCCATTAAACGTCTATTGCCCCATTTAAACTTTTAGTGTCAAATCTGCTTAGGAGCCAAAATGCTTACTTGACAAGCATTTTAAGCTCAGAAAGACACAATTGTGCAGTCAGGTAAGTTTAAATGAATAAATGCCAAAAGCTCGCGAATCGTTACTTTCCCTTTCAACAATTAATTGTCATTCCTTTTGCAGACGGCATAGCTTCGCTGGCACTACATCTTAGGCTGTTGCGCCTTCAAAGACACTCTGCGAACAGCAGGACAAGTTAGGTATAGCTCAGATAGCTGCTCACAGGGAGACTCGAACTATTTCCTCTTGGCAACCGGCACAAAGCACTTGCATACAGAGTTCATGAGGCTTTGGGAAATTTGCCAGTATCATCCATGACTGAGATACGACCGATGCCACTACTATCGTCGAGTTCGCAACCTATCTTCCTCTTAGTGACAGAAAATTGGATTTTCACTACATTGCTGAGTAGCTTGACCAACTGATCAAGTTAATGATCAGTTGCATCAGTTCGTTCTCAAGCTCTAAACAATAGCGAGGCAATGTTCATGAATCAACAGCAAGTTGACTTTCCCGACGCAATGTCTCTTTCGCCGTCAGTCACTTCCGCTCAACTGATAGTGAAGCGAATGGGAGTACGGCGATCGCGTCAGCGTGGTGTGGTATTGACCGAACACGGTTGGAAAAAGTTACTGGAGACGAAGGTGCTGCAAAACCAGTACGGAGAATGGCATACTTATGGGCTACTTGGCGATCGAGCACTTCTAAGTCCGCGCACCGTTTCCAAGATTGTTGGGTGTGAAATGGGTGTCGATCGTCGCACACTTAAACAGTTTTTTCATGCCTTCAGTCTACCGTTGGAAAGCGGTGACTACTGCATGGCGAAGGCGATGCAAAGCCGTTCTCAAATCCTGGCTACAGAGCTATAGCATTTGCCTTTCAACTTCAAAGATGGTTAACTTCAAAGAGAGTCTTCCATCGACGCTTTGCTAGAGTGGTAGGGTACTAGAACCAGCATCTCCCCTGCGTGATACACCTTAATGGTTTGATTCAGTTGATTAACGGTGGTTTCAATCGAACCCGACAAAATCAAATAAAAGTCGCTATCCATTGTCCCCTCGTTGAATAGCACATCCGCTTTGGCTAGGATCTTGCGGTAGCCTATTTCAATGACCTTCCGCAGTTCCAGATCAGAGCAGTCGCTGAGGTGAAGCAGTTGTCGTAAAGCATCCCGGATAGAAGGTGTCTGACCAACGCTTTTGTCAGTTACTTCGTCAGTTAGGGGTGCTTCAAGTCCCATCTGGCGCAGGTTATATTCAATGATGAAATTTAGGGAACTCACTACCTCAATGCCCTCATCCATTTGAGCCACCCATGCCCACAGCTCAAACTCCATCGAAGTATCTGCAAAGCCCTTGAAAATCACTTTGGGCGATGGGTTATGCAGTACCCTCGGTTCCATATAAGCCGAGTTGAGCAGTGTTTCCGTCACCAGAACCGGATCACTGTCGTTAGCTACCGCGATCGGTAGATGCAGTTTGCCCTTGAAGCTTCTGTAGCTCCAATTCAGCAACTGGTTTCAACATAAACCGTTTCACTCATAGAAGGCAGACTACAAGCCCTTTTACCTTAACCTGCCTTATTTGAACGATGATAGACAGCCTTTGCGACCTATCAAGATCTTTCAACCATTCGCTTCATCAACTTGTAATGCCGCGATCGCGATTAACAGCTTGGTAACGCTCAATTCAAATTAGCAAGAGGAGCGATCGCACTAATGAGGAATTTGCAATTGATCAAGAATTGCGAGTTGGTGTTGCTGGGTTTTCATAATCTCAACTTAACCAATGGGAGAGAGGGTGATCGCATTTAAAGCGGTGATCAAATGCATAAGCCAGAGTGATTGAACCAACCAAGGGCATCGTTAGCAGAAAGACACTCGTTGATAGTCCTGGTTAAAGCTTGGTCGAGTGCTTCGTGCGTTCGAGCCTTTGCTGAACGCAGTAGCTGCTTGAGTTTTGACCAACAGAGTTTAAGCGGTGACAAGTTGGGGGCATAAGGCGGCCAAAACACAACCTTGGCTCCCACTGATTCAATGGCCGCTTGCACGACCTCAGCATAATGCACTGGCAGAGTATAGCCCTCAGCACGGTCACCCCTACCCACAGTGGCGGCAGAAGCTCCTGGATGTCGAACAAGCACACGTCAGTATGGATGCTGCCACCAAGACTCCTGTTCGCAATCAGCCCAACAAGACGCATGCCACCAAGCAACGAGATCGGCTTGCCCCCCTTGCCAGGAGCCTCAGTGTCAGACAAGCGTTCACCGAGGGGGCACGACCATACAAGCGAGTCATGCCCAGATGGCGGCCCGTTTCATCCATGAAAACCAAGTTGCGCGAGTCGATGGTAAAACGCCACAATCGGTAAGCCAAGCGCAAAGCATTCACCCGTTGAGTGTCTTGCTGGGAGGCAATCAGTGCTTTGACAGTAGGGCGTGCAGAAGCAGCTAGTTCCTGGCTTTTGATGGTCGCTTTATGGCTATCAGAATGTGGCTTACCCAACCAACAACCGCTGTAAAATCCCCCCAACTTCTGACACGTCAAGCTGCAATTTGCGGAAGTTTGCCTCTAATAATTTTTTGATGACACCGTACAAATAGCGAGGCTGTTAGTGTCAAACATTACTTAACTGGTAGATAGAGCCGTAGTGTTAACTCTGCGCTCTGATCACCCACAAGGAGTCTTAAGTGATGAACCTTTCCTTGCCTAAAGTCCTGCTTGCTACAGCCCTAGCACTACCTGTCGTGTCCATGCTCGGTCAGAGCGCTCTAGCAGAAGATCTCGCTTTTACACTCAAAAACAGCAGCAACAGCCCCTTAGTCGAGTTTTATGTTGAAGCTTCAGCAGACGCCAACTGGGGCGAAAACCTGCTCAGCGAATCTGTCAGCCCTGGAGAAGCTGGCACTGTGACGATCGCCGATGGCCGCACCACATGTACCTACGACATTTTGGGTGTGTTTGCCGATGGGTCTAAACTCGATGAACGTCAAATCAATTTGTGTGAGCTTGGTTCCTACACCTACAAATAAAGCTGCTTAAAGGGTTTTTGCAGGTTGAAATGCCACTACGAAGGCACCAGAGCACGCCAAAAACATCGGGAGACAGGATTGAGAGGACATTTTCTTCTCTATTCTGTCTCTTTTGTTGCTTAAAGGAACTGCAAAAACCTCTGATCTGGGTCATCCAGCGAAGCTTAGGCTCCCGCTATTAGTTGCCCTTGCTTGACTGAAAAAATCTGCGATGAATAGAGCCATTGAGCGTCAAAAGACCCTAAATGCGTGGTTGTGATGAGAGTCTGGTAGCGGTCTTGAATGGTCTCAAGCAATTGGTTCTGACGATTGAGATCAAGTTCTGCTAGCACATCATCCAGCAAGAGGAGGGGTGGTTCCCCAATCACATCTTCAATCAGTTTCAGTTCGGCCAGTTTGAGCGCCAGCACTAGAGTACGCTGCTGCCCTTGAGAACCGTACTGGCGTGCAGAAGTCTGATTGATTGTAAAGTCAACATCATCGCGATGGGGGCCTACGAGCGTTGTGTTCTGGTATTGCTCGGCGATCGCCCGCTCCTGAATTTTCGCCAAAAACGCTTGCTTCACCAACTCTGGTTCGTCTTTCGCTAACGCCACATTGGGAGCATAGTTAATGGCTAACTCTTCTGTACTGCCGCTAATGGCATGGTGCCAGCGCTGCGCCAGAGGAGCCAGTCGCTGTAACACTCGCGCCCGCCGCCGGATGACTCGTGTACCTGTTGCTGCAAGCTGGGCATCCCAGAGGGCGAGTTCGTCATGAGAGGGTGGGGAGTGGGGAGTGGGGAGTGGGGAGTGGGGTAGAGTTTCGAGTTCGAGATTTTGATCAAACGGTTTCGGCTCTTCTGCCTTCTGTCCTCTGCCCCCTGCCTCCTGCCTCCGCTTCAACAACGCATTCCGTTGCCGCAACACCTGATTGTACTGCTGCAAAATGTGGGCATAGACAGGTTCTAGCTGAATGAGCAGCGCATCAACCCAATTTCGCCGCTGTTCTGGGCCGCCACGTACCAGGTCGAGATCCAGGCTGGAGAACTGCACCATGTTCAGAATGCCTAGAAAATCAAGCTGTCGTCGCACTGTTTCGCGGTTAATGGCAACGGTACGTCGGCTGTTGAGCCGCAGCGTAAAGGAAAGGTCGATCGGGCCAATGTCGCGATCGAGTTGGGCTGCGACTTGAGCGCTGGTCTTGCCTGTGTAGATTAAGTCACGATCGCGGGCGGTACGGTGCGATCGTAGCGTTGACAGTAGCTCAACAGCTTCTAGAAGGTTAGACTTGCCCTGAGCATTGTTGCCCAACAGAATGGTCTTGGGCGCATTCAACTCCACTGCCTGATCGAGATAATTGCGAAATTGTCGGAGATGGAGTGTTTTCAGATACATGGGAATGGAGTTATGAGTTACGAGTTTTAAGTTTTGAGTTAGGGTGACATTCAAAACTCAAAACTCAAAACTCAAAACTTTTACTTCCTCGTCTTGGCGTACCACCGATACACCAGCTTTTCTAACTCTACCCAGACAAACATGAGGGCACTAACCCCCAAGCACACACCCAGTTCAGAGGCACTCAGGAAGTGAGTGTTGAAGAAGCTACGCATGAATGGAACATAGACCAATGCTAGCTGTAACAGCGAAGTCAGAAACACTGCTGCCAAAAGAAAGGGGTTCTGAAACGGATTAAGCTCGATCGTGAGACGTGAATTAGAGCGAATGGCTAGCGCATGGCCCATCTGAGCAATACAGAGGGTGGTGAAAACCATTGTTTTCCAGCGATCGCCATTTGGATCTTCGGTTGTGAGGTTTGCATGAGCGTAGCCGTAAGACCAGGACATCAGACCGATCGCCAGAATGGCTAGCACGATCCCAATCCGAATCATGTATGCACCTAAACCACGCGCAAAGATACTTTCACCTGGATCATGGGGCGGACGCTTCATGACATCCGGTTCTGCAGGTTCGACCGCGAGTGCCAAAGCTGGTAATCCATCGGTCACCAGGTTCATCCACAGAATTTGCAGGGGTGATAGTGGCACGCCGCCTAAGCCGATCAACGGAGCGGCCCCAATGGTTAAAAGCTCGCCGATGTTACTACCCAGAATGTACTTGATAAAGCGACGGATGTTGGTGTAAACTACACGGCCCTCTTCAGTCGCCGCTACGATCGTGGCAAAGTTGTCGTCTAGCAGCACCATGTCGCTGGCATCTTTGCTCACGTCTGTACCCGTAATCCCCATTGCAATCCCAATATCGGCTTGCTTTAGGGCAGGAGCATCATTAACGCCATCGCCCGTCATCGCAACGATGTGCTTCTTCTGCTGTAGCACCTGCACAATGCGTAGCTTGTGTTCGGGTGCTACACGGGCATAAACGCTGACATCTTCCACTTGGCGGGCCAACTCTTCCAGACTAAGTTGTTCTAATTCACGTCCGCTAAGGGCACGATCGCCGGGTTTCGCAATCCCCAAATCTTCGGCGACGGCTTGTGCTGTTAGCTGGTGGTCGCCCGTAATCATGATGGGCCGAATACCCGCCGATCGACAGCGTGCAACGGCATCCCGAACTTCGGGGCGCGGTGCATCTAGCATTGCCACCAGGCCAAGCCACACCAGTTCACGCTCTGTCGTTTCGTCAGAACCTTCAGCGGGAATTGCGGTTAGGGGCTTACACGCAAAGCCCAACACGCGCAAGCCCCGTCCTGCCATTTGATTGTTTTGGTCAAGCACTTGACGGCGTTGCTCATCGGTAATGGGCTGTCCTGCATCACCCACTTGAATCTGAGTGCAGCGTTCTAGAATCAGTTCAGGCGACCCTTTGGTAAACATCATGTAGTGTGAAGCGCTACCCATCAACGTTGGGTCTGTATCCATTACCTCTGCAATCACGCTCATCCGCTTGCGTTCTGAGGAAAAGGGAAACTCCGCGACGCGAGGCAACTTGCTCAACCACTGGTCTTTCTCAAAGCCAGCTTTTGCCGATAGGGTGAGCAATGCGCCTTCGGTGGGGTCACCCAGAATAATCCACTGCCCTCCATCCTGCTGCAACACAGCATCGTTACAGATCGTGCAAGCCGTCAAGAGATTGAGTAATTCTGGCTGCTCTTGAGGATTGACAGGTGCATCGCTGGTTTGGGCCGCAACAGGCACAAACTCACCGATCGGGGTGTAGCCTTCACCCATCACACGTAGGGAGGTGCTGCTGGTGTGAAGCAACTGCACCACCATTTTGTTCTGCGTCAGCGTGCCCGTTTTGTCAGAACAGATCGTGGTCACCGAGCCAAGCGTTTCAACGGCAGGCAGTTTGCGAATGAGCGCATTCCGTTTCACCATGCGCTGCGTTCCCAGGGCCAGGGTGACGGTAATGACGGCGGGGAGTCCTTCAGGAACGATCGCGACCGCCATACTGAGCGACACTTCCAGCAATTCTTTCCAACTCTCTAACCCCAGGTGAATGATGCCACCGATAACCACCAGCGCGACTAGCGCCAACGCACCCGAAACCAGCACTTTGCTCAAGAGCGCCATGCGCTTTTGCAACGGGGTTGCTTCTGTTTCAACGGATTGCAGCAATGTGGCAATACGGCCCAACTCGGTCTGCATGCCTGTACCTGTAACCACAACGGTGGCCCGCCCTTGCAGCACTTCGGTTCCCTGATAGACCAGATTGACTCGATCGCCCAGAGGGGTATCGGGTGGCAATTCTGCGTCGACCCGCTTGTTCACAGCTTGCGCTTCACCGGTCAGCGCAGACTCCCGAATTTGAAGATTTGCGGCATCTAGCAGACGACCATCAGCAGCCACTTGCACCCCTGCCTCTAGGAGCATGACATCACCCGGAACCAGGTCTTTTGAGTCGATTTCGATCGTCTTGCCGTCTCGAATCACACGCACTCGCGACGAGGCCAGCTTCTTTAGGGCTGCCAGATCTTTTTCTGCCTTACTCTCCTGGAAGTAGCCCAACAGTCCGTTCAGGATGACGATCGCAAAAATGGCGATCGTGTCTTTAAAGGGAATCTCACCCGGATCGAGCTTTCCAGCCCGCCAGTCAAAGAAATCTAACCCGCCAGAGATCAGTGCCACTGCAATCAGCAAGAGCAGCATGATGTTGGTGAATTGGTCTAGCAGGATCTCCCAGGCACTGCGCCCTCCCGTTTCCACTAATTCATTCGGGCCATAGCGCTCCAAGTGGTCAGCGACTTGCTGTGTCGTTAAGCCTGCCTGGCGATCGGTCTGAAACTGCTCTAACGTTTGATGCGTATCAAATGTATGCCAGAGCGACGCGGTGTCGGGTGCAGACGAATTTACAAGCATGGTGAATCTTAGTAGGAAGGGGCGTAAGGAGTGTTATAACACCTATAGCACCTGATCATAGTGTCTAAAGTGCATATTTGGCACTATTAAATAGTGTAAATCTAAATAGTGCAAATCCAGACCAATATTAAGTCTGGCTGACCCGCACTTAGCCCTTACTAGCTTGCACGTTAGTTCTCTCTCACAATGGTTGTGAATCCGTTTAAACCGCAACAGCTTATTGGTAGACAAGCCGCGCTAAAGCAGGTCAGCCAGATCCTTGCTGACGATGGCGATTTACTGTTGGCAGGCGTCCCTGGTAGTGGCCGTCGTACACTGCTACGTCATGCCGCTCGTAGTGTTGGAGCCAGGGCCATTGAAATTGACTGCTTGCGTGCGACTGATAGCAATCGCTTTCTCCAACTGCTCACGGAAGGCATCGTTGCTGCTTTTGAGTCACCCACTGAGCTAGCACTCATGCAGCAGTGGAGTCAGGAGCAGCCCATCATTTTGGACATCACATCTAGTGGACAAGCGCGGTTGGTCTGGCACCCTACCCCAAAAAACGAATGGGTATTGTTCCAAAGTTTGCTGGCACTGCCACAGGTTATGGCGGAATGGCTTAATTGCCGAGTGGTGATGGTCTTTCTAAACTTTTCTCACATTCGCTCCTGGGATCGCTCAGAGAAGTGGCAAAGCTACTTACGCCAGGAGATTCAGCAGCAAACCCAGGTTAGCTATGCGCTCATTGCGACAGTGGCGGAAAGTTGGGTACAAGATAGCGACGTAAAAGTCATTGTGTTGGGGCCGCTTGAAGATGCAGAACTGCGTCCGTGGCTTGTTACGGCTTTAGCTGCTGAGGGACTTCAGTTTGATCCGGACTGTCAGTCCCTGGAGTTATTTTTAACGTATGTACAGGGTCATGTTGGCGATGCGATCGCCCTCGCCAGACGGCTTTGGTTAGACCATCGAGCGTTTGAAGAGGCACGACTACTGATAAATAGCACCGAGCATGAGTCATCCTTGCCCAGACGCAATGGCTCTACTCTCTCAAACCCTAATGCTTCCCTGGACGCTCAAAAGCAACCACTCAAGGCCCACATGATCTATCCTCACCATGTTTATCGCAGCACGTTGGCCCTTGTGGAAGATCTGTCCTTGACCTTTGAGTCACTCATTTTGCTGCTACCACCCAGCCAGGTACGGGTACTTGAAAGCCTCGCGCTTGACCCAACAGACAGCCCTCATTCGCGAGATTATATCCAGAAGCATCAACTCTCTAGAGGCGGAGGGCTGCAAGGGGCTTTAGCAAGTTTGGAGCAGAAAGGTCTTGTGTATGGGCCAGATTATGGTTACCGCATTACCATGCCGCTACTGGCGTTCTGGTTGAAGTACCATCTTGCTTAAAAGACGGTTTCAATATCAATTTTTTCTCAGCAGGCTTACGCGTTTGACTAAAACCTCTGAGGTTTAAGCGATGACACTGGCTAGGATGCTTGATTCCTGGTTCAAACCTCTAAGTGTGCGCAAGTCCTACTCAGAAAGAAT
The DNA here is from genome assembly GCA_019358945.1 of Stenomitos rutilans HA7619-LM2. Classification (GTDB taxonomy): domain Bacteria; phylum Cyanobacteriota; class Cyanobacteriia; order Leptolyngbyales; family Leptolyngbyaceae; genus Stenomitos; species Stenomitos rutilans. Next base: position 11,585 of record JAHHIE010000056.1, on the reverse strand, counting down.
GAGTCCGTAAATGCACTGTAGTGCTTTAGTCACGGCTATGCAGGCTTAAAGACAAGTCCATAAAGGTACTGTAGTACTTTTAGTTTTTCTTGCAAGTTTTAAAGCCGCAAGAGTGTTGTATGCCAGCCAAAACCGCAGTAGATGAAGTAAATGACGCTTTTTTCTACAAGAATCTACAGACTGGATAACGCTTTAAGGTCGGTACGATCGTCACTACCTCGTTACCATTAGACACCTTATTATCAAGAGCAACGGTTAAAAGCCCGTACCTGAGGGCATTCACCAAAACTTTACAAAAAAGTGAATATTTAAGCCGCTCGAAAGAAAATTTAATAAGTACTTAACAAAAGCATGCATCTTAGAGGGCTGTGTAAAGGCTCTAACAAGTTGCCTTCCCTCACGGTTGTCATCCTCTTTTGCAATGTTGTTTAGTCTACATAATTACTTTCGTCACCCTTAAGGGGGATTACTTACCAACACAGCATCTTCAGTAACCTGTACGAGACTGATCAGGGTTCTAGGGTTTGATAGCCCAAATTTAACCGTAATGCAAAGAAGTTGTCTTTCCAAAATAGGAATCATGTTGAATCTGAAGCCCTCTAGCGACACTGATCGACGTACACTCAACTTTTTAGAGAAGAATCCTTTACTTTCTCAGTGCTTACTTGAAGATTGCGGCCCTAACCTGAGCCAAGTCGCAACCATTATTGAACCTGTTCTAAGTGCTTCTAGCCGCTGTGAAATTAGCTCTTTTTATATTCAGGCAGTGACAACTGGGCGCACTGCTTTTTTAACCACAAATTTACCGGACGATCGTGCAACTCATGTGACGGCGGTGGGCACAAGTTGGCTCATTGGTCGTAGCACCAACTGCGCGATTTCAATCCACAGTTCATCGATTTCTCGCTGCCACGCGGTGATTGGGCATTGCCCCGATCGAGGATTCTACATTATGGATGTGGGCAGCAGCAATGGCACGTTTGTCAACTGTCGCCGTTTGGCTGCTTTAGAGCAACGCTTTCTCAACGATGGCGATTTGGTTGAGTTAAGCCATACTCGCATGGAGTTCTTCATCTCCGGTTACAGCAACCCTCGGCCTGCCCATCAAGACACTCAGGTCTAACCCAGTTCTAGATTGATGAGAGCGGTGTAGAAAGCCTCCTCTAAGGTAAAACGTTGAAAGTCAGAAGCCAGTCGTCAACAGGTTAAACACCTTCTGATGACTGGCTTTTGCTATTGAGTTTTTGAGTGAGGCGACTGCTGACATGTTTCTGTCATATTCACCCGTCACACTAAGAGCATGAGTTTGGAGAGTTGGATACAGCAACTTTAGAACCCAAACTCAGTTTGCGAGACGGTTACACAACTGAAGCGATCAGTCGTTAGCTGTTGGCCCATTGCTAGCAGCTAACGCTTTCTCTCACAGCGTAAGCGGATAATCGCCCTGTTTGATTTGCGGCTGTCAGGCTTCCTGCGCCGACTTTGAATCACAGATCTGGTTTAACATTTGCTTCTTGAGCATATCTGGGGTTTGCGATCGCTGCCATTACTGGCTGTGGCATCGTGGTGTGATGGTTTCCTTGTGCTGGCAGCTTTGCCTTAGCAGGCTGTGTCCAGCAACGGGATGCTTGGAACCAGCACCGGGGTAGCCCTAAAACGACTTATTTTCTTTAAGGAAACCTACAATGTCTCAACCTTTTGCGCGCATATCGCTTAAGTCCGTGTCGTTATTATCTATGGGTGCTCTTGGTGGGCTGTTGGTGGGCACACAGTTTGTGCCGACTAATGCGGTGCCATCACAGCCATCGCAAGCACCCGCTGCCTCAGGGCCAATCGCGCAAGCACCCGCTGCTCCGGTGTCTGGTACCGATGAAACCTTCATTTCAGCCGTAGCCGACAAAACGGGTCCTGCTGTTGTGCGGATTGATTCCTCTCGAACGGTGCGACGATCGCCCCAGTCCAATGAGCGTATGGTGCGAGGAACAGGGTCTGGATTCATCGTTAAAGCAGATGGTTTGGTGCTGACCAATGCTCACGTGGTTGATGGTGCCACCAGCGTTACCGTCACGCTTAAAGACGGGCGCGAATTTACAGGCAAAGTGCTGGGCAAAGATGAACTAACGGATGTCGCTGTGGTGAAAATCCAGGGAACCAATTTGCCGACCGCGCCGATTGGAAACTCTGAGCAGATCAAGCCAGGGGAATGGGCGATCGCGATCGGCAACCCGCTAGGGCTAGATAACACCGTAACGGCTGGCATCATCAGCGGCACTGGGCGATCGAGCGGCGTGGTTGGTGCCCCTGACAAGCGCGTCAGCTTTATTCAGACGGATGCAGCCATTAATCCTGGTAACTCTGGTGGCCCCTTGCTAAATCGGCAGGGACAAGTGATTGGCATGAATACTGCCATCATTGGTGGTGCTCAAGGACTTGGTTTTGCCATCCCCATTAATCAAGCCCAGCGAGTGGCTAACCAGTTGATTGCCACGGGTAAAGTCGATCATCCTTATATTGGGGTGCAAATGACCAACCTGACAACGGCGACCAAGGACGCCTTAAACCAGGACGCTGATTTAGGGGTAAATGTTAAAGCCAATCAGGGTGTAGTGGTGGTTGGCATTGCTCGCCGTTCGCCTGCTGCCAGCGCCGGACTCAAAGCTGGGGACGTAATTCAAGCGGTGAACGGGCGATCGGTCAAAACAGCAGACGATGTACAGCAGGTGATTGAAGCCAGCAAAATTGGTGCCAATTTGCCGATTCAGATTGATCGCGGCGGTCGGTCCCTGACCCTAACAGTCAATCCCGGCGCATTTCCCTCTTAAACACTCAGTCTCGAATTAAGGCGACTGGGTTAAGAACGTCATCAGCGATCGGTCTTCAGAGAAAGCCGATCGCTGACGACGGCTCGTCTTTTTGAGGGAACTAAACGGTGCGTCATTAAATCCAGGGAAAAGGCACTTAGCGTAAGGACGGTTTAAAGCATGGCAGTCGCTCAACCCCAAAAGCAAACGAAAGCACCCAGGGGCAAAAAGAGCATGGCTCAGCGCTTGTGGTTTTTGCACTGGCTGATGGCAGCAGTTTACCTCATGCTGTTTATCGGCGGCATTTACATGGCTGACCTGCCCAGAGAGGTGACCTATCGTGGCTCTCTCTACACGATCCATAAGACGCTGGGTGTTCTCGTGATGAGTTTGCTTTTAGCCAGAATCTCAGTGCTTTTAGTGGTTGTGTTGCATAAGTATCGTCGCCGCTTGCCCAAAACAACACCGCACTGGTGGCGCATGACGGCCCTACACGCAGCCCTCTATACATTCATGCTGCTGGTGCCGTTAAGTGGCTACCTATTCTCCAACGCCAACGCAAAAGATATCGTCATTTTCGGTACCAATCTTGTGATGCCGCCGTTGATCGGTGCCGATAAAGCCCTGGCAGAACTGGGGCGTAGTGCCCACTTTTGGTTGAGCTATACCTTCCTGGCGTTCATTCTGTTGCATGGCCTGGATCAGCGAAAATACTTGCGTGCTTTCCTGCGTCGCTCTTACAAGACGATTGCAAAAACAGTGAGCTAAGGTTAATTTCTTTTAAAGAAAGGCACAAGGCATCTTTTGGCATGCGTACTTTCACAGCAAAACTTAGGCAGAAGCACTAGACCTCCTGCGCGAATACTTAAAAGCCCCCTCCCGTCCCCCAAGTTTGGGGGAAGCTAAAACTGATGCCCCCCAAATTTGGGGGGATGGGGGGGCAAAATCTGATTCATGCAGGAAGTCTACTGAAAACCCTTAGTTTCGGAGCAAAAGCATCAAATTACTTGGAGCATCGCCTTGTATAGGGAAATACACGGCTTTGCCAGGTCTGCGCCTCTGTGGAAATTGCGGTATACTGATTGGCTATATTGAATTGATCGATCGTCACCTCGCTTCAGAACGCTGAAAAATCACTGAATGCATCTTGAGTACTTTTAGAAGCATGTTCAACCCTTTCATTCCTGAAAATCGTCATGAGTACTACGCAACACAATCCGGCTCAAACTTACCGTAATGTCATGGAGTCGCTAGTGGTTGAAGAGGTGGAACGGCAGTTTCAAAAGCTGCCTGCTAAAGTGAGTCGGTACGTGAATAAACCTGAAGTCATTGCGTATGCGTTGAATCGCTTACCTGCCCTTTATGCCACGAGTGAAAAAGGGTGGGAGCAGCAAGGTGCCCGTGCACGCAGAGAGCTAGATAGCCAGATTGTCTCAGCCGTGCGTCAGGCGATTGCCGCCGTGCAGCGTGACCCGCTCCGGGCGATGGTGCCGCTGAAAATTGGAACTGAGCAAGAGTCGCAGCTTGTACTGGAAGAACTGAAGGAGTTGTTAGGGCAAGAGGAGCTTTCCTGGCGTACTCTGGTGGATGCGGTAGAAAATGCCCTGATCCGTACAGCTCGTGGAGAAGTTACCTGGCGTAAACGAGGCAATGCAGCAGCACAACGCAACGAGTGGCAAGACAGCCGTTACTATTTGTAGATCGTGGTCGATCATCGCACAGGTTAAGCGGTTTGATCATTGGATGCCGTATGCCTCCAGCATAGCGCTGGCATGGGTCATGAGCTTGGGGGCAATAGCGGTGATGCACACCCCTGCGATCGCGGTAGATCCCGTTCTAGCACCCGCTAAAACTGATCTCCAGCCCAATCTAGCCCCTTTGGATGTAAAAGCACTGCAACCCAATAGTGCGCCTGCTTTCGTCGTGACGGCAACCCGCATCTCTCTGACGCAACTGAGTATTCCAAGCCTCTGGTGGCTTCAGGAACAAATTGCCAACGAAGATACCTATGGCGGCAATTTGCTAGAGAATTGGTTGGCATATCCCAACAGTGGAGATCAACCCGGTCGCGTGGATCTCGTCGTTAATCGTCAGTCTTGGAGCTTGCTGGACTATCTCGATCGCTATGCATTCATTCACACCTTTGGGGAAGCAGGTCGTGATTATGGCTATAACGTGCGGGTGTTTGACGGGCAGGCCACATTGTTAGGTGCCTCTACCTGCGACTTTAGTGCGATCAACATTGATAGCTTGCAACGCCGTCAGATCACCGCGCGTCTGAGCGAAACTGATCCCCTTAATACAAGTCTTTCAGAGACTGCATCAGTTCAGCCTGAAAACTCTATTGCCTGTAACATTTTGCTCGACTCTTCCGGCAAAGCAGGCTTAAGGGGTGGTACTAACCAGTTGCTCCCTGGCGCAGGTGGAGCCAAAGGGCTTGATACTGGTCAGCCGTAGCACGATCGAGCGATTGCAGAAATTCACTCTTTTCTCGAATCGCCGCGTCTGGCAGCAGTACTGTATTCTGGCGGAGTGCTGGCGGCAAGTCCGCGATCGAGGTTTCCAACACCGCAGGAGACGCTGCGCGGCTGAGTAGGGATAGCTGGCTGGCAATTTCGGGTCTCCAGCAAAAGCTAATCCAATCTGCAGCGAGGGTGGATAAAGCAGGGGCAGCTACAGCTGGGCGTACCCAAAGATCGGCCCACAGTGCGGTACCAGCCTTCGGCACAACGGCAGCAATAGTTGGGCTGCGCTGCACCAACGGCAGAATATCTGTTGACCACCCAACGGCGACCCACGTTTCACCGAGCAGCAGCGGCTGTAGATAGGCATTAGAGCTATACAGCTTGGCCTGCTGGTTTAGTGCTGTTAATGCCGCTTTGAGTTGAGGCACCGCTTCTGGGTGGGGAGTGTTGTAAGATTGCCCTAGCTTTTTGAGAGTCAGACCAATAACTTCACGGGGCTGATTCAGCAAGGAGATATGCCCTTTTAAGTCCGATCGCCACAAATCAGCCCAGTCAGTTGGCGGTTTTAACCCTTTCTCTTTGAAGATGTCTTGGCGATAGGCAATCACAGTGCTACCCCAACGATAAGGTGCTCCCCAAACTTTGGCCGCAGAAGCTACCGAGTCACGCTTCGTCACCAGCGTCTTCCATGCTCGCGGTAGTGCCTCCCAGCCCGGTAGTTGCTTGGGATCCAACGGCTGGATCAGCCCTTGCTGAATGGCTTTGTCTAGCCAGTAATCGCCCAACGTTACCAGGTCTGCTGCTGGATGAGAGCGCTTGCCAAGGAAGGGGATCCAACCGAAGGCCCCAGACGCAGGCGCTTCGGCTTGGCCTTGTCGCTTCCAGGTCTGCAGCTTCTCGAAGAGTGGTTGCAACTGCGGTTCGATCGCAAGGCTCAGAGACCCAGACGACGATGACTCCCTCAAGTGCTTGTGGAATGCCCCCACAATTTGCGGTGGAATCGAACCATTTAGCACCTGAAGGCTCAACGTTTGGGCCTTTTGACCAGAGCAACCCATGACGAACTGGCTCAGCGTAACACTGATCGCGCCCGTTAAAAACGAACGGCGACTGCACAGAGAGGGGGACGGCGGCATGAAACGGGTCATGGCATTATGCAGATTGCTTGCGCTCAACCCCAAAGCCAACGAGATCGATTACAGTGGGTGGCTCGTTGGCTTCGGGACGCTGATAGGTCACGATCGTGCGGAGACGCAAATCAGGCGCAAGCAGCCGCATTTGATCAACCGCCACCGATTGCCGATAGTAAGTGGTCATCTCTAGCGTTTGGCGTGTGGGTTGATAGGTAAACCGTCCCGCGATCGCACCTGTTTCAGAATACCCTTTATCGCGCAGATAAAAGCCCTGAATGAGGTCTCCTATCGGCTCGTCAAGCACTTGAGCTGCTAGTGGGGGTGGTGGCAATTCGACGGGCTGCGGAGTTGTAGTGTCATGATCGGGGACAAAGAGCGCCTTTAAACTCATCGAAACCTGCTCACCAGTTTCAGAGCGGGTTTCAAACGCGATCGCAAAGCCAGGGCACAGGGTTGTGTCGTCTGCTAATTTCGCGGCATCAAGCGACAATGCCTGGATGGTGGCAGATGGTTGCGATCGCAAGGTCTGTTGTTTTTCGTCAGCAGTCAGTAGAGCAACGCGAAACTCTGTGTAGGATCGCTCCACATCACTGCGAAGAGTGGAATGGTAGGTTCTCTCCGTTGTCCAAAGCCCTGTACAGGTTGTAAAAAAATCTTGAATGGTGAGCATTTCTGATGGAAAACCTAACTGAATGGATTCTTTCTTTAAGCGCCTTTCAACTAAAATCTGCGAGAAACTTTATGGGGATCGCAACTCATTTTCTAACCAAATTATTGATTGATCGACGCATTGTACCAACTATAGCAAGCCTCCATGAGTGGCAGCACAGAAACGTGGTCCGTCAAGAACCATTTGCTCTCGGTCTAGGCAATGCTTAGAGCTTGTCGATACGGAGACAAAATTGATTCGAGACTGCTTGCAGCGATTGGTCATTTCTTGGTCAAACACATTGAAAGGCGTAGGGCCTAAGCCATTTAGCGCTTGATCAAATCGTATTTTTAGAACGTTTAATCACGATTAAACGCAGCCTATTCTGCACTCCAACTGTTGTGCTCAAAGCTTAAATGATTCAGGAGTAACCCCCCGTATGAGCAATTAACTACTTAGAATGACTTCAGAAGACCAGGTCAAATTGGGGCACTGAATGGATACCCTGCAACAGCAGATTAATATCATGAGTACAAAGGTTGATGCGCTGTATCAACTCATTGAGCAACTAAGCACTCAATTGTCGGATGTGGCAACTGAATGCAAGTTTGGAGCGGATCAACTGCAACGCTCTGACAGCGAACCAACCAACAGCTATCGCTCCTATCAAACCTATGCCGGTCTGGATGCCAGTATGGAACACAAGGATGTTTTAGCCGATTATAGCGGAGTGGATGCAGTGGCTCATAGTGGCGAAAGGCAGCTTGCACCTGAGGTGCAAGTACAGCGTCTGACGGCGCAACTAACGGCTGCTTACAACCGCATTGCAGCTCTAGAAGAGCAATTGCTTTCGAGACGGATTCACAGCTAGTTTCAGCGGTGATTGCTTGGCTAAGCACAGTCCTTAGAGGCCGGGTGTGGGGTTGTGGTGAGGCAACTGCAGGTGGCTGTTACAGCTAGTTTGGCCGTTGGGGGGATGGTTGGCTGATTTGCTGGTGGCGCTCTACCAGCGTGTCGATCGCGGCTACAAGTTGCGCTTGCCCCCAGTTCTGGTATAGATGTGCCGCGATCGCACAACCGCCCGCACCAACTCCTTCTTTGACAAAGCCTTGCTCATACGCCCGGAGCTGTTGATAGCGTGATGTCGCAAAATTAAGCTGCGTCGCAATCAGCGGCACATCACCCACCAGGTTTGCTAAGCCCACCGTGTCGCCAGTCGCATCATCTGCGACCCAGCGAGTTGTGCCAACGGCAATTTGCTCAGGTTGCCATATAAGGTTGTGCGCTTGTGCGATCGCCCGCAGCAGCGCATAGACCGCTAGCATTTGGGTACCGCCAGCCAGTAACACACCGCAGGATCGGCTGGCCGCGATCGCCATGCCCGCCACTACGATCTGCATCGGATCGCCTACCGCCGCCACAATTTCGAGAGGGGACGGTTGGGAAAGCGAGGCGCTTGGCAAGAAAGGATGTGATCTGGCTTTCCACACCCCGGATCGTTGTAAGCCTTTTTCTACAAGTGCCCATTTTTGGCGATGGTTGCAGGCCGCGTGGCTACTGTTGACTTTGCCTGTTGCTGCAAAGCCTAAGCCTGTCAAAACGCCCAGCGCTGTCGTCGTCCCACCCACCACACATTCACCCAGGATCAGAAAATCCGTTGTCGCTCCGAGCATTTCGCCCCATCGTAAGCCCTGTTGCAGTAAATGCTCTACGGTGGCTAACGTCATGGCGTGACCAGAACTCAAACACCTGGCTGGAGTCCCTCTCAGATTGATCGCTGGCACCGTTGGCAAAATCGGCAACCCCGCATTGAACAGCGAGAGTGGCATCTGCTGCCCAGCTACGATCGCGCGCGCAATGAAAACGGGTGATGCGCCCACATCCAGTGGCGGCAACGGATAGGTTGGAGAAGCTTGTGGGCCATTATGCAAAAACTCGGCATCCGCGAGCGCGGTGTACTGGCGATCTATAGGCGTTGCGCCCGCTGCCGAGATTCCTGGCACCAACCCTGTTTCTGTAAAGCCCAAGATGCAAGCAAAATGCGGTCGCTGGCCCCGACGCCGCTGTAACCATTGCGTTCCCTGTTCTACCTGGTTATAGACTCGGTTCAATGGCAGTTGTCCTACCAGCCGCTCCGCCTCCCGCCTCCCGACTTCCAACTCCCTACTCATAGTCCATGAGCACTTGAACCCACTGAGGCGGTTGAGGAATGGGATTTCCCAGACGATCAAGCAGTAGCCACGCTACAAGGTGGACCACAAAGACATACACAATATTGTTCAAAATAATCATGCCGACGATCGCGGCCTGTACTAGCTCTAAACTGGGCTGAGCTAAAAAACCCAGCTTGATAAATAGCCACTCCAGCAAATCTGTCGTCTGGGTGGTAGCATACAGCCAAAGATCATCGCCTAGCAGCAGCGAAACGAGCCAGATGCGAAAGAAAAACCCAAGTGATCCCAACAGGCTACCAATCGCGATCGAAACACCCCATTGAGCGCCTCGCCGCCAAAGTACGCCAAACAGCACACCCATTAAACCGTAGGGCATCACAAAAAGAATGCTACGCGCTGGCCCCATCAGCACACTCAGCAGCAAACCAGAAATCAACGCACCCATCCAGGATGAACGACTGCCCCAGCGTAGATAAAGCAGCGCGATCGGGATCGAGAAAAAGAGTCGCAATAAGGGGCCGATCGGAAAGTAGTAGTTCACCAAAAAGACCAGGCTGGCAGCGCTCGCTAAAAATGCAGTTTCCACCATAATCAGCGGCACTGATGGATCAAGCGTGCGCGGTAAGCCATGAGCATGAGGTTGGCCTAAACGATGTTCCTCCAAGGGGTCACGATCGTTTACTGCTTTATAGGGTCGTTCCAGCACCGCCTCAACTTCTAACCAGGATGCCTCGTCTGAAATCGTCTCCTTCCCAAGATTAGCCGCATCAGAGGCATCGTCAGCACGTTTCGTTGGATTAACTTCAGATGGATTGGCTTCAGAAGAATCAGTCATGTAGTCTTAAGAACGGGGGCAAAGGAAACATCGAGAAAAGAATAGAGCGTTGTATTCTCGTTCTAAACCCTCCACGCATCGAATCAAAAGCAGAGGTTTGAGAGCAAGTTTATGAGAAGCAGTAGGTTGGTAGGCTATGGCTCATAGTCGATCGCACAGTCTTGTAACCCATGCCAGACTCAAGGGGCTGCTTCACCCTGAACCACCAAAACAGAACAGTGAGCATTATGCACGGCATAGTTACTTACGCTACCCAGCAAGGCTTCTGAAAGACCCTTGCGCCCTCGTCGCCCAACTACAATCAAGTCTGCGCCCCAAGCTTGAGCGGTTACACACAGCAGGGCTTCAATATCGCCGACTTCCAGCGTTGTCTCAAAGTGCACTCCTGCTTGACGAGCGGTTTCACTGTATTGCTGAAGCAACGCCTTCACAGCCTCTTTATGAGCTTCAAGGCTCGGCTGCTGTGCCAGATAGGTGCCACTCATTGTATCGGGTGCAAGCAAACCAACCTCGGCGGGTAAGTTGGGCGGTTGCACAAGCACCGCATCGCTCACACCGCTAAACAATAACAAACTTGCTGAGGTACTCTGGGCCAGTGCAAGAGCCTGCGCAAAGACAGCCTTGCTCAAGGTGGAGTCATCGAGAGCGACTACAATCTTGTAAAAACTCATGCGCTTTGCTCCATTCACCCAACAGATCCATCTTACGAGCGTTCGCTGCAAAGCGAATGGTCCAGAACCAAGCAGTCCCAGGCTTAGGAAAGGGATGCAGCACTCGCTCGCAGCACTTGCACACGACGACTGAGATTTACCAGCAACTTCCGCATACTGCCAGGATGTAGCACGGCCCATAGGTTGATGCTGAGGCAAGATGCTCCTAATAGCAACAGGACAAACGTCGGTAGCATCACAACGCCGATGATAAACCAGGTCAATACATGGAGCACCATCAAAAGGGCAAAGACGCTGCCTAACCCTGATGCCTGCCAAACCTGAACGACCGGACGCTTTAACCCAACCAGCACGATCGCGCACAGTGTTGCCAGTACGTTAGCCGGTACTAAAGCGGCACAGATTGCCACACAGTAGTGATGGGAAAACTCAAGCAGATTGCTGAAATCAAACATTAGTTCATAGAAGTGGGTGCAGTGGGCAGACAGTCTGGTTTGCCTCACGTTCATTATGTGTAACGCAAATAGAAGTCAGTCCAGGAAAAACTACAAAAAACTCAAGATTTACACGAACATGCAGGGTAGCTGATTTCAAGCCATAACCTAAGGATTGCGGATTAATAGGACTTACGCAAAAGCGGTCACCTTTGCCCCCTAGCCCCCAATGCTGGGGGAATAGAACCAATTAAAGCCCCCAGCATTGGGGGTTTGGGGGCAAGTGCGTAAGTCCTAGGTATGAAAGACACCGTGACACGGCTGGACTACTGCCAATATTTGCTAGTCAGCCAAATCAACTATACCTTGACGAATTTTGCGGATCACAGTGAGAGCTTTTCTCACGACCAAGTCAATCGGTAT
>JAHHIE010000055.1 GCA_019358945.1 Stenomitos rutilans HA7619-LM2 | reverse complement strand
GCAAGGGAGTGTCAAGGGCATGGCTACTTTAGAGGGCAACGTACTAGGTTTAACATTCCAGCCGCCAGCGCTTTACCCTGCTCAAGCTAGAGGTTAGCTATCCTTACACCTTTAGGACTACCCAATTTAATTTGGTAGAAGATTTAGGCGTATATGAAGGGCAACTGGCGAAGCCACTGATCATCCCTGCTGCCTGTTTCCCAGCTTCAACCTTAACTCGACGCACTTGTGTAGAATCGCAGCGCAAACCGCCAAAACGCAGCAGACGCAAAGAGCAGCGCGATCGCCAACAAGCCTGCTGCTAGCGTCCAACCCCATTCTCCACGACCTAGAATCACTTCTGCGGGAACAGTCGTCAAAAACGCAACCGGAACGACAAACGTAAAGAAAAACCGATACGCCGTTGGGTATGCCACCATCGGGTAACGTCCCGCTTCCAGCAAGCCCCGCAGCACTTCCGTCACGTTGTAGATTTTGACGAACCAGATGCTCATCGCGCCCAGCATGAACCACAGGCTATAGAGAATGAGAAACCCAAAGCCGATCGGTACCAGGCTCAACACATAATCACGCGTGTGCAAGCCTAGCTTTGCCCCCGCATAGCCCACCACAAACAGTCCAAACACCATATCGGGCAGACCCCAGGGCGATAGTGTATGCGCCGAAAGCCAGAACTGTGAGCTAATCGGCTTTAGCAGCACAAAATCGAGTGTACCCTGCTGAATATGGCGCACAATGCGATTTAGATTAGGTGCCAGGAAGGTGCTAGAAAAGCCTTGCAGGATGGTAAACACGCCCAGCACAACCAGCGCTTGATCCCAACTCCAGTTTTGAAAGGAATACCCCGTTTGGTAAAACAGAAACAGGCCAAACAAACTGCCCGCCAGCCCACCCAGACTGCTGAGTGCCGCCAACAGAAAGTTCAGTCGATATTCCAGTTCTGCCGCGATCGCCGTTGCCCAAAATAATTGCAACACGTTCCAGTAGCGCTTCATTAGTCTTGCCTGCATACTTCTGATCAGGCTAGCAAGAAAGGGGCTGTCAATGGGCGATCGGATTGCGACTAACGAGAACCCATAACGAAGCTGTTTCTACCTCTAATTGACTCTGACCCGGAAGCGCACTAGCCCAAAGTTGCTGCCAGCCGTGTTGGGAATATCGCCCAGGTCAAAAATCAGTGTGCCATTTTGATTGTTGGCATCGGGGCAGGTATTGCCTGCGGGCAGCGGCGCGAGCGGAGCAAACACAGTGCCAGCAGTTAAGATTGCACCGTTGTTACGCCGTAGCTGAGCCGAATTTGCAATCAGCGATGTTCCTAGCGGGATGGGATCACAAATGCTGACCCCGATCGCAGTTCCCGTCCCATCCGACAGGTAGTAAACCGTATACTCTACATCATCGCCACTCTGAAGTTTCGTTATGTTGGGATCCAGGTTAATTTGACCGATCGGCGCACTGCCGGGTTGCAGTTGGGTAAAGCCGGCCGCATTGTCATCATTACCTGTGCCATCCACAAAGCTACTGAAATTCACGCCACTCAAGACTGACCCATTGCGCACAACGTTTGTAATCCGCTTGATCAACCGGAAGGCACCAGACCCAGTACTACCGGCTGGTGTCAGAGAAACAGACGTTGGAGTGTTGTTATTACCAGGATTGCCATCATTATCCGGGTCAGCATTCGCACCATCGTTCGACTGGTCACTCACAGGCGATCCGAGTTGATTGGTCGCCGTCGCCGTCGTTGTGTTATTAAATGGGCCGAGGCCATTTGCACCGGTTCCCGGCGTAATATTCACACTAAATGTGACAGTGGCGGTAGCTCCTGCCGCGAGTGTGTCAGTTCCCTGCAATAAATTCTGGTTACTGCTACCGTTGAAACCCGTATTTACCGATAGAGTTGCACTTTGAATGTTGGTGACAGAATTCAGCGTTGCCGCCGCAAACGTTTGCGCCAGATTATCCGTCAATTGCAGATTAAAGAGGTCAAGCTGGGGCGATTGACCTGCCTGCCCAAAGTTCCGCACAGTAATGGTGTAGGGAATCGTGTAAGTCCCGTCGGCGTTTTGGGTTGGGGTACCTGCTTGTTTTGAAACCCCCAATGGTGGGGTGTTAGGGACGCACTGCCGGATACTCAGCGCCGTGAAACCAAAGTCGTCCCCAAAGGTGTTGTTTGCCTCGTCCAAAATTTGCACAATGGCGCTTGTCTGAGCTGGCCCTGTCGTGAAGGCAAACTGGGTCGGAATCCAGGCTTGACGCGTATTCGCAATTGTAGGAAAGCCTGGAACAAGGGAGCCATCCCCAACCCCCAAGGTTGTTGTGGGTTGAATAAAAGTTGTGCCAGTTGCATCGGCGCTTACTTGGAGACGGATCTGGGGCGGCACCCCATTACTACCCGGTGCACCTGTATTGACCAGTAGGTTAAAGAAGAGACCCTTAAAGTTGTACGTTGTATTTGGCGTGAGATTGGTCACCGTTTGTCGCCACACGATCGGATTTGGGAATGCCGATTGAGGAACACCAGGTGTAGCTGCGCTGGCATTCGGGTTGGAATAAAGGTAGGTATTGATGGGGGCGTTGCCCACATTGGCCCGGAGAGCTTCGGCTGCTGTAACACCCCGACCATTTACCACGGCAGGCGTAGTGGGATCGGTAAGCGGGCCGTTTTGAATTGAAAGACCGCCGACATCATCGCTGGGGTATACTCCGTCTCCCCGGTAAGGCGTTGTACTGGTGAAACTAGCCGGATTGTTAGGAGCCAGTGGACCCACAGCGCCCGGGGAGATAGTGAAGGTGCTATTGGCCACGAGGTTCGTTGAAGGAGATTCAATCGTGCCAGCAGGGCAACCGCTTGCACCAAGCGATGTCTGAGCTTGGGCAGGCTGTGAGGGCATCAGGGTCTGGGAACCGAGGAGCAGGCTCACAGAGGAGAGGGAGAGAAAGCGTTTTAGAGGGCGGTTCATCAAACCTCACACAAAATCAGGGAAAACAATGCAAGCAAGATTGGCACGATCGCAGGTTGGCGCATGGTGGGTTGGGTCATGGTTCAATCTGTAGATCTTGTTCCTGGATGATGACCTCAATGTCTCTGGCATCCCGGTAGATAAACTCGGCACGGCGATCGCGGGCGTAATCCAGACGGGTATTGCCGCCCGCAATGGGTCGTCGTTCACCCAGTGATCGGATGGTCATTCGTTCTGGTGCAATGCCTCGACGTAGGAGGTAGTTACGTGCCGCGATCGCCCGTCGTTCGCCCAGGGCCAGGTTATACGCGTCCGTGGCGCGAGGATCGGTGTGGCCTTCAATGGTGACCAAAATGTAGGGATTCTCAACCAGCACTTGCGCAATGCGATCAAGCACTTTCGCTGTAGCAGGGATGATCGTAGACTTATCCAGCGCAAAGTGAATGTTTCTGGGCACCGTCAGACGAACGACTTTGGGGGGCGGTTCGGGTACAGGGGGCTGCTGTGCCACCGGAGTCGTGCAACGAGGTGGAGAGGTAAGAGGCTGGGGAGTAGGGGGAGCAGGGGAGACATAGGGAAGGAGCGATCGTACGACCGCAAGACGAGCGGGTTCGGAGGTGCCGTAGCGCGGATCAGTGGCGATCGCGCTGATTTGTTGCCCTGGAGCCACAGCGATCGACGTGCTGAAGTTGCCCTTTGCGTCCGTTTCAGTCGTAGCGATCGGCTCACTCAATGCCCCAATCCCATCCGCCTGACCCATCACCTGATACAGCTCAACTTTAGAGCCGGGATCTGCCTTGCCAGAGACTTGCACTGAGGGCTTCGCCGCTGCGGCATCTAGAATAAAAAACTCTTTGCTGGCAAACTGGGGCGCGTTAATGGCACCGTTTCCTGTTTCCTGACGACGATTGGGGGTATCTCGCGGCGGATTGACCCCATCACCCCGCTGATAGTCATACACACCTGTCCCCGCAGGAATCACCGGATCAGCATAGCCGTAAACACCCGTACCCTGCTGCGTCACCAGATCGATGCTCAGCCCTTCCAGGTTAGAAAACCGATTGGCCTCAATTTGGTTTTGGTGGCTAGGTGGGTAGGCTGCAACGACCACACCGGGTCCCGTTTGATAGCGAATCTGGTTGCCCGTCACTTGATGGTTGCTGCCCATCAGGTAAACCGCTGCTCGCCGCAATCGTCTGCCGTTGAAGATAATCTGGTTATCCTTAATCGCTACAGCCCCGCTGGGCTTAAAAAGATAGACCCCGCTGCCATCATTCGCGCAAATCAGATTGCCCGTCACCTGTGATTGATTGACAGCCCCTTCCAGCCGAATGGCATCCGGCATTCCAGCAACCCCGTTACCAATGATCACGTTCTCAGTAATTTGCAAGTTCTCAGCGTGAACTGAAGTAATAATGGCACTGCCATCATGATCCGCAATCCAGTTGCGACGAACGGTGGTGCCCATGCCACTAAACACAGATACGCCAAAGGCAGAACGAGGGGCGCTTTGCGCTCCAAGTTCTAAGTTTTGAGTTGAGAGTGTTGAGTTAGTGCCAACTCCCAGCTCCCGACTCCCGACTCCCGACTCCCGAATGGTCGGTGCGATTCCCAACCAATTGTTCTCAATCACCACATTCTGCGCGGGCACGTCGTCCTTGTAGTACGGCGCAAAGTTCGCAGGCGTGGGACGTTTGCTAATGTCGGGTGGGGGCAGCCGATGAGTGATGAAAATATCGGCAGGTGGCGTGGAGGCCGTTGCTTGATGGGTGGAGGTGAAACCGTAGAGGCTCAGGCCGCGAATGGTAATGCCATCTGCCGCAACGGTGAGTCCCCGAAAGACTTCTTTCCCATCAGCAGGCACGATCGCCACTACGGGCACAGGCATGGGCAGTTCGTTAATGGCAGATTTGTCCGCCTGATAGCCTGGTTGTGTCGTGCCGTCAATTACCAGTCCTGGACGCTGAAGGGCAGGGAGTACGTCTACTAACCGAATGGTGGTTTGACCCTGCGGCAGCTTAAAGGCAATCTGCGATCGCGCATCGCCTGTGAGTGTTTCAACCTGTGCCTGTTCGGTTGGCGAAAGCTTGTCTAGCGGTAGGGTGCCGTTGACGATCGCGATCGCCTCCCGCAGCGTCAAAAATTCATCCGCCTGCACCCCATCCTGATCGCTATTCACCGTCACCCGTACAGAGGAAGAAGCGGGTACAGTAGGCGTTTGTGCAAGTGACAGATGGGCACCAGACACCAGCAAAGCGGCAGCCATCACTGACACACCTGACACCCGACACCCGGCACCCAACACCCCATCCCCAACCTTTTGCTGCTTCATGCCATTCTGATGCTGCTTCATTTCCCTGCTCCTCCATCGGAAGTTGCTGCTGGAGCCACAGACGCGTCTGCTACGGGCTTCACAACTGACTCCTGCTGCTGCGGTGGGGCTGCATTGCGTTTGAAGCCAAAGATGTCAGAGAGTTGGTCAAGCTTCAGGCTCAGACCGACAAAGAAGCCACCGCGATCGCGATCGCCAAAGTCTCGATCCTGAGCATCACCAAAGCTGTAGCCCGCTGCGACTCGTAAATTTGGCGTGACGTAGTAGCCAATTTCAGCCACAAACCCCACCTCTTGATACCCGCTATCAGGTTGCCCAATCCAACGGACTTCACCCGCCACATCCCACCGATAGCCCAGGCGGTAGCTAGTACGCAACTGTGCCAGGGTAATGGAGTTAGTGCCCAACAGATCTTTGGCGAGATAGGATTTGGTGCTCCGTAGCGCAAACTTGCCATAAAACTCCCAGCGATAGTTGGGCGCATAGATAGCTTCCAGCGCAAACAGATTGACCGTAGAGCCTGTCCCGCTGTTGAACAGAAGCGTATCTGGGATGTAGGACGGGTTCTGACGGTATTCGTAGCGGAACAGAGCGTTAAACTTATCGCTGCTGGGGTCGCGGTAGGCCAGACCTACCTTGAGGTTAATTGTGTCGCCCAGACCCGATCCGGTCAGCAGTTGATTCGCAAAATTGCCCTGCTCATAGCGTCCCAAAGCGGTTAAGGCAGGCGACAGTTTTCCAGCCGCGCCCGCAGAGATAACCGTGTTGTTCCCAGCTTTGGAAGTGCGGTACTCATAGCGTCCCGTCGCTTTGAAGTTGGGGTTGTCTAAATATTCCAACCCAATGCTGTAGCTGTCGCCACCCGTGATGCCCAGCGACGCGGCACTTTGACCTACAGCGACGGGCTGAGCAAATTGCTGGCCTGCGGTGGTATAGGCAAAAATATCCCCAAAGATACGCTCATAGCCGATCGTGGCTCGTAGTCCGGGAGCCAGCTTCAGACGGTGGTTCAGCCCGATCGCGCCCTGATTGGTCAAGCCGTTTGCGCCTGTCAGGATCGAGTAGCGCCCGGTAAAGGACGTGTTTTCCGTGAGGCGCTGATCGACGATCGTATCCAGACTCGTAACTGAGTTGGTGCGGTAGATGCTCGTTTCATCCCGAAACTGCTGGGCCAGTCGTAGCGTCACACCCTGCATCACCGCCCAATCCAGCGCTACCGTTGTGCGATTGGGGTAGAGCGGGTCGGGGGTGCCCACATTGGTTTCGTTTTGGGCACGAAACAGCAGCGTTTGCGTGATTGGCACATTTAACCGGGAGACAAACTGACTGCTGCCCTGATCCAGCAAATTTGGATCGATGCGATCGGTGCGGGTGCGATTGACAAAATCAAACCCTACTTCCGCAATGCCCAACTTTTGCAGCACGCCAAAGCGCACCGTCGTCACGCTGTTATCCACCCGCGTGCCGGGAACCGGGTCTTTGCTGGGATTAAACAGGTCGGTCAACCCGTTCGTCGTCACCGAGGTCAACCCCGTAACGGCAGTCGCAATGCCAAAGTTCACTTCACGATCGAACTGAAGCAACAGGCTGGTTGAGCGAGACACCTTCGCCGCTACTTCGGCACCATAGTTGGTTTGCCCCGGTGTAAAGCTAAATGTGGCATCGTTCGCAAAGTTTTCTTCGACCGATCGGTAGTAGGCACGCGCCAGAATACCTGGTGCCAACTTGCCGTTCAGTTCCAGCCGATAGGCATTGCCGCGAATCGTGTTGCGAAAGATGGAATCGTTGGTTGATCGCGCGTATTCCGCAATGAGCTTGGCATCCTTACCCAACGGAATCAGAGCATCTAGGCCAAACAGCGCAAAGGTGCGATCGCCCTGGTTTTCGTTCAGGTAGCTAGCGGCAAACCAGCTTTCCGCACCCGGTGTACGGGCAAGGTTGTACTGCACCCGCCCTGAGTAGAGGCTGGTGTCTTTGCTCGTCCCTTCATATTGGTACGTGACCACAATCCGGCGGATGAGCGTACGCCCAAACAGGTCAAACTCAGTAGTTTGAACGGGGCGACGAAACAACAGGGAACCGCGATCGTAATCAAATTCGTAGTCTTGCCCTTGAAAGAGTTGCTTGCGCTCAACAAGAGTACCGGGGCGACCCAGTTCCTCGGTTTCCAAAAACACCAGTTCACTGCCCGACTTCACCAACCGCCGCGACAGGTAGTAGTAGCCGCTGGTGCCATTCGGCGTAAAGGAATCACGCTGGAAGCCCTCCAGATTGTTGGCGTAGAAGCCCGTAATCTGAAAATTGCCCAGGTTGTAGTTGGCCTTAAAGCCGTGCAGTTGGCGGTTCGTTGCTGTGTAGTATTGCGATGCCGTAGCCAACTCTGGGGTGCTGTAATCGCCCCACATGAAGAAGTCCGATCCGGCTCCAGGCACCTTTGACGTGCGCTCCAGTTTCAGGTAGACGCTATCGATCGAAGGGGTCAGGTAGTCCGTTGTGGAGCTATCGCCGTAGACCGGATAAACCTGATCGCACTCCTGGGTATTGCGAAATAGATTCGTGGTGCCATCGCAGGTCTGGTTTAGCGGACGCTGGCTATTGAAGGCACCCGTAAAAAGCCATTCGCCCAGCCGACCCGTTGCAAAGGCAGCAGCTCCAAAGTCAAAGCGGGGCGACCCATCGTTGATGCGATCGAGGCTCAGAAAATCTCGAAAGCTGCCGTAATAGTCCGTGCCAGGTGCGCCAAGTCGAAAGTTGACCGACCCCGACATAATGAACGGGCGCAGATTGGTGATGAACTCAACCTGGGTGTATGCCTCTAAGACTGGAAGTTGGGGCGAAATCCCTGCCAGTGGTGCCAGTGGTGCAGGAGTGAGCACAGGTTCAGAGCGCGATCGCCCATCGTTGGCTCGTTGAATCGGCGGCAGCGGACGGTTAGCGGACGAGTCATCAGCCTGAGATGGCTTAGCCTCCCGTAGATCAACAGCCGCCCGGATGCGCACTTTCTGCGGTGCCAGGTTGGCCTGAAGCTGGGCCTTGAATTTGCCACCCTGCGCGAGCACCTGAAAACCGGGACGTTCGGTATCTTGATCCACGCCAATAAACTTACCCGCGCTGGCGGTCAGAGTAACCACTGCATCCTGAGAAAGGATTTGACCCGCTTCATCGGTAATCTGCCCTTCCACCGTGACGGACGATCGCCCATCAGCGGGAACACGCGGATCACTGGTGGGCAAAAACTCCAGACGCGCGGTTGCTTCCTTCGCCGTTACCGTCACACTAACCGGGGAACCCCCTTCCGGCAGCACGGTCAGCGTATTCTCACCCGGCCGCAGAGGAATGTTGTACCAGACCTGCGTCACCAAATTGTCAGCGGTTGGCTGTGTCTGCGTTTGAATGGCGGGGTCGATCGGCTTCTGGTTTAGCGTGACCTGCACCTTCGTTGCGGCAGGGTATTGCACAATCAAGCTGGTTGATCGCTCACCCGTGGTTCCCGCTTGCGGTGCCAGAATACGGACTCCGGTTTCCGTGGGAGCAGCATCCGTTGGAGTAGGCACAGCCGGAACAGGGCTTGGCGCAAGAGATGGCGTTTGAGCCACCAAATGCTGCTTGGGAGCCTCACTTTTAGCGTGTTCATCTGCCTTGCGGTTTGCGACAGACTCAACCGACGAGCGCACTGGGGTGCGGCCTAATTCACGAGTGTGGGCAGGCGCAATCGCGGTCAGCGCACCCAGCAGCGATGTTAACAAGGTGAAGCTCAGGGTTACATGTCGCATCCTACCGTCCCCCTTCCTTAAAGCTAGGTGTCACGGCAAAGTTCATTCGTACAGTAGAGCCTGGAGCCAACCGCACCAGACGAGATGGACTATTTGCCTCAATCCGATACAGGTTAGGAGCGACGATATAACCCGGCAGGCTCGTCAAATCTAGCGTGCCAGTGCGGGTACCCGAAATCACGTAAGCCAGCGAAAACAGACCAGCCGCATCCGTCGTCACGCGGTTGCCGTCATCCATGAAAATGACCGCGTTTGGCACCCCTGGTTCTCCGGGCTGCTGTTCACCATCAAAGTTTTTATCCACAAACACGCGCCCAATAATGGTGCCGCAATCGGCCAGAATACCAGGGCGAATTTGCAGCCTGTAGCTAGCCGTGTTGCTCTGAACAGGCGTTGTAGCCGTCTGCCCCTGCGCTACTGCCAGGTTTCTACCCGTCCCTCGAATGGCGTCGGGAGTCAGGAGAGCCGCATACACGAGCGTTAGCGTCTGCTGTGGCGTGAGGGTGGGGTAGGTAAAGGTGATGGTGCGCCCGCTCACGGTCGGCGTTGCAAGCGCCACCTGGGTCGAATTTCCACCCGTTCCGATCGCCGCACGGGCTGAGTTCGCAACATACTGCAAACCCAGGGGCAACGTATCTGTAACCCGCAATGGGGCGACCGTTGTTGCGCCCGTATTCTTGATTTGCAAGCGGTAGACAACTGTATCGCCTGGCTCAGCCGCCGCGCGATCGGCTGTTTTAACAATCTCTAGGCTTGACTGACTTTGTGCAGCCGTAAACGTCGTCGCGTTAGAATTCGTAGACCGATCGGGGCCACCCGGCCTGTCTTTAAACCTGGCCGCAGCAGTGTTTGAAATTACTACGTCATCAGCAACAACAGGCAAAGTCGAAGAGATCACCCCTCCTAACAATGCCCAAGCTGCTAAGACGTGGAGATACCCCAGTCTTGGCAGTTTCTTCAAAAACCCACTCCTCACGCTCATCCGAAAGTGCAGTTCAGCATAACTACTGAACTGGAGAATACAAGCAAACTCGTAGATGCGAACCCCTGAATCAATCTACAGCAGGATGGCTCAAACGCGGTAGAAAAGCCGAAAATTGGCTACCAATCTGCATCCTGGAAATATCGGAGTGCATAAACCAACGTCTTGAGAAGCAACTAAGACTTTTCCCAAGTCAGTGATTTTACCGAATTCAGTTATAATTATCCAGGAAAACATAAATCCCGCAAAAAGTTTACAATTCTTTTCATTTCGCAAGCAATCTTAATCATTTCTTTCGCTAAGTTTATGCATAAACTTAGCGAACTTACGTTCAAAAGACATCCTCTGACCAAAAGCCTCTTTCAGCTTGCAAGCTAAAGCATGCCACGCCGACCCAGCACAGCTTTTCCAGCCATCAAGTCAGACCTGGTAATAACCGCGCTACGTCGGTGCAATGGCCGCTTTCAAGCTTTGGCAAAATGTTTCGATCGCCTGTAATCCTTGCGTCGGCGCACCATCTGCCAGACGTTTCACAAACGCACTTCCGACGATCGCCGCATCTGCGCCCCACTCCATGACCTGATGGGCATGTTCTGGTTGCGAAATGCCAAACCCAACGCCAATCGGTTTGTCCGTCACGTTGCGTAACTCCAGCAGCAAATCTTTTACCCGCGCCTGTACCTGTGCTCTAACCCCCGTTACGCCTGTCGTACTCACTAAATAAATAAAGCCCTGCGACTGCTCCGCGATCGCCATCAGCCGTTCTTTAGGGCTCGTTGGGGCAATCAGCAGCGTCACCTCAATGCCATGTGCCGTTGCAGGGCCGAGTAACGTTGCGGCTTCTTCCAGAGGCAGGTCGGGCACCACCAGCCCACGGACACCAGCGGCTGCGATTTGCTGCAAATAGGCATCAATGCCCCGATTTAAGATGGGGTTGTAGTACGTAAACAAAACAATCGGCGCTTGGATCGTTGGACTCACCGATCGCACCACCTCTAGCACCCGATCCAACCGTGTCCCTCGTTGCAAAGCTCGTGTCGCGGCGGCTTGAATGACAGGCCCATCGGCTAACGGATCTGAATAGGGCACTCCCAGTTCGATAATGTCAGCCCCACTGCGATCGAGTACCCGCAATGCCTCCGCCGTCGTCTCTAAATCTGGATCACCTGCCGTAATAAACGGAATCAACGCACAGCGAGCATGGTCACGCAGAGTTTCAAAGCATTGCGAAATCGAAGTCATTGAAAAGTGGTTGTTAGTTAGTGGTTGGTTGTTAGAAGGCAGGAATCGGGAGGCAGTAGGAGAGAGGGAGTCGGAATGCGGAAGGAGCTAGGGAAGCAGGGGAAGACAAATTTAACTCAAAACTTCTCCGCTGACCGCTGATAGCTGACCACTCTTCAACTTAAACCTCAGAACTAAAAACTTTTAACTTAAAACTCCCCACTCCCTTCTCCCTTCTCTTCCCTCTCCCCCTTCTCCGCCGCAATCTCAGCCTGGAGCTTCGCCAACTCTTCAGGAGTCAGCTCTTCTAGCCGTTTTTGCAATACCGCTTCTTCATAGTCCTTAAGCTGCTGGTTGTAGGTCATGGTTTGAGTAACCGCACGCAAAGCATACGTCGCAATCCAACCCAACAGGCCACCCACCAGAGCAACCTGCGTCCAGATGCCTGCCGTTACGCTGTCTAGACCTGTCTCCTGTAGCAGTAGATAGGCAATGCCACCTGAAGCAAACACGCCAAAACCAATTCCGAGGACATCAATCCGTCGCATCTAGAAGCTAAGGAAAAAAGGATAAAAATGTAGCAATGACTGATCGCTTAGCTTGCAATCTCACGTCGTTTGGGTCTGAAATTGAGGAAAGGAGCTAGCAGAAGCAGCCCTGGGAAAAACATAAAAACCAGGAAGTACATGAACGCTCGCTCAAACGAGCTTGCTACATACCAGCGAGTGTTCAAATAAAAGTATAGTGCAGCCGGAACGACTAATAAGAAAGCACCCGCCAAAACCAGGTATAGAAGCGCAACTGTAATATCCATAGACAGAAATCGCAGGGGATGGAGCAGTTGCCAACATTCTACCGCTTGCCTGCCGCCAACGTCATTTTTGAGCATCAGGATTTTTCTGTACCGTTTCAGCACGCGCGATCGACTATCTTGCCTTTTGCCTTCTGTCCTCTGCCTTCCTGCTCCAGCCTTCATAGCTCCAAGTTCGGCATGATATTAGGCGTGCGCTTTCAACCGAGTGAGCAAATTCTGTACGGCCTTACCAGCAATAATGTCGTTGGGATTAAACGGATTAAACGGCTTGCCCTCTGCGATCGCAGCATCCATACCACCTTGAGCCTCTGTAGGTGGAGCAGTGGGTAAAGCAGTGGGCGGCGAAGGCAAACTCTGTCCGGGGGGTGGAGACGGCAAACCCTGCTCAGGGGCAGGGGCCGATCGCGACGAGTCAAACCGTGCTCTGCGACCATCGGGCAATACCATTTCTTGCGGCGCTCCTGCCTGTCGTCGAGCATCGTCACGCTCTTGCCACGCCGTTTCTACCGCTTTAATTTGGTCAGATGTCAGCAGGTGACGCAGCGATGTCAGAATTTCTTTAGCAGCGGCAGGCGGCAAATCCTTGCGGGCAGACAGGTCTTTGAGCAAGGCTGTCAGCGCTTTTGATTGGGATGCAGAGAAGGTCAATTTGCCCGCTGCTGCCAGTTTGTCCATCAAGGTAGTGTGTGCAATGAGGCGAATCACCGGATCATACGCCGCGATCGCAGCCTCTCGCTGGCGATTCATCTGGGGCGTGGGTGGTGCGGGCAACACAATATCCTTGTCAGTTGCAGGCCGAAGAGACGACTGGCGTTGCGCGAGAACTGGCAGGGATATCATCACGGCAAACCCAGCGCAAACAACAAACTGGAGCTTCATCATTTCACTCATTTGCAGAGATCCGCCTTTTGTAGAATCAGGTAGCCATCACCACAAGCCGTTAGCGACCCTACTAAACCGTACCGAACGGTCTGGAGAAAGACTATCCTACCAATGTCCTCATTTCAGGCGGACAGTAAGGACATTGGTCGGACTTTCACATTCTCTTGAAATCGCCTGGATGCTTAACAGAAAGACTTAGAGCGATCGTGTTTTCGGTACATCGTTGATCGCTTAGTTGCATAAAAGCCCCCATTGATGTTGGAATAAACAAATGGAGGTGTGATGCCAACAAGGGGGCATGGCGGAATGGTAGACGCAACGGACTTAGATAACTGAGCCTTGATGGAGAAATCGATCAAGTGACCGCTCTCAAACTCAGGGAAACCTAAATTAGGGATGAGGGATGAGGGATGAGGGATGAGGGATAGCGTTTAGCATGAAGTCTAAACGAGTTTGCCCCACACCCCACACCCTAAACCCCACACCCTATCCCAACACGGCAATCCTGAGCCAAGCCGACGAAATGATAGCGCTGAGTCCAAGGTTCTGTGCTTTGAGCTGCTTCTTTCACTCAAAACTCAAAACTCAAAACTCAAAACTTCTTGTCTCGGAAGGTGCAGAGACTCGACGGGAGCTACCCTAACGTGTAGTCGAGGGTAAAGGGAGAGTCCAATTCTCAAAACCAGTAGATAAATCTTGCTGGCAGCAGCGAAAGTTGCAAGAGGATGAAAATCCGTTGACTGCAAGGTCGTGAGGGTTCAAGTCCCTCTGCCCCCATTTAGATCGATACCAGGTTTCGCTAAGGAACCTGGTTTTTTCATTTTTACAGCAACCAGCAGACGGAAGGCTGGCGATCGTTCCCACGATGAAGGCTTGATTAAGCATTGGGAAACTGAGATTCGCGCTTTTGAAAAGGGCACTCAACAAGCACTGAAACGATTGAGGCAGTAATTATGCAGATTCGCGATCGCGCACTTCCGATGGCTAGCGCTACGCTAAACACGTTAATGATGGAGCTAGTAGTCTGTCAACTTTAATTTGTGAGTTTCTGAGACCATAACAGTAATTCCTGACAGAACTCCGATTTCTCTTTGTCAGTCGTTTTTATCCACTGGTGAGGTTGAAGAACACTTACACCCCAGCCTCCCAATCCTCAACCTGCAATCCATCTACCCGTCCAAACTCTCACGTGTTGTGGGTGATTAGGGTGAGATTATTTGCCAGAGCGATCGCGGCAATGAGCAAATCATAAGCTCCAATCGGTGTTCCGTTAGTTTCTAACTGTGCCCGGATTACCCCAAACGTTGTAGCCACAAGATCGTCAAAAGGCAGCGAGACAAATTGCGCCAAGAATGTGTGCTGTAAAGTAAGGTTGTGTTCTGGATCAGCACTTTTCATGGCACCAAAGCAAAGTTCCGCTTTGACGATCGAACACACAGCGATCTCTTGATTCGGAATCGCCTCAAGCCTCTGCTTCAAACTCAAATTTCTGCCTTTTAGGTAGATGATGCAGGCATTGGTATCAAGCAAATAGTTCATTCCAGAGGTTCACGTTCAGGTTGAAAGTGTCTGAAGAATGAGTCATCCTGAATGCAGCCGTAAAACTGTGAAAGATCTACCGCTTTAACATCTTTGGGCAAGCTAGCTTGATAGACAATAATCACCTAAATCTCTGTATCCCTTATTTCAGGTAGATGAACCTGCAAAAGACCATCACTGCCGATATGAGATTTTAGTGTGATGCTGTGCATAGTTATCCCTCAGTTCCTACAGATTGATATCCTCACCCAATTCTTGCAAAATTCTCTGCAATACTGACGGTAGTGTAAAGTTGCCATCGGCATTCGGCTCAAAGTCGATCGCCTGCGTCACAGCATCCAGATTGAGCGCACCGTAAAGATGGGGAAATAATTCGCCATTTACTGCTTCATAGCGAATTTCAGACTGAACACGATCGCTCTCAATGCACAACAGAACCAGTCCCGCCTGACCACGAAAAAACCGATTTGCGGTCGCTACCACTTGTGCGGGAGTCGAACAATGGATAAAGCCTTCTATTTCTAGCGAACCAGCGAGATACACGCCGTACTGCTGTGCTTTCTGCCAGTGTGATCGGCTTGTAATGTGCAAGATCAAAGCCATTGCTTCATCCAGTGATAAACATTGATGCTGGCTCCTGAGTTCTGACGCTTGATCTCTCACTCCAACTCAGCCCTAGCACCCACCATTCTGCATCAGCGTCGTTCTAACGGTAGGGCCGCTTGAGGGAAGGACTGGTCATTTATGGGGCGGTGAGTGGTGAAAACACCTTCGTGCATCAAAACGCTAAGCAAAACAGTGATGGCAGCGGCTCGGAGTAGTTTGTTTAGCATCTTACCCTCCAGCGATGGCAGCGATCGCGTTGTTCTAGCAGAAGTTTAATCGGGTTGAGGCGACCTTACCTCCTCTAGCTGGTTCACCCAACTGGAGGAACCCACGCCAGCACCATCTGTCCTGCGGTTGAAGGCCGTTATTCTGGGTTTGGAGGCCGGGATTAAAATGCCGTTCGATCGACACACACCACTACCCGTTGTTCGGAGGGGTAAAGGTAGCGGGTCAGAGCTTGAGCATCCATGCTTTAGTCCAGTGGTTGCACGGAGTGATCAGTGACGTGGGCAACCAAAGCCTATTGGGGATCAAGGATTGAATCTGGCAGAACGAGGGTAAAGGCTGTTTGGTTAGCGGCACTCTCGACGTGAAGATCCATGCCCATTTGGGCAGCTAACTTCTGCACCAGGGTCAGCCCTAGCCCAGTGCCACCTTGTTTCCAGCGATCGCTGCCCACCACCCGATAAAACTTATCAAAAATATGGCTCAATTCGTCGGGTGTCAGTTCAATGCCCGTGTTCCCGACCTGCAATTGCACCCCGCCAGACGTCCGACTGCCAGTGACCGTAATGGTTTCACTAGGGGGAGTGTACTTACAGGCATTGTTCAATAGTTCGGTGAGAATGCGCTCCAGACTCACCGAGTCAACCCACAAAGCAGGCAGATCGGGCATGAGCGACATTTGCAATGTCTGTTGTCGATTCTGCGCACGTTCTTGAAAGCGGGCAACGATCGAGGGTAGCCAGTGCTGCAACCAAAGTATTTCACATTCGACAAGATGTGACCCTGCTTCCAGGCGCTGCAAATCCAGCAGATCATTAATGAGTTTAATTTCGCGATCGCACTCGTCTCGTAAGATCTGTAAATACTGGGCGGGTTTAGAGTCTGCGTGTCCGTTTGGATTGCGTTGCGCTAGCGTTAGCTCCAGCATGCGAATCGACATTTTCATGTTTGATACGGGCGTGCGCAGTTCATGGGAAACGGTACTCAAAAAGTCGTCTTTGAGCTGGTTGAGCTTCTCTAATTCGGCAACCTGCATCTGAGCCGCGCGATAGAGTCTGGCCTGACGGACGGTAATGGCACACTGGGTCGCTACTTGCTGCGCTAACCGCAGATCCACGTCTTTGAAGCCATAATCACGATCGATAATCAGCCACAGGTCGCCTAATACTTCCTGATGGTCTTCAATGGGGCATGCAAGAATGGCGACTCGTCCTCGCATCGGGCTGATGTGCAAGGGGCAAAACTGGCAATATTGCCCGGTCAACAGTTGGGCATAAAGTTCTGGGCAGTCCGACATCTGAATCACCTGACCTTGAAAGGACAGGATCGAGGGGTTGTATTCATAGGCGATCGTGGAGGTGCCTGCATTCAAATCGTAGAGTCCAGCGTTACAGCTATTGACCCCCATACTGGTACCCAGCTCCTGCACCACCGTTTGCAGAATCTGGGCTTCATCGAGGCTATCGCGCACCTTATCCGTGATCCGTTTGAGTGCTGCTTCAAAATCCGATGCCAACTGTAGTTGAGCCGTGCGCCGTTGAACTTCTCGCTCCAAGCTGGTGTTAAATTCCTGCGCTCGCTGATACAGTTTTGATTGCTGAATCGCGTTGCGTTCTCGTCCTTCAAGGTGCTGGGTTGTATCCTGAAGTTTGCCGCACAGTAAGCTGGTCAAGGTGCCGCTCACGCTGAATAGACCCAAAGCAACCGAATTGTCTGTCATACTCGCGAGCGACTCTACGGATTGCACCGCGCAGTAGCTGTAAAACAAAGCCGACAGGCCTGTCGCAGTCAATCCAGCCCCAATACCGCTGTACCAGGCACTAATCAGCACCGCAATCAGGCATACCAGTAGCGAAATGGGAGATGCGATCGCCCAACTGTTGAAGAGTTGTGTCACCAGTAAGGCGATGGAAACGGTCAACGCACTAACGGCATACCTCAACCACTGAGAGCGCAAAAGCCATGTCATGAGAGGTCTAAGCAACGAGTGATGACAACGCGATGTCTTACACTTGCGGCTCACTCACTAGAACAAATTTCCCTCAGCACGACATTCTGCTAGACGCTGTGTAAGCACATCTTGCGGAAAAGAACGATCAGCACCACTGAAAAATCATCTAGAAGCAAAGAGCAAGAGTTGCAGTCAGACAAACTTGCCCTACCCTAAATTCAGTAAATGTTCTTTGGCATTCGACCTAAGAGAGAGATAGGCACTTAAACCTAATATTTTCGTTCCTGGGGTTGAAATAGAGTGATCACCACCGGCTTATAGCTAATATCAATGCCAGCAGGAGAATAATACGTCAGCGTGTGCTTGAGAAAATTGGCATCATCGCGATCGGGGTAGTCTTCGCGCGAATGAGAGCCACGGCTTTCCTGACGGTTTAGAGCAGAGGTCAGAATCATCTCACCCACAATCATCAGGTTACGGAGTTCCAGCGCTTCGGTAATTTCGGTATTCCAAAGCTTGCCCTTGTCATCCAGACGCACCTGGCTAT
The DNA here is from genome assembly GCA_019358945.1 of Stenomitos rutilans HA7619-LM2. Lineage (GTDB taxonomy): Bacteria > Cyanobacteriota > Cyanobacteriia > Leptolyngbyales > Leptolyngbyaceae > Stenomitos > Stenomitos rutilans. Next base: position 26,214 of record JAHHIE010000055.1, on the reverse strand, counting down.
AGCGCTGTTGAATGTCTTTCAGCTTCGTCAGGCCCTCGCGCATTACGGCTTCGGTACGGAACACACCGCAATGGTCGGTCATGCAATCTTGATACGCCTGCCGAATTTCTGCCAGGCGATACTGCCCCGGTTGGTCGAGCAAGGCTTGAATTTGGCTCCGACTCTCATTGAGATAGCGGGCTTCATCCACCTCAGGCAGTTTGCGGTTCTGAACGTACTGGGCGATCGCGGCCCCCGTGCGTCGTCCATACACCACGCATTCCAGCAGCGAATTACTGCCCAGGCGATTCGCCCCATGCACAGACACACAGGCCGCTTCCCCTGCCGCAAAAAAGCCATCCACTAGTTCATCGGCACTACGCCGCACCTGTCCATCTGTATTGACTGGAATGCCGCCCATTGAATAATGCACGGTAGGGCGAATGGGCATTGGTTGGGTCACGGCATCTACATTCACCAGTCGATGTGCTTCTTCCCAACAAAAAGGGACACGGCTCATAATCTTTTCTCGCCCCATGTGGCGCAAATCCAGATACACACAGGGGCCACCAGCGGTGCCATCGGGATGCACCCCTCGTCCTGCACGAATCTCGCGGGTGATGGCTCTGGAGGTAATGTCACGCGGAGCCAGTTCCATGCGGCTGGGGGCGTAATCTTCCATAAACCGCCGCCCGTCACTGTTAATCAGATAAGCCCCTTCTCCCCGCACTGCTTCTGAAATCAGCACCCCGACTGGATAGAGGCCCGTTGGGTGAAACTGCACAAACTCAATGTCTTCCAACGGCAAGCCGACCAGTGCCGTCATGGAAAGTCCGTCCCCTGTAGAGGCGTAATCGTTGGAGGTGGTGTTGTAGACTCGCCCATAGCCGCCTGTAGCGAACATGACGGCTTTCGCACGGACGATCGCCAACTGACCATCCTCAATGCGATACATCACTACACCTTTCGCCTGACCCTCTTCCAAAAGCAGTCGCAGCACGTACCATTCGTCATAAATAGTGACACCGCGACTCAGCAAATTGCAGACCAGTTCATGCAAAATGGCATGGCCCGTTTTATCAGCCGCATAGCAGGTGCGATTGTGGGCATGTCCACCAAACGCACGTTGGGCAATGCGTCCATCGGGCAGGCGCGAAAACAGCACGCCCATGTGCTCCAGATCAATGACCACATCAGGTGCCTCACGGGTGAGAAGCTCTACCGCATCCTGATCGGCAAGGTAATCAGCCCCTTTGACCGTATCAAACGCATGCGCTTCCCAACTGTCGGTAGAGTCCACATTCTTGAGGGATGCTGCAATACCACCCTGAGCGGCGACTGAGTGCGATCGAATGGGGTGCGTCTTCGCCACTACTGCCACATTCAAGGTGGGATCGGTGCGAATAATTTCCAGGGCGGCTCGTGATCCCGCCAATCCACCACCCACAATGATTACGTCATGCTCAATCATGCTGTGCGATCGCCATCCGAAATAACTCCATCTATCCTGCCAAAATAAAAAGTTCCCTGCCAAAAGACAAGGAACTTCTTTAGAAAAGTGAGGAGGGAGGAGTAGAACGGCAGGCGGCATAAGGCTAGAGGCTAAAACTCAAAACTTCTTTCCCTCTGCTCCTTGCTCACCACTCATCCATCACTCCTTACACCTCATCCCGCCGCCTGTGCTGGGCGTTGGTTGGGCACACTCGCTGTTGATGTAGGCGTTACATTCCGACTGACAGTTGCTGGGTCAATTGACATCAACTCAATGTGATTCAACAAGGTTGTCACAAAGGCGAAGAGCAAGAAGGGTACGGTTAGTACTAAAATTAAGCCAACGACAGAGATCGCATAGATTGGCTTACTGGCTCCCATCAATGCCAATGCCGAAGCCAAGCTAAGAAAGATTACAATCAACCAAACAATAATCTGACCATAAATATCGCCAAACGAAAGGGTGCAGACTACCCGATATCTTGATAAGTTGCTCATAAACCACCTTTAGGACGCAATCTAAACCTATACCGTAAAGCTTCTGCGCTGTGCTCGGATCATTTCTCAATCTTTCAGCAACGAACGTTACGCAGCTTCATACTTCTAGTGCATCTACCTCTAAGTTCATCTTCTATTCAATGTTGGAATCAATCCTGATTTAGCCTTAATGGTGCTGTCATGGCTGCTTTACCGTCCTTTCTCATTTTGTTAGACCTCAGTGCGATTATGTCGAGCGGTGTAAGGCACTGGCAAGAGTTTTCACGGGTTGGAGAATGTTTTATCTCAAAAGCCGTGCTGGAGGAGATCCAGCTCTTGTGCAATCACGCGATCGAGCCTGCCCAGGAACGCACAGCGCGGGAGTTTGTGCGGTTCTTCCCAGAAAGCGGGTGGAAAGCGACCACGTCGATCGCACAGCACCCGGCTCTGAAACCCAGTGAAGGGCACACACAGAGCAAAAAAACCAGGCTCTCGCTCGCCACGGCTCAAGCCGCCTATGGGTTAGCGCGTAATCGTCCAGACGATTTAGTTGTGGTTGCTGCTAACGATCAGGGCTTAATTCAACGGTTGCGCATGCTGGGCACACCCAACCTCTGTGGCATGCCGCTGACTGTGTTGGTGCAGTGGAGCCGCACGGCACGGAAACCGCCTGTAGTAGCAAACCAACTGCATGCTATGCGCCTTATGGTTGGGGCAGTCGCGCCGACGGTTAGCAAAACGCCAGATACGCGGCCACCCATGCGATCAACCCCAAGCCAAAGCAGTCAAAGCAAGAAGCCGCTTTCACCACAGCGAACAATTCGCCCTGCGTACATTTTTTATAATCTGCTGACTCTGGTAATCGTGGCGATCGCGACTCTGGCCGCCTGGCGCATTGTTCATCCCCCCAGCTTTAATCGGTTTTGGCAGCAACTTCCCTTTGTGAGTCAAGCGCTCGACGAGACTGACGTAACAAAAATCTCCTAAAGCGCTAGAGGCTGTCATCAATTACTCGTACACATAACTGGCAGCAAGGGTTCCAGCCCCTAGCCTTATCTGTGAGGACGGGCGCGGTAAGACTGATGCACAAGGCTTTTGAGCTTAATTGATGACGCGCCCTAAGACGTAGCAATTTAGCTCTTGTCGTTCGCTTTACAGAAACTAAGGTGCAAGAAGTTAATCACATCGGTATTTCTCGTAGGGGTGAACGGCCGTTCGCCCTTACCTTCAAGTAATTTGTCGATCCTAAATTTAATTCACAATCCTTGGGCAGCCTTTGTGTTTCCTTGAATCAGGTCTGGAAAGCCGCGGGTTGCGGAGTTTTAAAGGCATCAGCCCTGTATCCAACAGCACGCTTCATTTGGGTCTTTGCCAAAAGTGGTACCCTTATTTGAACCAGGCATGGTTCGCTTATGTCTCAGAAAAATGAAACTCCAGCGCTGTTGCTGGCATTCTTGTTTACGGCTGGCTTGTTAGGTGCTGGTTTTTGGTGGTTCATGCCGAAAACCGGGATAAAGCTGGGTACACAGCAGACCAACCAGGAAACCGTCTCGCTCGACAATCGTATCAGCCAGGGTGAACGCAGTCTAGTTCAGACCGAAATCAAAGCCGATAATCCCGCTTTTGCCCAGGCAAAACAGGCTGGTCTGCGGGCAATGGCTGCTAAGCAGTACGGCGAAGCGACGGCACTGTTTGAATCAGCGTTGCAAAAGGCGCGAAATGCACCCGAAACGTTGATTTATTTGAATAATGCTCGTATTGGAGCCAACCCTTCGTACACGATCGCCGTAGCGGTGCCAATTGGCACTGATCCCAATGGCAGTTTAGAAATTTTGCGTGGTGTCGCTCAGGCACAGCAAGAAACTAATGGCGCGATCGGGAGCCAAACAAGCCCTCTCAAGGTCGTGATTACCAATGACGATAATAACCCTGATACTGCCAAACAAATTGCTAACGCACTGGTGCAGACGCCTGAAGTGTTAGGCGTCGTAGGTCATTATGCCAGTGATGCGACGCTAGCCGCGGGAAGTGTCTACAACGCGGGTGGTCTGGTCAGTATTTCTCCCATTAGCTCCACCGTAAAGCTGTCTGGCTTCGGCAAGTATACGTTCCGCACGGTGCCCAGTGATTATGTGGCGGCACGAGCGTTAGCAGACTACGCCGCTAAACAGTTGCAGGTCAAGAAAGCAGCCGTATTTTTCAACTCTCAAAGCGCCTACAGCCAATCGTTAAAAGCAGAGTTTGTCACGGCGATCGCCCTTTCGGGTGGGCAGGTGTCGGCTGAATTCGATCTGTCAGCGCCCAGCTTCAGCGCGGCACAAGCCGTCGATCAGGCGCTGAAACAAGGGGATAAGTTACTGATGCTAGCCGCTAATACCGGTACTCTCGACCAGGCACTACAGGTCGTGCAGGTTAATCAGCGTCGCCTGAGTTTGTTAGGAGGGGATGATGTCTATGCGCCGAAAACGCTGGAAGTCGGTGGACAACAGGCGTTGGGGATGGTGCTGGCAGTACCGTGGCATATCGATGGGAATCTACAGTCTTCGTTTCCCGGTCAGTCGCGTCGGCTTTGGGGTGGGGATGTCAACTGGCGCACGGCCACTGCCTATGATGCCACGAAAGCACTGGCGGCCGCGATCGTGCTCAATCCCACTCGCTCAGGGGTGCAGCAAGCGTTGGCATCGCCCGATTTTACAGCAACAGGAGCGTCAGAAGCCGTGCGGTTTTTGCCGTCCGGCGATCGCAACGTTGGGATTCAGCTTGTGAAAGTCTCTCCTGGCAATCGCTTTGGGACAGGCGTTGATTTTGTTCCTGTTACCCGGTAAACGCAGGGGCGCACAGCCGTCAGAGTAGGCGGTTACGCGTGTTGACCGTGGCGCTGTTTCAGGAGCTGTTTGAAGCGCTCCTTCCCCAACTGGCAGGGGCAACTGAGGTTCACTCCCAAATGTGGCAAGGGGGTCTGTTCGTCCCTACCTGCAAACAATTGTCAATTTTATTTAGCCCACGATTTTAATACCAATTTGAATTGAAAATGCGACACATCCTGTAGGGGCAAGGCAATGCCTTGCCCCTACCCACCGATTGATCTGTAGCCGTCATTCTTTAAATCGGTATTAATGCCAGTTTCACTGGCGATCGCGATAGATAAAGATCCCCCTGCCTTCGGCATCCCCCTTGATCAGGGGGCCTGAGAGGGATCAAGTGCAATGCATCTGCCACCTTTTCAATTCAAATTGGTATAAGGTGCAAGGAACAACCGCTCAGACTGCAAATGCGTAAAGTTCGTTTCAGTCTTGTGCTTAACTTTCGTTTAAACTAGCGTCAAAGCTCCAATGTCACTGTGCCTATGAAACACCGAAGCTTGCAGTGGATGCCTTCACGATCGTGGCTTGCCACACGACAAACGTTATGCCGCAGATGTTGCTGAGCAATCCTGCTCACAAGCCTATTTTTGGGCACAGGCGGGTTGCTTCCGCAAAGGGCGCAAGGCAGACCGATCGCGCCAGAGCACTCAGCAATGGTGCTAGCCGTCATCCCTCCACAAGCAACGGTTCAATTGCCCTCCACGGTGGCAACCCGGCTACGTCAGGCGTTAAGTAAACAGACCAAGATACCGCCTGCAAAACTGAAGGTAGTTGAAGCAACCCCCAAAACCTGGCCTGATGGCTGCCTAGGTTTAGCGAAAGCGGATGAAATGTGTACAGAAGCGCTTGTTACAGGGTGGCGTGTGGTGTTTTCAAACGGCAACCAGCGGTGGATTTACCTCTCAGACAAGCAGGCACGCGTTTATCGCCTAGAACCCCAGCCTTACAAGAACAGCCAGTCTTGTAAAAGCAGCACTTCACTAGAGGCTGTCATCAATGACTCATCCACATGACTTGCATCAAGGGTTCCAGCTCCTAGCCTTGTGCATTAGAACGGGCGCAGTAAGGCTGATACTCAAAGTTTTTGAGCTTAATGATGACGCGTCCTAAGGCTTTACCAAAAACTACAGTTCTCGCATCGGAATACGATACTTTAATATAGAAGTACCTCAAAGCTAGAAAGATTTCAGACGTTACTTATTATTTCTCAAACGTATGGCAGAACTTTTTGACAACAGCAATTGCCCCGCAAAGAATGTGACGTACCCATCCTTTGAAGGGCATCAACAAGTGGCTGAGCCAATGTTCTACTACTTTGCCTATGGTTCCTGCATGTGCCCTGTAGATCTAAAGCGCACGCTGGGTGAAAGTACGCATCTGTTTGTGGTTGGGGCAGCAACGCTTAGCGGCTATCGACTGGGCTTTTACCGCCGATCGGCTCGCCGAAATTGTGGCGTACTGGATGTAGTCAGCGATCCCACTTCTGCGGTGCAAGGTGTTTTATATGCTCTGCCGTGGCGATTGAGCGATCGCTTAGACGAGCGTGAAGAAGTGCCTACAGGTGGTTACCGTCGTGAAACTATTGAGGTTTCTTGCCAGCATCAGCGGTATGCCAACGTGCGCACCTATATAGTTGTAGACAAGCTGAATGAAGAACTTGCCCCAAACGATTGGTATTTCAACGTGGTGCTCCGAGGTGCGGTAACGTGCGGCTTACCAGAGCAATATTGCTGGCAACTCTTTGAGCATATGCACCAACTACAGCAGCGCCATTGTCAGACTCAAGCACTCCAGCATCAAACACTACGATCTGCTTAACTTAGCGTGATGATGCAACTCATCCTTTTGAATGCGCGTAGGACTAGACACACCAGTTGCAGTAGAGACACAACGGCTCTAAAACTGAACAACACTTAAGAGGCGATCGTATTCGCCCTTAGACACCAATTGCAATAGTCTCACGGGGTGCGGCACAGCATCAAGTCCAACCACGCTTGAACACCAGTGGATGTGTACAAGCCAACGTTAAGAGATTGAATCCATAAACGCTGACAATGCAGAAAAGGTTTCTGGGCTACCAATAATCAAGTCACCATTGGCATCCATAGAGAAGTCTTGTCCAAGAACGAAACCGCTCTGAACCAGAAACATCACGATCGATAGCTTGAAGTCATCCATAACCGTTTCTAAAAGCTGCACTAAATCATTTCTGAAAACTGTTCTTAATGTACAGACATCGCTCGGTTCAAGCCATCCGTCAGAAGGCTTAGCCTTTAAGCCACGATCGCCTTTGCAAGAGAAGACAGAAGGCAGAAGAAGTTGTTGGTTATTGGTTTTTAGAAGGAAGCTGAGCAGTTGACGGCTGATCGCTGATCGCTCTCTAACTCAACACTCTTTCCCCCTGCCTCTTCCGCTTCCTCCGCTCTCCCTGCTTCCTCTGCTCCTCATCCCCACTCCCCACTTCTACCCTCTGTCCTTTGCCCTAACTAGCAGATTGTGCTTACCATAGCTATCAGGTGTGGGATGTTTATGAGAAACTCTGTTCACACAGCTTAGAGATTGCATTGTGACCATCACAGTTGGTGATTTTGCCCCCGATCGCCAAGGAGAAGCATATGTTTGAGTATCTTCCGCCCCTTAATGACCACAACCTTCCTTATCCCGATACGATTCACCCGATCGTGGTTCACTTTGTCATTGCGATGGTGCTGTTTGCCGTCTTCTGTGACGTTATAGGCGCACTAACTCGCAATACGCGCTTGTTTGAAGTGGGCTGGTGGAATCTGTTTTTTGCCACACTTTCCATTTTTATTGCTGTGCTGTTTGGGCAGGTTGAGGCGGGTCTGGCAGAACCGTATGCTGCGGCGCGATCGACGCTTAACATTCATACTCTTTTGGGCTGGTCGCTGTCAGCAATTTTGGCTGCGATTACGGCATGGCGTTTTATCATTCGTTCGCGCGATCCACAAACGCTACCCAAATCATTCCTGGGGGTAGGGATGCTGTTGAGTGCCCTAGTTTTCTATCAGGTGTATCTGGGTGATAAGTTGGTCTGGGTCTACGGACTGCATACGGTGCCTGTAGTAGAAGCCATCAGAGACGGAGCGCTGCGATGAATCCACCAGAACTGATTCAACAGGTGAGCGATCAACTGGGTGCCAATGGGTTGCCTTACGCCATTCCCATTCATCCAAATTTAGTCCACATCACGCTAGGGCTGTTTATTATCGCGATCGCCTTTGATATTGCAGGAGTACTGTTTCCGCTAGAGCGATCGATTCTCAAGTTTTTGTCAATCGATGCGGTGCGATCGAACTTCTTCGATGTGGGCTGGTACAACATGCTTGCCGCCGCGATCGTCACTTTTTTCACCGTTGCAGCAGGCTTCTACGAAATCATGCTAGCAACACCGCCCGCCGATATGAAAAGCGCCTGGGGTCTAGGGGCAATGGAGACTATGCTCTGGCATGGGGTTGGCGGGGTGTTGCTGCTGGCGCTGATTGTTGGTATGACCGTCTGGCGAGGCTTTCAGCGGTTTCTCTGGCGTAAAGACAACGTCAGGCAGGTGCAGTGGAGCTATGTACTCGCAGGCATCTTCATTCTTGGGATTATGTTCGTACATGGCACGCTGGGCGCACATATGGCTGCCGATTTTGGTGTACACAATACAGCCGATCGCTTGCTGCGGGCTGGTCAGGATCCAAATGTTGTACTGAAATAGTCCTCGAAAAATAGCCCCAAAAGCAGGTGAACAGGAGCATGTTGCGATGAGACTATTGCGTTACTGGCCGTGGGTTGCTTATGCGGGCTTTGTTTTCATAGCCAGTTTGTGGATGGGTCAACAGTCCTATAGTTGGCTACCGCCACAGGCCACTGCCGAATCGCAGTTAGTGGATGACCTGTTCAGCTTTCTGGTGGTTCTGGGCACGATCGTCTTTCTCGGCGTTTTTGGCGTGTTGATGCTAGCGATTTTGACCAGTCAGGTGAGTCGTTTTGACATCAGCGACGGCCCCCCGATCGAAGGCAATGTCAAGCTAGAAGTTATTTGGACAGTCATTCCCGTATTGTTGGTGCTTTGGATTGTGACCACCAGTTTCAATGTGTATAACCAGATGAATATTCGCGGGCCAGTGGATGTGGTGCATCTGCATCACATGGGCATGGAGCCTGCCTATGCCGCAACGTTAGATGAAGAAGGACAACCGATCGAAGAAATTGAAGTGAACGCGAAGCAATGGGTATGGACATTCCACTACCCTAATCAGAACGTCACCAGTACAGAACTGCATGTCCCGGTCGATCGACGCATTCGCCTCGCCCTTTACTCTGAAGACGTGCTGCACGGCTTTTACGTCCCGGCCTTTCGCTTGAAACAAGACATTTTACCCAAACGCACGATCGACCTCGAATTCACCCCCATCCTGGAAGGCAAATACCGACTCGAAGATTCGCAGTTTAGCGGCACCTACTTTGCGGCGATGCAAGCAGATGTGCTCGTCGAATCGCCCACCACCTACCAAAACTGGCTCAAACAGGCGGCCGCTGCTAAACCAACCCCAGCCTTCAACCAAGCCTATTCCGAATACTATCGCGGCGAACCCAACAAGCCCGTCGAAGTCGGCTGGGCTTCTGTCCCCCCTGCAAAACCGCCCCTGGTCAACCAACCCACCCCCGAAGGCATTGATCAAGAAGTGCCAGATAAGAAGGGGATTGAGAAAGATATGGGTGGTGAAGGCTAAAGGCTAAAGGATGAAGGCTAAAGGATGAGAGTTTTGAGTTAAATCTCCGCGCCTCTGCGTCTCTGCGGTTTTCCACCTTCTGCCCTCTGCCTTCTGCATTCTTCTAAAAACCAACAACCAACAGCTTCCCCTCATGACCAACATTGCAGTCGAAAACCTGGGCAACGGGAATGAGGCAGAACCTCAGAGCCAGCCTCCTGAATGGCGACGCTACTTTTCCTTTAGCCGCGATCATAAAGTCATTGGGATTCAGTACCTCGTCACGTCGTTTGTGTTCTTCCTGATTGGCGGCTTCCTTGCCATGATCATTCGGGCTGAGTTGATTACGCCCAAATCGGATGTGGTCGATCGGGCGCTTTATAACGGCATTTTCACCATGCACGGCTCGATCATGATCTTTCTATGGATCTTTCCGACGCTGGTGGGGCTGGCAAATTACCTGGTACCGTTGATGATTGGCGCACGCGATATGGCATTTCCGACGTTGAATGCCGTCGCGTTTTGGATGGTGCCTGTGTTCGGCCTTTTGCTGCTGAGCAGCTTTTTGCTGCCGAATGGCACCGCGCAGGCTGGGTGGTGGTCATACCCGCCTGTGAGCATCCAAAATCCAGGTAGAGAGGTCATTAATGGGCAATTTTTGTGGATTCTAGCGGTCGCCGTCTCTGGCATCTCATCCATCATGGGTGCGGTCAACTTTGTGACGACGATCGTGCGCATGAGGGCACCAGGCATGACTTACTTTCGGATGCCAGTATTCGTTTGGACAGTGTTAAGCGCTCAGTTGTTACAACTGGCAGGTCTGCCTGTATTGACAGCCGGAGCCGTGATGCTACTGTTTGACCTGACCTTTGGCACGGCGTTCTTTAATTCTGACAAAGGCGGCAATCCGCTGCTATACCAGCACTTTTTTTGGTTCTATTCCCATCCTGCCGTTTACGTGATGGCGCTGCCAGTTTTTGGCGTGTTCTCCGAAATTCTGCCCGTTTATGCACGCAAACCGCTGTTTGGCTACCGGGTAGTCGCTATTTCATCGATCGCCATTTCGGGACTCAGCATTCTGGTTTGGGTGCACCACATGTATGCCAGCGGCACACCGGGCTGGATGCGTATGATCTTCATGTTCACGACAATGTGTGTAGCCGTACCGACTGGCGTGAAAATCTTTGCCTGGACAGCCACCGTCTGGCGCGGCAAATTGCGGCTCGATACCCCCATGCTGTTCGCTTTGGGCGGCGTGATTATGTTTCTGTTTGCAGGCATTACAGGCGTGATGCTAGGCTCAGTGCCGATCGACATTCATGTGAACAACACCTACTTTGTCGTCGGGCACTTCCATTACATCGTGTACGGCACGATCGCAATGGGCATGTTTGCCGCCATCTATCACTGGTTTCCCAAAATGACCGGACGGATGTATTACGAAGGCTTGGGCAAGCTGCACTTCTGGCTAGCCTTCATCGGTACAAACCTCTGCTTCCTGCCGATGCATCCCTTAGGCTTACAGGGAATGCTCCGCCGCGTCTCGTCCTACGATGACCAATACGCCTTCTGGAACGTGCTTTCCAGTCTTGGCGCGTTTCTGTTGGGCATGTCCACCCTACCGTTTATTTTGAACATTGTTGGCTCCTGGGTACAGGGCAAAAAAGCCCCCGATAATCCCTGGCGCGCGATCGGGCTGGAATGGCTCATCCCATCCCCCCCCCCCGAAGAAAACTTTGAAGCAATTCCGATCGTCATCTCAAAGCCCTATGGCTATGGCATGAACGAACCCCTCACCGCAACTGAATCACCCGAAGAAGTCGCAGCAACGCAGTGAGGAGTAGTTTTTAGTTGTTGGTTTTTGGTTGTTAGAAGCCAGGAGTCAAAATTAACTCAAACTCAAAACTCTCTCCCCTGCTCCCTCCACTCCCCCTGCCCCCTCTGCCCCCTCTGCCCATCATGGATACTTCAGTCACACCTGAACAGTTGCAATCGAGTGCCGAACACGACCACAAAGACAGCGAGCACGCTGACAATCGTATGTTCGGCTTTATCGTGTTTTTGCTCTCCGAAAGTATGGTGTTTCTGGGCTTTTTTGGTGGTTACATTGCCTTAAAGCTCACGACAGCAGATTGGCTCCCACCAGGAGTCAATGGACTCGACATTTTTAAGCCAGCCATTAACACAGCAGTTTTGGTTTCCAGTAGCTTTGTCATCTACTTTGGCGAACTGGCGCTAGAGCGCAACAAGCTGAATGTGTTCCGCTTCTTTTTGTTGGCAACAGCAGCAATGGGGACGTATTTTTTGGTTGGGCAAGCGATCGAATGGAACGGTCTTTCTTTTGGCCTCACCACTGGCCTATTCGGCGGCACGTTCTATCTCTTAACTGGCTTTCATGGTCTCCATGTCTTCGTCGGTATTCTGCTGCAACTGGGTGTGCTGATTCGATCGTTCACCCCCAAGCACGCCACGCCAGAAAACCACTACGGTTTCGCCGCGACATCGTTGTTCTGGCACTTCGTTGATGTCATTTGGATTGTTTTGTTCAGCTTAATTTACCTGTGGCAATGACAATTAAGGCAGGAGGCAGAAGGAGGGCAAAAGGCAGAAGAGATAAAACACTGAGTTCGACTTTAGCCCTTTTGAAAAGGCTCCATTGTTGGCGATGCTTGGATCGCAGACAGGGCCTTCAACACCCACACGGAAGGGGCGTTATACGCAGCCTTTGAACCGCAAAGGTCATGTCTGTTAGTGCGTCACATCACATTTTGTCAGACGCCCAAGCAGGGTAATTGGCTCGCCATTGCAAAGCATGAACTCAGGTCGCTCACCCGTCAATGTGTCAGTGGCAGACGCTTCGGTGCTATCAATTCCCTGCGTGAGGGAACGGTGGCCTGGACAACCGCTGTCAACCAGATTCAGAAGGGGGTGATTGGTAGATGAAAGTTGATGATGCCCGCTGTAAACTCACTGCCATCTACCCTAAAAGCAAGCTGTGACGCTGCACAAGAAACATGTGTGTATTTTAACGATCGTCTGCTAAGGAACGGGCAACCCGTTTGGCGATCGCGGTTCCCACTACCATTCCACCCACGACCCCAACCGCTTTGGCAACTCGATTCAAGCTATTGGGCTGATAACGTTCGATCACCTCATCCTTCAGCCAGTCCGTTGTGGCTTTAAAGTTATGAATGGGTGTAGGCAGTAGCTCTAAATACGTACCCTGTCGGATCAGATGGCCTGCTGCGCCTGTTACTTCGATCGTGTTAAAAATATTGGCAACACTGTTATTCAATCCCAGTTTGAGTAATGTTCCTCGCAAATTGACTCTGGCAGGCTTCAATGCATATCCCAGCGCTAAAGCTCTCAGGTTGTAGGCGATCGCCGCTCCCTGCTGATAGGCAACCTGTGCAGTCGGTGGCAACGGCTTGGGATTAGGATGATGGTTTTCGGCACTGGTGGATTGATCTGACTGGTGCTCGGCTGGCTCATATTCATCGCCGCTACCTGATTCTGGTTGCAAATCCATCGCGCAATCGCCACCGGCAAAAATCTCTGGAAAGTCGGGTAATTGCAGCGTTGGCGCGACACTCAACCGCCCGTGCTTATCTCGATGCGCCTCTGGAAGAGGCAGTGACTTAATCAAGGGATGGGTATTGGTTCCCGTTGTCCAAACGATCGTTCCAGCGTCCAGAGTTTCTGTTTGGTCGTTGCGCTGATACTCCAGGCGATCGGGATGAATAGCCGTTACTTTAACGCCAATCATGACTTCTACAGGTACAACACGCTCCTGCAACGCTTGCTCTGCCGTCGTCCGAAGTTGGCTGTTCACATCTCCTTCTAGTAGCTCTCCATGGTTCACCAGCACAACCCGCACTTCTTCTGAATTGCCGCCTAGTTCGGCATACCACTGAGGTATAAGGTCAGCCATTGTTGCTGCCATCTCCACTCCAGACGGCCCTCCACCAACAACGGCGGTTGTCAACAAACGGCGACGGGTCTCCGAATCTTGCAGTTGTAGCGCATGTTGCAAGCGATCGCGGAGATGATGATCAATGGCGATCGCATCCGCTTGGGTCCGAAAGGGCAACGCATTCTCCTTCACCCCTTCTACGCCAAAATATCCCGTTACACTTCCCAGAGCGAGGACCAGATTGCTGTAGCTATAGCAATCTCCACCTACAAGCTGGATCTGTCGTCGCTGCACATCGATCGACTCCACACGCCCCTGCACAAAAATCACACCACTATGGCGTAGCAGTTCCTCGTATCGGGGCACCACCTGTGTCGCATCCATTTCACCACTGAAATATTCATAGAGCAGCGGCTTAAAACAGAAGCGATCGTTTTGATCAATCAGAATAACGGAGCGCGGATAATGCTGATGGCTGAGATGCAGAGCCGTAAACAGACCTGTAAAACCACCACCCAAAATCACAGTTTGGTAGACAGGAGTCGTCATAGTGCACCTTAATTACGACAATCGACAGCAAAAGAGGAAGCAAAAAATTCTGCTTCCATCAAGGGTGAAGCAGTCTCTAGAAGTAATGAACTGTGATGGTTTAACTGATTGATTAAGTCAACCGCCCTTAAGTTAAGCCAAAACAATTTGCAATGCCTCTTTCTTCTGTATGAGAAACACGTCAGCACTAGAAATCGTTAATCACCCATCTGCTTCAGCGAGGGTGCCTTTACTCATCATGCAATTACGCCTTGCGCCGATAATTAGCGGTCATAAACTGATGCCACTGCCCATCATCACCCAAAGCATGGGAAGTCATCACACGATGGCTGTCGCTCTTAAACTCAATGACATCTTTGTACTTCGCCATCGTGTCCTCTCCAGACATTGATGGGCCTTCAGTGTGAAGGGTCAATACAGTTTCAGAGGTATCCAGTGCTCCGTCATACACCCAGAGGTCGGACATCATTGACCCCACCCAAGTACCGACAAATCTCTGCTTCTGAGGGTTATAGCCAAGCGTCATGATGGTGGTTACGGTACCGCAACCCGGCATCTCACCCGCTCCTTCTGCGAGAATCCAAAGCCCACCCAACGATCGCACACGTTCGGTTCCAGTCACTTTTTCGGACGGTTGATCGGCTCCCATCGATGCTTCTGTTTCGTAAGTCCACTCTCCAACAAGTTTCTGTAGCCACTGATGTTCAGTTTGCGGTTCAATCTTCATCATTGCCTCCTGTAGCGTAGGGAATATGATTAGCCAGAGTAAGAGACGGTTCTATCAGCTAGATAGCCAGTTAGATAGCCTGGTCGCAGTTCACCATCCAGGGGATACCAAATTGATCCACTAGCATCCCAAAACGATACGCCCAAAAGGTCTGCTGAAAAGGCATTCGCACCGTTCCGTTTTCTGCCAGTGTGTGAAAGATACGCTCTGCTTCTGCCGGATCATTCAGGCTGATGGACACCGAAAATCCTTTGGCTTCTTCGTAGTAATCGGGAGGGCTGTCAGACCCCATTAGCTCCTGGTCGCCAAACTTCAGGCTAGTGTGCATAATCTTGCTGCGCCATTCTGGAGGTGTCTGCTCGACCGTTTCTGGCTCCGGGGCTTCTCCGTAAGTCATCATCGCGGTGATTTTTCCACCCAAGCATTGCTCATAGAACTTAAATGCATGCTCGCATTGCCCGTTGAACATCAAGTAAGGATTCAGTTTCATGATGGACTCCTTGAGTAAACGTTAGATAATTGCAGTTGGCAGATATGCTTGCAGGCGATCGACACATTCAGATCACTCTGTTTGATGGAAATGCCGTGATTCAATAGACTTAAAGATGGCTTGATGGAACATCATCAAAGTCTGATTGTTCTTTTCTGCAAAGGTTACAGTGATCAGAGTTTCATGTTGAGGTCAGCTGTTCCATCGCAGGTTGAGAAAAATTAAGTCGGTTTGGGTGCCGCAATACACAGGAATGGAGGAATGCTTAAACGCCGCTCATAGTCTTCTTGGCTTGAGAAATTTTTGCGTTCAGGGCGCGATTCTCTGACACGTTCTAGTTCAAAGCCGGCAGTTGTAATGAGACCAAAAGGCCTCAATGGCTTCAGATCAGCAAAAATCTAAGCTTGACCGACTGCGCTCGGCTCCATGTATACGAGTTCCCAGATGTGTCCATCTAAATCCTGAAACCCATGCCCGTACATAAAACTGTGATCCTGTGGCTCGTTATAGGTGGTTCCACCCGCAGCGACAGCCTTACGCACAGTATCGTCGATCGCGTCTCGGCTCTCAGAGGATAAACACACTAGCACCTCCGTGCTTTTTGTCGCATCACAAATGAGTTTAGGAGTAAACGTTTTGAACTTGTCGTGAGTCAGCAGCATGACATAAATGGCTTCACTCACAATCATGCAAGTTGCCGTTTCATCGGTGAATTGGGGATTAAAACTGAAGCCAAGTTTTGTGAAAAACTCTACGGATTGAGTGAGATTTTTGACAGGTAGATTCACAAATATTTGTTTAGGCATGCTTTCTCCTATTGTGCGTGATGAGTTGAAGCGCAGTTTACGCTTTGAGCGTGCGATCGTTTCTTGTTTCCTCCGCTTGCAGTTCCTGTAGATAGTCATCCAGGCGATCGAAGCGCTGTTCCCAAAATTGGCGGTATGGTGCAAGCCAGTGATCCACATCTTTGAGTGGGTCTGCCGCCAAGCCGCAGGGTCGCCACTGAGCCTCTCGACTGCGGGTGATCAATCCTGCTCGTTCCAGCACTTTCAGGTGTTTGGAGATGGCAGGTAAACTCATCTCAAACGGTTGAGCTAGCTCGGTGACAGAAGCTTCACCCTGAGACAGACGAGCCAGAATAGCACGACGGGTCGGATCGGCCAGGGCAGCAAAGGTAATGCTTAACCGATCAGCAGGCAGTTGGTCAGTGGGCATTGAGGTGGGGAAACAGTATTTAACCGCGCAGTTAATTAACTATCAGAATAGATGTACTATTCAAGAATGTCAAGGAGGATTGGTCATGGCTCACTGGTCATCCACGTGCCGCGATTCTCAATGATTCTGGTAACAAAAAGTAAAAGCAACTCGTTGATTCAGTACAGATGAACTGATAAAATCCGATTGCCTGATAAGCTTCGAGTCAAAACAGATTACAGAACCGCTTTAAATTTTTAGCGTGCCCAATGCCAGCTCGACTCACGGAGGATTTAGACATGAGCCATAATCCCAGCATTCTCTCGCACATCTCGATCGGCACGAATGATTTTGCACGGGCGATCGCGTTTTACGACGCTGTGTTATCCACGCTAGGCTGCAAGCGGTTGATGGAATATCCAGGCGCGATCGCCTATGGCAAACAGTACCCTGAATTTTGGGTAGGAACCCCATTTGATGGACAACCTGCAACCGTTGGCAATGGTACTCATGTCGGCTTTATTGCACCCACAAAAGAAGCTGTTCACGCCTTTTATGAGGCAGCGTTGGCAGCAGGGGCCAGCGATGAAGGTGCTCCCGGTGGCAGACCTGAGTATAGTGAACCATACTACGGTTGCTTTGTTCGTGACCCAGACGGACACAAGGTAGAAGCAGCCTTTTGGGATGAACAACTTGAGCAAGCGCTCAACTCCAACCGTGCTACATAACAGCAGTGCCCTATCAATTGAACAGCACCTGGGTGACTGTCTCCGATGTAACCTGGTGGGTCAATGAGTCCTAAAACTCAATCAATAAGGCATCGATCACGCCTCTAGCTCGACAATGTTTGCACTAATCGCCGTGCCATCAAGCTGTAGATGAGCTAGCGTAATCGGCAGCTTAAATCTTCGCGGCCCCGCACTACCAGGATTGAGAAAGAGAACACCGTCACGCTCTTCCACCAATGGTTTGTGCGAATGCCCACTGATGACAACCTGAATGCCTGCGGTTTTTGGATCGATCGTCAGATCTCTAAGTATGTGCAGCAGATACAGCGAAACCCCTTCGATCGGGACGGTTTTACATTCAGGTATTAAGTCTGCCCACGGGCCTTGGTCGTTATTACCGCGCACAGCAATGACAGGCGCGATCGCCTCTAGCTCCTCAAGCACAGCCGATCGGCCAATATCACCTGCATGAAGAATGAGGTCAGAACCGACCAGGGCATCAACGGCTTGGGGGCGTAGCAATCCGTGCGTATCAGAAATAACGCCAATCTTCATTGTGGGCTGTGGCTGAGATGGATGTTTACGGCAATGGCTTCACTCTAGCTCAAACAGTTCAGTGCTGGATACATAGAGGTTGACCACTGCCGAGGGTATGGTAATGCCGATTTAAAGAATGACGGCTACAGATCAATCGGTGGGTAGGGGCAAGGCATTGCCTTGCCCCTACAGGATGTGTCGCATTTTCAATTCAAATTGGTATAAAAAAGCTGGCAACCAGTCTCTCAACACCAGAGGTCTAACGACGACTGAGGCTGGTCAGACGGTTCCAGGCTTGAATGATCCGTTGGAGTTTAGGAGGCGTTTGGGCTTGAATCATATCAGCGTACTGAGTGCCTTCTCCTGCAGGAGACATCAGCGCGATCGTGAAAAAATCTGCTCCTTGAGTGGTTGGGTAGTTGAAACCTGAGAAGTCGGAGAACTCATTCTGCTGCAATAGTTGGACAAATGCCTGCACTTGCTGGGGTGAAAGTTGACGAATCAAGGTTGGTTTAGCCGAAGACTGGTTTCGCAAATCAATGCGCATCACTTTGCCATCGTTCATCAGCAATGTTTTGTAAGACAATCCTGCAAAGCCACCACTCGTCTTCGATTGAAAGATGATGTCGCCTGGGTCTGACCCAACGGTGCTGGAGTCAGGTTGCCAAAAGGACGGCACTATGGTTCCTTTGCTGCTCGTCGTGGGATTGCGTTTGATCGTCGTGGCGGTTTGATCGAGGTGATATACCCCGTACTGCTGTGGTGCCGTGATGATCGCTTGCCATCCAGAAATCGCAATCATCGTACATATAGTCTGTGGGCCTGCGACACCCAGACAGCCATTCCAGGTGCGCGATCGCGCGGCGGTAAGCTTGAGTTGATTCACAGACACGCCCATATCTTTAGCGGCAGTTGCCAAAACTTTGCGCTCGACGGCGGGGGGAAGAGCATCAGCGGTAGCGCTGTTTTCCATACGAAGGCTGCTTCCGGTGCGATCGGTACGATAGAACCAGCGTTCAGCATTATTACCAACTTCGACGCGCCAACCGTTCACCAGAGCCGTGAGGCACGATTCTTCAGGTTTACCTAAGCCGAGACAGCCGTCTGACCAGGTTTCTTGGCTAAACGAAACCACTCGCAGCGTGTTGATAGGAAGGTTAAATTCACGCGCATGTGCCCGCAGAACAGCCGTCCTGACTGAGCCCGGTAAGCGAGTTGTAGTCGATGGACGTTGTGACGATGGTTGCCCTTTTAATGTTGGCGCTGATGGACTGGCTTCAGGCTGAATTGGCATGGCACTGAGGCTTTGCATACCGACCGTAAGAAGGCTCAAAAGAGCGATCGTGGCGGCACCCGCTTTGAGCCGTTGAGCAGGTTTGGGTGAGGAAAGATCTTTCATACAGACTCCAAACGTAAATAAATAACATCGCTTTATGCGTCTTTTAACGTAACCAGGGCATTGGGTTGACCTGGGCATCGTTACAGAAATAAGAACCAGTCTTTCAGACCCTGATTCCTCAAAATGGTTTCAAATTTTGGAACACATCATTTGTGAATGAGACAGCGACGTTAATATCGGCTCACGGTGGCTAAGCAAAACGTGCTTGGAGCGCTGATGGAGATTAGGCGTTGCTGAATCAAAGTATGAATCTCTCTGAGTTGCAAGACTCCTCGCCCCCTAAATCCCCCAATTTTGGGGGACTTTAGAAAGCGGCTCCCCCAAAGTTGAGGGCTGAGGGGCAAATTCATACCACTATTCAGCAACGCCGGAAATTATTTGTAGGAGATCGATCGATGTTACTGCGTAGTCTAGGTTTTACAATCGCTTCTCTGTTGTTGGCAACCAGTGTGTCTGCTCAAACGTTATCGTTACCGTCACGCACTACGGGGTTAACCCCGCTTAAGGGGCAAGTCACTGCTGTACAAGCGGTGCGGATTCCGCTTGGGGATGCTATTACAGGTTCAGAGACACGCGTGACGCTCAAATTTGCGCTACAAGGATGCCTCGACAAGCTCATGCCTCTCATGTCTCATGCAGACGTGCAAGGCGATCGCGTCACCTTTTATGTGACAGCACTCAATGCCCATACAGAAGGCTCAATGGTGGCGAGATGTCGAGCCATGCCCCAGACTACGGCTCAAGTGAAAGTTCCAGGTATCTTTCAGCGGCGGCAAATTCGGGTTGTGTTTTTGGGTCAACCAACCCAACCACAGCAGGCTTTGAGGAATCGCCCGATCGCCCGTTGAATTTAAGCCTGTCTGTTGAAAGCTTGTTTGTTGAAAGCTTGTCTATTCAGGTTTTTTTGCAATCGTCACCTGTTGAAGTCAGCCCTATGAAACGTACTCTTTTGCTTGGCGTTCTGGCCTGTTTGGTTGCTGGTAGCGCCACGCCCTTCATGTTCTTGCCAAGATTCTTATCAGAACAAACTCGCTCAGATAGGGCGGTTGCTGCCAGTCCGCCAGCCAATGCTGTTGTTTCACGCCGAGATGTCTTTTACCTGAGCGATCGCTTTGGTTTTCGCACGCTTTTCCCTAGCGGCTATATCATCACGCCCTCTGAAACCAAACCATCAACAAAACCAGCACTACCGCTACAAGTGCTAGAACTATGGCAACAAGCCGATTTTATGAAGCGGGACTCGCTGCCAGAAACGCCACCGATCATCCACATTACCGTTTACAACAATTTCAAACCGTTGCCGCTGACCTATTGGAAGGGCGAACTCAGCCGAAAGGACGATCAACCCCTCACAGTCGCGGGACAGACCGCGATCGCCTACACCTCGACCGGGCTTTATGACTCTGATCATGTGCTTTTTCGTAGCCGAGATGCGCGGTATGTGTTTCGCATCACGGTGGGGTATACCGATGCAAAAGCACCGATTCGACACACATTTCAGGAGCTTCTTGCCAGTTTCACCTTTGATGTCAGTCCTGATCCCAAGTCTGCCTCCAAGTGGCGGATTAACTACAGCCATTTGCAGCGTCTTTTAGCCACCCAAGACTGGCAGGCAGCCGATGTTGAAACACGGGCCATTTTTCAGCGGCTGGCTGCTCCCCAGGGAGATCTGCTGTTCAGCAGCAAAGGCGTTTTGTCTCGCTTGCCACTGGCAGACCTACAAACGATTGATACGCTCTGGTCAAATGCCAGTAGTGGTCGTTTTGGCTTTACGGCTCAGCAACGAGTCTGGCAGCAAGCAGCAAAAGGCTCCAGGAGCACCAAAGAACAAACCGAACGCTTTACTCAAACGGTGGGATGGCGCAGGACGAAGCCATTGCCCGACACTAATGCGATCGGCATTGAGTTTAGCGCCGCATTATGGCTTTTGGATACAGAACTGCATTACACAGCCGCCGCACCACCCGGACATTTCCCTTGGGCAGGTGTTTCATCCAGCCGCTTGAGCGATTATGTTGCTAATGGCTCGTTGGGCTGTGGCAGTTGCACTATTGATGCCATGTATTTGAGCAGCGATCGCTATTTTGATTACCTACCCGCTCTTTTTACCCGCTTCAAAGCGGTTGGCAAATAAGAGGGCAGAGGGCTAAAGTCTGAAGGTTAAAAGCTGGAATGCTCACAAAGCTTTTCTGAAGATTGGATGCTGCATTTAACTGCTTTAATTCAGAGGGACGGTCTGTAAGCGAGAACTGCTTTAGCCGTCAAAGACTATTTTGTGAGGGACGTGAGAATGGTTGTGAAATGGCTGGAGTGGGCACAAAAGCTACAGGCGATCGCGCAGACTGGGCTAGCCTACAGCCAAAATCCCTTTGACATCGATCGTTTCCAGCAGGTGCAGCACCTTGCGGCTGAAATGATGGCAACCGAGTCGAATTTGGAACTAGCGGCTGTTCTCAACCTATTTCAACAAGAAACCGGGTACGCAACTCCCAAAGTGGATGTTCGCGGTGCCGTTTTTCAGGATGACAAAATTTTGCTGGTGAAGGAACGGTTTGATGGTTTGTGGACGTTACCAGGCGGCTATGTAGATGTGGGAGAACCACCCAGTCAAGCGGTTGAGCGGGAGGTGTATGAAGAATCCGGCTATCAAACACGGGCAGTGAAGTTACTGGCGCTATACGATCGTAACCATCCGCGTCATCAACATCCACCCTTTGAATACCATATCTACAAGCTATTTTTTCTCTGCGAGTTAATGAGTGGTGCCCCCGCTAACAGCATTGAAACGGAAGACGCTACTTTTTTTGCCGAAAGTGAAATACCAGCGTTATCTCGATCGCGGGTGATGCCGAGCCAGATTACCCGGCTGTTTGAACATTCTCGCCATCCAAACTGGCAGACCGATTTTGATTAAACGAAAAGGCAGCAACCATAATGGAAGCAACGCTTGGAGCCGGATGTTTTTGGAGCATTGAAGCAGCGTTTCGCAATGTGAAAGGTATCCATTCAACATCGGTAGGCTACATGGGTGGGCACTTTGAGAACCCCAGCTACCTGGATGTACTGTCCCGCATCACAGGGCATGCTGAAGTGTGCCAGGTGAAATATGATTCGTCTCTTGTTCAGTATGAGGACTTGCTCAACACGTTCTGGAACATTCATGACCCAACGAGTTTGAACCGCCAGGGTGCCGATCGAGGAGAACAATATCGCTCGGTGATCTTCTACCACACACCAGAACAATCGCACATTGCCATGCGTTCCAAAGAACATCTAGAACGCTCTGGCAGGTATGACAGACCGATCGTGACTCTCATTCAACCAGCATCAAGTTATTGGCTGGCAACCGAGGATCACCAGCAGTACTTCGAGAAGAAACAGCGCCATTAGGGGCTGTCATCAATGACTCATACATATGGCCTTCAGCAGAAGTTCCAGCCCCTAGCCTTTTTTGTTAGGGCGGGCGCGGTAAGGCTGATACTCAAGGTTCCTGAGCTTAATTGATGACGCGCCCTAAGTGCTACTGAGCGGTTTGCTCTGCTTTTTGCTCGTAATAGTTAGAAATGTGATCGTACACATGACTGGGAAATTGCAAATCCCGATAAACATTGCACGTATCGGGATCATCTGAATTTGGGCAGATGGGAAACTCTTGCTGCTGCTGCCAATCCAGAATGCGATCGCGTTTGGGTGGGTTGTAGTCTTTCCCCTGCACCTGCAACACCAGAGCTTTTGCCTCAGCCTCACTGAAGTCTCGGTCTTTTTGCAGCCATTCAATTAATTCGGCTTCTTCCATGAAATGATGCGCCACCATTGCAAACGTGAGGCGTCCATAGTGACCAATATCCTGCCCTTTCTCCAGCGCATCCAGTAGATGTGCCATCATCTCGCTTTTGCGTAATTCTTTCAGCGCCATTGCCTGCTCCTGACTTTTCAACATCGTTCTTTCTATCGCTCTTTCTGTTGTAAGGTTCGTCGCACGAAATGCCCTCCATCGAAAGGCTTGTCTAGTTCAAGCGTACTTTAGCCAGCTTCGGTTTAATGGGCATAACGCAACCAACGCCAGCCTAAAGCAATCGTCCGCACTGCCATAAAGGACGATAGTGCCAGCCAAAGCCAATGATTGCTGTGAAGATACCAGGCTGCGATCGCGATCGGCACAAACCCAAGCAGTACGGCTTGCAGCATCGTCTGTCGTAGCACTCGTCCTTCTGTTAATCCTAAAAAATAACCATCTAGCATGTAAGCAACGGAGCCAAATCCCAGCACTGGGAGCAGCCAAAGTACGTACTGCTTCAGGTAAACAAGCACTGGAGTATGAGAAGTGAGCCGTCCAAACAAGGGATCTGGGTAGCCGATGAAAGCGATCGCAAACAAGACGCCGATGCAAACGCTAAGCCCACCCGCAATCTGCACCAGTTGGTTCAGTTGAGCCTGTTTCCCTTGCCCTCGAAAGAGTCCCGCTAAACTTTCAGTCGCAAAGGCAATGCCATCAATAAAGTAGGCGGCTAATGTCACAACCTGTAGCAAAATGGCGTTGGCTGTCAAGGGAATGGTGCCAAAGGCAGAGCCAAGATTGGTAAACACGGCAAAGGTCGAGATGAGCGCAAAAGTACGAATCAGGATATCCCGATTGAGCACTAAAACCGTCTTTAAAGCGGTGGCATCCCACAATTTGCGGCGGTTCAACATCTGTTTGAGATGCGCCTCTCGGCTGAGCATGACCAACCCAACGAGCAGCATGAGGTATTGACTCATCGCTGTTGCCAGTCCGGCTCCTGCACTGGCCCAATTGAGACGCACAATAAACCAGTAATCAAGCGCCACATTTGCAACACTATTTACCGCTGTGAGCATGAGGACACGATCGCTCTGAGACCGTCCCAACAGCCAGCCAACAATCACAAAGTTAATGAGTGTAGCAGGCGCACCCCAAATCAGAGCGTTATAAAACGTCTGTCCGGCAGCAGACACCTCAGTTGTGGCACTGAGCATCGCAAAGCCGATCTGTCGCAGGGGCACTTGCAGGATGACGATCGCCACTCCCAGCAGCAAGGCCAAAATGCCATGCCGCAATCCAATCAAGAGCGCGTCTTCTTCATCGCCGCGTCCGATCGCCTGTGCCGTCATGCCCGTTGTGCTCATCCGCAGAAAGCCAAACGTCCAATACAGGTAGTTGAACACGACGGTTGCCAGAGAAACCCCTGCCAGATGCCGAATATCCGCAAGGTGCCCCAAAAAGGCGACATCCAGCAGACCCGCGATCGGCACCATCACATTCGAGAGGATGTTGATAGCGGTTAGTTTGAGAAACTGAGGTAGAAAGGCAGGGCGTTGGAGGGTGATCAACGAATCATGCACGATAATGGTTTACGTAAGGGCGCACGGCCGTGCGCCCTTACCATTCTGTTTGATTTTTAACGTATGGTTCGTGTTCGAGCACCCGCCCTGGATCAAACCCTGCCGTGGTTGAACTGCGATTGTCCGCTGTCGCTGCACGCCTTGCGCGGTCAAATTGTGCTGCTAGATTTCTGGACGTATGGCTGCATCAACTGCCTGCATGTGATTTCCGATCTGCAATACCTGGAACACAAGTATGCAAACCATCTCACCATTATCAGCATCCACACCGCCAAATTTGACCACGAACAGAATCCAAAAAGCATTCAGCAAGCCATTTTGCGCTATGGCATCACTCATCCTGTGGTGATCGATCGCGATCGTGCCCTGTGGGATCAGTATGCTGTTCGGGCCTATCCCACTTTCGTTTTGATTGATCCACAAGGATATATTGTGGCAACGCTGGCGGGTGAAGGACGGCGGCAAATGTTGGATCAAGTCATCCAACGCTTAATTGAAGAACATAAAGGCAAGGAGACGCTCAGCGAGAACGGTTTACAGGGCATCATACAATCCCAATCCCTGTTGCTGACGCCGTTAGCCTTCCCTGGCAAAGTATTGGCAGATGAACTCAGCGACACGCTTTTTATTGCGGATACTGGTCATCATCGGCTGGTGCTCACCACGCTCGATGGAACGCTCAAAGCCACGATCGGGTCTGGAGCTGCAGGATGGCAGGATGGTCATTGGGAAACCGCTCAATTTTCTGTGCCACAAGGCATGGCGTTGGATTCCTCTGGGCAAACGCTCTACGTTGCGGATGCAGGCAATCATTTGCTGCGTCGAGTTGATTTATTGCACAAAGCGGTTGAGACATTGGCGGGAACGGGAGTTCAGAGCCGATCGCTCTTTCCACATGGCGGTAAAGCCTTGGCTGTTGACCTCAATTCACCCTGGGATCTCGCACTCCTCGGACATGATCTCTATATTGCAATGGCAGGTTCCCATCAAGTTTGGGTGATGGATTTAGAGCAGCACACCCTACAAACCTTCATGGGTACAGGCGCAGAAGGGTGCGTTGATGGAGCGTCAGATATTGCTGCCTTTGCTCAACCCTACGACATCACCACCGATGGCACCCGACTATTCGTAGCCGACAGCGAAACCAGTTCGATTCGTGCCATCACCTTGGGCACTCACTCGATCGTTCAAACCATCTGTGGACAGGGACAACTCTTTGCCTTTGGCGATCGCGATGGCATTGGTCTGGAAGTTCAACTCCAGTACTGTTCTGGGCTGGCGTATGCCAGAGAATCCCTCTGGATTGCAGATACTTATAACCACAAAATTAAGCAACTTGATCCGGCAACCCACACCTGTCGAAGTGTTGCAGGTGGCGAGGCAGGCTTTGAGGATCGAGTGGGAATGGCAGCCCGTTTCTCAGAACCGTCTGGAGTTGCTTTTGCCCGCGATCGACTCTACATTGCAGATACCAATAACCACACCATTCGCTGCATGAAACTGGATTTTTTGGAAGTCACAACGCTGCTGTTACCTCAGCTTTGCTCTCCCTACGCCTGCACTCCTGGTAATGCATAAACCAAGCCTAACATCACATCAGGGTGACCTGAAGCCATGAACCCGTCGTTCAGTGGGCTAGGATTGAATGCAAGACGTTTTGATACCAAATTAAAAAAAAGGAGTGACAGATAAGATACTGGGTTTTGGCGTGATGAGGAAAGCAGTGATGGCAGGAGTAACGAGCATTGAAATTCGAGAAACTGGAGCAGAGCTAGAAGGGCTGATCC
>JAHHIE010000054.1 GCA_019358945.1 Stenomitos rutilans HA7619-LM2 | reverse complement strand
TTTTTCGCCTTTTCTCAGGGCGTTATCGCAACCGTAGAAAGCGGTTTGGCTTACGCTTAAATCTAATCGCTGGGTTGCTGAACTACGAACTGGCACACCCCGCATGATTCATGCAGGAAGTCTATTGTAGGCAAGTCCACTGGTGCGGCTAATTCCTCTGAGACTACTGCCTTCGCTATGCGCTTGTAACACTTGCCGAATCTGTTCGGGAGTAATTTGGCGATGATAGTACATCGTGTCAAAGCGCTCGTTGAACGTTTGCTTGCAATGGGGGCAAAAATAGCGTTGGCTCCCATTCGGAGCTTTTCCATGCTTGTGGGTGCTAGGATGACCGCAGAGCAGACATTCCATAATTTGTACGTAAAAGTAGCGGTCTCCCTACTTTACTCGACCCACCATTCTTTGACGCACTACCAACCCAGGCGTGCCAAACTAAATTTCACCTGGAGACAAAAGCTCTCACTGCACCGACATCAGCTTCATTGCCTGGGTTTAGGCAATGATCTGAACTTGCGTGAAAAACTATACTGCTGTGCAGATTCCAACTCGGTTGAACTTCGCTAAAAGAAAGGGGTGAATAATTTTCTACTTCTAATAGTCAATGCAGCATAAAGTTCAGAAACGGACACCTCAACCGCGATCACGTCAAGCACGATCGCTACAGAAACACCTGCAAGCGGTGACAGCCTCTGATCCGATCAAATCAGCAGAGGAAATCGGCTTGCACTACGTAACCGACAACATTCCCGGCATTCAGCGTAAGCGTTCTGGGAAGAAAAGTTTTGCCTATTTTAATCCTAATGGCGATCGCATTCGTGATCCAGACGAAATCCGCCGCATTAATGCATTAGCGATTCCACCAGCCTATAAAGACGTGTGGATTTGTCCCTTTAGCAATGGGCACTTACAAGCAACCGGACGAGACGCAAAGGGCCGTAAGCAATATCGCTATCATCCGCTATGGCGAACTATTCGTGACCAAAGTAAATTCACACGTCTGCTTGTGTTTAGCCAATCGCTACCCCAAATTCGGCAACGGTTGGAGCACGATCTTGCATTACCAGGGTTGCCAAAAGAAAAAGTGTTGGCCGCGATCGTCCGCCTGATGGAACTAACTCGTATTCGTGTTGGCAATGAAGAATATGCTCGTTCTAACCAATCCTATGGTCTGACGACCCTCCGGGATGAACATGTTGATATTGCAGGCTCTAAAATTCAATTTCAATTTCGAGGTAAAAGCGGTGTTGAACACGATATTGAGCTGAACGATAAACGCTTAGCTAAAATTGTTAAGCGATGTCAGGACATTCCTGGACAGGAGCTATTTCAATATCGAGATGAAATGGGACAGTATCAGACGATCGACTCAGGTACCGTTAACAGTTATTTGAGAACGATTACTGAGCAAGATTTTACGGCTAAAGACTTCCGTACATGGGCAGGCACGGTATTAGCCGCGTCAGAACTTACCGATATTGGCACCTTTACCTCCGAAACGGCTGCGAAGAAAAACATTGTCCAGGCCATCAAAACAGTTGCTTTTTATCTTAGAAATCGCCCTGCAACGTGCCGCAAATACTATGTCCATCCAGCCATTTTAGAGGCGTATATGGATGAATCGTTACATCAAATAATGCAAGAGCATGCTGCAATCGTGGCTAAAAACAGCTTCGCCTTGAAACCCGAAGAACTAGCAGTCGTTGCCGTGTTAGAACAACAGTTGATGCTCGAACTCCAGACTCCGATCGCGTCTTAAAATCTCTTGCCTTACTTGATGATTTTGGCAGGTATACCAACGGCTGTTGCACCGGGTGGCACATCTATTAGAACTACAGCATTGGCTCCAACATTGGCATCATCACCAACAGTGACATTACCCAGAATCACGGCACCCGCCCCGACGTTTACTCGTTTTCCCAGCTTTGGAGCCTCAAACAAGCGATCAAGGTAGCGTAGCCCCAGAGTAACGCCCTGCCGAATGATGCTGTCATCGCCAATATGGCAATACCCGTGAATGACAATTCCCCCTTGATGTTCGATGATCACTCGGCGGCCCAACTCCACCGTATAAGGCAACTCAATGCCATAGCCGTTGCGAATTTTACGATAAAGCGATCGATATAGTAGGCTAAACGGTGCTCGCAACAGTTTTGGCTCAAGGGTCATACGCCAGACTCCAAAGCGATGCACGGCCACAGCGCGAAAGCCTGGTTTTGTCCAGTCTCGTCCATGCGCTTCCCAGTCTTCTTTAATTTGTTGCCACAGACCTAGTGGTTCAGTCTCGCTAGTGCTCAAATCTGGCCTCCCCTGATAAACACGCTGTTCATCAGAAAATCGCTCCAAATTTGGGGGGGATCGGTGTCGGGCTTGCGTTGAACGACCCGCCGCCATCGCCATAACGTAAAACCTGTAAGCCAGGCTGCATCAGCTAAAGCGGCATATAACCAGCCATGATTCTTTAAAAAGTACCGCCGTCTAGAATCAAACCAATAAGTCGGTAACCGCTTCGGTGGGCGCTTAGAATCGGTCACGCCAGAACTTTGACCAACAAAATGAACGACATGACTTTGAGGCACATACCAGCAAGACCAGCCTGCACGTTGTGCTCTCAAGCAGAAGTCAACTTCTTCAAAATACATAAAGTAATGTTCATCAAGTAATCCGATCGATTCAAACACTTCGCGACGAATGATCATACTCGCACCAGCAACCCAGTCTGCTTGGTGCGAGTGATCCAAAATTTCGGGGACGATCGCCCATCGCGAAAGCAACTTAGACGCTATACCCAGGCGCAAGCCAAAATCTAATTCACCCACTACGTTCGGAAACCGAAAGGCTGATTGCTGCGCCGTCTGGTCTAAATCTTCCAGACGACTGCCTGCAATGCCAACTTCCGGCTGCTTATCCATAAAAGCCAGCAGTGTTTTGATTGCGCCTGGGCGGATAATCGTATCAGGATTCAGCAATAATACGTAGGGGCATGGATGCGTTGCTGCCAGAACTGGACGAATCGCGGCGTTATTGCCGAAGGCGAAACCACCATTGCGGTCTAATGGCATTAGTTCAACCCAGTGATGCCATCGATTTTTGTCAATCGCTGACGCAATTTTCTCGACCGAACCATCACCCGATGCGTTGTCAGTCACCACCACGTAGCTACCAGGGATCGTCTTTATCTCATCTGATAAAGAGTTCAAGCAATCGATCGTTAAATCCGCTGTTTTGTAGTTCAGTACTACAACCAGTAGAGTTGTTGCTTGATCTAGCTTGACCGTATTCGACATAGAACAACCCTTAGTTTAAACAAACGTTGTAAGTTTTCAAAAAACATTCTCTTTGTATATAAGAGAACCCTATTACTGAGCTTCTTGAGTTAGCTTCTTAACCCACACATCGACGTATATTCACGCGAATTTCCACCTATTACTTATCACCTCGTTTGTCTAAGAATAGGTTGTCTAGCTGGAAACCCCTGTAGCTGCCGATTGAGAATTACTCCAGTAAGACCACCGCTAGCAAGTGTGAAAACTGAGTTTGGAAACGCATTCAACGTGCAGTCCAAAGTATACATAGCTAAACCAACCGCGATCGCTGCCGTGATCACAATATTAGGATGTGACCAAGACGTGGGTGGGTAGACAAACCAGAAGCCTAAGACAGGTAGAAGCAATGCTGTAAAAACGCTGATTAATCCGACTAGGCCATTTACACCAAATGCAATGATCCAGAGGCTGTCTGTGATTGTAATTACATACCCGCCTTCTTTATAAAGCTGATTTCTACCGTATCCTCCCCACCCAAACAAGATTTGTTGACGTGCTTTAGCTGAAAGAACTTCCTCGTTCATGAAGCGGAAGCCTAGAGACTGAAGGCGATCAGGATCGATGAAGTTAGCTAGAAAATCAATAATTTCCTGCCCAGGAAAATCTCCCACAACACCTAGGTACAGGTAAATAAACATTGCCCCGATCAGAATCCAGAGTAGAAGACCAGTACCATACAACTGTGCTGCAATGACAATAATGAGTGCCATAAGCAGCAAAAAGTAAGCGCCAGTCGCCTTGACCAAAATAAATGCTGTTATTAAAAAAGCAATAACCCAACCGATCGGAATATTCCGAACTTGCCTAATGGTCTTGGTTCTCCATAGGATGATGCCCATTAAAGCCGCGAACATCATCCAAACACCTAAGGCTAAACCATTCTGCAAAAAGACTGATGGTCTGTACCCTCCATAGCGGAGATCTGATGCTCCAGCAGTAAAGCGGTAGAGGAGGCCATGTAAATTGATATGGGTTGCAGTCTCAAGAATACACAGGGGGGCATAAATCAATCCACCCCAAAAAATTCCGATTCCTAGCTGTCGTAAGCCAGAAAAGCTGTTCAAGTAGATTCGCCCTAAGAAGTAAGGAACTCCCCAACCCATTGTTTGAGCGATCGTACTTGAAACTCCATCATAAGCACCAAGCCCATTAGTCACTGACGAAGCAAAAGGACAGAGGCACCAAACAGCTATAGGCAGATCAAACCAACTAAATCTGAACGTTTTGAACCGCTCAACATTATAAAGACATGTTGCAAGTAGAATACCTAAACATGTCGCCGACATTTTGTTGTATTCCACTGGAATACCGGGCAATTTAAACGTTGCGAGCGGCAAAAACAACCAGGCTGTCACAAAGCTAATGACAACTGCGCGCTGAGGCGGAAAGCGTATGAACAAGTAAATAACGATTGGAAACCAAGCATACATTACGAGAGTATTCATAGCTCACCTTCATACAAGTCAATACACCAGAACAGGGTGAAGACAAAACCACACTCCCTATCAACTACAAATAAGATGCTGCTATGTCTCCTCATTAGCTTAATAGGGTTTTGGTTTTGAGCCTCTGCCACAAGAAGCTGAAAATGATTACTTGCTTCTCAGCGCCCTGTAAGTATCAACCAAAATTGGAGGCAATAATTGCTTGATGATGCTTTTAGCTGTTGTGTCTGAAGGTTCAGATAATTGAAAATTATCCTGAGGACGGGTTTGAAAGATGGTTGTGTGTGGAGTTCCTAATGTCTCTTCAGCAGGGCGACCATTGCTGTAGTAGTAGAGTGCAAGAGACTTTCTCGTCCTACTCTCAGGGCAGGTCAGCGGTTCAGGATGACCATGATAGGAAAAATCAGTTGTACTAAAAACCACACAGCGATTGAAAATTGGAAGAATTTTCTTCTCGCATTGAGTCATATTTTGATCCCATAGCTCAAGGTGTCCTCCGTATTCCTCCTTCCAATCTTGATTCAGATAAAGCAAGAAATTTAATCGCCGATCAAGGCGTAGCTTCTTATGCCGATTGAAATCTACATGCATTTTCAAAAAGCCACCGCGCTCAATTTGATGAAGTCCGCCTCCCTCAAAGTGAGGATCTGGCAAGAGGCCATCAATACCTGTAAGAATTTCTAGGAAAGTAATGAAAGTAGAGGAATTAAGGCTATACAGTAGCAACCGAGTTGCGTCACCCATTTGCTGCTCATGCTTTGAGGCAAGTTTCTTCTCGGCTGGAGTCTGAAATGTTTGCCAATCAATTTGCTTTGGATTAGGAAATTCTTTTAGGACTTCCTCCAGAATGGATTCTGGCAAGAAGTTATCAATAACAATATGGGGGAACGGCTTGGCTGTAGCGTATTCCTCACGGTGCTTGATTGCTAGAGACTTCAGGTAATCTACATCAAGACGAAACATCGGAAGGGTTACATTCGTAGCATTCATTCGAGGACTTTCCTGCCTACAAGGGTTAACTTTAATGCAATGTGGATGTAAAGACTTTAACGGCCTCTGCAACGATACAATTTCAGATGTGATCTCTCTACTGCATAACTCTTTCAAGACCTTGGCCGCTGCAATAGCGTCATCTGAAAAAATTTTTAAACCTGGTAAAAAGCTTTTCTAAGATAACCATTGGCTCATCACTTGAAATCTAAATCGAATTACGAGTATTACCACCACTGATAGCTCCTCAGTTCTTTTATGGAGATGGACTTGCCGCTAGTAGCATCAATGGAATCAAGGATTCAAAAAGATGGCTGCCACTACAGCTATCTCCTTTAAAGCGTTAAACGTCTTATGATTCTTGAGATGGAGCGACTACCTGGTGATTTGAAGCAAGACGTCCAACTTTGTTCCAGAGAAAGTTGAAGAACTTACCAGTCGTAGCCTATCCTAACTGCTGGCTTGACCTGTGGCAATCCTTCGCCTTTTTACTCAAAATTTACCGTCAGCTCAAGAAGCACTGATCTAAAGACTGCCATACATAGGTATAGTGTCTGCTCTGCAATAGGTCTTAGATCTGCCGCAGTAGCGACATTTGCATTTGTCTAACGCTTGCTTGCAAGAGACTCCGGGGATTTACGTGAGTACTCCACCCTATAAAGCCTTTGTAAAGGACATTTAGAGCACCTCCGCAGATACGATGGCTCTGGTCTTCTAAAGGGTGATTGCTAGAATGGTGATAGCGCGTGGATCTGCCGAAGGCACGCTCTCCGAGTCCAGCGCATTGCGGTGAAACATAGCGACTCACGAACACAAACAAGACGATCCCTGCTAAGGCAGTGGGATTCTGTCAACGTCCGCTCTCAACGCATGCGCTTTTGACCAGGCAAGGATGTCTGCCATCACTGATTAGAGAACTAGGGCCAGAGCTTTTGATGTTGAGAAGCTAAGATATCGTCGAGTATTTTGGTGCGCATGATTGATGGAGAGGAAAAAGCACGGGATGGCGTGTTGTTCTTGAAACCGATCCTGAAGCAGGTTATTGGGCCGTTTGGCGTCCCGTTTGCCAAGCTGTGGGTCTGCTGGAGCACCAGAGGCGAAGTTCTAAAAAATACATGTGCCGCGATCGCGCCTTACCTTGAGTCAAACCATTAAGAAACCCAGCCGCTTAGCCCACATTCAACCAAATTTGCGACAATATGTGAACCTCATTTTCCCACTCCTTACTTCCCCCTTTATGGATATTCCACGCCTCCACCCCGATACGATCGAACAGGTGCGCCAACGTGCCGATATTGTGGATGTGGTGTCTGAGCATGTGGTGCTGCGCAAACTGGGGAAAGACTTTACGGGCTTGTGTCCCTTCCACGACGACAAATCGCCCAGCTTTACGGTCAGCCCTGGCAAACAGTTTTACTACTGCTTTAGCTGTGGTGCGGGTGGCAATGCGATTAAGTTCCTGATGGAGTTGGGGAAGCGATCGTTCAGCGAAGTGGTGCTGGATCTGGCAAAGCGCTATCAGGTCTCGGTGCAAACCCTGGAGCCAGAACAACGTCAAGAACTTCAGCGTCAGCTTTCTGTGCGAGAGCAACTCCACGAAATTTTGGCGCTGACAGCCCGCTTCTTTGAACATGCGTTAAATCAACCGCAGGGAAAAGCGGCACTAGATTATTTAACGACACAACGAAAGCTCAGCGCGCTGACCATGCAACAGTTTCAATTGGGCTATGCGCCTGCCGGATGGGAAACGCTCTTCGGTTATCTGGTTGAGCAAAAGCACTATCCCGTCGAACTGGTGGAACGGGCAGGGCTGATTGTGCCACGCAAAGGGGCAACCGGAAGCTACTATGATCGCTTCCGCGATCGCCTTATGATTCCCATTCACGATCTTCAGGGGCGAGTCGTGGGCTTTGGCGGTCGATCGCTAGGTGACGAGCAGCCTAAGTACCTTAACTCACCTGAAACTGAACTCTTTGACAAAGGTAATATTCTGTTTGCACTGGACAAGGCACGGGCCGCGATTGCCAAGCAGGACCAAGCCGTCGTTGTAGAAGGCTACTTCGATGTGATTGCGCTTCACAGTGCAGGCATTTCTAACGTCGTGGCGTCGATGGGAACGGCTCTCAGCCTCGCTCAAGTGCGACAACTTTTACGCTACACCGAATCCAAACGCATCGTGTTTAACTTTGATGCCGATCGCGCAGGCACTCAAGCAGCGGAACGGGCGATTGGCGAAGTGGCTGCGCTGGCTTATCAGGGCGAAGTTCAACTGCGCATCCTCAATATTCCCACTGGCAAAGATCCCGATGAGTTTCTCCAATCGAATACGCCAGCAGACTATCAGCAGTTGTTGGATAATTCTCCTCTCTGGCTTGACTGGCAGATTCAGCAGGCGATCGCAGGTCACGACCTCCACCAGGCGGATCAGTTTCAGCAAAGCGTGCAAGCGATCGTCAAACTGCTCGGCAACCTGCCTAACTCCATGCTCCGTACCCATTACATCCAAAAATGTGCCGAACTGTTGAGTCAAGGCAACAGTCGCCTCATGCGGCAGCTAGAAGATAATTTGCGGCTGCAAGTGCGGGGCGAACGGTGGCATGGGCGATCGCAAAAGTGGCAGACCAGCAGCGAACGTGATCTGCTGGAAGAATCGGAAGGGCAGCTACTGCGTCTTTACCTCCATAAACCGCTGCATCGGCAGGCGATCGTTGAAGCATTAGAAGCCCGCGATCTAGAATTTAGCCTGTCCCACCATCGCTTTTTGTGGCGACAAATCTTGGCACTAAAAGAAGATGGGTTCGATGTCGAAGCTAATCCATTGCTGGATTTGATGACGCTGCTGCAAGATCGTTGCACCGACTTTCCCAGCGACATGCGCAAAATTTATACCTTCTTTCAGCTTGACGAAACCGGGGACATTGACGTGCTGCGATCAACTCTCGTCATCCGCTCAGCCGTTGCTTCAATGGAAAAAGTGATGTGCGAAAAACGTCGCCGCCACTTTCTTTCGCTATGGGAAAAGACCGATTGCGCTGCTGCACCTGAGCTAGGGCAGTTTTACTATAAAAAAATCTGTGCGGAAGAACAGCGGATACGAGACCTCGATCGCGAACGCCAAACCACCTTTGAAGATCTCGTGCAAGCGCCTGTACTCAGTTAGCACATTTCAACCATCAGTTTGAGCTAGAGAGTTTTAGCCTCACGCTCACTTCGATGTCTCAACCTAATCACAGCCTAACGTTTGACGTGTTTTGCGCCCTGTTGCTGGATTTACGCCTTTTGCCTGCTTACACAGCTGCACTTGAGCATCGAGCCGCACGTCTACATCTGTGAAATCAGCACCATCAACGATCGCGCCTCCAAATTTGGCATTAAAGGCAAAGGCCCCTTCAAGATTGGCGTTGGTCAGCTTGGCATCCGTGAACCGAGCCGCATCCAAAGTCGCATTGCGTAGGTCAGCACCTTCAAAATTTGCGCCTTCCAGATTGGCCCCAAAAAAGCTTACACCGTGCAGATCGCTGTGACTAAAATTGCTGCCTCGCAGATTGGCCTTGGTAAAGCTGGAATCGGTCAAATCTTTGCTCGAGAAATCAGCCCCAACCAAAAAATCGCGGTTGTAATCGTCTGCAAGCACAGGCAGGGGACTCAGAACCCACATGCTGATGATCAAAGCACTGCCGAAAAGGAAGCGCACGATCGCCCCTTTGTAGTGCCATCGCTGGCTCCGCATGACTGACAGAACATTCCCCAGCCAATCTGTTTGCTGCTGGCTAACTGTTTTACCAATGCGTCTACTGCTCATTGTCGATGCTAATACCGAACCCTACATCGATCGCGCTGTTCGCTGCTCACAAACCTCAGACGCACCACGCGACTCAGCTTGCTGAGCGAAGACGATCCCTACGTTCTCGATCCTACCCGAATCCGTTACGCTTCTGGCTTCACAGCAGCAAACTGAAACAGTGAGGCGACTAGCAGATCTGTTTTGCGAGGAGAACGTCGCTTTTAACGACAAAGCGGTCAATGCTAAGGAAAGCGATATCATGACTTATGCCACAAATGCCCAAGCAACGCTCTGAGCGCAAAACAAATGAAGCCTCGCACACTGGCGCACTGGGAGAAGCATTGGTGGCTCAATGGCTCAGAGATCGTGGCTGGTTAATTCTTCAGCAACAATGGCATTGCCGCTGGGGAGAGCTAGATCTTGTTGTCGGACAACCCTCACTACAACAGCCGACCCAACCCATCACGTTGTCGTTTGTCGAAGTCAAAACTCGCAGTCAAGGCAATTGGGATTATGATGGCGCGCTAGCCATTACCGCTCGCAAACGAGCAAAACTGTGGAAAACAGCACAGCTATTCTTAGCAGCCCATCCTGCCTGGGCGGAACTACCCTGCCAATTTGATGTTGCGCTGGTGTGCTGTAGGCAATCTAATCGAAAACAAGCGCGATCGCCCCAAGACCCTACAACACCATTTGACCCAAAACGAGCGGTTGTGGAAGCAGGTTATCACCTTATTCTTCAGGACTATATCGCTGCAGCCTTTACACTGGACTGAGTCTCAACTCCATTCTCTAGGCCAATGTTTCTGGGCAGTAGCCTAACCCTTGCACGAACTGCTTCCGAAACTCTTCAATTTCCTCGCGATCGGGCGTACCATGCGAAACTACCGCAACTTGATAACGATGCATCACATCAACAGGCGATTGCCCTGTCTCTAGCCCCCAAAGAGCCATCTGTACGCGGATACCTGGATCACAAGGAATACCCAATTCGTTCATGAAGGCTCGCAAGTTTCCGTGCTCATATGGGTCCAGGCACCGATTCATCTTAACTTTAATGATCCAGCCATCAATCTGGTGGATGACGGTCATGAAGCGCACCGGAAAGCGACTGGAGGAATGCAAATACTCAACAACCCGTAATGTGAGGGTTGCGTTTGAAAGATGATACAGGTAGTCCATCAGTTTCTTCCAGCTCAGTCAAACACCTACATTTCTATAGTCCACTAACCGTATCAGTAAATACCAGGGGAGAAACCCCCGAACAGGAGAGGGGTTCCACCCAACTTGGAAAGGATGAGGGATAAAGGATAAGGAATGAGTTTGCAACTGTTAGTGGTTAGCTTCTGCCTTTTGCTTCCTGCCTTTTGCCTTCTACCTTGCATTTTGAGCCATCAGCGGTCAGCCGTCAGCGTTCAACGCTCAACTGTCCCGATTGCTTCTAACAATCAACAACTTCTTTTGCCTTCTACTTTCTGCCTTCTACCCTCTACTCTCCTATGCTGTCCGATCGCTTGCTTGCTGCATATGACTACACCCTGCCTAAAACCCTGATTGCTCAAACGCCCAGTGTTCCTCGTGATCATGCTCGGTTGCTGGTGGTTAAAAATCAGGAGCAGCATAGTCACGCGATCGTCCGCAACTTACCAGACCTGTTGCAACCAGGCGATTTGCTGATTCTCAATAATACTCGCGTCATTCCAGCCCGCCTTTACGGTTATAAAACGGGCGGTCCACCTGTGGAAGTACTGTTGCTAGAACCTCAAACGGTTACGGCTCAAGCGGATGCTACTACGCGCTGCTGGTTGGCATTGGTCAAACCTGGGAAGCGTCTAAAACCGGGCGCTCAGCTCGTGTTTGGAGAAGCGAAAGACTTCCAGGAGGCTGAAGTGTTAAGTGCTACTGTGATGGCGATCGATCCCGCTACAGGTGGGCGGATCTTACAGTTCAATGTGCCAGCAGGAACGACGTTAGACGGGTGGATCAATCAATTAGGGCAAATGCCGCTGCCGCCTTACATCACTCAATCCGAAGCGCACCCGGATCAATATCAAACGGTGTATGCCGATCGCCTTGGCGCGGTTGCGGCTCCTACAGCCGGGTTGCACTTTACGCCTGAGTTGTTGCAACGTCTGGAAGCAAAGGGCATTGAGCAGACATTCGTCACTCTTCACGTCGGGGTTGGTACCTTTCGTCCTGTGGAGGCAGAGACCATTACGGATCACACCATGCACGCTGAATGGATTGAAGTGCCACCCGAAACCGTCGCAAAAATTCAGCAAGCAAAAGCCAAAGGCGGACGGATCATTGCAGTGGGTACAACGGTGGTGCGATCGCTCGAAACGGCAGCACAAAGCGGCACCCTTCAACCCTTTCGCGGCAAATCTGACCTGTTTATCTATCCGGGCTATCAGTGGCACATTGTGGATGGCTTGCTGACCAATTTTCATTTGCCGAAATCCAGCCTACTGATGTTGGTCAGCGCATTGACTGGGCGACAGCGGTTGTTGGATCTGTATCAGGTGGCGATCGCTGAACAGTACCGGTTCTATTCTTTTGGGGATGCAATGTTGATTTTGCCAGAAGCGGCGAGAAAATAAGGGGAGTGGGGAGGGAAGGCAAGGGAAGCAGGGGGAGCGGAGAAGTTTTGAGTAGCGCTGCTAGGGAATTTTGTTAGCGTAGTGTTCCCGTAGGTTTGACTTCTCTAAGGGTAGAGAATACTTTAATCCGCTTCGACCCCTAACGTTGCTTTTTATGCCCTTGCTTCTTGTCTTCTACTTTCTGGCTCCAAACCTCTGACTCCTGATTCTTGGCTTTTGCCTTCTGCCTTCTTTTGCCCTCTACCTTCTACAACTCCTGACAAAGTTCGCGAAAGCGATCGCCGCGTTGTTCAAAGTTTTGGTATTGGTCGAAGCTGGCGCAGGCTGGGGAGAGGAGTACGACAGGGGTTTGGTATTGTTTGGCAAGGATTGTCGATCGCGGGACGGCCCGTTCCATTGTCTCTACAATTTCAACGTTGATGTAACCCACCTGCTGTAGGCGTTGAGCAAAGACGGGGGCGGCGTTGCCGATCAGAAGAACAGCAGCGGCTTTCGCTTGAATCGCAGCAATCCAGGCGGTATCATCACCTTGCTTTGCTTCGCCACCCGCAATGAGAATGGCAGGGTGTTTCACCGCAGACAACCCGACTTCAGCCGCATCGTAGTTAGTGGCTTTGCTGTCGTTGATGAAGTCGATGCCCTGCCAGGTACGGATGTGTTCCAGCCGATGGGGTACGCCGGGGAAGGTGGCGATCGCGTGGGCGATCGCGTGTTTATCAATGCCTGCCAGTTTTGCGGCAGCGACTGCCATCAACAGGTTTTGCCGATTGTGACTTCCAGGCATCCGCAGCAGGCTCACAGGCAGAATCAACTCGGTCGATGTACGCACCCAGGCATCCTCGATATAAACACTTTGAGGCGCGTGGCCGATCAACTCTGCTTTGTCGCTAACGCTTGTCCAGCAGGCCGTTTTCTTCACAGGATAAGCAATGTGTTTCCCTAAGTTTCGCAAATACGGGTCATCGCCGTTGAAGACTTGGTGATGCGATTGGTGCAGTAAGTGGGATTTGATTGCGCCATAGCGTTCTAGTGTTTTGTGGCGACTCAAGTGATCGGGCGTAAAGGTTGTCCAAACACCAATCGCAGGCGCGATCGAGGGAGAGGATTCGATCTGGTAACTGCTGAGTTCGGCGATCGCCCAATCTGGTTTCTTGTCTTCTAGCGCGACTTCACAAGCGGCGTAGCCAATGTTGCCAAAGGCTGGTGCGTAGAATCCCGCCGCTTGAAAAATCGCCGCAATGAGGGCAGTTGTGGTCGTTTTGCCATTGGTGCCTGTAATGCCAACCCAGGGGCAGTCCTTCAGGTATTGCCACGCGAGTTCAGTTTCGCCGATCGTTTCAATGTCCAGTTCTCTGGCACGCACTAAACCTGCCAGATCCCACGGAACGCCAGGGCTAACCACTAAGCGCTGTACAGATCCGGCTAACGTTTCAACAGACTGAGGCTTAAGGGGTTCGCTTAGGTGAACCGGAATACCTTCGACGGCAAGTTGCTGTTGCTGCTGCCGCAAACTATCAGAACACCCCGAATCACTAACCGTGACGTGCCACCCTTCGCGTTTGAGTAATCGAGCTGCCGCTATTCCTGATTTTCCAAGACCAATGACATACGCGTTGGGCATAGCAGCAGCGAAGTTCCTCATTTTGCATGTTTCATCCTACCGCTTAATGAGCAGTCGTCTGATGGTTGAGGTACATTGCTCCAGCGTGTAGGCGCTTCCAGGCTACTAACTGGGGTACTGGAAGCCTCAAGCTTTAAGCGGATGTTGAACACATCTATAGCGATCCTATTTGGATTGTGAGAAAGGATTCCAGTGGAATCCTTTCTCACAAAGCCTCTCAATCTCACAAATGATTTAGGACTGCTATATGAAGGTTACTATCCATACGTTCTGTCTTTCTACCGTACTTTTTGACGGACGGTTATAAGCTCAAACGTGCTGGTTATCCGTACAACGATTGGCTTGAAACGGCGATCGAGTGACGATTAGGATAACCATTAAGCCTTCGTAAAGCTAGCCGTGTTGCATCGATGACACCGCTTTGGATGACATCGTATGGTGCATCCGCTAGTCGAAAAGCAACTCACTGAAAATATCATTTTGTTTCGATGTAACCGTGCTTCACACTTTAGAGACGATTGATCGTTATGCCCATTAAAGAACAACCAAATACACCTCGTCCTCGCTTCATTAGTAATATTTTTCTGGCCCTCATTGGGCTATCTCTGATTGTCAATTTCGCGTTGCCCCTTTTTCTGGGGCCTCAAACTCCTGGAGTGCCCTATAGCTTGTTTATTCATCAAGTACAAGAAGGTGAAGTTGCACGCGCACAGGTGGGACAAAGCCAGATTCGCTTTCAGTTGAAAACAGCCGATGATAAGCCTGGTCAGGTCTTCACCACCACACCGATTTTCGATTTGGAGTTGCCCAAATTATTGGAAGAAAAGGGCGTTGAATTTGCGGCTGCCCCGCCACCCAAGAATGGTTGGATTGGTAGCCTGTTAAGTTGGGTGATTCCGCCTCTGATCTTTGTAGCGATCTGGCAGTTCTTTATTCGACGCGGTGGTGGTGCTGGCGGGCCGCAGGGCGTACTTTCTATTGGGAAGAGCAAAGCTAAAGTCTATGTCGAAGGCGAACCGGGAAAAGTCACCTTTGCAGATGTCGCTGGGGTCGAAGAAGCCAAGGCTGAACTGGTCGAGATTGTCGATTTCCTCAAGGCTCCAGGGCGTTACACCCAAATTGGGGCGCGTATTCCTAAGGGAGTCCTGCTAGTGGGGCCACCAGGAACGGGTAAAACGCTGCTGGCAAAGGCTGTGGCAGGAGAAGCAGGCGTACCATTCTTTAGCATTTCTGGCTCGGAGTTTGTGGAGCTGTTTGTGGGGGTTGGCTCTTCGCGGGTGCGCGATTTGTTTGAGCAGGCGAAGAAGCAAGCTCCCTGTATCGTGTTCATTGATGAGTTGGATGCGATCGGCAAGTCGCGAAATAGCGGTGGCTTCTACGGTGGCAATGATGAGCGCGAGCAGACGCTGAACCAGTTGCTGGCCGAAATGGATGGCTTTGCCGCTGGTGAGGCAACCGTGATTGTGCTGGCAGCCACTAATCGCCCTGAGGTTTTAGATCCGGCGCTACTGCGTCCCGGTCGGTTTGACCGTCAAGTGCTGGTCGATCGTCCAGATCTAGCCGGACGTGAACTGATTCTCAAAATCCATGCCCAAAAAGTGAAGCTGGGTGACGATGTGGATCTGAAAGCGATCGCCACTCGCACTCCGGGTTTTGCAGGCGCAGATTTGGCAAACCTGGTGAATGAAGCGGCACTGTTAGCAGCTCGTAACAAGCGGGAGACGGTCGCGCAGGAAGACTTTGCCGAAGCGATCGAACGGGTGGTGGCTGGGCTGGAGAAGAAAAGCCGAGTCCTCAACGATAAAGAGAAGAAGATCGTCGCCTATCACGAGGTGGGTCATGCGCTGGTCGGCGCTCTGACGACTGGAAACGGGAAGGTCGAGAAAATCTCGATCGTACCGCGTGGTATGGCTGCTCTGGGCTATACGCTACAACTCCCCACCGAAGATCGGTTTCTCATGGACGAAGCAGAACTACGGGGACAGATTGCAACGCTGCTGGGTGGACGGTCTGCCGAGGAAGTGATCTTTGGCAGCATTACCACTGGAGCCTCGAACGATCTGCAACGAGCCACTGACCTGGCAGAACGCATGGTCACAACCTACGGTATGAGCAAAATCTTGGGGCCACTGGCCTATCAACAGGGGCAACAAGCGCAGTTTCTTGCCGATGGTGCGCCCAATCCTCGCCGAGTAATGAGCGAAGAAACGGCACAAGCGATCGATCGTGAGGTGAAAGACATTGTAGAAACCGCCCACCAACACGCGTTGAACGTCATTAAGCTCAACCAGGACTTGCTGGAGATGATCGCGACCCAACTGCTAGAAACCGAAGTGATTGAGGGTGAAAAGCTCCACAGTCTACTCGGTCAGGTTCAACCGATCGCTTAAGGACGACACTACGTCTGTCAGTATCAACGTCCCTTGTCTACGCCTTAGACGAGGGACGTTTACTATAGTCGGGGCTTCAGGCCGTGGGTAAAAGTGCGTTAGGGTAAGCGATGATCCTCCGCTAGTGACTGTACTGATGCTCGTCTTACTGAAAACGGCTTCTACCCCGATCTTGCCCCTTGACCTGTGGACAAAAACCAGCGGTACCTGGATCAACGTCGCCACAATTTTGTTTGGTACGCTCTGCGGCTTGCTCCTGCGAAAAAGCTTACCCTCTGGAATGCAGCGAGTAATTACCCAGGGAGTTGGGCTGGTGACGCTATTTCTTGGCGTAACGATGGCGAGTAGCCTGCTCAAAGCCCAGGCTGGACGAGTGGATGGCATCATCCTGGCGCTGCTAGCGATCGTCGTTGGCGGGTTGCTAGGAGAAAGCCTGCAACTGGAAGAACGTCTCTACACGTTAGGCGAATGGCTCAAAGCACGCTTTCAGGGCGAAGGCAGCTTCACCGAAGGGTTTGTCGCCGCCAGTTTACTGTTTTGTATCGGGCCAATGGCAATTATTGGCAGTCTCAATAACGGCATTGCTGGAGACAACACGGTTTTGAGCATTAAAGCCACAATGGATGGACTAGCCGCGATCGCCCTCACCAGCAGCTACGGCATCGGGGTCGGCTTCTCCAGCCTCATGATTCTTCTCTATCAAGGCGGACTGTCACTCCTCGCAGGGCTACTCCCTCAAATCCTGGCAAACCCCACCACCAATCCCCACGTCCTCATCACCTCCGGCGTTGGCGGCTTGATGATTTTAGGCATCGGCTTAAATTTACTCGACATCGCCAAAGTCAAAGTCGCATCTTTCTTACCTGCTTTACTCATTGCGCCTTTGCTCTACACTCTTGCCAAATGGGTGATTTAGAACTGGTTAATAAGTTGTCAGTCCTCAAAAATCTTGCGAGAGAGCTCTTTAACTG
Organism: Stenomitos rutilans HA7619-LM2; assembly: GCA_019358945.1. Lineage (GTDB taxonomy): Bacteria > Cyanobacteriota > Cyanobacteriia > Leptolyngbyales > Leptolyngbyaceae > Stenomitos > Stenomitos rutilans. The sequence continues at coordinate 27,549 of JAHHIE010000054.1, read as the reverse complement.
ACTCTAGGAGAAGCGTATCAGAGCCACCAAATTTTGCTACCTTGCTTAGAATTAGAGAAGAGCTAGCTTACCAAGAGGCGCTAAAGTGCAAGAACCTGACGGCAAACCTCTTGTCTTTCTGGATACGAATGTTGTGGCTTCTTACTTGCGTGGTGAGCCACCCAGTTCGCATTTGTTCTCCCACGAAATAATTGAGAAGGTTCATCTCGCCATAAACCCTGTAGTTCTGCAGGAGCTTTTCTTCCTCGCTGAAACTCGCAAACACCCTGAAATGCTTGATGAGATTCAACAAGAGGTAAGGCTTTTACCCTTAAACCTCGAAAAGGCTGAGGAGTATCTTAAGCAGGCGGCAAACCTTCGTAATCGAATAGCCCACTCCAACGATGTTTTGATTTTAAGCAGTGCATCGAATTGTGATTATCTTGTAACTTACGACAAGGCACTGAAAAAAACCCTTAATTCTCTGTCAACTGGCAAGCCTGAAGTCGTGACACCTGAACAGCTAATATCTCAACTTACAAGCAAAGTTTAAAGGTCGAGCAGGTGTGAAGGTTTGCATTGACACAGGGGTTTTCATAGATTACCTTAGCGCACAAGCAATTGCTGGTTCAAGCTTGCGGTCTACAGATCGTCGGGGACGTGCTCCTCACAAGCTATTTGAAGATGCAGAAAACGTTCTTAAAAAAGTAGCTTCTTTGCACACAGTAGCAACATCAAGTTTAACTTACTACGAAGTTGAAGAAGCTTTGTTTAAACAACTCACATCAGTTGCTACAGGTATGGTGAATGCAAGTACAATTCGAGTTCTTGCTGCACGTTCTATTGTTCCGCAAACTATTACAGCAGTGCGTTTTTTTAGCATTAATGTTCTTGATTTAACCTCTACAACAGTAGAAGAGCAGTTAAGTAATATGGAGTTATACGTTAGGGATATACGGGCTGCTGATGCACTTCATGTTGCAAGTGCAATTAGCTTTGATGCAGAAGTTTTAATTTCTGTAGATGAAGATGTACTTAAACTGGACGGCTTTATTACCAACAAAAGTGGAGTTCCTATCAAGTTCTGTGATACAGATATTGCGCTAACAATTCTGTAAGGTTAGCAATCACATCCCCCCAATTGCTGCAAAGTTATCTGCAAGTATTCGAGATCATCTGCTGCGGATGGTTGGGAATGTTGTTAGTTTTTTAAAGAAGTCAGTAGACAAAAGTTGAGGTTAGCGATATCCTTATTCTTTACCTTCTTCCCCATTCCCTACTCCCGCTAAGTCAGCGGTGAGGAAATCGATAAACTGTCGTGCGCTGCGGCCCGATCGCCCGTTGTGTCGCGTTGCCCATTGCAAGGCTTGAGCTTCTAGCGCTTGTGGCTCCAGAGCAATCCCTGCTTGCTGGGCGAGGTGGTGAATGATCTGCAAATACGTCTTCTGGTCAGCGGGTTCAAAGGTGAGGGTTAAGCCAAAACGATCGCTAAACGAAAGCTTTTCCTGCACCGTATCCCAAGCGTGAACTTCATCGCCATCACTGGGACGGGGACGATCGCCAAAAAACTCGCGAATCAGGTGTCGTCGATTGGAAGTGGCATAAACCACCACGTTTTGCGATCGTGCCGTTAGATTTCCCTCCAGCACTACTTTAAGAGCTTTGTACGCATCCTCATCTTCCTCAAACGACAGGTCATCGACAAAAATGATGAACTTCTGCGGTAGGTTTCGGAGTCGCTCGACGATCGCAGGCAGATCCGTCAGGTCTGCTTTGGCGACCTCAATCAGGCGAAGACCATCCTCTCCGTAGCGATGCAGCAACCCCTTCACCAGTGACGATTTACCCGAACCCCGACTGCCGTAAAGCAGCACATGCAGCGCCGGATAGCCCTTGAGCAAAAACGTCGTATTCTTCAGCAGTGCCTCTTTTTGAGTCTCATAGCCCACCAAATCCGTGACCTGCACGCGATCGGGATAGGCAAGGCCCACCAATGTTCCTGCCTGCCAGCGAAACGCCTTGTATTGAGCAAACAGCCCCACACCCTGCTTGTGATAGTGGGCGGCAAGTGGCTCTAAGGCATCGCCCCAGTTGGATGCAGATTGCACAGTCGATCGCAGCCACTCCAAACTTGCGGTTGCTTCACACTGCCAGATCACCGGAGCCACCATCAGATGCGCTGCCACTTTAACTGCTCGGCTCAACTGTTCACTATCATAGGCATACAGTTGTTGCACCACCTGAAGATCATGGCGAGCCGCTGCCACCAGAGCCGGAGGCAGTTCATTCAACGCTCTGTGCTGTGCCTGCTGGGTAAACGGATTATCCGCGTGCAACAGTTGGGTGAGTAGATGATCTTGCCAACTTTGCTGACCCTCCGCCAACGCGCTAAACCAAGCACCATACGCCAGCAAACATTCGGTATTTTCGGCAGCCGTGTTGCGTTCGGCATGGCGAATGGCTTGCAGCAAGGTCAAAAACGCCTGCCCAATGGGGTCATCAAGTAACGATCGATAAACGAGAAGTGAGGCTACCTGATGGAGGAGTGGTTGAACTGAAGCGATCGCGGGTGTAGTCATTGATGGCGTTTTCCATGCGAGTGAAGTATAACGGCAAAGCGAGAAGAATCCAGAAGCCAGAATACAGGAGTCAGCAGTGGTTTGAGCAACTGACTTTTGACTCCTGGCTTTTGACTCCTGGCTCCCGAATACTTAATTGAAGCTGCTCCGCTGTTGAGTCAGAAATGCAATGTATTCCGCTAATTTACAGACTCACCTGTGGCATCAGCCGCCTGGCATTCTGTGCAAAGCCCAAAGAATTCCAACATGTGGTAGTAAATTTTGAACTGATAAGACTGGTTTAACTGCGCTTCTAGCTCATGCACTGGGCATGTATCGATCGGAATCGATCCGCCGCACTGCAAGCACGTTAAATGATGCCGATCTTCCTGCACCAGGCTGTAAAGCGACTCACCGCTTGCCATCGTCCGCGCCTGCACCACCCCCTCCAGCTTCAGCGCCTCCAACGCCCGATACACCGTCGCCAACCCCATCGCCTGATCACAGTTCCGCAGCTCCACAAACAAATCCTGCGCCGAAATCGCGCGATCGAGATGTTTAAGAAGGCTGATGATCCGTTCCTGACTGCGAGTACGACTGGCTTTCATGGAGAAGGTGAGGAGTGAGAGAGAGGAGGAAATAGGACGGCAGAGGGGGCAGGGGAGGCGGAGGAAGCGTTGAGTTTTGAGGTTGGAGTATCGAGCTTTGAGGTTGGAAGATCGTGTTTTAAGGTTGGAAGGTCGAGCTTGGACCACGGAAGGTTGAGTTCTGAACGCGAGCGATTGAGCTTGGAGGTCGAAAGGTCGAGCTTGGAGGTCGGAGGGTCGAGGTTGGAACTCGGAGAATTAGGCTTGAAGGTCGAAAGGTCGAGCTTGGAACTTGGAAGGTTGAGCTTGGAGGTCGGAGGGTCGAGGTTGGAACTCGGTCTGTCCTGCCTGGACCTGAAAGCTTTGCTCCCATACCTCACATCTTCATCCCTCATCCCTCATCCCTCATCCCTTATCCTTTAACTTTCTCCCTCTGCCTCTGCCTCCTGCCCTCTGCCTTCCATAAAGCGGTAGCATCAATAACGGTAAACGCACTAGCAGGAAACAACGGTGACTCAAACGTATCATGCTCAAATCTATGTTACTTTGCGCCCGTCGGTTCTTGATCCTGCCGGGACAGCCGTACAGTCTGGGCTGAAACACATGGGGTATGAGAATGTGGCTCAAATCCGCATTGGCAAGTACGTTGAATTGACTTTAGAGGCGGCAAGCGAAGCAGTCGCCCGCGAACAAATCGATCGCATTTGCGATCAACTGCTGGCAAACCCGGTCATTGAGAATTATCGGTTTGATTTGCAGGAGATGCCCACCAGTGTGAGGGAGTAGGGAATCGGGAATCGGGAATCGGGAGTCGGGGGAAGGTTCATGCCCAGGGGTTTGGCTCATTGGTATTGTGTGCTTGAAGGGTTGAGGGTTCGACATTAAGGGTTTCGCCCATCGTAGAGACACGATCGCCCAGAACGAGTTTGCGTCCCCGACGCGTTTCTACTGTCCCATTGACTTTTACCTCTCCTGACTGGATCAGCAGTTTCGCCTGTCCACCCGTCGATACAATGCCAACCGCCTTCAAAAATTGATCCAGCTTAATCACTTCTGTCGTCATACTCAACCCTGCTCAAAACTCAGCGCGATCGTTCAGCGCCTAGCTACTATCTTTACACGCTACTCCAGCACAGGTGGTTAGGAGGCAGACGGCAGAGGGCAGGAGGGAAAGGCAACACGCTAAGCCCAACCTTTCAAGCTCAAACTTCCATCCCTTAAGTTCCAAGCTCGACACTCCGAGTTCCAAGCTCGACACTCCAACCTTTAAGCTCGACACTCCGAGTTCCAAGCCCAATGCTTCGAGTTCTAGACTCGACACTTCGACCTCTTAGCTTGACAATCTAACCTCTGAGTTCAGCACTCCAAGTTCTAAACTCGATACTCTGACCTCCAAGCTCGACACTCCGAGTTCAAACTTTGCTCCTTCCACCTCAAATTCCCCCCTGCTCCCCTCGCTCTCTGTGCTCCCTCTGCCCCCGCCGCTCCTCCTGCTCCCCCCTCCCCCCCATGTCAACCCAAGCTTCTCTGCACCTGCTTTTGCATCGGCTCGACCAGCAAAACTACAAGGCGTACAAAGACCTTAGGGGAAGCTACGAGTTTGCGGACTTCACGCTGCTGCTCGATCGCATCCAGGGTGATCCGTTTGCGTCACCGAGTCAGTGCCGAGTGAGGATACCGCAGACGATCGCGAGCTTTTCCAAGGATCTATACCGCAACCCCAGTCGAGCCATTGCGCTGCGGGATTACATTACTCGTCAGTTTGATCAGGCGGCTCAATCCATGCGTCAACATCGGGGGAACGGTAGCAGTGGGCTAATTGCAATTGCTCAACCCAAGCAGACGATTCTCGAACGTACCGCAGCCTTTATTGATGATGCGTGGTTAGAAATTCGGTTTGTGGTGGGATTGCCTGCTTTTGGGCGACGGGTGGCAGGGCTTCAGGCAGCGGAGCTATTGTGTGATGATTTACCCCAATTGATCGATCGGGTGCTGTATCGTGCCCTGAATGCTGGTGCCATTCAACGTCATGTCGAAGTTGCAGAAGATGCGGCTTGGCTACAGCAACAGTTGGTGGATCAGAGCCTGGTTGCGTTTGTTGCCGATGGTGCTATTTTGCCTCGTCGGAGTGGTGTGGACGATCGCCCGTTGCTTGATGGCATTCCGTTCCAATCACCCGCCTCTCTGCGAGTTGAGTTCACCTGCCCCAATCGAGGGGTGATTACGGGCATGGGCATTCCTGCAGGCGTGACGCTGATTGTGGGGGGTGGCTATCACGGAAAATCGACGCTACTGCGGGCGATCGAGCTAGGCGTTTACACTCATATTCCTGATGATGGACGCGAGTTTGTGTTGACCGAGTCTGCTGCGGTCAAAGTCCGGGCAGAAGATGGACGCAGTGTGGCGGGAGTCAATCTATCGCCATTTATCAACCATTTGCCACTGGGACGATCGACCACGCCGTTTTCTACCCAAAATGCGAGTGGCAGCACATCTCAAGCCGCCAGCATTATCGAAGCTCTAGAAGCAGGCACCAAGCTACTGCTGATTGATGAAGATACGGCAGCGACAAATTTTATGATCCGCGATCGCCGGATGCAGGCACTGATTGCGAAAGACCGCGAACCCATCACACCGTTTATTGACAAAGTGCGCCAACTGTACACCGAATATGGCGTCTCAACCATTCTGGTGATGGGTGGCAGCGGTGACTACTTTGATGTGGCGGATACGGTCATTGCCATGCAAGACTTTCAACCGCAGGAAATGACCGCACAGGCACAGGCGATCGCGCAGCAGTACACGACCGATCGCGCTCCTGAAGGCGGCACCCAGTTTGGAACACTGACACCACGTTTTCTCTCTGTTCAGTCTTCTACAAACAACGATCGTCCCCCCAAACGCAAAGTCCGCGATTTAGACACCATTGTTCTCGGTCACGATGAAATTGACCTCTCAGCGGTTGAGCAAATTGCCGAAACGGGGCAGCTACGCGCGATCGCTGCCACACTGCTTTACCTCCAACAGCACTACCTCGGCGGCAACCGTCCTCTCACCGAAGTTCTCGATTACGCAATGGCAGATATCGTCGCAGGTGGCTTCGATGACCTCACCGGGTTTCCTAACGGTGATTTCGCTCACTTTCGCCGCTTTGAGTTGGCAGCAGCGATCAATCGGTGGCGAGCAATTCGAGGTTGAATCAGTTATTAGCCATCAGCTATCAGCTTTCATCAAGTAATTAATCACGGCTTGAGCGATAGCTTGATTGCCGTCTGTGATCACAGGCTGCGATCGCGTGGGCTTTAACGGCTGCTGCAAAAACTCCCAATTGCCGTCAAAAAACTCGGTAGGCGTGAGGATTTGCGATGGCACGTAATCCTGAATGCCATCGAGCAAAATGGCGGCTTCGGCAAAATCATCGCGGGTGATGGAGACGATCGGCGTACCCAAGCGGCAGGCTTCCGAAAAGGTGCTGTAACCAGGCTTTGAGAGCAAGCGACCGCAGACGGGCATGAGGTCGACGGGGCGATAGTGATTGTCAGCAATTTTGATCAGATTGGGCAGGTCAGGTGCAGTGCGATCGAACGTCAAAAACTGCCAATCCACAAACTGCTGCAAGTTTTGGTAGGGAATCTGCGCCAAGCCTAAACCGCCAAAGGTCATCAGCACAGTGTGATCGACTTCAGCCTTCACCCCAAAGGTCTCTCGCAGTTGGGCAACGCTGTAGCGGGGCGTTCCACCCGTCAGCCCGACATCCGTGATCGTGGGAAAGGCGCTCATCGGTTCATGCAGGGGTAGGCGAAAGAGGCGATCGCACTTGCTAAAGCAGTCCGCAATCCAATCCGCCACGTCTACAAATTCGCCGCCCCAAGGACGGTAAATAAAATCCCACCCAAAGTTGCTCATCATCCAGCACGGCACCTGGGCCGTCTTTCCTAGCAAGGCTGCCAGCGGCGGAATGTCTGCCAGAATCAGCCCCACCCGATTTTGCTTAATGAAGTTCACCTCAGAGGCAATCAAGCTGTTTTGCTGCGCCCTGAGCTGTTTCAGCCGTTCCAGCGTTGCAGGCAAATCCATCGTGACGCTATCCGCCTGCAAAATGCCCACATCAAAGGCTCGTGGACGGTGAATAAAATCGGTTGAAATGTATGCCTCCAGTAACCAACGGGGTGCTGTTGTCACCAAAATAATTAAGATTTCAGGGCATAACCGCTGGATTTCGGCAGCTACAGACGCAGCACGAGTGGCATGTCCGAAGCCATGATTGGTGATAGCGATGTAGAGAATGGGTTGGGGCATGTAGCAATCCTTTTTTTTTGTAAAAATGATTCTGGCCCAGCTTTCAGCAGTCAGCTTTAAATTCCAGGCTGACCGCTGATGACTGGTTAGGTCCAACACAGTTTCCTTTTCACGAATGACTTATCAGCTTTCAGCTCTAAATTCTAGGCTGACGGCTGCTTGCGGCAATTCAGCGATTTCACTTGCCAATCCAGGTAGGAACGCGGTATCGATCCGTGCTTCTTCTAAGCCATAATCAGCCTATATTGTGTAAGAAAAAATACTGTCCACGAACGTAGGGTCTCTACACAGTGATAATCCGTTTCACGCTAAAGCTGCTAATGCGACAGAATGACGTATGTTCACGGAAGCTTTTTACTCAAATTTAGCGCCAATTAAACAGTTTTCTGACATCACCAACCCAGATAACTTCGTCCCCCTGCCAAACGATTGGTATCTCCTCATCACAGACATTGTTGAATCCACGAAAGCGATCGAGCAAGGTCGTTACAAAGATGTAAATTTGCTTGGTGCTTGCTCCATTATTGCCGTTTTAAATGTTGCGCAAAAGATCGATATTCCGTATGTTTTTGGAGGCGATGGAGCGTCGATCGCCATTCCGCCCATTCTTTATGTCAATGCCAAAAAAGTGTTGCTTGCCATTCAGCAACTTGCCTATTCGGAATTCGCTTTAGAATTACGAGTTGGTATTGTACCTGTATCGATTGTGACGGCTGCTGGTTATGCCACTAAAGCCACTAAGTTAAGAGTCTCAGAAAACTATTACCAAGCTTTTTTTACAGGTGGAGGTCTCACCTACGCCACCGAGCTAGTCAAAGCGCCAAATGCAGATAATCCCTATTGCTTACATCCGACAGAAGGCTTCTCAGGCGTTGATCTTTCTGGCCTGGAGTGTCGATGGCAAGATATTCCCAGTCAACACGAAGAAATTCTCAGTTTGATCATTTTGGAAACAGGGCACCATCTTCAGCGTGCGGGCACGACCTACAAAAATGTCATTGATCAGATCGAAACGATCTATGGTGATGATTTGAATTACCATCCAATTAATGATAAAAATATCAATCTTACGTTTAAAACGAAGCATCTTATTAAAGAAACAAAGCTACGTGCTAAGTCGCGCAAATGGCTCGATCAATGCTTGTATCTATGGAAGATAAAATTGGCAAATTTTTTAGGGCTAGTTTTTATGAAATTCAAGCTCAAAATTGGCACAATGGATTGGGGCATCTATAAAAAAATCCTGTCAGAAGCAACTGACTATCGAAAATTCGACGATATGTTACGCATGGTGATGTCTGGCTCTAAAGTGCAGCGAGAACAGCTTGTGAACTATTTGGAAGCGCAGTACAAAGCTGGTCATTTGGTGTATGGTACCCATGTCACCGATCGTGCTTTGATGACCTGCCTTGTCTTTGGAGAATACAACGGGCCACAGGTGCACTTTATCGATGGTGCCGATGGTGGCTACACGCTAGCCGCCAAAGCCATGAAAGCCAGAATGCGTCGCAAAGTGCTGAATTGGAGTACCTACGTCTCACTCAGCCGCCGCCAAAGCCAACGGCAGGTACCAACCGAGCCGAGTTGAGGGTATGGGGTGTGGGGTATGGGGTGCTGAGTGAGGAGTGTTGAATTATTTCTGACTCCTTCCTTCTGTCTCCTAACTGCTTCCCCCGCTTCCTCTGCTTCCCCCGCTTCCCCTACCCCCTCCGCCTTCTGCCCTCTGCCACCTCTACCCAAACTGCCGCATAGCTTCCACTAATTGATCAACCTCTGACTCTAACGTGAGGTAATGCAGACAAGCGCGAACGCAATCCGGGTCGAGGATGACGCGAATCATGAAGCCGTTTTCTTCCAAGTAATTCACCAGTGACCGATGAGACTTGCTCTGTAGCTGAAACGAGACTAGCCCTGTTTCTGGTGGGGACGATCGCAGACAGATCACCTCAGGTAACTCGGTTAACTGTTGCCAAAGTCGCTGGCTGAGGGCTTGGAGCCGTTGATAGCGCTCTTGTGCGGTGCCCCATTGCTGTTGTACCGCGATCGCAGTTCTCAATCCAGCATAAAGCGGGTAGGCGGAGGTTGCCATCTCATAGCGCTGCCCGTCTGCTTTCCATCCTGTAGGATGACCGCTGCGATCGGTGGTGATGCTCCGCCAACCTGCAAAGGTTGGGTGCAACTCGTCTAGTGCTTCTGGGCGAACGTACAGCCCCCCCAATCCTTCGGGACCGCACCACCACTTATGCCCTGTAAAGGCGTAGAAATCTGCCTGTAGCTCATCCAGGTTAAGAGGGAGCATGCCGACTGACTGAGCCGCATCCACTAAGACCCGAATCGGCTGCTGGCTGGGGTAGCTATGGCAAGCAGTCACCATATCCTTTAAGGGCAACAATTGGCCTGTGTTCCAGAGAATGTGGCTAAGGACAACCAGACGGGTCTTTGGTTGTAAGCATTGAGTTAACGCTGCCACCGGATCGCCTTCATTTAAGGTTGCTTGCAGTGGACAGGTTGAAACGTCAATCCCAAAACGTCGCTGTAACTCCTGCACTGAGGCAAGGACGCTGTGATGTTCGCAGTCAGACAGCAGCAGGTGATCACCCGATCGCCAGTCGATACCCCACAGGGCGATGTTGCAGCCTGCGGAAACGTTCTCAGTTAATGTAATGGTTGGGGCGGTGGTGCCAAGCTCAGTGGCGATCGTGGTTCTCGTTTGTGCGGCCTCTTCCACTACCCAGTCATAGCTTTGACCTGAGAAGGGGCCTAACTGCTGAATCTGGGCATAGGACTGTTGAATCGCATCTAGCGCGCTTTGTGGCATTGGCCCCTGTCCACCGTAGTTAAAGTACGCTTTGTTCGCCAAACCAGGAAACTGCGCGCGATAACTGACCAGAGAATCTTCAGTCAGAGAAGCTTGAGCCTGAAAAACGTGGGAAGCAGAAATGCCTGTCATGGTAACGTACTGGTAGAGACAAAGCGTTAGCATTCTAGCAGGTGTGTTTGGAGTCCATTGCGACACGCAAGGAGTAAGCGTGAAAGTTGTTAGTTGTTATTAATTAAACACAGACAGCGAGCCAGCCTTTAACATAGAGCGATCAAGGATGAGAGCGATCGATGCTGAAACCATTGCTTCTTTATTCCAGGTTGCCATTGTTCTGCGATCGCATGGCGCTTTTATGATTCATCGTTGGCCCCTACCATTTTGAGCAAACCCTGCTAGCTTGAAAGCATGTTACTGAATGCTGAACTGCTACTAAACTATCAGCGCTGTAGCCGACGGGCGTTCTTAGATCTACATGGCGATCTTAGCCAGCGAGATCCGCCCAGTGACTATTTGCTAAAGCTGATGCAAGATAGCCAGAGCAACCAGCGATCGCTCTTAGCAGAGCAAGCCATTCACCAACCTCGTTACGCTTCAAGAGATTGGGATGCTGGAGCACAAGCCACCTTAGGGTTAATGCGACAAGGCGTAGAACGCATTTATCAGGGTGTGCTGATGGCAGAAGGCCCTAATGGGGTCACGCTGGTCAGCAATCCGGATCTGCTGGTGAAGCGATCGGGCGAGTCTGTGTTTGGGGATTGGCTGTATGAGCCAACAGAAATCAAGCTAGGCAAGCGCCCTAAGTTGGAGTATCAAATTATCACAGCCTTCCACATGCTGGTGCTGGCAGAGGTACAGGGTGCCTGGTCAGAAACAGCGTGGTTGCTGCTGCGTGAACGCGGAGCCTATGCGGTTGATCTGTGGGAGATGCTACCTCGAATGCAGGCGATTTTGGATGAATGCATTCAGGTGCTATCTCAACCCGACTCGCCAGAAGTCTTTATCGCTCGCAATCGCTGTAGTTTGTGCCATTGGTTTGGGCATTGTTATGCGATCGCCAAAAGCGAGCAACACCTTTCACTCTTACCAGGTGTGACCCCCACTCGCTATCAGCAGCTACAGGCGCTTAACCTGACCACTGTAAAAGCTGTGGCCGAAACGAACGTCGCGCAACTAGCCCCTCTGCCAGGTTTTGGAGCCGAGACGGCCTATAAGCTAGTGCGTCAGGCGCGATCGACATTGCACAATCGAGCGCTCTTCATTGAGAGCCAGACGAACACAAGCCTGTTAGAAGAAGTGCCCACTGCGCCAGTAGAACTCTACTTCGACATTGAAGCCGAACCCGCGCTGAATCTGGTCTATCTACATGGCGTGCTGGTGGTCGATCGCTCCTCTCAAACCGAGACATTCTACCCACTGCTCGCCGAACGACCCGAAGATGAAGTCCTCGTCTGGCACCAATTTCTCGACCTGGTTTGGCAGTATCCTACCGCTCCCATCTTTCACTTCTGTCCCTTTGAAGTCCAAACGGTTGAGCGACTCGCCAAACTCTACAGCACACCAGCCCATCGCGTACAACCCCTTCTAACCCGCTTCGTCGATTTGCACGAGCGGGTTACGCGTATGGTGACACTGCCCGTCGAAAGCTATGCGCTCAAACCGATCGCTCGTTGGTTAGGCTTTGACTGGCGTGACCCCAGCGCTAACGGTGCCCAATCCATTTACTGGTATGCTCAATGGCTTTCAACGGGCGATCGCACCTACCTTGATGCCATCGTCACCTATAACGAAGATGACTGTCGCGCCACCTATCACGCGAAAGACTGGCTGGTTAATTTCCTCCAAGATGCGTATCAGGCAGAGTTGGCTTGAGCATGAACATCAGGGCAACCATCAGGATTGAAGCGAATACGCAGTAGAGATAAGTCATCATCCAGGGATGCTTTTGTGTTGAGCGTCTTGACGTGGTTTAAAATGTGGTCCAACCCAGCATCGGCAATAGCCTCCTGCTCATTCACTAATAGCGTGACAAAGGCATCAAACCCCCACAAATCATTTCCGTCTTGAAAGATTTCATAGATGCCATCGCTAAAAACATACAAGATGCTCGATGAATCAATGTCGCAGCGTTGATCGGTAAAGCGGGTATCCGGCAACATACCAATGGGCATGCCCGTTGTTTTTAATTGCGTCACTTGTATGCCTTGATGGCTGTGCTCATGCAGTAAGATCGCGGGTGGATGCCCTGCGCTTGAATAGACCAACTGCCGTTTTGCGCGATTATAAACGCCGTACCAGATCGTAAAATATTTATCGTTTTGGTTGTCCATTTGAAACGCTTCATTGAGCGCTGCTAAGACGTGGCTTGGCTGATAGAAATTGACGCCATACATGGATTGCGATCGCAACATATTCAAGATAGAAATTGACGGCAATGCGGCCCCTAAACCGTGCCCTGAAACATCTAATAAATAAATGACCAAATAGTCGGGATCAAGCCAGTAATAGTCAAAACAGTCACCGCCCAGATGTTGAGAGGGTATAAAGCGGGCATCGATCGTCACACTGCCGCTTAACGGTTTAGGCAAGAGCGATCGCACATACTCTGCCGCTTCGCTAAATTCTGACTCCAACAGGCGTTTCTGAGCGGTTAAATCCTGGCTAGCCTGATGGAGCCGTAACCCTGCCCGCACGCGTGCTTTCAATTCGTTCAGTTCAAAGGGCTTTGTGAGGAGATCATCAGCACCATTATCTAAGCCGTAGACCCGGTCTTCGATCGCGTCACGAGAGGTAAGCAAGATAAAGAAGGTAGTAGACAAATCGGGATCGGTTTTAAGGTTGCGGCACACAGTCAAGCCGTCCATTAGTGGCATTAGCCAATCACAAATAATGAGGGCGGGGCGAAGCGCTTGTGCCTGTTTAATGCCTTCTAAGCCATTGCTTGCCACACTTACGTCATAGCCCTGATCAGCCAATATTTTCTTTAAAATGAGCTGAATCGTTGGGTCATCATCAATAATTAAAACGTGCGGCATAGAGTTGAGACGTCATTGAAGCTTTAAGAGGATGTCTGAGAAGTGTCAGAGACGCTGCCTTCGCCCCCTCAATCCCCCAATTCTGGGGGACTTCCACCTCAGAACCCCTCAAATTTGGGGAGCAGGGGGGCGGTTCGGGTAGGCATTCATACCTTTTAAGACATCCTCTAAGGGAACCATTGATTAGGGCAGTTTGAGCCAGAATGCAGGCAGCAAAACCATTAAAATAGGGCTAGCAAAGCTGTGTTTTGCTGCAATGAAAACGACGCTAACCCATTCTTGGCGCTCGGTGACGTGTTTGCTAAAGCCCGACCTAAGCGCTATTGAGGATTCTTTACCCTTGCCAGCAGTTCAAAGAGCTTTTCTACAAGTCAAAACAGACCTGAACGCACTCGCTGACGTTCTCTTATGGTTTGACCAGTTTAATGGACCACCCCTTCCCGATCGCGACTGGCAGCAGTGTCAGCTTGTGTTAGCAGAGGGGTTTACCAATGCAGTCCGCCATGCCCACAATGGTCTTCCGGTTGAGCTTTTAATTGATATCGAAGTCATGATCTTTGCGGGACGAATCGAAATTCGGCTTTGGGATTGCGGAGCTCCGTTTAATTTGGCCCATCAGCTTGAGCAGTTATCATCCTCGTTTGATTGTGATGCTGAAGGGGGGCGTGGGCTTCAGTTAATGCAAAAGCTAACTGATGGCTTGACTTATACACGAACAGGGAATCGAAATTGTTTGTTGATTGTCAAGCACTACAGCACTGGTGATGAGCTACCTGCATGGAAGCGCAAACGGTAGCGGATCAATGCCTCTTTCATAGCCTTTTTGCACCTGGTGAAGTTACCTGTCGTCGCTCAAACCTACCTTTTTGTCGCTAAAAAGAGCCGGACGTCATTCAGGACTTGCTGTAATTGAGCTAACTGTGCCTCTGCGTTATGAAGCTGCTGCTGACGTGCTTGCTGTTCAAGATGTCCGGCGGTTGTAGCCATTGCAGTCAAGCCCACATTGGCACTAGCTCCTTTTACATGATGGGCTGCTTGCTCAAGGTTATAGAAATGGCGTTGAGCGATCGCTGTTTCAAGCGTGCCCAAATGAGTTCCAGTATCTTCCACAAACACCTGTAATAATTCCAGCTCAAACTCTTCACTGCCATCTGACAGTTGATGCAGATGCTCCCAATCGATCAATTCATTAAACCGACTAGTGCAGGAGTCGATGTTGGTGTTTGGCGATTCAACCATTGTGGGGAAAATGTCTCCGGTCTGCTGGCTATTTGGGCTGGGGCACATCTCAGTCGTCAAGGTAGAATGCTCTGAGGCGATCGTGGCTGAGGTAGAGAATTTCTCTGTGGTAAGCGAGTGGGGTATGTGGTTGTTCATGGTCAATGGATTGCTCCTTTGCTCAAGTAGTACCCGGCTCCATTGGGACAATTTGGCTGCTAGCACATCTTTACGCAACGGCTTGCTGAGATAGTCATTCATGCCAGTTGCAAGACAGTTTTCACGGTCTTCTTTCATCGCGTTAGCGGTCAGCGCAATAATCACAGGCTGCGGTTGGGGATGCGATCGTCGTACTTCGCGGGTTGTGGTGTAGCCATCAAGACCAGGCATCTGGCAATCCATTAAAACCAGGTCATAGGGGGTCTGGCGCATCATTTGTAAGGCGGCTTCACCATTAGAGGCTACATCAGCGGTATAGCCCAAAACTTTGAGTTGGCTCAACGTCACACGTTGATTCACGATATTATCTTCCACTAGTAGAAGTTTTAAAGGCGGTGACAGTGATAAAGGTGCGATCGTGGTCGGTGCCCCTGCGGTATGTCCCGCGCTTGATTTCAGAGAGGGTGCTTCGATCGCCAGAGGCGATGGTGTGCCTTCAGACAATCCCTGAGTAAAGGAGCGGAAGCGTGGATCGTCCATCAGAGTATCCATGATGCAATCCATTAAGCGCGACTGCTTGACTGGTTTCACCAGGTAGGCCGCAAAGCCCAAGGCTACTGCCTGCTTACTGCTGCCCCGATAGTTGAGAGAGGTCATCATGATTAGTTTGGTGTTTGCCAACAGCGGATCTGCTTTAATCTGACCACCCAACATCTCGCCGTCTATCTCCGGCATCTGCATATCTAAGATGGCTAAATCGTAGGGAACGCCTGCTTGAGCGCGATGCCGCAAAGCCTGAAGTGCCACTCTGCCATTTTCAGCTTCATCAATCTGCATCCCCCAGGAGGATACTTGATAACGTACAATTTTGCGATTGGTGGCGTTGTCGTCTACCACGAGCAGCCTGAGTTGATTGGGCAGCGGCGTCGCGGGCTGATTAGGTGTTGCAGGCAAATTGGAAGCACGATCGAAGATTAACGTGGCCCAAAATCGCGAACCTTGCCCAACGGTGCTTTCGGCACCAATCTCACCCCCCATCAGCTCAACTAATTGCCGTGAAATGGCTAGCCCTAAGCCTGTGCCACCATACCGCCGGGTTGTAGACGCATCGACTTGGGAAAACGGCTTAAACAGACGGTCTAGCCCAGCAGCAGGAATGCCAATGCCGGTATCCGTGACCGAAAACATAATGGTGGCAGTGGTGGCTGTTTCTGCAAGCAGCGCTGCTTGTACCACAACTTCGCCACGGCTGGTAAACTTGATCGCATTGCCTACCAAATTGGTCAAAATTTGGCGTAGTCGATGGACATCTCCGCGCAGATGGGTCGGCAGGTTACGGTAGACGAGGGTAGCCAGTTCGATCTTTTTGGCATGGGCGGCAGGTGCCAGAAGGTCTGCCACTTCTTCAATGCAAAGATTGAGATCAAAATCGAGCACTTCTAGCTCGACTTCACCCGCTTCTAGCTTGGAGAAATCTAGAATTTGATTAATCAAATTCAGCAAGGTTTCGCCGCTGGTCTGAATGGTTTCGACAAAATCCCGCTGTTCCAAATCCAGATTCGTGTCTTTCAACAGTTCAGTCATGCCAAGCACGCCATTCATCGGTGTGCGAATTTCGTGACTGACGGTTGCCAAAAAGATACTCTTCATCTGAGACGCTTGTTCGGCTTCTCGACGGGCTTGCTCTAGCGCCAGGTTGCGTTCTGCTAGTTGCTCTCGCTGTTGCGTTGCGCGCACTAGTAGATGTGCTTGTGCTAGGGCAATGCTGACTTGATCGGCCAGTTGAGTCAGAAAATCGATTTCAAAGGAACGCCACTGTCTCGGTGCCGTACATTGATGAGCAATAAGCAAGCCCCAAAGCTGTGCTTTTTCGGCGACACCCCTCCCTTGAATGATCGGGACGACCAGGTTTGCTCTCACTTGAAATTGAGCCAATAGAGCACGGTGGCAGTCCGTGAGATTGGCCTGTTCGATGTCGTCGATCGCCTGCGTTCTGCCCCGATAGTATTTTTGCCAGCCGCCCTCCATCAGGCAAGAATCCTGAATGGCGGTTCCCAGGGCAGGCGTCCATTGTCCATCGACAGACTCTACTACAATGGTGCCTGACCAATCGGGTTCAAAGCGGTAGATGAGGACGCGATCGGCGTGCAGAAACTGGCGCACTTCAGCTACCGTTGTGCTGACAATATCATCCAGATTAAGCGATTGACGAATGCGTAGGGTAATCGCAGTTAGCAGGTAGGCCCGGTGATTCTGGCTTTCTAGCTCTTGCTCGACTAATTTGCGCTGAGTTACATCCCGCACGATAATCACAGCTTCATCTTCGCCGCTTACCGCAACGCGGGCCTCTTCGTAGTGGATACCATCATTGAGCGCAAGCTGATACTCACAGAATTGCAGTTCGCCCGTGCGTAGGGCTTCAGCGAGACAATGCTGGCGTTTACAGGCAACGTCTGGTGGCAGTACGTCTGCTTCACGCTTGCCAATGATATCCGCAGGCGGTAAGAGAGTATCAAATTCTTTCGCAAATTTGACATCCAAATAAGCACCTTCGCGATCAACCCGCAGCATTAAATCAGGGATTGCGTTTAACAGTGCTTGATTGCGGGCCTCAGTCTTACGTAGGGTTTCTTCGATGTGTTTGCGATCGCTAATGTCGCTAAAGGTGCAAAGGATGTGCTGAATGCTGCCGTCGGGGTTAAAGTGCGGATCGGCGTTGACCAGTAGCCAGATCCAGTTTTCATACTTTGGGCGGTAAACGCCCATGACAACGTTATGCACCAGTTGGCGAGTAGCGATCGCCTGCGACACGGGATGCTGCTCACCTGGAAAGGGTGACCCATCTTCATGGATGACCCGCCAGTGAGGGTCATAGGATGTCATGCCCAATAGCTGGGCTTCGTCCAGGCCCAGCATAGACAGAGCGGCAGGGTTGACCATCAAGATTTCGGCCTGTGGCCCTTGCAGCACAACGCCTGCCTGAAGATGCTGCACCAGATCACGAAAATGCCCTTCGCTTTGCCGCAACGCCCGTTCGGTGAGCTTGCGCTGCGTAATGTCTTGAAGCTGTGAGACGAAATACAGCGGTTCGCCCTCCGCGTCTCGTAATAACGAAACGGTCAGCAACACCCAGACGACGTGTCCTAATTGATGGATATAGCGTTTCTCTAACTGGTAGGAGCCGATCGTACCGACTCGTGCCTGCTGATAAAACTGCAAGTTCGCCGCCAGATCATCGGGATGGGTCAACTCTTGAAAGGTTTTCGTCAGCATTTCTGCCTCGTCATAGCCAAAAATGCCACACACAGCTTGATTGATTTGAAGAAAACGCCCATCCAGCGCAACGATCGTCATCCCGATCGCGGTGCAGTGAAACGCGCTCCGAAAGCGTTCTTCGCTATACTGCAAGGCAATTTCTACCCGCTGCCGTTCAGCCATTGCAATGGTCAGCACACCGAGATTGAGCCGCAGCTCTAGCTGGCTTACCACCTGGCGACTCAGCCGCCGCAGGGCTTCAATTTGCTGTGGCTGTGGCTCACGCGGCACCTGATCCATCACGCAGATGGTGCCGATCACATAGCCAGCGGGTGTAATCAAAGGAGCCGCAACGTAGAAGCGCACGTAGGGGGCATCGGTAACGACCACATTGGCTGCAAATTGGTCATCGGCGGTTGTATCGGCAATGACCAGAACATCCTGCCGATCGACGCAAAGTGGGCAGAAGCCGACGTGCAGACCCGCTTCCTCAATGACCAGCCCGACGCTTGACTTAAACCATTGGTGATCACCTGCAACTAATGTCATTAAGGCCATTGGCGTGCCGCAAATCTGAGCAGCCAACTGGGTCAAATCGTCGAATGCTTCCTCAGGTGCCGTACCCAGCACTTGATACTGGTACAAAGCCTCTAACCTTTTTGCGTCCTTATCCGATTGCGCTGGCTTCATGGTTTAACCCTTGGTCGGCTGGAATGCTCATTTCTGACCCATCTATGCACAAAGCGTCAAAGCGAATAAACGATTCTGAAACCATAGACTCGCCTATCTGGTCGTTAGGAGCAAAGTGCTGCTGCTTAAGCAGCAGGGGATGATCGTCAACCTGCACATTGTATGAGTTTGCCCTGATCTATTCTTACATTCACTGCTGACTCAAACGAATTGCCTGACGATCGCACTTTTGCCGACCGTCAATTTTAAGCGGTGCTTCTACCTAGCGTCATCAAGCAAGGACGTTAATCATCCAGGCACCACGACAAAAGTGCGATCGCTCCCAGCAGCGGTAACCAGCCCGGCACACTAATAGTATGGAGTATGGAGAATGGTAGCTCTAACAACCCGATTAACGCTAGGCTGAGAAGCATAACCAACGTCAGGACAAGCCACGTCATAGGCACCGACTCTTCTTGCTAAGGATGGGCTGTGGTTGGCGTTAGAGTGCAGGTACAGTTTGCGCTGCCCAGCTCGATTTGAATCGTGGCATGGGCAATGCCAAATTGGGCTTGCAACGATTCGCACAGGTGAACGAGGAAAGCATCGCCAGGATGCCCCTCTGGGATGACGAGATGTGCCGTAAGTGCAGTTTCTGTCGTGCTCATGCCCCAGATATGCAAATCGTGCACCTGCTCAACACCAGGACGCTCTGCCAGGTAAGCTTTCACAGCACGTTCGTCGATCGCATCTGGCACAGCATCGATCGCCAGATTAAAGGAATCTTTCAGCAACTGCCAGGTGCCGCCGATAATCAACGCGCTGATGACCAAACTAAAGGCTGGATCAAGCCAGACCCAACGCGTGGTCAAAATGCCAATACCTGCAAGCACAACGCCTGCCGATACCAGAGCATCTGCCGCCATGTGCGAAAACGCGGCTCGGATGTTTAAATCCTGTTTGCGCCCAGACACAAACATCAACGCCGTCGCTGTATTGATGGCAATGCCGATCGCCGCCACAACGATAATCAGGCCGCCCTGCACCTCGTCGGGTCTGCTAAAGCGTTGAATCGATTCCCAGGCTAGCCCTCCGGTAACCACCAGGAGAAAAACAGCGTTTAAGAATGCCGCCAAAATAGACGATCGTCGCCAACCATAGGTGTAACGGCTAGAGGGTTGCCGCTGCGCCAGCACACTCGCCCCCCACGCCAATACCAACCCTAAGACATCACTTAAGTTGTGCCCTGCATCCGCCAGGAGTGCAACCGAATTTGCCAAATAGCCAAAAACCACTTCAACACCGACAAAGCCCACGTTTAACGCCAGCCCGATCGCAAACGCTCGACTATAGTTTGCTGGAGTGTGGTGATGTCCAGCATGACTGTGCCCGTGGTCGTGGTCATGGTGGGCGTGATGGTGTGTCATAGTGGCGAAGGGTGGGCGTGCTGATGGTGAGGGTAGGTCGATCGCGCCGGGGTACCACTGCCAGAGAGCAAGAGCCAGAAAGCAAGAGCCAGAAAGCAGGCACTAAAGAACGGCGCTGTTACTGCTCGTATTTTAATTCACAATGCTGAAGGATTTAACAAGCCGTAAGCCACTAACACAATCACGGTGTTATACCGATTTAACCAACGATCGCTACAGATGATCGTTGGTTAGGGGCAAGGTATTGTCTTGCCCCTACGGAAGTATGTCCACCTCTTCGATCGATGTCACAAAGGGGCAGACGCTAGTGAATTCACACGACAGCACAGGTCATCAAGTAAAAAGCCTCCCACCATGAAGAGGAAGGAGGCTTATGTATGCTGTTTAAGCGTGCCGTTGCATTACCGCCGCGTAAGCTTCAGAGTGCGAGTGACTAGCGCAGCTTGGCTAGAACGAGAACGTAGTACGCAAGGTCAGAAGCACATAATCGTCGTTGCTATTGTTCTGATCGGGTGCCGTAATCCAAACTACGCCTGGGGTGATTGAGATATTGTCTGTAAGCTGGTATCTGTAAAACCCTTCGACGTGAAGGGATGTTGCATTTTGCAGACCCAACCCTCTCAGATTCAAGCCCGCAATATTAGCACCACCCAGATACGGCTCCACACCCACAAAAATACCGCCGAGATTTCCCTTCTTGAACAGATCAGGGAAGGCTAACCCCAACCCGTAATACCAGATCTGACCGTTTCCGCCACCCACAAGCTGTAAGTCGGTATAACCACCAAAGCCGTTGATGACTACTTTGGGGCTGAGCTTAAACGATGCTTGTGCTCCGTAGGAGTTTGTGGTCGCGGCTTGCCCAAAGGCCGTGTGAATGGCATTTGCTGGCAACGTACCTGTGAAGAAGCTGTTGTTGCCCAACCCTAACCCAAAAATGGAGTTACCGCTGGTGTGATAACCGCGAACATAGGTTAGGCCAACCTGAAAGCGATCGCCCGGCGAAATGGTGATTTGACCAAGTGCCGCAAAATCTCCATTAAAGAGTCCGTTGCTACCGCCAGGAATATTGGCATTGTTAGCTAAATAGCCAGCCGACAGCGTGAAGACCCGTTTTGTATCCAGCGCTAGATTAAAGCCAGCACCCGCACCACCTCCAATGCGATAGATGGGGCTTTCTTGACTAAAGGCTGAGATAGACCCGTTGCCACCGTCAAAGTTCTCAAAAAACGGATTGACAGTACTGGCAACGTAGTATTGGCTCTTACCCCCCGCAGCGGCGATGTAGACCTTCAACCGATCACTGACAGGAAAAGTGTAATCCAGGCGATCGAGGACAATGCTGTTACCCGTTTGCCCATTGATGCGATAAGCGGGTGTGCCTTCAGCCGAACCCAATGGCTGACCGCTGCTGTTTAAGACAAACGGTGAATAGGGATTAGCAATCACAAAGAACTGATTGACGTTGCCAGCCGCCAGCCGCGTATTTAAGACATCTTTGCCTGTGAAGCTAGTTTGTAGCCCAAGGCGCACCCGATCCTGAAAAACCGTGTTGTTTAAGCGATCGACCTGGCTACCGAACAAGTCGCTGATGGCAAAGATGGCTTCGCCAACCAGCTTGGTAGTGGTCGAAAACTGCTGCTTTTCAAGCGTGGCGGTGCGTGCCTCTAGCGCATCAACGCGACCACGTAATGTCGCCAGTTCAGCCGCAAACTCTTCTTGCAACTTCTGTACGACGAGCAAATCTTCTTTCTTCACCAGATCAGCCGTGCCCGCTGTAATCAGTTCATCAATGCGATTCATGCAGGCATTGAGTCCGGCAGCAAACTCGTAGCGGGTGAGTGCCCGGTTACCTCGATACGTACGATCGGGGTAGCCTACAATGCAGCCATAGCGTTCAACCAACGATTGCAGTGCCTGGAAGGCCCAATCGGTCGGTCTGACATCCGAAAGTTGTGAAACCGAGGTGATCGGCCCCATTGGAGCCGTGTATTCAGGGCTGATTGGATCAGAGACTGGTTTAGCGGGTTGGGCGATCGGTTTGGCAGGTTTTTGCGATGGCTCAGATGGTTCTGTATAGCCATTCTGTTTATTTGCAATCAGCAGTTTGCCATTTAGTGGCCTGGATGCAACATTGATGTCAGGAATGATTGCGATCACGCTTTGGCTTGTAACACTCTGGCTTGTAGCACTCTGACCTGCAAGGCTCTGCACTGAAACGAGCGGTTGTTCAGCGATCGTGAGCTTGCTGTGTTGCGGGGCAGGTAGCTGCAAATCTTTAGCGCTGGGCTGCGAAACGGCGGCCCCTACCTGTGCGCTGGCTAAAAGCACGCCCAACAATCCCGATGTTGCGACCCATGAATGTCTCGAAGAATGTCTTAGAACAGTAAATGCCATCTCTTACACCTCACCTCGTTAAATTTGCATCCTATATTATTTCAGCGACATTAATTCAACAGCCCTGCCGGATAGCAGTAGACGTAATACCGCTTCCCTTTGATTGAGCGACAGATGCGGCACTCCAACCAGCGGTGCTAGGGGCTGTCACTCAAAACTCTCTAGCTTGTCGGTGCACAGCGCTATTCAAAACTCAAATCTGAGAATTGGTATAACGCCTTTTGCCCTAGTCAGGTTCGGTCACTCAAAACTCAAAACTTAAAACTCAGAACTGATACAACGCCTTTTAGCCCTGATATGCAGAGCTAAAAAGCGTTGTTCTGACTTAAGGGCCAACCGCAATGTCTACAGGCACGTTGATCACGACCGTATCGCTAATTTTGGCCCCTAGCTGGCAGCCAGTGCTCGGTTGCAGCGTTACGATGACATTGGTTACCCCTCTCACGCCTGCCCCAGCTCGCAGCGGTGAGTAAGTCATCGGCACAACCGGAAATCTTACTTGAGTCTGACCGGCTGCAATCGGGGCGCTACGAGGCATCGTTAGGCAATCTGAGCCTTCCAGCGCAGAACCACTCACGCTAAAGTTGATCACCATATTGGTAGGAGCCGCCTGGTTCAAGCTAATCAGGAACTCGCCTTTGTCAGAAACGGCTTCTGCGGGTTTAGGCTTTTTCGCCGCGTTATCAGTCGCCATAATCGTCACGATCGGAATAGCTGGAGGAATGGGAGGATTATCTTTGATCACCACAGTCGCCGTAATCGTCGGACTCAAGCGATAGCCGTTACCGGGCTGTAGAGTAGCGATCACAGTTTCATCGCTTTCCTGAATCTGATCCGCGATCGGCTTCACTGGAATCACCGCACTGACTTGCCCTTTTGGAATGGAGACACTGCGAGGGATCGGTTGATAATCGGCACCTTCCGTTGCGGTACCTGAAACGGTATAGCCAATGATCAGATCCACAAGCGCAGCTTTATCCAGCGTGATGGTAAATTGACCTGGATCAAGCCCTAGCTCATTGGCGTTGGGGTCAGTCGCGACGATCGAGGCAACCGGGGGTGGGTTATCCAAAATCGTGACCGTGGCACTGCTGGGTGCGCCAACCTGATAGCCATTGCCATTAGTGAGAGTTGCAATCACCGTTTCAGGCCCTTCGACCAGTTGATCAGCGATCGGCGTCACCGGGAGTTTGATGCTAGTCTGACCTTTGGGAAACAGCACACTGCGAGGGATCGGCTGATAATCGGCTCCTTCGGTTGCGGTGCCAGCCACGGTATAGTTCACAGTTACATCGGTGAGCGCCGCTTTATCTAGACTGATCGTAAATTTGCCAGTATCCGGGCCAAGCTCATTGACATTGGGGTCTAACGCGACGATCGTAGCAACGGGCTGGGTGAGCAGAATGGATGTATCAATGCGGAAATGAGACTCCGTGGTGTGGCGTTCTGCAAAGAACAAACGCAGGCTGTAGTTTTTACTAACCGTGAGGCCCAAGGTGTCTAACTTCACGGATGCTGACTGTTGAGTGTGAATGCCACCTAAATCAATCACCAGTTTGCCATCAATAAAAACCCACAAGTCGTCATCACCGATAAAGGTAAAGACTTCTCCACCCTGGTAAGTAAATTGAGTGCTCACTTCATAGGTGAAATGAAAGTTATGAGCGTTACCCTCGTTGCCTAACAGCTCATTGTCGATCGGGAAGAATGCCTGATTGTCGTAGCGAAAAACGTCGGGGTTTGAGCTAACTTTGCTCAGCGTGATTGAAAAAGGCTTTTGAGCGTTAGCGGGATGATTATTGGCATACCACTTGTCAAATGCAGCCTTACCATGAGTTGATTTGATTGCACCACTGCCGCCGACATAGACGGGTTTATTATCAGCACCAAGCAGTGGGCCAACGATGCCTTTCTCAACATTATGCTCGTCGAATGTATCGGTCTCAAAATCTGGATGACTTGCAGGCAAGTTGCTTTTTACAGACGAAAAATCTCGAATGATTCCAGTCAATGTAATCGTATCAGCCATGATTTAATGCCTCTGCGGGGGTTAGTGACATCAACAGCGCCACCGATCAGCATTCCAGAAAGAAAATTGGATAATCACCCATTCTCGGTATCGCTGCGTGTGGCTCAGAATGCACACAAACCCCTCGCTTTACGGCAAGAGAGGGTTTGTCGAGCATACGACCCCGGAATGAATTCATTTTTCTACCGTACAGAATTTTATTAATCTCTCCTGTTTTTGAGAAGACTGTGTCTCAGCACCTCGTGACATAGAGGCTGTTATTCTAAAGCTACGGATTCTGACCCGTTGTTACTCTGAGCGTCTCCATTGCTCTTTGCCTAGGAACGATAGATCGCGGAGAATCATAGACCTCATCGCTCGTTAGTCTGGGAAATACTTGTGCCTTTACAGCGATTGGTTGTTAGCCCTGAACAAATGCAAAACGGGCATATTCGTCTAACCCCTCCACAACTGCACTATTTGCAACGAGTGCTGCGCTTGGGCACTGGCGATCGCTTTATCGCAATGGATGGAGATGGACACGCCTGGTTAGCGTCGCTGAGCGCGATCCATACACTAGAGCCACAGGCAGAGATTTTAGAGTCGATCGCTCACTCTACCGAACTGCCTATCCGTGTCACCCTGGTGGCGGCACTTCCAAAAGGGAATGGCTTTGATGAAGTCGTGCGTCAGGCAACCGAGTTAGGCGTTGAGCAAATCTTGCCTGTGTTGAGCGATCGCACGCTGCTGCATCCCAGTCCTCAAAAGTTAGAACGCTGGCAGCGCATCGCCAACGAAGCGGCCGAACAATCCGAACGCCTGTGCGTTCCGCGTATCGCCACGCCAGTTCCCTTTGTTGAACATCTTCAACCAGAACAACAGTCCGCAACACGGGTCAAAAAGTATCTTTGCGCTGCACGAGGAAAGGCTCCCCATTTATTAGAATGTCTTCAGTCTGACTGTCTTTCGTTAGCAGGTGCTACCCCATCCCTGACCTCAATTACTATTGCGATCGGCCCCGAAGGCGGTTGGACGGATGCTGAAGTTGAACAGGCGATTGCCGCAAGCTACCAACCCGTCTCTCTCGGCTCCCGTGTTCTCCGCGCTGTGACAGCTCCGTTAGTAGCTCTGTCACTCATTGCAGCGGTGTATGAGATGGGAGTGGGTATAGGTAAAAGGTAAAAGGCTAAAGAAGTTGTTGGTTGTTAGTTTTTAGAAGAAAGCTGATAGCTGACTGCTGATGGCTGATAACTGACAACTAGTGCAAAACTCATCACTCAAAACCTCTCATCTCTGCCCTCCCTATGCTGGACGAAATTACCGCTGCTTTTGACCGTCAAGACTACCGATCGGCTGCTCAACTAGTATCAGAATTTTTAGCACAGTCGCCGCAAAATCCCTGGGCACAGTTTTACGCCGGGCGTTTGCAGGAAGTTTCGGGCAAACTGGAGGCGGCGACAGACATCTATCGTCAACTGCTGCGCGATACGCCGAATCCAAAGCTGGTGACTCAGGTACGTCAGAGCATTCAGCGGGTTGAGGCAACGCAGCGAGAACTACGGCAGCGGGCGATCGCTCAGGCAAGCGCTGAACCAAACAATAATGCACCTGGTTTTTTGGCGTTGGAGGCCGTATCGGGAGACGATCGCGCGACCATCGTCCAAAATTTTGCGCGGGTGATGAAGTTGGACGCTTATACAACACGACTGCTTATTCCCAATCGAGGATGGCGGTTATATCGAGCGGGCTTGGCGGGTGAACTGCAAGTGTTGAGTCAGGAATTGCGGCAGGCTGGCGTGCCAAATGTCTGGGCATCGCAACCGGAAATCCAGGCCATTCAGCTTTTTCGCGTTAAATCGTTTCAGTCAGCCGCTCCAAAAGCAACCGTGGTTTGTCAGAATATGCATGACCAGACGGGCTTTCTCAGCTTTGATTGGTCAGAAATAGCGCAACGAGTGGAAGGCATGTTGCCTATTTTTGAGCGGGTATTAGATCTGGGCTACCGTAACCGCCTGGAACGCAAGGAAGAAACCCAGGACTACGCCCACTTTTGCGATCTACACCTGCCGGGACGACGCTGCATTCTCCGTTTGCATGACAGTAGCTACAACTTTAATCAAGGCGTTGCTGTTGCAAACCAAGCGTCGATCGACCCCCACGATCGCAACACCATTCGCACCAACTGGAATCAGTTAATGGCATTGCTCGATCGTCAAACGTCTCATGCTGAAACGTGGTCGCAGTTCACCCCCTTCGCCGAAACCGCCGCCGATTTTACCCTGCCCTTGCTCCGCCTCAAGTCTCACATTCACCTCTCACGCCAAACCGATAGCTATTGGGATTCCGCCTTCCATCTCTATAGCAGTCTCATCTTTTTAAGAGGCACGAAACAGTTAGCCGCATAGGTCTGTTAGCCGCATAGGTCTCAGTTTGTTGTTTTAAGAAGTTGAAGCAGTAGGCAATTTCCTGTCGCTTGAATTCTTTTAGAACAAGCTATAGGGGTGAATGCACTATTTGGAAAGTGTTTAATTTTTCGCCTCAACTCAACCTAAAAGAGGTTGACGATTAGGTTGAGCTCATACACTAGATATGATAGAAATCTTGCTAACCTGATACTTCAGATACTTTCAATTAAAATTGCTACATACTGATGTCTTAGGACAAATCCCCTCGCACATAAGATCTATTTTTAGAGTCTAGAGGCGTATTATCGTGTTTGATGAAGCCCTTAAGTTGACAGTCAAATTACTACAAGTACGAGATGAAATTGCTTCTGAATTCAGTTCCAATCAAACTTGTGGCCCAAAGGAGTTTGCTACAGCAATTCAAAAGGTGAATGCAATTTCACCTTTTTTAAGGCTTTCGGAAGAGGGGTTAAGAAATCTTGTTGATTTAGCTTTTAAGATTAGCTTAAAAAAAGAAGAGTCTAGATATCCACGTTTTCAAATATAGCGATCCTAAATGAGTTGTGAGAAACAAGCATAGGAAAAAAGCTTTGGAAAGTCAAAGGTTTGGCGGTGAGTCACAAACTCAAACAGGAACTTAACGGTATTGAATGATTGACACAGGTGGTAGTACGCTCGAATGCACCGCTTTGCCTGTAACCAAATATCTTCAATCGGGTTTTGTTTGGGGTCGTT
>JAHHIE010000053.1 GCA_019358945.1 Stenomitos rutilans HA7619-LM2 | reverse complement strand
TCGGAGCTTTTCCATGCTTGTGGGTGCTAGGATGACCGCAGAGCAGACATTCCATAATTTGTACGTAAAAGTAGCGGTCTCCCTACTTTACTCGACCCACCATTCTTTGACGCACTACCCAAAACTTTTTGTGCCTTTACTTTGTGGTGATAATTTTCCATTTTCATAAACTCCATCATATCTCTTTCCTATACTTCTATTGTCGCTTGAAACCCCCGGTCGTAAATTGTAAGGTGATGAATTTAGTAATCTTATCAGCTTCCTCGTATCATGAATATGCTGAACAACATTATTGTAGTAGGTCTTATCTCCTATTTTTATATAGGTACCAAAATTTCGTTGGGGTATAGTAACCTTTTTTATCATACTCATAATTGCCTGCTTTGGTTTTTCTTGCACGGTTTTTGCTATATCGTGGTAGGACAATCGATGAGCTAGGTCAAAAGCTGTCTTACCTAATAATTTCTTGATTTCTTTTTGTGCTTTTTTAATGTTATTCGTAAATGGTGTTCTGGTGTTTTTTGGCACGCTCTTTTTCTTAGAGCTACTGCTGGAAGCGTATTGTTTTACACATTGGATTGTTTCCTTATTAAATATTCTAAGAATTGGCTTATCACTATATAATATATTTTTTCCTTTAGTTGTATCTTTTTGACGTTTCATTTGCGATGTTATGTCTATTGCTTCCGCTATTCTTTTGTCTTTTGATCCACCTTTTTTCTTTCCATTTTTAATAGTAGCTCTATTTGCTGAGTCAAACTTTTGCTGCACCACATGAGTCAACTCATGCGCTATCAACTCCTGCCCCCCACGACTCCCTGGCTCATATGCCCCCTGCCCAAAGAACACATCCTGCTTCGTAGTAAAAGCCTTCGCCTGAATTGACCTTGCCAACCCATCCGCCTGCGCCCCCGTATGCACGCGCACCCCGCTAAAATCCGCCCCAAACGCCTGCTCCATAGGCTCTTTCACTGACAGCGACAACGGCTGTCCTCCGCTTTTCGCTCCCTGCAACTGGGCTTCCCACTCGCTAGAAATTTCTCCCTCAGCATCACCCGCTGCCTGCACGGTAATCTGCCGTTGCACCCGTCCCGCATCCTCAACCTTTGGTTGACTCTTTTCCTCCGACCTTGTACTGGGTGCTTGGAATGGGTCACTGTGAATTTCATCTACCACTTGCCGCGCCACCTGGTCAGCTTCTTGCTCGTACACATCCCCCGGCGTGCCGAGAGTCAGCTTTGCTTGCACACCTTCCAGCCCCAATGTTGGTAGTTCGGGTGGGCTGGCGGCTGCCAGTGAGCGGTTGATATTCTCAATCATCCCGCCCGACTGATTTTCTTTCGTCTCAAAGCGATCGGAACTGGCTTCCTGCCCCGCTTCCGTTCGCGCCACCTCAGGAAACGGTCGGGCGGCAAACGTCTCTTTACTCGCCGTCTGCGGTGCGGGAGGTTGCCACGTTTGCGCCTCTACCTTGCCACTCTCTTTCGCCATCGTTGCTCCTCGCCGCTCGGTGCCGTTTCTCTCGGATGTTGCATCGCCCTTAACATACCCAGCCACCCACCGCGAATCGCAACTCATCCACAGAACACAACGCGATCGCGCCGTTTAACCCTCAGAACTGTTGCGATAGTTGTTCCTCATCACGAAAAATGAAGAATCTTTAAGACTTCAAACCCTCGATCGAGTTTGAGGGGTTATCAGGGCATCCATTGGGCGTGCAACTTGGCACAGCAGCCGATCCGGTGAACCGTCCTCCCCATTGAGTCCCTCCATCAGCAATCAGGAAGAACCGCTATGACCGCGATCGCATCTCCCACGTGGTATCAGACCAACTGGCAAACGATTCAGCAAGAAGTCGGGCGGATTCGGCAGTGGGTCGAGTCTTTCCTGGAGAACAAATCGCTGGACAGTCTTCCCGATGCCAGTGCCCCAACCAGTGCCTTAACCCAACTCTGCACTAAATTCCAGTTGTCCGCCTTCGAGCGAGACATCCTCTTGCTGTGCATCGGCATGGAAATCGACCCCGCTTTTGCCCGCCTCTGTGCGAAAGCCAACGGCAACCCCGATCGCCCCTTTCCCACCCTGAGTCTAGCCCTGTCCATTTTTCCCGCTGCCCGCTGGTCGGTGCTCTCGCCCCAAAACCCCTTGCAACGCTGGCAACTAATTGAATTCGCTCCCGGCTTCACCCTCACCCAAGCGGCAATCAGAATCGACAAACGCATTCTCTGTTATCTGTTAGGCGAAACCGCCGTTGACGAACACTTGTTGGGACTGGTCACGTTCCCCGAACCAGAAACTCACCCGTTGCCGCTTTCCCAACACGCGATCGCCGATCGCCTCATGACCACCTGGTCGCAAGCCCCAGGCAAATTACCCCTCTTACAACTCTGCGGTGCTGAATCGACCACCAAACATCAAATCATCCGCAAGCTCTGCGATCGCCTCGGCTTTAACCCCGGCATGATGAACGCCGCTGTCCTGCCCACACTCCCTTCCGAACTGCATCAACTCAAGCAACGGTGGGAACGAGAAGCCATCTTAGGAAATCGCGTCTTATGCCTCGACTGCGACACCCTCTCCGCCGCCGATCTGGTTAAAACAACGGCGATTTCTCTCTTGATTGAAACGCTCCAGACTCCTTGCATCCTCAGTACCCCAGAACGCTTGCCCATTCAACAGC
Source organism: Stenomitos rutilans HA7619-LM2 (assembly GCA_019358945.1). Classification (GTDB taxonomy): domain Bacteria; phylum Cyanobacteriota; class Cyanobacteriia; order Leptolyngbyales; family Leptolyngbyaceae; genus Stenomitos; species Stenomitos rutilans. The sequence goes on along the minus strand of JAHHIE010000053.1, from coordinate 43,324 downwards.
AAACTGCCGTCAGTTTTGACGCTCCTCCCCTCAGTTTCCACGAACAAAAATCCCTCTGGGAAACTCACCTCGGCACTGCCGCAACCGAACTGAACGGACAACTCACCAAGCTGGTCTCCCAATTTAACCTCAGCCCCGCCACCATTCAAGCCGCCTGCCTGCAAGTCACCCGTGACGATGAATGGTCAATCCAACAGCCAAACTCTAAACTCCACCATCAACTGTGGGATTTCTGCCGCACTCAAGCTCGTCCGCGCCTGGATGACTTAGCCCAACGCATCGACACCACAGCAAATTGGGATGACTTAGTGCTACCAGACCCCCAACGCGAGGTACTCTCCGACATCGCCACTCATCTGCAACAGCGATCGAAAGTTTACCAGGACTGGGGCTTTGCCAAACAAGGCAGTCGCGGTCTTGGCATCACTGCCCTGTTTCACGGCGATAGCGGGACGGGGAAAACAATGGCAGCGGAAGTCTTAGCCCAGCATTTTCATCTCGACCTCTACCGCATTGACCTCAGCGCCGTGGTCAGCAAATATATTGGTGAAACCGAGAAGAATCTCGCCCGGATTTTCGACGCAGCAGAAACGGGAGGTGCCATCTTACTGTTCGATGAAGCGGATGCTTTATTTGGCAAGCGGACGGAAGTGAAAGATAGTCGCGATCGCCACGCGAATGTCGAAGTGAGTTACTTACTTCAGCGCATGGAAGCCTACAGCGGTTTAGCGATCTTAACCACCAACTTAAAAAACGCCCTCGATACTGCCTTTTTGCGCCGCATCCGCTTTATGGTCGAGTTTCCCTTCCCAACAGCCCTCTATCGCGCTCAAATTTGGCAGCGCATTTTCCCACCGCAAACACCAACCGAAGGGCTAGACTACCAAAAACTTGGACAGCTACAGGTCGCTGGCGGCAACATCCGCAATATTGCCCTGAATGCCGCTTTTATGGCCGCTGATGCCGATGAACCCTTAATGATGAAACACATTCTTCAAGCAGCACAGCGGGACTATCTGAAGCTACAAAGACTTCTGACAAAAGAAGAAATGAGAGGCTGGGTCTAAGTTTCGGGTTTTCTGCGCCTTCACAGAAAACCTCAGTGATCTTCCGTATCTTGCTCATAAAATGCGATAACGATCGCAGTTCTAGCAACTACAGTAAGCTTATCGTAAGTATTTTCACATCTGCGCGATCACCCATCAGAAAAGCATGGACAAAAAGGACATACCTGGAATTTACGATGAAGTCTATGCCCAGGAATATAATCAAAGATTTCTTCTCAATGAGAAATCTAAACAGAATGCTGATTTTGAAGCAGAAACAATTAACAAGCTTTTAAGTGAAATCGGTGAAGGAGCAATGTGGTTAGATGTCGCCTGTGGCACGGGCTACTTTCTAAGTCGCTTTCCCAATATAGAAAGAGCCGGATTAGATATCTCACCTGCAATGCTCAAGGTTGCCAAGCAAGCAAACCCAAATACTCTATTTGTTCAAGGAGACTATAGAGATAAACGTCCGCAGTGGGAAGAAAAATGGGATTTAGTATCTTGTATGTGGTGGGCTTATTCTTATGTAGAGTCGTTATCAGAACTAGAAAAGGTCATTGAGAACTTTGCAAGTTGGACATCTGATAGAGGTATTTGTTTTTTGCCAGTTTGCGATCCTGCCGAATTGGGATCTGGTGATCTGAAACTTCCCTACACCAGCAAGGATCTAGGTGAAGGGGGTGGATTTTATCAGTTTGAAGGAGTCATTTGGAGTTGGATCGATGAAGATGCTGGAAAACGACATCTCAATTTGTTGGCTCCACAACTGAAGTGTATGCTTATTCTATTTAAGAAATACTTCGAGCAAGTAGAGATTATTGAATATCCGTTAGTTGAAGGAGCGACAAGGAGAGCGATCGTGGCTCGTTCCAAAAAGCAAAAAGAGAGTCCTGAGACAACCGCAAAAATTAAAATCCCAACATCCAGCGGATTCTTTTCATCATTCTTCAAAGCGATTCGATCGCGCGATTGGTGGCTCTACAAAATTCCACCCTTACTGGCGATCGCCTATGCTGAAATCCTCTTGCTGGATCTGCCTTTCCTCCAATCGATCCTGACTGTAGCTGCGTTGCTATTTGCGATCGCCTGTGTCGCTGCCTACGGACACATTATTAATGACAGTTTTGATGTGGAAGTCGATCGACAGGTCGGCAAACACAACTCAATGGCTCGGTTCTCGCCCTGGCAACGCGCCCTGTTTTGCCTTGCCTTGGCAGTACTGGGATTCAGCCTGCCCATCCTGATGCACTTTAGCACCCTGGCGATCGTGCTGTTGGGCATCAACTATCTACTACCTACCTTCTACTCCGCGCCACCGTTCCGCTTCAAAGAAAAAGGCATCTTCGGCATTCTCAGCGATGCTGCTGGCGCACACGCCATCCCTACCCTCTTCATCGCCACCACCTTTGCTCATCTCGTAGCTACACCATCGCTGCAAGTGATAGGGTTAGCGATCGCTGCAACTGCCTGGTCATGCTTTGCTGGCATCCGAGGCATACTCCTACACCAACTCTGGGATCGTACCGATGATTTGAGGTCTGGTGTAAAAACACTGGTGACAGAATCCGATGTCGGGAGCGTTCGGTTTTGGATGAGTCGCATTATCTTTCCGATCGAACTGCTGCTGCTCAGTGCCCTCATCCTGGTGATTGCCCACTCCACACCCCTCATTCTCGTTTTCACGATCGGCTATTTCCTCCTCAAAATCACCCTCTTCAAAGCCGATCCCACCGCGACCTTCGATCCCGCACCCATCCAAAAAGCCTACGTTGTCCCCCACGATTTCTACGAAGTCGGCTTGCCCCTCATCCTGGCGATCGCTCCCTCCTTGCAAAACGCCTGGTTCGCCATCTTGCTTCTGCTACAGGTGATTCTCTTCTACCCCGGCATCGAACGACGAGTCACCAACCTGGTGCAATCCTTTCGAGATAAGCCACAGGATTTGAACCCGATACAAGTGCAACTGAATGCGTCACAAGCAGCGTTAATGCAGCTCAACGATCAACTTCAGCAAACCAAAACTCAACTACAACAACTGCAAACAGAGGCTCAACGCGATCGCGCTCAAACCCAAACCGCCCTGGCAGTCCTTCAGGCAGAACTAACTCAGGCTGAATCGGTACAACAGAGCTTGCAAGCAGAATTAGAGCGATTCAAAGCGTACCTCCAGCACACTCAGGGAACATCCGGTGTCATGGATTATTATCGTCATGCGATCGCCACCAACCCTGACGACCTCCAACTCTATTACCAGGCACTCGAAACCCAACCCGACGATGCCCACATTCACTTACAGCTAGGCAATGCCTTAGTCAGACAAGGGCAACTTAATGAAGCGATCGCTCGTTACCAAACCGCCCTCCAATTCCATCCAGACAACGTTGAACTTCACCTGGAACTCGGAAAAGCGTTAGAGCAAGCAACGCGATGGGATGAGGCGATCGCGGCTTATCGACGAGCGATCTCACTCCATCCAACTCATGCTCTAGCCCATCAACACTTAGGCGATGCGCTAGCCGAACGCGGTCAGATCCACGAAGCCAGCGTCTCTTACCGCCGCGTCTTGCAACTTCAAGCCGCAACTTGCTGAATTATGACGTAGCGAACTCTGTATGCTGCCGTTGTTCAAGCGATCGAAAGCCCAGCACGATTCGCTCCTTGGGAATGCCAGCCGCGACCAGATCAACCGCAATGCCCTCCTCTGTGCCATCATGCTGAATCCAGAGCTTGTCGCCAATCCGATCAATGTGGATTAACGTCCCGTAAATCCGATAGCCATTTTGCCAACCCGTTTCGACCAAAAGATAGCGATCGCGGTCTCGATCGCACACCAACTCAATCTGAACCTGGTCATCGCCAGCGAGAAAGTCGGCGTAGTCTTGCAAAACTTTTTCAACGGCTTCAAAATACTGAGGGTTTAGTGAATCCATCGGGCGATCGCCTCCTCAATTGGATCAAAGGTGACTAGACTAACAATGCCATCCTCAATTAAGGTTCTGCCTGCCTCTTCTTCAAAAACTGTTTTATAGGTATTTTCAGTCACCGCTAAGTACAAACTATGTTCAGGGTAATAGCGTTTTAGTAACCGAGCATACAACACAAACTGACCAACAGCTTGCTCAAGATCCTTCATGTCTGAAGGACTGGTGAAACTTTTAACCTCAACCGCTATTTTCTCTTCGCCTCGCAATGCAGCTAATAATCGCTCTGCACCTAAATCAACAAACAGGTTCTTTCCACGCGCCAGTCGAATTCGCAGGGGATCGTGAGTAATTGTCCAGCCATCTTTAATCAGAGCATTTTTAACGGCATCATGATAAATATCTCTTGCAGGCATGATATTCTCGACGCTTTAAGCAACTTCATAACTCATCTATTACTCTGTTCGGTTAACCAAGTCTCTAGATCAGACAAACCGGAGAAATCGAGCAAGGCTTCACCTAAGGCTTCCAACTGAGCAATGGGCAGGGCAGCGATTTGCGATCGTACCGGCTCCGGCAACTCACCCACCCCCGATTCAACAATCGGAAAATGAGCGATCGCTCTGCTTCCTCTGCCCAACTGGTTGTAATCTGCATCATACCCCTCTCGTTCTCCTGCCTCTAGTTTACCAAGTGGTCATGATCCATTATGCTGCCCCTCTACTGGGTGTTCGTCCTCAGCTTCGAGCGCTGAAACCACCTGCATGTAGCACTCTCCTGATAAATTGCAGATGCCAAAATGAGAGTGCTCGTTGTAGCTGTAGTGGGGTTTGACGTAAAAGGTGCCGACTTTTTCAAAAACATCGCAGATTTGAAGCTGTTGATTCACCTCAGCTTGCGGTAGTTCATCTAACTGCTCATAAAGATTTTCTGGCATCGTGACCAACGCAAAACCCAGCACATATTGACCGGGCGCAATACTGAAGTCAATGCTGCGACAGAAGCGTATGTAAGCGCCCTGCTGCACTTGATGAGGGACGATCGCTTGATGTTGATGGGAGCCTTTTGCATGTACGACGACATTAAATTTATTCGTGATCATCAGAGAGACGATCGGCACCTCAATGGTTGCTTTTAACAGAAACTCGCAACAGAGATAAGCCTGTTCTCCCTGCTGGAAGACCGTTGAAAATTGTCCATCTTGATTGCAAATGGCATAGCGAACCAGTTGAGCTTCTTTGGCATCAGGCGAGTCAACCGCCACAAAATTGTCAGCCGTTGCCCAGAAAAAGGCGTTTGATGCCTCGATCGCCGTTGTCACTGGTTTCATCAGCGCAGACGCTTGAGTAGCAGGGTTGAGAGCGCCCCTTCGCAGTTGATGGAACTGAATAATCGCGGCTCTCGGTTCGCCTTGAAATAGCTTCTGTCCCTGATGCAGCAGAATCGCTTCCTTGCAATATTGCTGCACCGAATCCAGTTGATGCGTCACCAGAATAATCGTTACCTGTCGTTTGATCAATGCTTCCAGACGGGCGTAGCACTTCTGCTGAAAGAAAATGTCGCCCACTGCCAGCACTTCATCGAGGATCAGCACATCACAATCTAGAAAGGCAAAGAGGGAAAAGGCTAACCGGGCTTTCATGCCAGAGGAGTAGAGCTTCATGGGGCGATCGAAAAACTCCCCCAACTCCGAGAACGCCTCAATCTCTTGCAACCGACTCTGCACAAAACCAGGTGGAAAACCCAGCAGTTCGGCACTATAAATGGCATTGGCTCGTCCACTCAGTTCAAAGTTGAAGTCCGTGCCTAACTCCAGCAGGGAAAGTACTTTGCCCTCTAACCGATAGCTGCCCTCGGTGGGCTTCAACACGCCCGTGATGATCTTCAACAACGTGCTTTTGCCCGCACCGTTCTCGCCCATGATACCCAGGAACTCACCCCGTCGCACTGCAAACGAGACGTGCCTGAGTGACCAAAACGGTTGATGGTAGCTTTGCTGCTTAGGACTGGTCCATTCCCGCGCCCGATCCCAGGGATTGCGGTAGATCTTGAAGCACTTCCCTAAATTCTCGACTTGCAGCACTACATCGCTCATACCACGTCTCGCACATCATCTTGCAGTTTGTCATTCACCGTCGCCCCCAGCCAAACAAATAAAGTGATCCACGCTGTGATGATGATCCAACTCTGAAGGCTCGGCAGTCGATTTTCAAGCATCACATAGCGAATGGCTTCAATCAAAACATAGGGTGGATTCAAGTAGAGCCAGGGATGAATCGCTGGCGGAATCACCGTATCGGGATAAAAGATGGGCATCGTCCAACTCCATAGGGGAATGAGGAACTGGAGGCTTTGCCGGATGTCGGGAAACAGTGTTTGCAGATTTGCCAGCACTAACTCCATCCCGAACCCTAACCCTTGCAGCAACATTGCCAGCAGCGGTAAGAGCAGGAGGCTCAAACCCAGGTGTCCACCAAACGCAGCACTGAGCGGCAACAGTAAGACCAGGTAAATGAACAGCAGCAAAAAAGAGGTGACAGCCACCTTTGCCACAAAAATTTCAGGAGGAATGGCTAACCGTTTCAGATAGGTAGCATTTTGCGTAAAAGCATTACCACCCTGCACGATCGCATCGGCAAACGTGCGCCAAGGCAATAAGCCACTGGTCAGGTAGAGCGCATAAGAATGCCCTTGGGTGCCACGCGAAAGTAGCAGGGAGAACACGATCGTGTAGATGATAATTTCGCACAGGGGATGGATGAGATTCCAGAAGATGCCGATGCCTGTGCCTGCATAGCGGAAGTGCAGTTCATTCCAGGCATTGTAGAGAATGTAACGACGATAGTGATAAAGGTGATGAATCAACACAGCTTGTTTGATCGCTCAGGTTTTCGACACAAAAGTTTGGCTACTCAAAGGATTCCTGATCCTTGGCTCACTGTGCGACTCTTGTATAGTATCGGAGAGCTTCCTCCTTGAGTAGATTTTGACCGTGAGCGATCGCCCGTTGACCATGACCCCAGCCGACAGCGTGAGTGCCTTCATCCACCTTCTGCAAACTAGAAAGTGGGCGGTTTACTCGACCGACGAGCCGACAACCCCTGTGGTCTCCATCATCTCTTCCTTCTTCAATGCCCATCAGTATTTTGAAGCAACCTACCAAGCGGTCATCAACCAGACCTTTCAGAACTTTGAGTGGGTGCTTGTCGATGATTGCTCTACCGATGCAGACGCGATCGCCCTCTTCCAGACGCTACCAACCAAGTCCAGCAAAATCAAAACGCTCAAACATGATGTCAATCAGGGCTTGTCAGCAGGTAGGAACACGGCAATCGCCCACGCGCAAGGCAAATACCTCTTCTTCATCGACTTAGACGACCTGATCGATCCGACCTACATCGAAAAGTGCGTGCTGTTTCTGGAGACCCATCCCGACTGCTCGATCGTCAACTCCTACTCGGTTGGCTTTCAGGCTGAGGCATACTGGTGGCATCATGGCTTTGATCAGCCTGCACGGTTTATTGAGCAGAACTGGGTGACGGGTCGCCTGCTGTATCGCAAGTCAGATTTTCATCGTTTGGGTGGCTTTGATACCGACCTGAACGTGTATGGCGATTGGGAACGTTGGTTAAGGGCGATCGTTAACCAGCAAAAGGGCTGGACCATACCTGAATACCTGGACTGCTACCGTCGCACAGGTTCTGGGTTGTTGGCGACCTTGCTCAACGATCCAATTGAAAATAAGCGAGAAATCGATTTAATTCAAGCTCGCTATCGCCCCTTTTTCACCCGTGACTGTTTTAATCCTCCTGTTATTCACAGCCACCGTTTTGATAGTCAGCCAAGCCAGCCTACCATTGCCGTCAAAAATCCACTGAAACGATATGGCAATCGTCAACGTGTCCTTTGCTTCTTCCCTTTTTTGGAAGTGGGTGGAGCCGATCGCTTCAACTTAGATCTCCTGACACTGCTAACCGAGCGTGGCTATGAGTTCACGATCGCCACTACCTTAAAGTCCAACCATCGCTGGCACCAGCACTTCTATGCTGTCACTCCAGATATCTTCCACCTGACCCATTTTTTAGATGACAAGGACTGGCTGGCGTTTACTCAGTACATCCTTACATCAAGACAAATTGATCTTGTCCTCATCTCCAATTGCTACATCGCCTACTACTTCCTGCCCCTGCTCCGCCAAGCGTTTCCCAACGTCGCCTTCGTTGACTTCACGCACACGATCGATCCGGGTTGGCGCGGCAATGGCTATCCCAGGCTCTCCTGTCAGTTCAGCCAATGGCTTGATCGCCAGGTTGTCACTTCTAAGTTTTTAGCAACGATTTATCAGAGCGCGATCGACCCAGAGAAATTGCAAGTCTGCTATACCAACATTGATGCCGAGCAATGGGTTCATGATCGCCAGAAGCGTCAACAACTCCGATCAACGCTGAACCTTGCCGATGACATAGTGGTGCTACTGTTTCCTGCCCGCCTGGTCGAACAAAAGCGTCCGCTCTTCCTAGTCGATCTGGTTAACGCGCTAAGTGTTCACACTACCTCGATCGCAGTGCTTGTAATCGGTGATGGAGAGTTGCTGCCTGACCTGACAGCCAAAATCAGCCACCTGAATCTGGAGCCTTACGTTCACCTCCTCCCTCCGGTTGCCCCAGCCGAAATGCTCGCCTTCTACTCTGCCGCCGATATCTTGCTTTTACCGTCAGCCTACGAGGGGGTGTCCCTCTCCCTTTACGAAGCGATGGCAATGCAACTCCCCGTTGTTGCATCAGATGTGGGAGGACAAGCAGAATTAGTGACTCCTGAACGGGTTTTCTTGTGGCTAAAGGCGAGAGCGATGCACCGGAGATACTGGCGTATCTACAGGTTTTGCTACCACTCATTCGGAGTCAGTCGCTACGCCAGCAAGTGGGCGATCGCGCCCGCCAGCGCATCGTTGAATCTTTCAGTTTGGCAAGTATGGCTGACCAGATGGAAGCGATCTTTGGAGAGGCGATCGCTTTGCGTCAAGCCAGTCCTGAAGTTAAAGTAGAGCGGGCGATCGCGTCAGAGATGCTGTTGCTGGCTCTAGAATACGTACACCAGGATCAAGCCTTCAGCCATTTGTGGCAAGAAAAGTGCTGGCTGGAACGAGAAAGGAACCAGCTACGGCAAGAGAAGCAACGCTTGGAAGAGGAACGCCATGAACTGGCGTGGAAAAAGCGAGCAATGGAATCATCTAAGTTTTGGCAGTTGCGAAAACAGTGGTTCAAGCTGAAGCGGTGGCTGCGATTCACTCAAGAAGAAGAAATCTAGGTAGTGCAATTCTCTGAAGTTGATCTATTACAGATCATTCCAGCCAAACTTCATCCCCAAATACTCTTCTAGTTCCTGGTTATGCTTATAAAAGAAATCAAACAAAGTTTTTCGTAATTGATCATCAACAGTTGGATAAGATCCCAGATTCAACTTGGGATAGCTGATTAAATCACAATCAGGTATATTTAGAAACTTGAAAACGCCCTTCAAGGTGTTGGAGGGTGAACCATACAGGTCTTCACTGTTCAAAACTAGAAATTGCTCTTTAGGGAAACGTGACATCCATCGCTCTAAAAAAGGTAGATAAAGGCTGAACCAAAGATAGCCATGCTCTGTTTTCCAATACGTTTCGCTGACCTGAGCAAGATTTTCAGCATTTCCTAAAATTGCCATTTCATCCGCGATCGCTTCACCTAAAGAGCGGTTTTCTAAGCCCGCTTTAGCAGACATGTAGAAGTGAGATATTGTTCTGGAAACTGGATTTCTCAGTAGGATAATCAATTTGATCAGGGGAAACGCATTAAAGACTCGTTCTGCTGCACCAATCGTTCCCAGATACCAGGGGGTTGCCTCTCCGGTTAAAAATCTCTCCTTCTTGAATGAGCGTGGAGGAAATTGAGCCAAATACCAATCGAGTCCATACTCATATCTTTCATTAAAAAATTGTATTTCTTTCTCATGTGGATTAATAATTTGAGGATGTTGTGATAGATAGTGAAAGAGAGAGGTAGTTCCTGCCTTACCTACGCCAATGATTAAATAGTTGATAATCGTTTGCTGCTGAGATATTTTTTTCTCTGCCGATATTTGGTAATTTGATTGTAGCCATGCACGTCTATAAGCCTGGATTGCTTCAGGTAATCTATGCTGTTTCGTCAATATGTCTCCCAATACTGCATAAGCCAGACGATGAATCTTAGGAAGTCGTATCACTTGCAAATAGAGGTTGGCTAGTGACTCCAACTCATCGATTTCAGGCAAGACAAAATACTGAATTGTAAAATGAGGAAACTGTAAGCTTGGCTCTAGATAAATGGCTTTATAACTTAGCTTCAAAGCGTTATTCCAATCTTCTTGCTGTGCAAGCGCAGATGCTAGAATAAGAGCATCTCTCCATGTTGTAGTATCAGCCTTACTTCTCAATTCTTCCAGCGGCTTTACAACATCCGCCAAAACTGCAAAAGCTGCTTCTAAAGTCAAAGTTTTTGAAAAGGATTCCAGTAAAGACTCCCTTTCCTTTTCGTTAAAACCTAATCGAGCGAAGACTTTGGTTAAAGCTTCAGAAGTCATTACCGATCGGGGCTGAACTTTCAAGGCTTTTTGATAGGTTTCAAGGGTTTTCTCTAAATTACCTTGTTCATCGTAAAGTTCAGCTAACTGATGATAAATGACATCGCTGCGTGGATTAATCAGCAACGCTTTCTGATAATGCTCAATTAATTTAACCAGTTGTTCATCACTAGACATACTTCCTCAAAAAATGTAGAACTTCTTTGAAATCTCGAAACCTTTTTCTAGCTGGTTTTCAGATAATAGACCATGACGTTTAGATCCCTGCTAAAGCATGACTGATGACTCTCCCTTAAAGCATAGTGGCATAATCTTATGGCTAACTGGACTCAGCGGAGCAGGGAAGACGACGATCGCCCAGTACCTGGAGCATAAACTAAGAGAGGGCGATCGCCCAGTCGAACGGTTAGACGGAGATGCGATTCGCCAGCACCTCTCGCAAGAGTTAGGCTTTAGCCGCTCAGACCGTGATACTAATGTCCGTCGCGTTGGTTATGTGGCAAATCTTCTCAACCGTAATGGAGTGATTGTCATCGTCTCCCTCATTAGCCCCTACCGCACCGTCCGAGATGAACTACGCTCTACCCTCCACAACTTTGTCGAAGTTTATGTCAATGCGCCTCTAGAGGTCTGTGAAGCCAGAGATGTGAAAGGGTTGTATGCTAAGGCGCGATCAGGTCAAATCAAATCTTTTACGGGCATTGATGATCCCTACGAAGCACCACTCAACCCCGACATCACCTGCAATACTGCCGCAGAAACGGTAGAGGAGAGCGTTGCTAAGATCATGACCTGGCTAGAGGCTGCGGGCTATTTACAAGGATCAGAGCGTTTTGCTTCTGCCAACAGCGATCGCGCGTTTCAGCATATATCACCATGAAACTCTTCTTGATCACCAGCGAATGTCCTCCAGTGCCGGGTGGGATTGCCACCTATGTCGGCAACACGGCGGCGATGTTTGCCGCTGCTGGACATGACATCACCGTTTTTGCCCGCAGCCAGCAATCAGGCATCGCACAGCAGGGACACTGCACCTTCATCAAAATCGCGCCCAAAGACGTGCATCTCCTTGCTCCCACAAGAGCACATTCCCTCTCCGAAGCCCACCCTGCTTTTCCCTACAACGTCATGGGCTACTGGGGCGCTTTAAGTTACCAACTAGCAGAAGCGGTCATTGACTACATTCGCAAGCACGGCAAACCCGACGCGATCGAGAGCGAAGATTTTAGCGGACTTGCCTACTTTTTGATGCAGCAGAAGCTCATCGGCTGCCCGGAACTGCAAGGAGTGCCGATCGTCCTCACCCTGCACAGTGCCCAATATATGCTCTACCCCGCCGACCAGATGCCCAGCTATCGACTCTCTGATTACTGGGTCGGTCGCATGGAAAAGTTTTGTACCCTGGCGGCAGATGGCATTGTGGCACCGACTCGATACATTGCGAAACAGGCGATCGCCGCGTTAGGTGACGACTTAGACATTGAAATCATTCCGTTACCTGCATCTAAACAGCTTCTCCACACCGATCAACTCCCTCACGCTCAACCCCAACCGGGAGACATCGTGTACTTTGGGCGGCTCGAAGTGCGGAAAGGCATTTTGCCCCTGGTCGAAGCGTGTCGTCGTTTGTGGGATGCCGGGATTGAGTTTCGGTTAACGGCGATCGGCGGCGACACCTGGTATCACCTCCAGGGCTGTCACATGAAGGCTTACTTGCAACAGAAATATCGTCGGTACATTGAGTCCGGTCAACTCGTCCTTTTCCCACCACTGGCTCAGGCTCAGTTATACGAACGAATCGCTAAAGCCTGGTGTGTAGTGCTTCCTTCCCTCTGGGAGAACTTCCCTAACACCTGCCTAGAAGCCATGCTGCTGGAAAAGGTGATCCTGGCAAGCTCCGGCGTTGGTCATGTTGAGATGCTCCGGACTACCAAGGGAGAAGCAGGCATCCTTTTTGATTGGAACGTGCCCGGTGATTTTGAGCAGCAACTCAAGCAAATTCTGGCGTTCACTCCTGAAGAGATTTTGCAGGCAGGTCAGCAAGCACGGGATGTGGTTTTGCAACTCACCGGACATCCTCAAGTCCTCTCACAGCGACTGGCATACCTGGAAAAAGTCATTGATCGCCACACCCAAAGAACGTTCTTTCCGTCCTTAAACTATCCACCGCACGGCTATATTTCCCTTCCCCAAGTCTCGACTAACAACGTAGAAAACAAAGGCAGAATCTCTGTTTGCGTCCCGTTCTACAATCACGGACAGTTCATCGAAGAAACGCTAGAGTCGGTTTACGCCTCAGACTACCCCGATCTCGAAGTGCTTTTGTTGGACGACGGCAGCACCGACCCGCAAAGCCTAACAAAGCTGGCAAAGCTTCAAAGCCATTACCCGAACCTGAAGGTGATCCGTACCCCGAATCAAGGCGTTGCTGCCGCTCGTAATCAGATGGCAGCGATCGCCAGTGGTGAGTACATCGCGTTTCTGGACTCCGACGACAAGGTATCGTCCACCTTCTACACTCAAGCCGTCAAAGTATTAGACCATTACCAAAACGTCGGCTTTGTTGCCTCCTGGCTTCAAGAGTTCGGCAGTTCCCAGAAAGTTTGGCTTGCCTGGAATCCTGAATTTCCCTACTTACTCTGCCACAATATGCTTGGTGTATGTACCGTGGTACGAAAGTCTGCCTACTTAGCAGTGGGCGGCATGAAACCAGCCTTAGCCGAAAACCTGGAAGACTATGAATGCTGGATTAGCCTCTGTGAGCAAGGCTGGGTCGGAGTGGTGCTGCCAGCACTGCATTACTTCTACCGGATTCGCCCCACGTCCCGCTTAGGCACCAGCAATCGGGAGCAACTGTTGTATTTGTATGAAGCGATCGCTCGTCTCCACCCGGATCTATACAGCAAGTATGGCAGTGAGATTTACCAACTCTTAAATCAGAACGGTGCTTCCTGGCTTTGGGATCATCCCTCCCGCAATGCAGCGGTAGCAACCACAGACTTGACGGGTATGGAAATTCTCATGCTCATCGTCAACAAGTTAAAGCGCATGAGAAGTGACGGAGGCATCGCTTTAATTTTCAGAAAGTTGCTCCTCTTAGCGCGATCGCGCCTTCGCAGAGACTGATAACGATAAGCTTGGCAAACTGTACATCTGTGTCCGAACAATTTTTGGCAGAACCGTCTGTACCAGTCCTTATGCGACATCAAAAATTCTTCAGTTAGTTTGCCTATACTGGAAAAAATGACAGCCTTCTCGCACAGCAAGACTGTGCTGATTGCTGAACAACTGCATAGGCTCGTACTAGACTGTTAGTGCAGTATAGAACTTTATTTTTTATACCAATTTCAACTTTTCGCAAATCCGTCTTTTTAGTATAGAACTTTAACTTTTTGCCGCTCTAAACAACCAACGAGTTCATAGGCGTTTCGCAGCTTTCTGGTATAGGAGATTATTTTATGGATACAGATACTGCTATTGCTCTTCGTCGTTTGTCTGTACACGATTATTACCGGATGGCAGAATCCGGGATTTTCCAGTCGGATGAACGGGTTGAATTATTAGAAGGACAAATTATCCAAATGGCAGCGAAAGGAACGGCTCATCGAGCAGCCGTGACAAGAATTCAACGGCTGTTTGATCAGCGTTTGGGCGATCGTGTGTTGATTTGTTTGCAAGATCCCGTTCAGCTAAATGATTATTCAGAACCAGAACCGGATATTGCGATTCTAGTTCCAGATCCACTGGATTATGAGGAGCATCATCCAACGGCATCAGAAGTGTATTTGCTGATTGAAGTTTCTGATGCAACCCTCAAGTTTGACCGAGAGGTAAAAGCACCTCCTTATGCTCGTGCTGGCATTGCAGAGTATTGGGTATTGGATGTAAACGCTCGCAAGCTGCATGTCTACCGTGTGCCAAGTGCGGATGGGTATCAGAGTGAAGCTATTCTGTCTGAAGCATTGACAATCGCACCATTGGCGTTTCCAGAGTGTGTGATTACGGTAGGGGAGATGCTGCGATCGCACTCTGCTGCTTAGCGTGCTCATGGTTCCCATGAGGCTTCTTAGAGCCGCAGTGGTGGAAACCAGCCGATTGGTTACGGTAGCGATCGCGGTTGGGATGATTTTAGTCACGTTGAGAGTGTATTTGTGGTTGGGCACTCTAGGCTGGTAAATCTCTCAGGGAGAACGCTACTATGTCGATGACTTCAATTAGTGCAACGCTTGACGCAAAAGACCGGGATGCCGTGATGGCTGCTGTGACGACCATTAGAGAGAAGCTACCGTTTTTGATTGATTTGACAGCGGACGACCGCAAGGCTCTACCGAAGATGGGCGATAAGAGTCGGGCGTTTGTCAGCAAGGCGTTGGAGGTGGCGACGCAGAACCCGGACTTTTTGCCAAGGTCGTTTGACTTGGAGGAGTTGCGGAGAGATGTGCAGTTGTTTGAAGCGATGTATCCGATCGTGGTGGCGCTGACGCAGTTGCAGGAACTGGTGGATGATACGTGCTTGGCAGCAGGAAGTGAAGCATATGCGGCGGCGTTGCAGGTATATAACTACGCGAAAGCAAGTGGACAGGGTGCAGGGCTAGATGCAGTGGTAGGTGAGATGGGGCAACGGTTTGCTCGCAAACCCCGAAAGACTAAGGCACCAGAAGGAACGACACAGCCGCAAGGGGCAACAATGTAGCTTAAAGCCTGACGATTTGACTTCCGAAGCTGACGGTTGAAGCTCAGAGCTTGGATGTTAGAGCAAAAAGCTCAACGTTCCGAGGTCTGAGCTTCGTTCTTGGAGCAAAAAGGTCGGAGTTTCGAGTAAAAAGGTCGAAGTGTTGAGTAAAAAAGTCGAAGTGTCGAGTTCTGTAGCTTGCGTCTGCAGAGCAGTGGTTGGAGTTTTGAGTTCTGAGGGCGGAGTTTCGTGATCGAAGCTCGATTTGTCGAGTGCAGAGGTTGGACGGTGAGGGTTGGAGGGCGATCGCTCTCTGATCTGATGCTTGCGCCAGGAGGAGCAGTTGTTCCTAAGGATGAGCAATGTAAAGCTGTTGTGGTGTCAACGAATAAAATGATTCAAAATGGAGGCTACGGTGTCAAAGGTTTTGGGTTACTTGCTAGATGACTGAGGTCAAAGTCAAGGTATTTTTCTCCTACTCTCACAAGGATGAAGACTTGCGTGAGGGGTTAGAAGAACATTTGAAGTCTTTAGAGCGGCAAGGCAAGATTGAACCCTGGCACGATCGCAAAATTGACCCCGGTACAGATTGGCGTAAAGAGCTTGACAGTCAGCTAAACTCGGCAGATATTATTTTGCTGCTTGTTAGCCCAAGCTTTGTCAATTCCGATTTTTGCTACTGCACCGAATTGGAGCAGGCTAGAAAACGTCATGATGCTGGCGAGGCTTGCATTATTCCAATCTTTCTAAGATCCCTTGATCTGGGCGCACTTGAGAGAACGCCCCTACAAACGTTACAAGGATTACCGGAGCCAACCAAACCGATTACTAAGTGGGACGATCGGGATGAAGCCTTTACCGTGGTTGCCAAAGGCATCCGTGCAACTGTTAACAGGATTCAGCAGGAAAAAGAGGCAAGGCAAGCTGCTCAATCCAGCGAATTAGCTCGCCAATCGCCAATGCGATCGCGCGTTCCAGATGAGCACTATATCGAGCGGGATGAGGCGAAAAAGCTATTGGAACGGTTTGAAACCGCACTCCAGCAGCCGGAAGGACGGCCCTTACTGTTTAATATTTGCGGCATTGGCGGAGTTGGCAAAACAACATTATTGGGTCGCTTGCAGGAAGCTCATGCAGAAAACGTTGATTTTCTGGAGGTTTGCTTTGCGAAGACGGCTGATATCGAAACGCCGCTAAAACTCATGCGGAAGTTGCATCAGCAGGTAATGGCGCTTTTGGGTACTGAGACGAGCAACGACGCGTTTAGACAGCGGGAGCAGCTATTTGAAACAACGCTTTTTGCGTTGAGCCAGCAGTCGGTAGATGGAAAAGAACCCAGTAGTGAAGACGCAAGGAAGATTACGAGCTGGTTTGAACGGTTTATCTGGTTAGGGACAGCAAGCTTTGCATCGACCTCAAGCAAACCGAAAGCCTATGGCACTTCAGGCGCGGAATTTGCGGCTGTAGGGGCAATTGGTGAGGGTGCTGAGGGTTTACAAGACTGGATACAGCAGCGAGTCCGGCATCATCCTGCCACCAAAGATCAGCCTGAGCTACAGGCACTCATGTTGGAACCCGTTTCCAAACTGACGCAAGCGTTTGCCGAGAGTTTAATGCAAGCTGCCCAACGCAGAGAACGATCGCTTGTGCTGATTTTAGATACCTACGAGAAAGCGCAGGCTTATCTCAATCAATGGCTTTGGCAGTATTTGGTTGAAGATACCCCGCTGTATATGGCACCCGTGCGGCTGGTGGTGGTCGGGCGGCGATCGCTGCAAATCGATGAAGGTTGGCGCAAGCTCAATCAAGATCGAAAGCTGCTGCATGAGACATCACTCCAGAGATTTGACAAGAAGAAAACTGAGGACTACCTTCAGCATATTGGCATTCAAAATGGCGGGACACGCGCCAAAATCTATAGGGCAACCCAGGGATTACCCTATTATCTGGATTGGGTACGGAAACAACGAGAGGACGGTAAAGAACCTGACTTCTCCAAAGGCAATCAGGCGATCGCTGACCTACTCTTGCAGGGAATAGACTCCCAGCAGCGGCAGCAACAGCGGCAGCTTTTGCAGGTGGTAGCCTGTTGCCGATGGTTCGATCTCCCAATGATTCGAGTTTTGTTAGGGAGCAAGAACTTAGATTGGCAACAAGGCATTGATAATGCAGAGAGTTATTTTGAATGGCTGAAGCACTCAGATTTTGTTGAGTTTAGCAAAGGGCATTATTGCTTAGATGATGTAGCGCGCGATGTTTTTCGGCAGTCCTACTTCCAGGACGATCAGAATCAGTTTCGTAAAACCCATGCATTACTCGCTGACTACTTTAAACAGCAAGCAGATGAGCTTTTTGACCCTCAAAGTCTTCTACCCGATCCGTATGAGGATGAGGAGTGGCGAGGATTAATCGCGGAGTTTCTCTATTACAGTCTTTTTGGCAAAGGCAGAGAAGGACTTCAGCACTATATTGAGCAAGTCTTCATCGCTGCTTATTTGCGAGAACCAGATGTGTTTATCGCACCCTTTGCTTTCATTAATGCAGAGTTGAGTGAAGAAAGCCAAACGCTGCTTCCTGGCGCAACAGGCAAGTTTTTTAAGGATGCTGCAATGGCGCTCAGATTCGGTTGGCTTTTTCTAGGTCAGCCGCCCAAAAGCTACAAACTTAAATTTGAAGGTGAGGATGATTTATCAGAAGATGAGATCGCGGCACACTTGAAAAAGGTTGAGGATTCTTTGCAAGTTTTGCTGGAGCAAGTAGGCAACTTGCAGGATGGCTTGGGTAAGTGTGTCGGACTGATCTATAAGTCCCTACGTTGCAATCGATCCAGAGAAATCATTGACGCACTTTTGCAAGCAAAAAGTCAGGCTGAACAGCTACAGACTCATTGCCGTCCGAAACTACTCCACAGTCTTTTTTCAAAGCTTGGTGCTTTGCTGAGCGTAGTAGAACGCTATCAGGATTCGCTAGATTGTTGTGAGAACGTATTAGAGCTGTGCGAAGGTAATCCACTCACTTTCTTTGTAAAAGGTGTGGCACTCGGCGAGTTAGAACGCTATGAGGAAGCGCTAGAAAGCTTCTCCAAAGCAGTTGACCTCGACCCTAAAGCTATTAATGCTTGGATAAACCGAGGGGCTGTACTCTTTAGCTTGGAGCGCTATGAGGAAGCACTGGAAAGTTTTCAAACAGCGACTGACCTCGACTCTAAAGATGTTGCTGCTTGGAGAAAACGGGGGGGGGTACTCTTTAGCTTGGAGCGCTATGAGGAAGCACTGGAAAGTTTTCAAACAGCGACTGACCTTGACTCTAAAGATGTTGCTGCTTGGATGGATCGAGGGCATGTACTCCTTAATCTAGAGCGTTATGAGGATGCGCTGGAGAGCTATCAAAAAGTGCTTGACCTCGATCCTAAGACTGTTGAGGTTTGGAGAAATCGAGGGAACGCATTCGCCAACCTAGAGCGTTATGAGGAAGCATTGGAAAGCTATCAAAAAGCGCTTGACTTCAACCACAAGGATATTGCTGCTTGGAGAAGTCGAGGGGATGCTTTACAAGAACTGAAGCGGTATGATGATTCTCTTGTCGCTTGTGAGCGAGCGCTTGAAATTGATCCTGAAAATTCTCATACACTGAACTCTTATGCCTTAACGTTGAGCCTGCTTCAAGAGTTTGAGAAAGCCATCGCGGCGGTTGACAAAGCAATCAACTTGAAGCCTGAAAAAGTGTTATACAAAGCGAATCGCAGTATTGTTCTAGCGAGGGTTGGTCGATACGCTGAAGCCCTTGCTGCCTGTGAGGAAGCAGTAAAGCAAGCCCCTGAGCACGAAAGCGGCTATTACGCCAAAGCCTGCTACTACGCTCTGCAAGATGAACTTGAACAGGCAATTGATCACTTGCAAAAAGCAATTGCGATTGCACCTCGTCTCAGCCGCAGGGAAGCCAGGCACAACCCAGATTTTGACCGTATTCGGGATAATGAGCGCTTTCGAGCGTTGGTGTACCCAAAATAGACATTCTGAGCCAGGAAGGATTTGGAACAGCGATTTCTTCGGAACGCTTTGCGAACGCCTTCCACTCTTCACCACTCAATAACGATCGCCTCTATTGGCTGGGAATTCTATCAATCAGGGACATTGGCAGAATTTTGTGAAATACGATCCAGGCAAACATCACAGGCGATCGATTTGTCTGAAAGGATATGATTACGCTTCAGCCGGGATGTGGTTTATTACTATCTGCACGTATCAACGGCAATGTCTGTTTGGTGAAATTAGTGGCGGTGAAATGCAGTTGAGCAAGATTGGAGAAATAGCAGAATCTTGTTGGCAGGCAATTCCAGATCATTTTCCCAAGGTTCAACTAGATCAATTTGTAGTGATGCCTAATCATCTGCATGGGATTATTTCTACCGCCGATACCTGTAGGGGCATGGCATTGCCATGCCCCTACCCGACGATACGACCTGAAGAACGGAGATTTGGAAAACCGATCGCAGGTTCATTATCAACCATTGTCGGTTCATTCAAATCAGTCGCTACCAAACAGATTAATCTCCTTCGTAAGGCACCTGGAACTCCGGCTTGGCAGCGCAATTATTACGAACATATCGTCCGCAACGAAGCATCATTGCAATACCTGCGGCAATACATTCAGAACAATCCCCTGTCCTGGCAGGAAGACCAGTTGCATCCGGATGTGCCGTCCAAGTGGTAGGGCGATCGCCAGAGACAAATGCGCGATCGCCCTCCAACCCTCACCTTTCGATCTCAGAACTCGAAACATCGACCTTTGAACCTGACACTTCACCTTCCAATCTCGAAACTCCGACCACTGCTCTGCAGACGCAAGCTACAGAACTCGGAACTTTGACTTCAGAACACGAAACTCCAGCCTCAGAGATTGAAACTCCAAGCTCAGAACCCGGAACGTCGAGCCTGGAACACGGAACTTCGAGATCAGAACTGCAAGCTTCGTGGTCAGAAGTCAACACACCCTGTAATTTGTCGAAAACTGCTTGCTAAACGCTCCAACTTGCAGTCCTTTTGTATCTCATACCAATTTGAATTGAAAATGCGACACATCCTGTAGGGGCAAGGCAATGCCTTGCCCCTACCCACCGATTGATCTGTAGCCGTCATTCTTTAAACCGGTATTACTGGCATCGGGTTTACCAGGTACCAGGGTTTTTTGTCTGCCCACACCACACTAACGTCTTGCAGGAGAGCGCAATGCCGATTTAGGGATTGAACCAGCATATTCTCTACCTGATTGCGCTCACCCCTGGTTGATTGACAAAACTCCTGGAACCCCTTGTTCTCGCTTAAGCCAGCAGTTCGCCTGTTTCCTGGAGGGAGTGCAGGCGGCGATAGATGCCTGCGCTGTTCAGCAATTCATCGTGGTTGCCAACTTCCACAATGCGACCGTTTTCGAGAACCACAATTTTGTCAGCTTCACGGACGGTGCTGAGACGATGAGCGATGATGATCAGCGTGCGGGTGCCAAGAATGGCGCGCATCGCCAGTTGGATTGATCGCTCCGACTCGTAATCCAGGCTAGAGGTCGCTTCGTCAAAAATCAGCACATCTGGTTCCATAATCAGGGCACGGGCGATGCCGACTCGTTGACGCTGACCACCAGAGAGGCGAACACCCCGTTCACCGACGATCGTCGCATAGCCGTTGGGCATATGGCGGATGAAGTCGTCTGCCTGGGCAATGCGGCAGGCTTCGCGCACTTGCTCGATCGTCGCGTTGGGATTGCCATAGAGTAGGTTATCCATCAACGTGCCGTTGAAGATATCCACTTCTTGGTGGACGATCGCCAACCGTTTGCGGTAGCCGGTTACATCCAGACGGCGCAGGTCGTACCCATCCATCAGAATGCTGCCGCTATTTGGCTCGAAGTAGCGGAACAGAAGCTTGACCAGGGTGGACTTGCCAGACCCCGATCGTCCTACCAATGCCACCGTTTGATACGGTTCGATGAGCAGATTAATGTCCTTCAGCACCGGGCGATCGGGGTCATACCCGAAGGTCAGGTGCGAAAACTCCACCTTGCCTGTGAACTGATATGGCTCTGCATCCTTGTCTCGCACCAAACTACCCGCATCTTTCCCAATGGGAAGCTGCATGAATTCGTGAAAGCGAATCATTGAGGCATAGCGGCGGGCAAAGACTTCTGCCAGTTGGCTAATCGGCTCGACTTCGGCATACGCCATGCTGGAGACCGTTAGCGTGGTGACAAAATGACCGAGCGAAATTTCGCCTCGCACCGCTGCCATGAGCGTAAAGACCAGCACCAAAAAGACGCAGCTTTGCACGATCGTCCGCTCGTACATCCCTAGCTTGACGTAACCTTTGTGAATACGATAATCCACCACTTTGAACTCACGCTCGAACCGTTGGCGCTGTCGTGTCAGCTCTTGGGCTTCAGTCGCAAAGGCTTTCACCGTTTTGATGTTCGTGATGATCTCCGAGTTTCGGCTTTCCGTGTCTTCAATATAGCGATCGAGCTTTTCTTCCTGTTTTGTCAACCTGGTCAACCCCGATAGGCTGAAGCTGAGAATGCCGACAAAGGAAAGAAGCAAGACGATCGCAATGCGCCACTCAATCAGCCAGATGACGGTGAAGATGCCGATAATGCGGGCCACTTTGGGCAAGAGTTGACCTGTAATTTCGGGATACGTCCATGTATGGTTAGAAATCCCCTTAGCAACGCGTGCCGCAATCCGTCCAGGGTTGTTTTCGTCGTAGAACTCCAGTGGTAAGGTCAGCACTTTTTCCAGTGCCTTTTGAGCGTGATCACGACGGGCACGAAAGGCGGTATCCCAGTTAAACCACGGCCCCAACCAGGGTTGAATGGGTGCCCGACCGACTGAAACGAGACACACCATTGCTAAGAGAACCATTAACGAAAGCATTTGCCCCTGTGGTTGCCCTGTTACCTGTGCAACGCTTGCAATCAGGTTTTGCACAGGCTGATCCAGCGGCTGCTTAGATAGCACGTTAAGAATCTGCCCGATCGCGTAAGGGCCAAACAAATCAATGATTTCAAAGACACTCATCATTGCAATGCTGAAGACGGAAATCCGCCAGTACCGATGGTAATAGCGGACAATGTCTTGAAATTTCGCCATGATTCCTCCTTGAACGGTCGATGCCTGATTTGCATTGAGCCGCGTAAGCAACTCAAGCTAGCTGTTCACGACGAACAGCGGTTCTGCTATAAGGGTTTCACTAACGAATTAGGTGTCAGATGACGATGTACCAAATTAACGATGCAAGTGCATTAAGCGAATAGTGCATTAAGCGGACAGTGCATTGAGCGGATAGTGCATTGAGCGGATAGTGCATTGAGCAGATTGTGCATTGAGCGGATAGTGCATTGAGCGATCGCACAGCTTGCTTCCAGGCACACAGCACGAAGCCTTGAGTTATGCTACAGAAGTAGTATTGTAATACAAATTCGACTGTTTGCCAAAATTTCCGAAGCAGAAAAATGACTTAATCTTGACTAAAGCCTCGGAAGTTTAAGCGATGTCATTTGGTGGTGATGCTTGATTCCTGGTTCAAACCTTCGAAGGTTGCGCGTAAGCCCTAGCTTCTTTCTCTTCCCTTCTAGCGTTTATTCTCTCTTTCAACCTTTACCTTCTTTTAATCAACAGCGCCTTACCCCCTACATTTCATCCCTTGGGCGCGATCGCTTCCAACTCAGGAGAGATGAAGCAACGCGATGACCTCGGCGATTCTGTGTACAACAAGAGCAATGCTTCTATGCTAAAGGCGTATTAAACCTCTGCAAGTTGTGGGCTGCTTGAGTTGAGCTTTCATGAGGGAATTTTCAGTATGGTTAGTCATTTTGGCCTAGCGTTGAGACTGGGCAGCCTACCGCTATGGATGGCTCAAGTGCCCGTGGAAGGGGCGGTCGATACACCTGAGAGGGCCGCTCTAGTATTTTCAGGTCCACAATTTTTTATTGCCTTGATTGCGGGGTTGGTATTGGCGTTTGCCTTTCAATTATTGCTAACCAATCTTTCGGTTGCAGCAGGCATTTCGTATTTGGGACGATCGTCCCATTCGGACTCAGATGATGACCACGAAGCCGGAAGTCTCGGCGGAACGGTGAAGAAAATTGGCTTTGCAGTAGGGTTATGGACGCTCATTACGGTAAGTGTGGCGCTGTTTCTAGCATGTTTGCTAGCCGTAAAGCTAAGCCTTATCACCAGTGCTGCACTCGGCGCGATCGTGGGCGTCGTGATCTGGGGCGCTTACTTTGTTTTACTGGTGTTGTTTAGCTCAATGACCGTTGGCTCTCTCGCGGGTTCAGTCGTCAACACGGCTGTCTCCGGCTTTCAAGCCATTTTTGGTACGGCGACCGCCGCGTTGGGTGCAAAAGCTGTTAACAATCAGGTTGTAGCAACCGCAGAGGCAGCGGCAGCAGCCGTCCGACGAGAACTAGGTTCAGGGCTTGATCCGGCTAGCGTGCGCGATTCGATCGAAGATTATTTGGATGCCTTGCGTCCAGCGGGATTGGATATGTCCAAGGTTCGTAGCGAATTTGAGAAGCTAGTCAACGATCCAGAATTGCGCGAAATTGCGGGCAGTGGCTCTCCCGTAGAAATTGCTGATCGGCTACGGAGTATCGATCGCGGTACGTTCGTGAATCTGGTCAGCAGCCGTACCGACCTCTCTCGCCGGGATGCGGAGCGTGTGATTGGTCAGCTTGAATCGGTTTGGCAGTCGGTCGTCAATCAGTTTCAAAAGAAAGACCCCACCGCAGAATTAGTCGAGTACCTCAAGTCTGCTCAACCTGAAGCGCTGAACTCTAATGAACTCAACGCTAAGCTCGATCGTCTGACCGAAGAGATCCGTGCACAACGTGAGCTAGTGCAATCCGAGCAACTGGCCTCTGCGCAATCGCCCAAAGAAGAAAGCAGTTTGGTGAATCGAGCGCTTCAGTTTGGTTTTACCAGCCTGATTGGAACGGTGATGGGACGTGGGGATTTGTCTGACCTGAATGTGGAGAAAATTCTCGGTCAACTTCAGACAGCCAAGGATAAGCTTGGCGACACTACAAAACAGGTGGCGCAAAAAGTTCCGGGACAGCCGTTTAACACTGTCAAGGCAGATGTTGAAAACTACTTGCTGAATGCCTATTCCTGGCATCTGAATCGCGAAACGCTACAGACTGAGTTTCGGGATGTGATTTACGATCCTGAAGCCGATCCGCTCACCGTGCAACGGCAGTTAGAGCAACTGAACCGCTCCTACTTTGTGGATGTGCTGACGCAGCGTAATGACCTCACGCCTGCGAGAGTTTCTGAAATTGCCGATCAGCTAGAAGTCATTCGGGTTTCAACGCTGAGTACGGTGATGGCAGCAGCGGCTCAAGAACAGTCGCAAGATGCTCGTAGTCGGGTGGAAAACTATCTGCGATCGACCAACAAGGAAGAACTGAATCCCGAAGGCATTGAGCGCGACTTTCGTCTTCTGCTAGACGATCGCGAGGCTGGTTTTGATGCCCTGCAGTCTCGTCTCAGTCAGTTTGACCGCAACACGCTGGTGGCACTACTTGCGCAACGGCAGGACACTACCCCAGAAGAAGCCGATCGCATCGTCACCCAGCTTGAAAGCACTCGCGATAGCGTGCTGAATAGTGCGCGTGAATCGCAGGAGCGGGTGAAGACTGAAGCTCTGGCTGTACGCAATCGGGTCGAAACCTACCTGCGCAACACCAACAAGTCAGAACTCAATCCCGAAGGGATCAAGCGCGACTTTCAACTGCTGCTGGATGATCCGCAAGCGGGTCGTTCTGCCCTGCGCGATCGCCTCAGCCAGGTCGATCGAGACACGTTGGTACAGCTTCTCGCCCAACGGCAGGACATCACGCCTGAAGAGGCTGATCGCATTGTCACCCAACTTGAGGATGTGCGTCACAATGTCATCTATGCGCCGCGCATTGTGGCAGACAAAGCGAAGGATCAGTACGACCAGGTGACGACCGCGATCGCTGATTATTTGCGTCGCACCAACCTGTCAGAACTCGACCCCAATGGCATCCAGCAAGACTTAAATACGCTCTTGCACGATCCCAAGCAGGGCACATCCGCACTACGGCAACGGCTCTCTCAGGTCGATCGTGAAACGTTGGTCAAGCTGCTAAGCCAACGAGACGACCTCACCGAAGAACAAGTCAACCAATACATCGATCAGGTGCAGGAAGCGATTCGTCGCATCGTCCGTTCACCGCGTCGGTTAGCTTCGCGTACAAAACAGCGCGTGCAAGATTTCCAGACCAATGTGGAAGGCTACTTGCTGCAAACAAACAAGGATGAACTCAATCCTGAGGGCATTAAGCGCGACCTGCAATTGTTGCTGAATGATCCCCGTGCAGGAGCTAGCAGCCTGGGCGAACGCCTCAGCCAGGTCGATCGCTCAACCATCGTGGCACTGCTCTCCCAGCGTCAGGATATCTCCACCGCAGAAGCGGAACGGATTGTTGATCAGGTACTCTCTGTGCGGGATCAGGTGTCAGCTCAGGTTCAGAAAATCCAGAGCCGCATTCAGTCGGTTATCGACAGCATTCTGGCACGCATTCGGGATTACCTCAACTCGCTCGATCGCCCCGAACTGAACTACGACGGCATCAAGCGCGATGTCCGCACGATGTTCTACGATCCCCAGGCTGGTTTTGACGCGATGCGCGATCGGCTCGGCAGTTTCAACCGCGATACGCTGGTAGCCGTCCTTAGCTCTCGCGAAGACATCTCCGAAGAGCAAGCCAACCACATTATCGATCAGGTCGAAGACGCTCGTACCAGCGTGCTACGTCGAGCAGAACGTTTGCAAGCAGACGCTCAACACCGCTTGGCAGAGGTCAAATATCAGGCGCAGAAGCAGGTGAAAGAAACTCAGAAAGCGGCTGCCAGTGCTGCGTGGTGGTTGTTTGGCACCGCCCTTGTCTCGGCTGGAGCGGCGGCCTTGGCGGGTGCGCTTGCAGTTAGAGGTGTCTAGTCACCGTTTCTAAAAGGCTCACACCTAACGCCTCTCTTCGGAGAGGCTTTTTTTATTACGACTCATACCAATTTGAATTGAAAATGTGACACATCCTGTAGGGGCAAGGCATTGCCTTGCCCCTACCCACCGATTGATCTGTAGCCGTCATTCTTTAAATCGGTATCACGCAAACCTCGGAGGTTTTCACCAAAAATCAGGCATCACAATCAAATGTAGTCGCTTAAACCTCCGAGGTTTTGGTCAAAATGACTAAGTACCGAAACGTTCAATTTAGACTTTGAGCGTCACCATTTTTTGCACCGCTTCCACAATTTGCTGCGGCTGGACGATCGTCAGATTTTCCAGACCGCCATTGTAGGGAGTGGGAATATCCTGAGATGAGAGCCGTAGGACGGGGGCATCGAGTTCGTCGAAAAGGCGATCGTTAATCGAGGCAATCACTTCAGCCGCAATCCCGCCCGTTCGCATGGCTTCTTCCACAATGATGACGCGGTGGGTTTTGCGAATCGATGCGCCGATCGTGTCAAAGTCCAGCGGTTTCAGCGAGAGCAAGTCGATCACTTCGGGATCGTAGCCGTCTTTTTCAAGCGTTTTAACTGCCTGCAGCACATGATGACGCATCCGAGAGTAGGTGATGATGGTGACATCTTTGCCCGATCGCACCACTTCCGCCTTGTCCAACGGCAGCAGATATTCGCCCTCTGGCAAATCTTCCTTCAGGTTGTACAGCAGGACGTGTTCAAAAAACAGCACCGGATTATTGTCACGAATCGCAGACTTCAACAATCCTTTGGCGTTGTAAGGAGTGGAACACGCAATGATTTTGAGTCCTGGTACGGCTTGAAAGTAGGTCTCTAACCGCTGCGAATGTTCTGCACCCAACTGACGACCCACGCCCCCTGGTCCCCGAATCACCATCGGAATCTTGAAGTTGCCGCCCGATGTATAGCGCAGCATCCCAGCATTGTTGGCAATCTGGTTAAAGGCCAGCAGCAAGAACCCCATGTTCATGCCTTCAATGATGGGTCGTAGCCCTGTCATCGCGGCTCCCACTGCCATTCCGGTAAAGCTATTCTCCGCGATCGGCGTATCCAGCAACCGCAGATCGCCATACTTCTTATACAGATCCTTCGTCACCTTGTAGGAACCGCCGTAATGCCCTACGTCTTCTCCCATTACCATGACGGTTGGGTCGCGCTCCATTTCTTCGTCGATCGCTTCGCGCAGGGCATTAAAGAAAAGTGTCTCTGCCATTGGTTCCTCTAGTTGCGGCAATTGATGTCATTTTACAAGAGTCGAGGAAGGTTTGGCGGTCAGCGGTCAGCAATCAGTGGGAACGGGTAGTAGGGAGTGGAGAATGAGGAGTGAGGGGAGAAGTTTTGAGTTCTAAGTTTTGAGTTTCAAGAGAGGTGAGAGGCGAGAGGTGTAAGAGTTTTGAGTTGCCTCCTCTGCCTTCTACCTTTTCCCCTTTGCCTTTTACCTTCTGCCATCAGCCCTCAGCTTTCAATGCTCCACTGTCCCGCTTGCTTTTAATAACTAACAACCCTAGCGAAGCCATGCCGAGGGCTTTACAACTTCTTCTGCCTTCTGTCTTTGTCAATTCTGCGTTACCCAATGTGACAACACCCCCAACGCGATCGCAGCGACCCAGATTTGCACCAGCATGGGGTTAATCAACACAACTACTACGCCCATTGCAATTAGCCCGGTTCCAATTAATCTGACCATGTTGCTTCTTTGTCAACGTCTACTCCTTCCTTCTGGTGGCGACAAAAAAATCGGCAAAGTTAACGAAAACTTGGTAAAACGAAAAAATCCTCTGAAGTCGTCATGGCTCAGAGGATTTTTGTGGCAAGGCGCTTGTCTGGAGGCTTCTAGTCTTGCGTCGTCCAGCGAGCGACAAGACGAGTGCGATCGCCAATCGACTCCGTTACCCAAATCATTGTGAGTTTCGGTTTACGTGCGAATCTAGAAGCGGTAAATTCAGCACTAGAAGCACTCTGAGCAGGTTGTGTTTGTTGTGTGTGTGGAGATGGCATATTGGGGGCGTTCCTTTGGTAAACATAGCTACACTATGAAACGTTTTTGTGCTAACTCCCGTGATTTACAGCGGTCTTCTCATGTGATGATTGGTTAGAAAAGATGTGATTTGCAGTTTCCAAACCAGGAAACAGCGTGATGTTTAAGCGCTAGATTCCCACCCCTCTTATGTCAAGAATTAAGATTTTTTATTAATCCTTATCATTTCATATTTATTCTGTTAAATCCGTTTTTGAGTTCAATCTTATGTCGTCTTTAACCTTCTATATTGTTGATGTTTTTGCCGAGACGAAATATGCAGGCAATCAGTTAGCAGTCTTTACAGATGCTGGATCGCTAGCAACTGAAACAATGCAGCAGCTAGCGAAAGAAATGAACTATTCAGAAACCACGTTCATTTTGTCGCCAGAACAACGATCGAGCGGCTATGATGTGCGCATCTTTACACCGAATCAAGAGCTACCATTTGCCGGACATCCAACGTTAGGCACTGCATTTATTTTGCAGCATAAGATCATCCAGAAGCCTTTTGAGACAGTGGCGCTGAACCTTAAGGTTGGTCAAATTCCGGTCAATATTTTTTATGCGAACGGTTTGGCTGACGTGCTTTGGATGGAGCAGCGATCGCCCGTTTTTGGTGAGACGTTTACACCAGACGCGATCGCGCTTATTCTCAATTTGGATGTTACTGATCTTGATCTCAATTTCCCCATTCAAGATGTTTCAACGGGCGTGCCATTCATCATCGTGCCGCTTAAAACCCATCAAGCATTAAAGCAAATTAGAATTAATAAAGATCGCTATTTTGCCTTCATTGAACAGACTCAAGCCAAAGAAATATTGGTCTTTTGTCCAGAAACCTATCACCCCGAAAATCAACTGAGCGTCCGCGTTTTTGCGGACGCTTTAGGCATTCCTGAAGATCCTGCGACGGGCAGTGCAAATGGTTGCCTAGCAGGCTATTTAGTTCAGTACCGCTACTTTGATACCCCTTCCATTGATGTTCGTGTCGAACAAGGTTATGAAATCGGTAGACCGTCACTCTTGCTACTAAGAGCAACCCAGACAACCACTAAGATTCAAGTATCTGTTGGTGGTCGAGTGCAGTTGATTGCGCGTGGTGAATTTGTCTAAGGGCGGTTAGAACCAATGAGTTGATGCGGATGATAAGAGGCTATATTCTCAGTCTGTTTGATCCAGAATTTGTCACTACAGGCGTAAAAACCGCCGTTTTTGTGGGTTCTTTGCTGTTTGCCATCAATCATGGGCTAGCGCTATTACGCAACGAAATGACCGTCGATCGCTGGATCTCAGTCGCTGCCACATATGCAATGCCATATTTGGTCAACGTCTATGGGCAGTACAGCTACCGTCGCAAGCTGTCCAAACAACCAAGTCCTTTGTTGAGCGAGGCTGGTAAGGCAAGGTTGCCACAATCGCGGGAACGGACAATGAAATGAGGTTGGGTCGATCGCTCAGATAAAACTCTGATTGGCTGACAGAAGCTTTGAAAGGCTGATCGTTCCGTTGCTTACCCGCCCGTGATTAAAATCCGTTCTAACGATGCAAACCCGTTAGAACGGGTTGAAAGCCGCTTGCAGTCCTCTTGAGAGGACTTCCTTCTGTTAGCCCGCACTTTGAGTGCAGGGCGGGGTAGGAGATCACGGCAAGATTTGTCAGCCAACAGGGTAAGACCTTACTCTTTCCATAACTTCATTTCGCTTCCTGATCGGGGCTGTGAGCCAGTCTCAGGGCCTTTAATGCTGCAAGCTGTTGCTCAAGGTTTTGAATGACTTGATCGAGCGCAGGCAAAAGATTCAATTGCTCAGGACTGTGCAGAGGGTAAAAGCGTGAGCGGATGCGGATCTCGGTCACTTTTTGCTGAAGGGCCTGGGCGATCGCCAGCGTATCGCGGCTGAGGCTTGCAAGCTGTTGCTGCTGGTAAAACTTCAGCGCAGCACCTCGTAGCACTTGAACGGTTGCTTCTTCTCCATTAGCTCCTGGCATAACGCGTAAACGGAGTAAGAGGCGCTGCTTTTGATACAGTCGCTCAATTTCGACCTGCTTTGGCTTTTGAATGGGAATCAAGGGTAGGTGAGTTAGCAGTTTCAGCTCGTTGACCATGCCTTGAATTGCGTCTAGGGGCAGTTCTTCTAGAACCGATTGCAGAACACCGTTCTGGCTCCAAAGAATGCGACCATACTGCGCCTGCCGTTCAAAATACAAGCGCCCAATGCCACCTACCAGTAGCCGTCCTAGCAGTTCAACCAGCAGTTCGGAGGGTGGCAGGGTAGCCAGAGCCACTACAGGTTCGGTCAGATGCTTCGGCTCTACAGGCAAAATGGGCAATGCATCGACAGGGGAGGGGACTTCTGGTGGATTGGTTGCCGTAGGCGGACGCTCTGCTTTCAGAATGAACGTTTCACGAAGACGATTGGCATCGCTGGGTACCTGTTCAGACTCTGGCGATCGTGCATCCATCTCAGCATCAGACGCAACCAGCGGAGACGACATGATCACAGGCGGCGCTTCAGGGACTGCAATGTCTAAATCGTAGAAGTTAAGGTCTTCGGGACTATCAACGAGCAGGGTCGGATGGGAGTTTTGATCAAGATGGGAAGGCTCTGCTTCAACAGGCTCAGTCTTGGCGCTTTCTGCCGCACTCTTTTTAGCTGCATCTTGAGCCGTCAACCGTTGTCCTGTGTGTTCTGCGATCGCGCGTACAGCAGTCGCTTTGGGACGGCTTGGCTGTCGCTGGCTGCCTGTATAGCTCAGATACGCAGACAACGCCGCATGATGCACATCGGTCGCCAGCGTTTGCGGTGCGAGTGAGCAGTTCATGTAGGCCAGAATACGGCGCACATAGTCTAGAGCCGCAGCATCTTCCAGGTTGACCATCCCTAGCTTTAGACGACTGCCGTCCAGGGAAAGCGGCAGCAGTTGATGATAAAGACACGCCTCAAACGGGAGAATGCTATCAATCAAACGGAAAACTTGCTCGGTATCAAGATGGGCAGTCCAATCGGCTTTGGGTTTAGCTGTAACCGCAAAGTCTTGAGAGTCTGCTGCCTGTGCTTCAAAGTGATCGCTCGGTGAAGACACCATAGGAGTGAACTGAACCTGTGTACTTAGGATCTAGATTGCCCCAGTGCTTAAGCGTCTAGCACGCATTTCGCGGTTGACAGTCTTGTAAAGGTTGGAGCGAATGCTTGAGCTGCAGCCGTAAGCAAGATGCAAGCAACCCGAACTTAACGAATAAACCAAAGGTACTCGACAAAACAAACTTGGAGATGAGCCAATCGGCCTGCCAAACTGCCATTAAGAAACTACTTTGGTTGATCGCAGAAGCTAAAGGCAATGAACCAGTCGGAACCGTCGAAGTGCGAATCAGATGAGATTGTCAATCAAGTCTAGCTTATGGCAAAAATAAGATTAGCTCCTTGCTCTGGTCACTTACTTCACAGTCGATCGCACCCTCTAAACGAACCCTTCATTCTTACCATTCTTACCACTTGTGTAACGCCTCAAATCAGCGACGGCAAGCAGCCTCGACAGCACCACCAGCAACTTTCAACCGTCCGTTGCCTTTGCATTGTTGGGCGGCTCACTACCCACATACTATTTCTAGATCACAGTTCACGTCGCATACACAGTTCGCCGTCCTCTTCTTCTCAAGCAAGTGGCTCTCTTTAACGCCTGACCTGACAAAAGTGCCTAAAAGGTTAACGGTCTAGTTGTCGCGGTCTGGCGCGTTTCCCAACCAGGCGACGACCAGATCTTGCTGGTTCTTAGAGGCAAAGACGCGGACGGCGTGGTAGTTGATCTTTTCGCGAAGACGGTAGACCTGCCGGACAGGCATATCCAGCGCTTCGGCGATCGCCTCTTGCGATCGCCCCTGAAGATAGAGGCGCAACCATTCCGCCGCCGTAGGGCCAAGCTTATCCAGCAGGTAAGCTTCAAAACGCTGACAAACAGCGGCGCGCAGCTCTTGTTGTTCTTCTGCTGCTTGAGCATCCTGATACTGAGCAACAGCCTGGGAATCCAGTAGGCTCACAGACCCTTCTGATTCATCCGGTGAAATTTCTTCAGACACTAAGCGAATAAACTCTTGGGCCGGAACCTGGGTCATGCCACCTCGTTGAGAGCGACGCAAGTAGTTCACAAAGCGATAGGAAAGCAGGGGCTGATTGCGAATGGGACGCAGGCAGTATTCTTCTGTACTTGCTAACAGCAGGGCATTCCGCAGCCGTGCGTCTTGCGTGCATTTGGAGATCCAAAGAATTTGCTGTTGCATGTAGCTATCGGTTTGCAGCAGTTCTTGAATGACTTCTTGCAGTACGTCAACCACAGTGCGCTGACGATCGCGAGACAACGCAATCCACGTGCGGATCTTGTTGCGAATTAAGAAGAGGCTACTGAGACGTTGAATCAGGCTTTTGTAAGCACGCTCAGGCCCAAAGTCAAGATAGCGCTGACGCAAAATCCGGTAGCGGTAGTCCATCGCTTGCTCTGCAACCTGCCGTGCAGTGGGGGACAGGTCATCAAACCGATCCAGATTTTCACCCATAAGCCAGCGCACGATGCTCTCTCGCGTCGCGGCACTGTGGTGTGGGATATCTGCCTCTAAGCGCGATCGCCACTCGGTTTCTAATACGTCAGCCAATACCATCGTTTGAGTCAAGACCATGAGGTTGTCATCCCAGTCGTTCTAAACGCCCTCTATTAAAGAGTTTGCCTTACCTTGCCCATTTGACGCACCACCCACAATAGCGAGTCTGGGTTTCCAACTTTAGAAAACTGCGGTTGGCTGACTGGTTTGCGATCTTGATGCAGAGCATTGTCGATCAACATAATTAGCATTGTACTAACCGCATTCCAAAGTTCAGCATTTTGAACGTTGAGTTTTGCACGATCGAGCTGCAAAAGGTAGAAGGCAGAGGGCAGAAGAAGTTGTTGGTTGTTAGAAGTAAGCGGGACAGTGGAGCATTGAAAGCTAACCGCTGATCGCTGATGGCAGAAGGCAAAGGGCATTGGTAGAAAGTGAAGGAATGCAGGTGAAAGTCAAGCTAGCCACTTGATAGTATGCCCCACTCAGCGAGCCTCCAAGACCACGTGCGACGACGTCAGCCACCAGCGTTACCCAACGCAGTTGTCAGCCAACCACGCCAGGCGTTGCGTGGCTAAGCGCACGACCACTGACCCCCTGCCCGACATCGCGGCATCGGCAAAGCGCGACCTTGCTGGCCTCAAGGCGGTACGCCAAAACCTTCCCAAGCTCGACTGGTCACCGTCCCCAGCCGTCTTGACAGGAACAGGTTTGTCTTAACTTGCGAGGAATGCCCTTGACCTTTTGCCTACCCTTTGCCCTTTACCTTCTGCCTATATAAACTGCCACGCCAGCGCACCAGCAATCGACACGATCGCGAGTACACCAAACGTTTGCGTCAGACGTTTGAGAATGGGCTGAATCTGGTATGTCACCACAAGACGATCCTGTACCAGCATTTCGGGTGGCTTTGCCCAGAGTTGCCCATCGTACCAACCCGACTCTTCATAAAAAATCGTGGCGTTTGATAGACGAGACCGAATATACGTCCAGCCCAGATATAGACGAGTCAACACTAACGACAAAAATAAAGTAGCCCCTGCGGTACCAGCCAACGCAAACTGAGCCGGATGTTTGGCAGGCGGAAAACTGGCAGCCGCGATCGGCCCTGCAATAAGCCAACTCCAGCCCCAAACCCAGCACAGCTTCCGGATGTATGGCGGTAAGTCGAGCGTTGCCCACCGGAAAAACCAGGATTCTTTTAATGCCCCGTATTCGTTTAAGGGCTGCTGCTCAAGTGGAACCGGACAGGCAGAGACAGAAGACTTCATGGTTAAGCCATGTGGTAGCGAGCTAGCACACTCTACACTATAAACGACTTCAGCCGTAGGCACGAGAGGGCTGTAGGCGATCGGATTTCAAAAAATTCCCCTACGCCTATTGCTATAGAACGTAGGGGAACCAACACGTTAGACCAAGCAAACTGTCTACTTTGAAGCGAAGCATTTTGGGGCAAAGCATTGCGCAAACGGGTGACTAAAGCGCGTCATCCTCCATCCGCGCCATCACAACGGCACAGAAAGTAAAAGCAGCCACCAATGGCATTGGGGAGGCAAAGAAATAACTAAACGCACCAGCAGTGATAGCACTTAGGCCAGCAGCGGCACACCAAATTTTCTCTTCAAAACACAAGCCGCGCTTTGCCTTGATTGCTCTCAACACTTGAGTAGGAATGGGCACCGGCATTACTGCATTGGGTGGAAACGCCCAATAATCAGTGCGTTCTTGAAACAGGTCAGTCCAACCGTTTTCAGCACACCAATCTTCAATCCATTGAGGGGCGTAATGATTCATATCTCGACGTGTTGGTAAATGTCGTTGTGAATAAACGGTAAGTATGGAAAAGGTGTAAGTGCCAGGGTGAAGCGTTTTAGATGAAACTGAAGCCCAGTTCTTGATCACGCTTGCTAGCATTTGGCAAGTCCCTTACGCTTTGAGACTAACAGAGTCACTCATTAGGCAACAGCCAAAGAAATTAAAGTTAACGTCTTTCAGTCATATGTCTAAAAAATGCATTCAAAGCGCCCTGAAAATGAGCTGTTTCATGCGGAATCCTACCATCGAAATCGCTAATTGTAGATAGCTTATCTCCTTCCTGGCAGGCGTTTCATGGCTTTGAGCGCTTGTTGTTTACACTAATTAACAACCTGCTACAATCCTTTAGAAAAAAGATCATCTGTTGTTAGTTTGAATCCTGGTTTAAACCACTTCTAACTTAATGAGCATCTGTCAACAAAAGCCACGCTGCAAGCCATTTTGCATCTGCATTGTGCGGCTTCCTGGCTCCCATTGCCACAGCAAGGCTTCACCCTGGAAAAAGTTCAACTCTGAAAAGCCAGCACAAAGTGAGCAGGATGTGATGAAATAAAAACTGCGATCGTTCCATCTAGCTACGAGCCAGCGAGCAATACATCTGAACGCAATCAATAGCAGGCTTAATGGACAACGCAAATGTATATAATGTCTCTCACGCTGAAAGCTATGCAAACCAAGGCTCGATTCTCGTTATTAGTGGCTTTCGCGATCGCGCTGAGCGCCTGTAGTCCTAACCCTGCACCAACAGCATCGGGGTCGCCGCAAGCATCAGGCACAGCCACTTCATCGCCCAGCAGTTCGGTAGCCGGAATTGCGATCGGCGTTGGAGTTGCCCAAACCAGCAATGTCGCGCTTTTAGGGCAAGAAGAAGTTGCAGGCGCAAAAATTGCGGAGAAGTACTTTAACGACAAAGGTGGCATTAACGGCACGCCCATCAAGCTGGTGTTTCAAGACACTGGTGGCGATGAGCAAGGGGCAATCAACGCGTTTCAAACCCTTATTACGAAAGACAAGGTGGTGGGTATTGTCGGCCCTACACTCTCGCAGCAGGCGTTTGGTGCAGATCCGATCGCCGATCGAGCCAAAGTACCTGTAATTGGGCCATCCAACACGGCTAAAGGTATTCCCCAGATCGGTGACTTTATCGCCCGTGTGTCTGCGCCTGTCTCTGTCGTTGCGCCCAACTCGGTGAAGGCTGCACTCAAAATCAATCCAAACATCAAGAAAGTAGCGGTTTTCTACGCCCAAAATGATGCCTTCAACAAGTCCGAAACCGAGATTTTTCAGCAGACCGTCAAGGATCAAAAGTTAGAACTGGTTACAGTTCAGAAGTTTCAAACCACTGATACTGATTTTCAAAGCCAAGCGACCGCTGCTCTTAACTTAAAGCCTGATCTTGCCATCATTTCTGGCCTCGCGGCGGATGGAGGAAACTTGGTGCGGCAACTGCGCGAATTAGGCTACAAAGGCTTAATCATCGGCGGTAACGGACTCAATACATCTAACCTTTTTCCCGTTTGTAAAGCGTTATGCGATGGTGTGTTGATTGCTCAAGCCTACAGCCCAGAGCAGCCTGGTGATGTCAACGCCGCGTTCCGCGAAGCCTACCGCAGCCAATTTAAGAAAGAGCCGCCCCAGTTCAGCGCACAGGCATTTGCAGGCGTACAGGTCTTTGTCGATGCGTTGAAGGTCGTAGATAAGCAGACCAAAGTGAGTCAGCAAGCCTTACCTGATTTGCGAGTGGCGCTCAATAAGCAGATTCTCCTTGGCAAGTACAGCACGCCGTTGGGTGAAATCTCGTTTACCCCAGAAGGTGAGATTGTTCAGAAGGCGTTTTACGTGGCACAAATCAAAATGGATGCAGACGGCAGCAGCGGCAAGTTTACGTATCTGAAGTAAGAAGCTATAGGGTTTAGGGGGAGGGATATAGGGTGTGTTTTAAAACACTGCCTAGGGGCAGCGCTGTCCAACGATAAGCGACCGTATCAGGGCCTCCAAGAATCAAACTCTTGCGCGTCTTAGCTTCGTCACTAGCCCTTCCAGGCGGCAACGCGCATGTGAGCTTGATGCCATCGCCGCATGCAAAAACCCTCTGCTAATACATTTAGCCTTCTGCCTTCTACCTCCTGCCTTCTACTTACTCACCTGCGCCAGGGTTTGCTCTAATTCTTCAACCGAACTCACGCCTGAAAAAGCTTCGCCGTTCATCACAAAGAAGGGGGTGCCAGCCAGTCCTAGCTTCTTGCCAAGCTCAACGTCTTGCTGAATGGCAGCTTCGGCATTAGCCCGATCGCGATCGAAGCGGGTCAAATCGAGCTTGAGTGCTTTCGCTGTCTCCTGGTAGAACGGTTCTCCAAGCTGCTCCTGGTGCGTAAATAGGGCATCGTGGAACGCCCAGAACTGCCCTTGCTGTCCAGCAGCCCAGGCGGCTTTTGCGGCAGGCATGGCTTCGGCATGGATGTTGGTTAGAGGAAAGTGTTTGTAAACCAGGGTCACGACATCGCGATGCTTTGCTATGAACGGTTGTAGGATGGCGTGTGCTTTGCTGCAATAGGGGCATTGAAAATCGGAAAATTCGACTAGCAGAACTTTTCCTGCTTTGGCACCCGTTGTAGGAGAGGTACCAATCAGCGCTTTGGGATTCGTCTTTGTTTGTTGCAAAAAGGCTTGTTGGGCTTGCTGTTGGGCGGCTTGTTGCTTGCGCTGATACGCTTGCACCGAATCGAGAATCGCTTCTGGGTTGTCTCGAATAATTTGTAAGACTTGCTCTTTAAGCTGAGGGCTGACTTGACTATCGGCCTTAGTGGGGATGGAACAGCCAAAGAGCGTGAAACACAGCACTAAAAGCCCCGCCAGCCAACCAAACCAGCGCCTTGGAGATACATATCGCATTGAGACGATCGCCATACACTTCAACCACAAACTGCTGCTTCTGACTAGGCAACTCTAACATTTCAGCGTTGCTTCAGTTTGCGTCTGCGTGCGATCACCTGAATGGACAAACTAAGCGCTTTAAGCCGTCAAAATCCCGGCTGACGTAAGGACAAATCCGGGTAAAACGCTCTCCCCAGAAGGGCTAGCAGGCTTTGTAAGCATCTCTACAGGCTGCTGCGATCGGTAAATTTCCACCGTTTCTGTCTCCGAATCAAGCAGCCAGCCCAGTTGCAGTCCATTTTCCAGATACTCTCGCATCTTTGCCTGAAGATCTATTAACTCGTCGCTGGCAGACCGTAATTCCACCACAAAATCGCCTGAAGATCTATTAACTCGTCGCTGGCAGACCGTAATTCCACCACAAAATCAGGACACAGCGGCATATATTTTTTCTGTTGTTCAAAGGTCAAGGCTTGCCAGTGCTCTAAGCGCACCCATGCCGCATCGGGAGAACGAATCGCACCATTGGGCAACTGAAAGCCTGTAGATGAACCAAAGGCAACACCTAACCCAGCCTGATCACTTCAAAGCTCCAAACAAGCACTTAGTTTGAAATTGCGTCGCCCTGTCTCGCCGTCACTCAATGGCACAATAACAAGCTCTCCTTTGGCTGTGCGCTCAAATTTCAAGTCTCAGTTGGCCTGACAGATTTGCTCAAACTGCTCATCGGTGAGGTCTAACGTGGGACGCAGGGCTAGAGTGAACACAATGGTTGCCTCTAAAACAAGAATGGTTCACTTCACTATAGGAGATGCCGCGATCGCAGGGGTTGCTGTGCTATCAGCGATCGCGCTGGCGCTGAACCGTATACTGTAGGTTGCACATAGAGTCAGAACGAGGTCACGGCATGGCATCCCTTCGCAGTTCCATCCGCGAATTGCACCAGCAACTCATCAGCAAGGAGCGATCGGCGGTTGAAATCACGCAACAGGCACTTGAGCAAATTCAAACCCTGGAGCCAACGCTGCATAGCTTTTTGCAGGTGACAGCGGATCATGCCCTGGAGCAGGCACGACAGGTGGATGCCAGAATCGCGGCGGGTGAAGACATTGGGCTGCTGGCAGGAATTCCGATCGGCATTAAAGATAACCTCTGCACGAAAGGGATTCCGACAACCTGTGCCTCGCGCATTCTCGAAAATTTTGTGCCGCCCTATGAATCGACGGTGACGCAAAAGCTGGCGGCTGCGGGAGCCGTCATGGTGGGCAAGACGAACCTGGATGAATTTGCGATGGGCGGCTCAACGGAAACATCGGCGTTTCAGCTCACAGCAAATCCCTGGGACACCTCACGAGTGCCGGGTGGCTCATCAGGCGGCTCAGCCGCCGCCGTCGCAGCAGGAGAATGTGTCGTGTCGTTAGGGTCTGATACGGGTGGATCTATTCGTCAGCCCGCTTCGTTCTGCGGCATTGTGGGCATGAAGCCGACTTACGGATTGGTGTCGCGCTATGGACTCGTCGCCTTCGCGTCTTCCTTAGATCAAATCGGGCCGTTTGCCCAATCCGTTGAAGATGCTGCCATTTTGCTGGGCGCGATCGCAGGGTATGACCCGCAAGACTCCACCAGCCTCAAGGTTGACGTGCCCGACTACACGCAGTTTCTCACAACCGACCTTAAAGGTAAGAAAGTCGGCGTGATTAAGGAAACGTTTGGCGAGGGGCTTGATCCAGCGGTGGAAAAAGCAGTAAGAGGGGCGATCGACCAGCTTAAAAGTCTGGGAGCCGAAATTCAAGAAATCTCCTGTCCGCGCTTTCGGTACGGCATTGCGGCGTATTACATCATTGCACCCTCCGAAGCCTCCGCAAACCTCGCTCGGTACGATGGCGTGAAATACGGCACCCGGATTGCCGATGCCAAGAACCTAATAGATATGTACACGCGCACCCGTGCTGAAGGGTTTGGTGCGGAGGTCAAACGCCGGATTATGATCGGCACCTACGCGCTCTCGGCTGGCTATTACGATGCGTACTACCTCAAAGCGCAGAAAGTGCGGACACTGATCAAACAAGACTTTGAAGCCGCCTTTGGGCAGGTGGATGTCTTGGTGAGTCCCACCGCACCCTCAACTGCGTTCAAAGCAGGCGACAAAACCACCGATCCGCTCAGCATGTACCTCATTGACCTGATGACCATTCCCGTCAATTTAGCAGGATTACCCGGCATCAGCGTGCCCTGTGGCTTTGACGATCACGGCTTGCCGATCGGTCTCCAAATTATCGGCAACGTCCTCCGCGAAGATCAGGTGCTTCAAGTTGCCCATGCCTATGAGCAAGCAACCGACTGGCACAAGCAAACGCCAACGGTAAAGTGAGCGATCGCAACGCTGAAGGATGCTGGTTTAAGTAGGACGATCGCAGTTTGAAGCGTGAACGATCGTCCTTAATGGTTCAATTATGCTGCTGCCTGTTTCAGTGAACGCTTTTCGGTATCAATCGAAAAGCCATTTACGTCCCGCGTGTCATCACAAACAGTAAGCGCGGCTCTTTTGCATTAGATTTTCTCATCTGATACCAATTTGAATTGAAAATGCGACACATCCTGTAGAGGCAAGGCATTGCCTTGCCCCTACCCACCGATTGATCTGTAGCCGTCATTCTTTAAATCGGTATGAAACAGAAGCGTTCCACTTCTGGAGCGAACAATTCTAAGTTTTCTGGTCTCTCTTATCCGTTTAGTGATAGGTTGAGCTTGTTAGCGCAGCAAGCGAGTAGCCGATCGCAAAAAATGAAGACGCGATCGCCCTTTTGCTCAACGCCGATGTCGATCGCAACCTTCTCAACAGTGAGGGACTACCCGCACTGCAACTTTAGCGTTCAAGCTCGAATGTCTTTCAGCGCGGCTCTGGATCAACACCCAAAGCGCGTAACTGCTCTACCAAACGTGCGGCCCGTTGTTCTACTTGCTCTGCCCGTTGTTCTGCCTGTTCTAACTGCTGTGCCAACTCCGTGTAAGTCAGAAATTTCTGCCCATCGGGACGAAAGATTTCTAGGATTTCGGGGGTTGGCTCAAAGCGAATACCCAAGCAGGGACTAACCCAGCCTGTCATTTCGTCGATGATGTCTAACGCGGTATCGGTGCGGAGCCAACCGATCCAGTTTGCCGTCATCCGGGTCATAGATGTAGTATTCCTCAACCCCATAGCGGCTATAGAATTGCAGCTTTTTGGCGAAATTGCTTAAGCGATTGCCAGGAGACAGAATTTCAAAAACGACTGTGGGCGGCAGGTTGGCTTCTTCCCATTGCTTGTAAGAACCGCGATCGCCTTTGAGTGGTCCCATCACCACCATCATATCGGGCGCTTGCCACAGGGTGTTGTCGCCTTGCACGGGATACCAGAGCAAATCGCCTGCCACAAATACATCAGGATTGGCATCAAAGAGCAAGTCTAAATTTTTTTTGATCAGGACAATTCATTCAAACTGCTTGGTGTTATCTGCCATTGGTTGCTTGTCACTGTCCGGGTAGATCACATCTGGTTGGGTTGCCTGCACGTGTGACATTGCCTCAACCCTTCTCTAGCGAGCGCTTACGGTGGTTTAAACCTAGCATGTTTGATCGCGCTACCGTGCAGATGATCATTCTGGACACGCGATCGACCAATTCTCCCGATTTACTTTGACCTCTCGTTACAATGCCAGAGGCATGAGTGGGCAATGATGCAGGTATGGAACAAGCGTCGCAGTGTCAGGATGATGGAAACCTTGATGTCATTGTCATTGGCAGCGGCATTGGTGGATTAGTGGCAGGAGCGCTGCTGGCTCGTTATGGCAAGCGGGTGCTGATTTGTGAAAGCCACACCATTCCGGGTGGAGCGGCGCACAGCTTCTCGCGACAGGGGTTTGAGTTTGATTCGGGACCGTCGTTTTACTGCGGGTTGAGCGATCGCCACTCACTCAACCCATTGCGGCAAGTGCTGGACGTGTTAGAAGAGTCAGTACCCGCGATCGCCTACGACCCGATGGGGCATTACCACTTTCCTGAAGGCACCTTCCCGGTCTATGGAAATGTCGATCGCTATCGGGCGGCGATCGCGCAAATCACGCCGCAAGGTGCCATCGAACTGGCTCGGCTAGAAAAACGACTGCTGGCTTTGTACGAGGCATTGCAAGGCATTCCTACTCTGGCACTACGAGCCGATTGGCACCTGGTTCCCCTTTTGCTCACTCGCTATTTGCCATCCTTGCTCAAGCTGTTGCCGCAAGCGGGCGCTGTGCAAAGCTCTGTTGCCGATTTGATGCGTGATTTGCACGATCCCTGGCTGCGGCGATTGATTGATCTGGAGTGTTTTCTCCTTTCTGGACTCAACGCCGAAGGAACGATCGCACCCGAAGTTGCCTTTATGTTTGGTGAACGGACGCATTCTGTGATTGATTATCCTATTGGTGGCAGTGGGGCGATCGTACAGGCATTGGTACGAGGCTTGCAGAAATGGGGCGGTACGTTGCGGTTAGGTGCTCACGTTGAGCAGATTTTAGTGGAATCTGGTAAAGCCGTTGGGGTGCGCTTGCGGAATGGCGAGACGTTAAAAGCGGCGATCGTCATTTCCAACGCCACCGTTTGGGATACGTACAGCCACTTGTTGAAACCAGATGATCTACCAGCAAGCTATCGCCAAAATGCTTTAGGAACTCCCGCCGTAGATAGCTTCATGCACCTGCATCTGGGCATTCGATCGAACGGCTTAGAGCACCTCACGGGACATCATGTTGTCCTGCACAGTGCCGATCAGGATCTTACTGTTCCAGGCAATACCTGCATGATTTCCATTCCCTCTGTGTGGGACGCGAATCTAGCTCCAGCGGGTCATCACGTCGTCCATGCCTATACCCTGGAACCCTATACCGACTGGCAGCGAGGCAGCGACTACGCGGAACGAAAGCGAGAACGTGCAGAACCCTTGTTCCGGGCGTTAGAGAAGGTGATTCCAGATGTGCGATCGCGCACTGTGTTAGAA
Source organism: Stenomitos rutilans HA7619-LM2 (assembly GCA_019358945.1). Lineage (GTDB taxonomy): Bacteria > Cyanobacteriota > Cyanobacteriia > Leptolyngbyales > Leptolyngbyaceae > Stenomitos > Stenomitos rutilans. Next base: position 718 of record JAHHIE010000053.1, on the reverse strand, counting down.
CTCATCGGCACACCGCTCACCCACGCCCGCTACCTCCGTCGTCATCTGGGCACCTATGGCCCCGCCATTGCGGCTGGTCAAGGGATGTTTCCCAGCGCCCAAACCCCGATTGCGGGTCTGTACCGTGTGGGTGACAGCACCATGCCGGGAATTGGTGTTCCTGCGGTCGCGGCTTCTGGAATTCTATGCGCCAATACGTTAGTACAGCCAGGGCAAACAGTAGAATTGCTGAAGGATCTGTCGCTTTAGCTAGAGACTATCATCAATTACTCATACGCATCACTTACAGCAGGGGTTCCAGCCCCCAGTCTCATTTGTTAGGACGGGCATGGTATTGCTGATACCTCAATGTTTCTGAGCTTAATTGATGACGCGCTCTAGCTGCCCAATTTGATGAGAAGCAAGCATCATTATTCCTAGAGTTTTCTTCATGACGATCGCTCCAATCATTCGTAGAGCTAAGCCCGAAGACTTGGCAACAATCGTTGGGTTTAATTTAGCCTTAGTTAAAGAAGCACGCGGTAAAACACTAGAACCTACAACGCTTCACAAGGGTGTCCTGGCGGTACTGGAGGATGGCGATCGTGGCTTCTATAGAGTTAATTTGACATCTTCATAATTAAAATTAAGGGAGCCGTAACCCTTTAATCCAATGACGATGAGCTATTCGAGCAGTCTGACTGACGCAGAATGGGAAATTTTTGAACCTCTGTTGCTT
>JAHHIE010000052.1 GCA_019358945.1 Stenomitos rutilans HA7619-LM2 | reverse complement strand
TCCGGTTAGAGCAACTGAATTTGCCGTTGCGGTGAGGCTGCTCGTCTCCTTGGGAGACACCTAACCCTGCCCCCTTGGGGGGCTAACAAAGATAAGCCTCCGGCAAAGCCGGAGGTGATTTAACTTTACCTGAGCTTAAAAGACTTGAAGACTTACCTGACCCTAAAAACGATCTGCATAACCTTTTGCTTGATGCAAGCGGTCTACAAGGTCGTCGAAGAAAGAAATTTGATGCTCACGCTGGTACACGTCTAATAGCGCAGTTTGTCAATGATTTCTCTCCATTACGAACCTTGCCAGCTTTCGGAGCTTTAGAAGCTGAAATCCAACAAGTTATTCAAGAACAAAGCTGGGACTTAGAACCTGAAGACGGCTAGATTAGGCTTAAATAAATTGTTTACATCTTTCAACTTAAAAACCAGCATCAGAGACACGCTCCAATGCTGGTTCATTCAAACACGATTGGTTAGATTCTAGGGTGCTAGTGCATTGCCACGAATCAGGCTGCCGATCGTCTTCGCCGTGATTTTAAGCTGAATCAATGGATTGGCGGGTACAACCGTTTTATAGAGATAGCTGTCGAAGGTGAGCTTCTGCACATCGATATCCGAGCACATTTCGACAAAGGCTTCACGCGCCGCGTCCGATCGGTAGAAGACCCGTTGTAAAATGTCGAGCACCAAATAGGTTGTGCCGTACTGCTTATCCCATCGCTTGATATACGTTTTGAGATCCGCCTCTGTAGGTACGCGATCGCCCTTGTGAGAAAACTCCACGATCGCTTCCGCACACATCCGCGCTGACTTCGCTGCAAAGTAGATGCCTTCGCCCGATGATTTTGTCACCGTTCCAGCCGCATCACCGACCAGAGCCACTCGACCAACGACACGACGCGGTCTGGGATGTTCAGGAATGGGATGTGCTTCCACACGAATAATTTTGCCACCGCGTAATCTTGCTGCTGCACGAGCGCGAATGCCCGCTTGCAGTTGCTTAATTTTTGCCTGGTTGGGCTTCATCGTACCCGTACCAACCGCAACGTGGTCGTATTTAGGAAACACCCAAGCGTAAAAGTCGGGCGATACATCATCCCCGACGTACATCTCCGCCAGTTCGTTGTAGTACGCCATCTTGTCTTCAGGCAGACGAATCCGCTCCTGAAAGGCGATCGCGTAGTTGTAGTCACCCGCATCGATCGCTTTTGCTACTCGTGAATTGGCACCATCCGCACCAATCACCAGATCCACTTGCAACGTTTTCGGCTCCCCTTCCAGACTACCGCTGGAGTGATCGGCGTAGTGCAACGTGTAGGGATCTTTGTCATTGCCGGGAATTTCCAGCTTGTGCATGGTGCCGTTGATGATCTTGGTGCCGAGCTTTTCGGCCCGATCGCGCATAAAGCCATCCAGCACTTCTCGACGGCACATCCCGATGTACTCATCGTCCTTCAGCGTGCCGCCAATGTTGACCTCCACATTCGAAGGGGAGATCATTTTCATCTTGCGCACCCGGCGATCGATGATTTCGGGCGGCAAATCAAACTCGCTCACCATGCACAGTGGAATTGCGCCACCGCAAGGCTTCACGTTGTCTAGCTTGCGCTCAATTAAATAGGTTTCAATACCAGCTTTTGCCAAAATTTCTGCGGCGGAAGAACCTGCTGGCCCGCCGCCAACCACTGCAACCCGTAGTGCCAAAGGTTTTCTCCTAAATTGTTAGAAGCTACAGGATGCATGGTATCACGGACATTTCACGGACATTCCTGAGTCGTAGGAGATCCTGCCAAGTTGAAACAGAGCTTAACAAAAGTGAGGGGTGAGGAGTGAAGAGAGTTTTGAGTCAAAGAGCTACTAGCGATCAGCCGTTAACTCACTCCCGACTCCCGACTCTCGACTCCCCACTCCTTTCTTCTGCCCTTTACCTTCTCTCTTTCCCGTCACTTCCCAATATTCCCCGGTGTGGGAATGCGCTGCGGCAGAGTGGGACTGGGTGTTGCTGTTGGGGGTTGAGTTGTCCCTGTTGATGCTCCACCATTGGCAGGGGCGACAGGAGCACTGGGCTGGGTTGGAATGCTGGGAGCAGTCGATCGCGGCTGTGGCTGCTGCGGAGTTGACGTTGTTACGGTTGGTTGTGCTGTTGTTGCAGATGGGGAGCTGTTTAATCTCAAAAGCGCTTTAGAGGTGCTGTAATATGTGGCCCAGCGACGGGGATCAGGCTGGCTGCGCCATTGAGGGCGAGTGGTGGTTAAAGACAGAACCGGCACGGTAGAAGAAGCACTCTGCGCGATGACCATAATTGAGACATCCGTAACTAAGATATCGCGATCGAAACTGCGTTGTGTTGCGGCTCTAGCGATCGCTTCGGCACGGCGCACCAGGGTGTCATACGTTTCGCTCGGCTGCACGTCGATCGTCACATTTACAGTACCTGTGTAGGCATGGACGGTAGGAGGGGCGATCGTTTGTGTTATCAACCCGCTAGCCGCTAGCCCTACCATAACGGCCAAACCTGTGGGTAAAAGACGCCACCTGCGGATCACTGGGGAAACTAGCGCTGATACTAAAGGCGCATCCACTTGAGTTAACTCCAAAGGTCGCATAATGCCTCCTGGCTGCGGTTAACGATAGAACGACTGCTTTACATTTTCTTTAACGTGAGCTTTGCTGAGGGTGACAGGTTGTGCCGACTGATGGCGATCGCGTCTAGCCCAGCATTCCGCAGAAGAAATGAAAACATAAACCGAGATGAGCCATTATGGTTCAGCTTGCTTAAAAATCAACCATCAAATTTTTAATACCAAAAGCTGTCAGGGCGTAGCATACCCTACAGAAAGCAAACTACGAGCCACGATGTTCGCGGTTTACAGAATAGGTCGCCGCATGTCATGGCCCTTGTGTGTAAGTGCAACGTCTCAAACACCTTCTTAACAAATAAGTAGAGATAAAAAGTTTATTGTCTACTTCAATACGGCTAAAAAAGTATCTGATGGCTGTTGCTAACGTTAGCCATAACGCTCTTGTAGCGCTGTATTTTTTTGACAGTTTTTTAACAGAATGCCTAGCTTTTTTAAGCTTAAAACTCAAGCAACTAAATGAGAGACAACTTGTAACTGTTTAGCTTTGAGGGGCACTACGATCGTCATCACTCAGGCATTGCAATCAATGTTACAAAATTCTCTAGCCGCAAAAAGCTGCCCTGGTGCTTCAGCGATTTGAGTCGCGATCGTGGTAACAGCTACACAGCCCAATACAGCAGAGTTGACGGCACCAATTTCTGAGCCTATAACGCTACCATAGCTCTGGGAGTACGGATGTCAGAGCTGTATGTTTTTCTTGTAAAGATACGTAGAAACACTGGCTGCTCTGAATTAATCAGGGCTAGATTCCTGATTGAGATGAAACTGCAATGAAGAAGTATGAAGTTGACATAGATGCAATACAGGTGCTTTTACTACAGCTTCAACCTTAATTGCGTTCTTGGCATCACCCGCTGCTTGTTTTGCCTGAAGCCATAAATTTTGCTTAAAGCCATAAATATGTCTAGCGAAATAATACTTTTGGGTTGAGAAGCAGACAAGCGCACACGTTTGAATTTACGTTTAGGGTACTCCTACCATCCTCACGACTCTACTGGGAGTAACAAAATTCGATGTCTCAATCAACCCTTTTGAAACAGTCGCTTATCACTGCGATCGGAGCCACCTGTTTTCTATTTACTACAGAAAATATCAAGCCTGTCAGCGCTGCCAGTTTTACTGCCGTTGACTTTAGCGCGCCGACAACAAATTTCACGAATGGTTCCTGGAGTCTTGGCTTTCAGTTCACCACAAAGAAAGCAGTGAATGTCACGACGTTAGGGTTCTACGATGACTTCCAAAACAATCTAACGCAAACGCATGATGTTGGTATTTTTGATGACACCGGGAACTTGCTGGTTCAAGGAACCGTTAAACCTGGCGATTCATTAGATGGATACTTTCGGTACACGTCTGTATCATCAACGTTGCTGAAAGCTGGCGGTACCTTTTTTATTGCAGCTGTCACAGGTTCTGAAAGCTATACCTTTAATCCAACGGGGTTTTCGGTCAACCCTAATATCACCTTTGTATCGTCTGCTTTTCGCTTTAGCAACACGCTTGTTTTTCCCGGTACGATTTCTGGCACTACTCCAGGTAGTACCACTGTGCAAAATTCTGATAACAATTTGGGATATTTTGGTCCGAACTTTCAGGCAAATGAAGTTGCGGCTGTGCCAACACCTGCGCTTTTACCCGGTTTGATTGGGTTGGGCATTGGTGTGTTACGAAAGCGCAAAGCGGAGGCCGCGAAACAAACGAATGATCTGTGATCTATGGCAGTCCTCAATCATTCGTAAAAGTATGGGGTGGTTGAAATGATCAGCTTTCAGCCGTCAGCTTTCATCGATCAGCGATTAGTTTTAGAGGATGTCTGAGGTGGTGCGATCGTCTGGCGTAGGGCATCGCATGTAGCAAACAAGCCTTGTAGACCGCGAATCGTGGCCCGTAGCTTGCTTCCTGTAAGGCCTGCTTCGCCCCGACAGCTTTTGGGGATGAGCCATACCTTTTAAGACCATCCTTCTAACAATGCTCGCGGCATCTAAGGATTTCGCAATGTCTTTCCATGCACATTCATCCTTGCGATCCTGGTGTCACAAGGGATGACGATGCTTTGGCTGCATTGCGGTCGATCGCTCCTGTCTCATGCCGTTAAAGCATTCCGATGACAAAGCATTTTGTCTTCTAGAGTGAGCGTGTCATGATAGAGAGGACTGGGAATGCTATGTCAATAGATATCCGGGGCATCTGATATGAGACAGTGGGCAATCAGCATTGGCATTAATCAATATCAAGCATTTCAGCCATTGAGCTATGCCCAGCATGATGCTCAAGCGATCCAGCAGTTTTTGGTGGATGAGGTTGGTGTGCCAGCCGAACAGTGCGTGTTGTTGACAGAAACCTCGCCGCCGCAGTGGGATAAATCAACTTACCCCGATCGCGAAACGATTCAAAACTGGCTTGACTTTATCACTCAGCGTTGTGTGCAGCCAGGAGATGTGTTGTGGTTCTTTTTCAGCGGCTATGGCATTTGTCAGCAGGGGCAAGATTATCTGATTCCGATCGCAGGTACGCCAACCGCCGTTCAAGCCACTACGCTTCCTTTAGAATCAATCTTTCGTAGCTTGAGGCGGGTCTCAGACGCGACCGTGCTGGTGTTGCTCGATATGAACCGCAATGAAAGCAGTTTTTCCTATGAAATGGTTGGCGATCATACGGCGCATTTAGCAAGCATTACTGGTATCCCAACGATTTTATCTTGCCAGCCAGGGCAGTTTTCCCGCGAAACGTCTGCCTTGGGGCATGGCTTTTTCACGGCGGCGCTGTTAGAAAGTTTGCGTAGTCATCAAGGTACAACGGTCGCAGCATTAGACCAGATATTAAGTGTTCGCCTACCCGCTTTGAGCGAACATTACTGGCGACCCATTCAGCAGCCTGTAACGGTTTGCCCAGCCGAGAAGCGACAGCAGCTTTTACTGCCAACGGTAGCGCAGGCAAATCAACCAGTGGGCGATCGCGCCATCGGCATGCAGACGGCCATCGCGCATGGTGCGGCTTTCCTCTCGATGCAATCTGCTGGTAGTGCAGGCAACCTTCCTCTGGTGGCTGCTTCTGCAAACCATGACAGCGCTGGAAACGGCAGCCAAACGAATAGCAGTCATGCGAACGGCAATAGCCATGCGAACGGCAATAGCCTTTGGGCCTCATCTAGACAGGTAGCAACGGCGACTCCAACTAATGGGGCACATGCTAACGCTACCAGCACCAACGGCAATGGTCGCTCTCACGCCAATGGCAGTGGGGCAAGCTACACCAATGGCGGCACGATCTCACCTTCAAGGACAACGCCAGCTTCAAGTGCTGCCCTGCCTCACAGAAGTACCGGGGTTGCGCTTAATTCCACGCCGCCTGTTAACGGGGGCACACCACCTCCAGCTCTACAAAATGGCGGTGGTATCCATCAGCCTATCGACACTCCCGCTCAGAATGACGAAAATAGAGGGACTTCCTCCGATCGAGCAACTACTGTGACGCAGCCTCATTCTGACTCTCCCGAAGACCCGAACGAAATTTCTGATGCTCTCTTCTGGCGATCGGCGATTCGTTGGGGTGGTCTTGCAGTGGTTGGGCTGATTTTGGGTGTACTGCTCCGAAACTGCGCCTCTTTCACGCCAAAAGCGCCCTCTACAACACAGCGACCTGCGACCTCCAGTACAAGTCCATCCGGTGCAAGCCCTTCTAACACAGGACAGGCAGGTGCGGGACAAGCGACGCTTTCCACTAGGCCGCCTGAGGTGAAGCCTGGAGTGTCCGTCTTTCCAGCGACGACCCCTGCTGCTAGCCCACTTTCGCTCAAGCCGATCGCCTCTACTCAACTTGGCGCTTCCGGGGCGAGTCGTCTTAATGTGACTGCGGGCAAGCCTGCGACGACACAACCGCAGCCTGCTCAAGTAACAAGAACGGCGAATATTGCCAAACTATCGGCTTCTTCTCACTTGGCTAAAGCAAGAGCACTGGCAGCGATGAACCGTGACCAGGCATCGCCCTACTCAGATGCCATTCAAGAAGCGAGGAAGGTGCAGCCAGGGCAACCAGATTACCCTCAGGCGAAGCAAGCGATCGCAGATTGGAGTGGTCAAATTTTGCGCATCGCTCGACAGCGGGGTCGGCAAGGTCGGTTTGATGCTGCCATTGTTGCGGCTCGGTTGATCCCGCAAGAGCAGTCTGCCCGCGCTGAGGCGAAAAGTGCTATCGATCGCTGGTGTCCTGCACTCTCAAAACAGCGAGGTGTAAACCCAGTCCAGCGGCAACAGGCAAAAAATATCTGTCGGACAGGTCTTAGCTAAGCAAGCAGAGCGTTCGTTGCATTAGCCACTTGGCAGTGGTTTGAAGTGTAAGGCAATACATAGTGCAGACATGCGTAGTTTTAGTTAGTGAGGCTACATCTTCTTTGTAATGAGAGTGCATCTTAGACAGCGTGACTTAGCCAGAGTAAGAAATTCTGACTACACTGAAACATGGTGTTTCGATCGCCGAAGGGATGCTGATTAACCGCTGTTTCGCTCTTCTATGCACTGCCCTCTTGCTCTTTGGGCTTTCGATCGCGCCCGCACACGCGGCGATCGGCACTAAATACTCCTCCCAATACGCGCCGCCGCCGTCTTACAGCAATGCAGAACTAGCAGGCAAAGACTTCTCTGGGCAGTCGCTACGAGTCGCAGAGTTCTCAAACGCCAATCTCAACCGTACCAATTTTACCAATGCAGATCTTGCAGGTGCCGTGTTTAGCGCTTCTACGATGACAGAGACAAACTTGCACGGCGCTGACCTCACTCAGGCGATGCTAGATCAAGTGAAGTTGTCTCGCGTTGACCTCAGCGATGCCGTTTTGGTCAATACCATGATGTTGCGAACTGTCTTTGACGAGGTGAACATCGCTGGGGCTGATTTTAGTGATGCTATTTTAGATCGGGTTCAGATTCGGGAGTTGTGCACTCTGGCAAGTGGTGTGAACCCGAAAACGGGTGTGGAGACGCGAGATTCGCTGGGGTGTCGTTAAGGAGAAGGTAAAAGGCAAAAGGGAGAAGGTAGAAGACAAAAGGTAAAAGAAAGGAGTGAGGAGTTGAGAGTCGGGAGTGGGGAGTCGGTTAATGGCTGATTGTTGACCACTGACTGCTGAAGCAGTTGTTGGTTTTAAGAAGAACGCTGATAGCTGGCGGCTGACCGCTGTAGCTTGCTTCCCGCAGGGTTAGCTGATCGCTCTTCAACTTAAAACTCAAAACTCAGAACTTCTCCGCTGATGACTGATGGCTGATAGCTGACCGCTAATAGCTGATTTACAAGAAGGTGGCAGAGCGTGATAAAGCGTGTAGGGGTCATTGGTGGTGGTCAGCTTGCCTGGATGATGGCAGGTGCAGCAGACAAGTTGGGCGTTGAGCTAATGGTGCAAACGCCATCGCATGATGATCCAGCGGTAAGTATTGCAGCGGATGTGGTTTTGGCGGCGATCGATGATGCGACTGCAACTGCACAACTGGCAACTCAGTGCGATGTCATCACGTTTGAAAATGAGTTTGTCGATTTAGAGGCTCTGGCTTTACTAGCAAATCAGGGAGTCTGTTTTCGTCCCAGTTTGGAGGCTCTGAAACCGTTGCTGGATAAATATCACCAGCGATGTTATCTCCGTGATTTGGGGCTACCAACGCCTCAATTTGTGGCACTGGAGGAGGTCAGGAGTCAGGAGTCAGGAGTCAGGAGTCAGCCATCCTTTTCGTTTCCGGTGGTGCTGAAGACGCGACGGCATGGCTATGACGGTCAGGGGACGTTTATTGTCAAGAATGCTCAGGAGTTGGATAGCACGCTGAAGCGACTCAGAGGATGTGCGCTGCTGCTGGAGGAGTTTGTACCGTTTGAGCGTGAGCTAGCGGCGATCGCTGCCCGTTCTACCACTGGTGAAGTGGTGGTTTACCCGATCGTGGAAACGCAGCAAGAAAAGCAGGTTTGTCGTCGTGTATTTGCGCCCGCAGACGTGAGTGCGGCGATCGCGGCGGAAGTAGAGGCGATCGCGCACACCCTACTCAACAGCTTGAACGTGGTGGGTGTCTTCGGCATTGAATGCTTTCTCACAGCAGACGGTAAGGTGTTGGTGAACGAAATTGCGCCCCGCACGCACAATTCTGGGCACTTTACGCTAGATGCCTGCGAAACCTCTCAGTTTGAACAACAGTTACGCGCGGTTTGCGGGTTGCCCTTGGGAAGCCCAGCGATGCACGTTCTTGGAGCCGTCATGGTGAACCTCTTGGGTTACGAGGACTCTCACAGCGATTATCTGGAGAAACGGCAGCAATTGGCAGCGATGCCTCATGCACATGTCTACTGGTACGGCAAGGCGGAATCGCGTTTGGGACGTAAGTTGGGACATGCGACCGTTTTGTTGGAAGAACAAAGTGGGCAGAAGGTTGCAAGCGCGATCGAAGCCATTTGGTATGGCAGCTAAACCAGACGAACTACAACACGAGCTAGACTTACCGACATTGGCAAGTCTCTAGGCTCTTTGTAGGCTTGAGACATGAAGGTGAAGGATGTCATTAAACTGATTGGGCAGGATGGTTGGTACCTGGCTCGAACACGAGGCAGTCATCGGCAATATAAGCATCCACACAAGCCAGGTCTCGTGACTGTACCCGGAGAACCGAGTGACGAGTTGGCACCAGGAACGTTGAATAGTCTTTTGAAGCAAGCGGGGTTGAAATAATGCAGTATCTGATTGTCATCGAGCAGACAACAACTGGATATTCTGCTTACTCTCCTGACTTACCGGGATGTGTTTCGACGGGATCAACTCGTGAAGAAGTTGAACAGAATATGCATGAAGCGATCGCGTTTCATCTTGATGGCTTGAAACTGGAAGGTTTAGAGATTCCACAACCGACAACGTCATCAGCCTATGTTGAAGTCGCCGTCTGATGCGAGCTTGAGCTAACGATATATAGTCATTCCTTCTCGAGAGGATCTATGCATAAATTTTGGAGCTGTTGAATTATTAACCCGGCAATAATAGAGGTTGCATCTTTTTTGCTGCATAAGCGAGGAACGGATGCTCAAAATACTTCTGGATTCGCGCTGGCAAATTCTGTAACTTATGGAGATGAGATATCAATCGTTGCTTGAGCTGAGCGAGATTGCGAGTTGGTGGCTTAGAGTGAACGCCCTGCTTAACATCCCCATTGAGATACTCGGTTGGATTCAACTGCGGTGAGTAAGAGGGCAGGTAGAACAGTTCAATCTCATCGGTGTGTTCGGCAAGCCATTGTTTTACCTGTTGTCCTCGATGCACCGGATGTCGATCCACAATCCAAAACAACTTGCGTTTGCGCTTGGCAACTAAGCGTTTGATGAAGGTCAAAAAGACGATTTCGTTGAGCTTGCTGGTGTAGAGCATGAATCGAACCGCGCCTTGATTGCTGATACTGGCAATGAAGTTGACCCGCACCCGCTTTTTCTGGCTCAAATGAATTTCAGGTGTTTCGCCTATCGGGGCATACCCACGACCGACTTGAGTATCCAAGCGTAATCCTGACTCATCGCCCCAAGCGATCTCAGCTCCCTGGGCTTGCGCCCGTTGCTCAATTTCAGGGTAGGTCTGCTCCAACCACTCCTCCACCGCGTCTGGTTCCTGCTCGTAAGCCCGTTTCAAGGGTTTCTGTGGCGTATACCCCCACCGCTTGAGGTACTCTCCCACCGTGCGAATCGGCATTTGGACCTCGCACACTTGCTTCATCAACTGTTGGACGGCTCGTCGAGTCCACAAGGCACTGTCAATCTCTAAGTCCTCTGGAAATTGCGCTTGCATCAACTGTTGAAGGCGATGCTCCTGCTCCTGAGTTAAGGTGCGTCCTTCCCCAACGTTGCGTCCTCGCTCCTGCTGGTTCAAGGCAATCTCGCCGCATTCCTGGTACTGTTGCCACCAATCCGAAACCGTATTGCGATGCACTCCCAGGTAATTTGCAATATCGACAAATCGCTTTCCTTGCTCGCGTAAGCGAATCGCTTGTTGGCGTAGGTAGTTTTGAGTCGTTGGATTGAGAAATCGAGCATCAGGTTTGTTCATACTTTAATTGTACGAATTGCCTTACTCACTCTGCATTCTCTCAAGTTGCCGGGTTAATAGATAGCAAAAAATAAGGGAACCATATAAAACAGTTGCAGTAAAAAAATAGAACTCAGTTATGGGTGGAAATGCCTGGCACTACTTTGTTCCCTTTGACAAAGATGTTAATTCTACGTTGCAGAGATTGCGTGAGCAAGAATTTCGTGCAGGGCGTTATGGTGTTTCCTCTTGGATGAACACTAGCGGCTTAGCTGCTTTCATAGGATTTGAACCAGCAGAATTTGAAACTTCTACGACTTCTGCTGAAGAACTAATTGAAGAACATGGCAGTCTTGAAGCAGCCATTGAAGCAGTCTTTGCTGACTCTGAACCTGACGGTACGACTTCGATTCTAGATATGTTCCAAGTGTCAGAAGAACCTGAAGCCTGTGCCGTTTGTCCTCTATCGAACGATGATTTGTCAAGGTTGTTTGGCACTGATAAACCAACCCATGAAATCGTTGAATCGATCTTGATACAGGAACAGAATCCAGATGTTTGGGAAGAGTTTTGGGATAGTATCGATCGTGGGGAAGGACGGTACATTGTCCTCTATCAGAACGATAAACCCACAGAGATTTTCTTTGCAGGGTACTCGTTTGATTAGCGACGATCGAAATGGTTAAACGTTAGGTCGATCGCCGCAAATGCTCGAGTGCAGCGCTCACTTCAGGCGCTAGGGCGGCAAAACGAATGGGCATTCCAGTAAAGCGAATGCGTACACAATCTGGCTTGGTGGCAGCTTTATCCAGCACTTTGGCGTAAAGGTCATCCAGTTCAGCATGTTTCTGGGTGGTGTTTAAGAGATTGAGCTTGAGGTTGCTGAGGGGAGTGAGGAAGTGATCCGATCGCAGTTCGGCACTCTTATCTGACAGGCTGACTAAGGAACCTTCAAACATCGTGCCAACTGCGTGTTTGCCTTCTAAAACGGTGTAGCGTACTGGAATGCTTGCCGTGAGCGTGACGAACGCTTCTTTTTCTTCGGGTAGGTAGAGGTTGTGCTTGCCGCCAATGCCGCTGACGTTGTGAAGGGTAATCGGCTCTTTGATGCCTTTGGGTTCTACCTGAATGTGCCCATCGACCTTCACGATGCCCTCCCCAGCATCGCGGCAAGTGTCTTCTGAGATCAAAATTTGTCCGCCGACCGTGTAGGATTCGATGCGTGCAGCCAGGTTGACGTGGTTGCCAATCACCGTGTATTTTGCGCGGCGCTGAGAGCCGATATTTCCCACAACGACCTCACCCGTGTTGATGCCAATACCCATTTCGATCGCGGGTAGCCCAAGCTGCTGGTTTTGCCGATTGACATCGCACATGACGGACTGCATGGCGATCGCGCACGCCACCGCTCGTTCCGAATCATCTTCTCGGTAAATCGGCGCACCAAACATCACAAAAATGCCGTCGCCGATGAACTCATTAATGGTGCCGTTGTAGCGTGTAATGGCATCGGACATTGCACCAAGATAGAGGTTGAGGATGGTTACGACCTGTTCGGGCGGCAGACGCTCTGAGATAGCCGAAAAGCCACGCAGGTCAGAAATGAGGATCGTCACTTTACGGCGTTCGCCACCGAGTGTTAAGCCACCGGGTGTTTCAAGCAGGCTGGCAACCACTTCGTCTGTAAGGTAACGCCCAAAGGTGCGACGCATGTCGGCTGCCGATCTCGCGACATACCCTGTGATGACGATCGACGATCCCACCATAGTCAGCAGCGGTGGTACAACAGGAATCCACCAGCCTTGCAAAAAAGCGATATAGCTGCCAGCGACCAGGCATCCCGCTGCCAGGAGTACATTAATAGTGTGCCAGGGATGAAACCCCGGCCTGCCGCTGTAGCGCTGCCGCCAACTCATGATGCCACCCACCAGTGCCCAGGCTAAAACCCACAGCCCTTCTAACGGTTCACTCCAGGTTCTCAGCGTGGGCATTCGTCCCTCTAGTGCAGCGCTGAGCATCTGGCTGATTAGGTTAGCGTGAATGGTAACGCCTGCCATGCGGGTTGGTGCGGTCAGACTGCTGCTGTAGGGCACGTAGAACAAATCTTTCAGGCTTTCTGCCGTAGCACCGATGAGCACAATGCGATCGCGCATTAGTTCTGGTGCAATCCTTTTCTCTAGCACCTCAGTCAAGGTAACCGTCTGGAAGCGCTCTCGCGTGCCCCGGTAATTGAGCAAAACCTGATAGCCTTCTGCCTGGGCACTTACGTAGCTCCCATCATTGGTATTGAAGGCAGGAAATATGGCTGCACCAAGCTTCATTGACTGATCGGCGGTGAGTTCTGGTTCAATGCCTTTTGTCTTCAGGTACAGCTCCGCTAGCTTAAAACTAAAGCTGAAGACGGTTTCGCCTGCCTGGTCTTCGAGATAAAACAAGCCTCGTCGTACTTTGCCATCACCATCCAGCACCAGATCATTCGCGCCAACCTGATCGTGCTGCTTGAGCATGGGCGGTGGATTGACAGGAGAACTATCGCCGCTGCTGCCCACTTTTTGCACTCCAACCAGATTGGGAGTGATTTCAAACAGTTTGGTCAGCGTTTGGCGACCTGGCTCAACGGGTAAATCACGGTAGAGATCCAGCCCGATCGCGGCGGGTTTTTGCTGCTTGATTGTTTCTAGCAGCCCTGCAAGCTCGGTATCGGTCAGCGACCAGTGCCCCACCTTCTGGATATCTGCCTCGTTGATTTCAACAATGACAATGCGCGGATCGATCGACTCCTGAGGACGCAGCAGAAAAAACTGATCCAATACGGGAAACTCTAGGGCTTGCAGTACGCCTGTCGCACGAATGCTCAACACAACCACGGTGACGCTCGGTACTGCGATGATGACGCCCCGCCACTGCCAGATCTTATGTCTTAATGCCTTCCACATATAGCAGCCCTACAGCATTGGTGCGTTCATCCCGCAGGTAACGGAGCCGACAGCAGAGGTAGGCACCGGGTGTTTCTCAGCTTGCAAAGCAAAGTGTTTGCTGCCATTACGGCTTTACCTTACAGCAGTCAACCAATGGCTCTGAGGCTACGTTGGTTAGACCCACTGATTGCAGTGCTTCGCGCCAGTCGTTAAGGAACTTGGAGTTCTGGGGATATTTGTGCTGAAGGTCGGCCAGGGATGCCAGGGTTTCTTGCCAGATGCCCGCTTCGGCGTAAAGGGCTGGGCGGTTACCTGGTAGGGTTTTTTGCAGCGCCTTGGTTAGGGCGACATCGGGGGTCGAGCGCTCAACCCATCCCTCAACCGTTGGGCTGCCGCTTAAACCGCTGGTAGCATCGCATAGTGTGGTCACAAACCAGTGATACTGCTTGCCCACCTCCAGGGCTGGAGCGTTTTCTGGCAGGTCAAAGCGGATGATGCCTGCCTTAGCTGGTAATGCAAAGGTTGTTTCGTAAACCACTTCGGTATCATCATCACTGAGCAACAGAAAGCCTGCCGTTTGAGCGGGTGATTGAGGCACATAAACAAAGAAACTGGGGCGTTCGGCAAACGTGAGTCCTAGCCGGGTCGGCGGCATGACGGCTGTCAAGCGGTTGCTGATGGGCTGAGTCGTTCCCCGCAAGCAGGAGCCACGGCTTGCACCTCCAGCGGTTGATCGCGGTGCGCCCCGTTTTGGCACGGCAAATTTAAGGCTAACTTTAACTGGCGGCGCGATCGTGGGACGCGGTGTCACGGTCTGTGCTGTAGCAGGTAGAGCCGTTAGCGACAGGGACGGCATGAGCAAAGACAGGGAAAGGATGGTGTTATAGCGTGAACGTTTGATAATCATAGTGACCCCTCCCTTGGTTCTCTTCGGTAAGCGACGATAAGACTGACTGTGTGTTAACTCATCACTGGATGCAAACTTTCCAGACAATTAGCGACGAACCCACAAAATTTTAAGCTGAGTGCGGGCGATCGAAATCAGCGCGATCGCGCCATTGAGGGTTTACGTCAACGGTATTGCAGGCAATATCCTAGATTACCCGCCCCTTAAAGGAAACTCGCGTCATCCTGGAAAAACAAAACAAATCGTCAGGGAAGGCAAAAGGTAGAAGAAGTTGTTAGTTGTTAGTTTAGGACTTACGCATTTGCCCCCAAACCCTCAATTCTGGGGGTTTTAATTGGTTCGGTTCCCTCAGAATTGCGAACTAGAGCGTGTTTTAAAACCCTCAGAAGCCCCCAACCCCCAAATTTGGGACTTACAAACCAGCTTCAAAGTCCCCCAGCATGAGGGGCTTAAAGCCCTTTGGGCATACAAGAAAAGGGGGCAGAAGCTATTAGCAATGAAACGATTGAAGTTTTAAAGCACTGCCTAGGGGGCGAAAGATTGACCGCTTTTGTGTAAGTCCTATAGTTTTTAGAAAAATGCTGATAGCTGACCGCTGATAGCTGACTGCTAAACCTTACTTTTACTGTAAGACTTCCTCTAGCTTTTGCTGGTTCCATAGGGTTTGATAAAGTCCTGGCTGCCCACAAAGTTGTGCATGAGTACCGGATTGGACGATCGCACCCTGATTCATGACAAAGATACGATCAGCGCTGGCAGCGGCAGAGAGTTGGTGAGAGATGAAGAGAACGGTTTTGCGGTTGGTGCCTTCAGAGAGGTTACGCAAAATTTGGGTAGCGGTCTGGTTATCCACGCTAGAAAGTGCATCATCCAGGATCAGGATCGGGGCATCAACCAGTAAGGCCCGTGCCAGAGCGGTTCGCTGACGTTGACCGCCGGAGAGGGTAATGCCTCGTTCGCCCACGATCGTCTCGTATTGGTGCGGAAAGTTGAGAATTTCGCTGTGAATCTGTGCTTGTTTGGCAGCCTGAATGACGAATGCTGGGTCTGCACCCGGATCGCCATAGCGAATATTGTTTTTAATGGTTGTGCTGAAGAGAAAGCTATCCTGGGGAACGTAAGCGATCGCGCCACGCAAATCAGCCAGTCGCACCTGCGTGATGTCGTGCCCATCCAGAAACAGTTGACCGGAGGCAATATCTAGCAAGCGAGGTAGCGCATTTGCCAGAGTCGATTTACCAGAGCCGATCGGCCCCACAATGGCAACGGTTTCCTGTGGTTGGATGGTAAAGCTCACGGCTTTCAGAGCGGGTTTGCTGGTGTTTGGGAAGGTAAACGTTAATGCTTGTGCCGTCAACTCTCCCTGCACGTGCGATCGCGGGAGAACAATCGCGCTGGGCTGATCGCGGATTTTAGGCTGAACGGTGAGGATGGCTTCGATGCGATCGACACTGACTTCGCCCCGCTGATACGCCGTAATGGTGAACCCCAGCAAGGCTGCTGGAAACGCCAGTTGCCCGACATAGAGCAAAAGTGCCACAAAATCGCCCACGGTAATCGCCCCTTCATTGATCGCGCTGACCCCAAACCGCAAGACGACCAGTAACCCCACGCTTGCTAGACCGGGCAGCAACGGCAGTAGGGTACTCCGCGTCAGCGCCAGCGACAGATTGGCTTCTAAAAGCTCTTGATTCCGTCGCTGAAAGGCATCTCGCTCATTTTCTTCTTGCGCATAAATTTTTACCAGCGCAATGCCGCTCATATCTTCTTGAATCAGTTCGCTCAGGTCAGAAAGTTGCTCCTGCACTGTAATCTGCTCCTGCCGAAGCCGTGTGCTAAACAACTGCACCAAAATCAGCATGATGGGATAGACGGACAGCGAGAGCAGCGTCACCTTCACGTTAATTCTGAGCATGGCAGGCAATGTGAGGCCATACGCAAATACCGTATTGGCGACGCTCAGTATGGCAAACCCTAGCAGACGGCGAATATTATCGACATCGCTGGTTGCCCGGTTAATGAGATCCCCCACGGTATTGATCGCAAAATAGGACGGCTCTAGCGTGAGCAAATGGGAAAATAGCTTTTGTTTCAGGTCAAACTCAACCTGACGACCCACTCCAAACAGTAATGTCCGCGAGAGCATGCGCACAACCCACATGACAGAGGCCATTGTGAGGATCACGACAACGTAGTAAGAAACTTGGCTGAAGCTAAAGGTGACCTGAAGCTTGTCTACCGCATCCCGGATTTGGAGAGGAATGCGAACCCCTAAAAAATTGACGACTAAGAGCGCCGAAATACCTGAGACTGCTGCTTTCCAGTGGGGACGAAGGTAGCTCCCCAATTTTTGCAGTCGAGATTGAGCCATTGTGCGTGTGCCAGTGCGGAAACTCTCTCATCCTAAACGAATCAGGGAAACGATCGCTGCTTCCCTTGTCGATCGCAACCGTCTTCTACTGCTCACCATGCTTTATACGCTGGGTTATTAACTGGAGTCGTGGTTCGACTGGTAGTGGTTGAGCTAGCAGAATCCGGTGTGAAAGGCGTTGAGGCAGGAAAAGTTGGTTGATTGGCAGAAGGAACCGTTTCAGCGACAGTAGAGCCAGTCAGGTCGGAATTGATAGAGCCACGGGGGAAATTCCTGGTGTTTGCTCGTTGGATGGCAACCGCAGGCGGCGGTACGGCAGCAAGGCCGCCACAGTCGGTCAAATCACGGAATTTAATCCAGCCGCGCAGAAAGTAATACAGTGCACCAGCGTATTCTTCGATCGCCTGCGAACCAAGAAACAAGGCATCAATGCTGGGCAAAAAGTCAATTGCCTGAAGATTGTGCTCAACCAGATCGCGCTCTGGAGCCAGATTATCGAGCTTCGATCGTCGTGGTATTGTGTAAAAATCCGTAGGCCGTGCAATGGGACAAAAGCCGAAGACTTCTCGAAAGGTACGGTACGTCCGTTCCGTGTTCATTGCCGTATTGACAATGGTTAACTGATTGCCATAGTTGATGCGATTATCAGCCAGAATTTTTTTGACATTCTCGGCTGTTCTGCGAATGCTTGCACCATCATGGTCTAGAAACCGAATGGCTTCGCAGGGAATGTTTAACGCTTGATTGAGAAAGGTTTGAATGTCTTTTGCTTCTGAAACCACTTCCTTGGTTTCGCCTTCTTTCTGTTTGCGATCAAGCCGCCGAGGCGCACTAATGACAATGAGACTACTGGGGTTTTGCCGATACAGTTGAGCCGCATACAGCAGGCGATCGGCTTTTTCTGTTAATTGAATCGGAAGCTGAGTGGGTGTCTGCGTCAGCACACGATATTGCTCTGCTGTCAGTGGTTCTTCACTATCAGGCGGTCTAGGGGTGGCGGGTCTAGCGGGCGGCCCAGCGGGAGCCGCTCTCAACTGTGGGCAGGTCGTTCTGGGACCTAAAAACGGGCGGGTTGTACCTTGCCCCAAAAGCACAATGACGGGAGTGTCACCGGCCACCTGCGCTGCAACGGGCCGAATCATTTTGATACCTTCCCATTCCAGCTCTTGAGCCAGAAAATAGGACACGATCGGCAGGCAGCAGGCCAGCAAAAGCACTAAACCAACGCGAATGATTTGACCGACCACTTTGTTGATTTTGGCTCCAGTGAGCAAAATCAGGAGCAGGATGATGCCTAAGCTCAGCGGTTTAAACAGTAACGAAATCAGATACCACAGCGTTCTGAAGATATCAGAATCGTCGAAGACGTTTGGCCCACTAAAGAACGAGACCGCCAGGATGAGCAAGATCAGCAGCAGCACTAGCAGCCCCAAGAACGCCCGTGGTAGCGCCTTGAGCAACACAAACCAGGTGACTAGCCCAACGATAATCCAGAGCAGTACTTGCGTGAGCAGCAGAAAAACATCTGTGAGCAGTAAAACCATGCGGAGCGTTCCTACCTGCTTGCTACAACTGAGTCTGCTTTATGACGATGCTGGTGCGATCGCATCTTGCCCTCAGCCCATACCTCTTTTACAGACACCATGATGCAGCCAAATCTAGAATTGGCAATAATTCCTTGATAAGAGGCCAAAAAGATTCTGTAAGAGTATGGCGCGAGTCTTGGTGCCTCGTCACAGGATGACTCTCTGACCCTCTAGCGGCCTCAAAACCTTACTTGTATGATACACGACTGTAATACAAATGTTCGCTTGAGCAGCATAAGACGAGGGTCGCTGTTCTAGACAGCAAAGAACTTTAAACGATCGCGATGGGTTCTTTACAGGATCATAAATTTCTGGAGAAGCAATCGTTGCACAATAGTCTGGGTGCTTTGTTCGCTGCCAAAAAACGTGCAAATGTGCCCTTAAAAGCATGTCCAGGAGGTTTTGTTTGTGTCGTTGATTCTCGCTCTAATTGTGTTTGGCTTTCTCTTTTTCGTGATTGCTAGAGAAATGTTTGGCAAGTAGGTGCATTAAGCGCTTACGTGCGAGTGGTTGATCACCTCCCAATGCAAAGAGGGCGCATCAAGCGCCCTCTTCATCAGCCTCTTCAGCGCTACAGCCACCTCTCGGCTATAGCCAGATCTTCACGAAAACGGTATCAATAACCGGATTAGAAAGCACCAACCTTAGCCACAATGACGTACACGGTGCGAGCAATCAGAGCCAAATCATAAAAGGGGTGCCACTGATCTTGGTAGCGCAGATCAAGCTTCACGATGTCCTCAAAGTCTTTGACGGTCGATCGACCGTTAACTTGCCATTCTCCAGTCATACCAGGCTTTACACTGAGCCGTTGCCAATGATGTGCCGCATAATGAGACACTTCATCGCTGGTAGGGGGGCGTGTTCCTACCAAGCTCATGTCACCGACCAGCACGTTCCAAAACTGTGGAAACTCATCCAGACTGCTCCGGCGTAGAAACCGTCCAATCTTGGTGACGCGAGGATCGTCCTGGTTTTTGAAGATGAGGCCGCTAGCTTCGTTTTTGACCTGCGCTTTCAGTTCATCCGCATTTTGCACCATTGAACGAAATTTATAGATGCGAAACGGCCTTCCTAGCAAGCCATAGCGCTCTTGGGCATAAAAAATTGGTCCTGAGCTGTCTAATTTAATGGCAAGTGCCAGAGGAATAAAAAGAATCCCCAAAATAATTAGACCGATGAGGCTGCCAACAAGATCCAGAAGGCGCTTAGAAATAGAGTTGACTGAACGGTGTGGAACCTGAAGCGTTGGAGGTGCCAGCAGCAAAGGATTCACCGTTGCAGTAGGGAAGGTGGATTGCATAGCTGTCTCAATGGGGTGACGGAAGCAGGTAAAAATAAAGCAGGTACAAATACGTAGAGCGTCTTGACCAAACTATAGTTCCTACTTCACGGGGAGCGATCGTATCCGCTAATGTACTGACTCAATCTTTTCGGGAACTTTACACAGTTAATCGATTGTAAAGTTTGAGTAAAGCTAAGACCGCTTTTGTAGGGTAAGAATGCGGTAGAGCCTGAACGAGCGGTCGCTTTAACTGTCTACTGCTTTTTACGGTTGCAGCAGCTCTCCTCCGGACAATTACTGAGAGGATATAGCTGTCTAAATCCTTCTGTGGAATGAATACAGCAGTTTGAGTGGTGAGGGAAGTGGGGTTAGGGGACAGGGAAAAGGTGAAGGGGGAAAGCTGACCGCTGACGATTGAAGGATTCCAGGGAGTTCTTGCTCACAAGCCTCCTAACTATGAGTGATTTAGGACAGCTATAGACGGATTACAGCCAGTTGCCGTTGCATTCACCCCCCCCTACACCCTGCACCCGTTTTGCCAGAACTGTGGCTTATTGGCTTGAAACCTGCTGTAGCTGTGGCGCAAGAGCCTGAAATGCTTTACCACGATGGCTAAGTAGCCGTTTTTGATCACTAGACATTTCTGCAAAGGTCAGCCGTTGTTCTGGCACGTAGAAGATCGGATCGTAGCCAAAACCACCGCTACCACGTGGGCTGTGGAGAATTCTACCGGGACAAACCCCTTCTGCTTGCAGCGCGATCGTGCCATCGGGTCGGGCGATCGCAATCACACAGACAAACTGCGCGTCACGATTAAGCTCATTGCCTAGCTCATTCAGCAGCCGTTCAATGCGGTCTGTGTCTGTTTTGCCATAACGAGCCGAGTAAACGCCTGGGGCACCATCGAGCGCCTCGACTTCTAGCCCCGAATCATCAGCGATCGCCCATTCTCCAGTTGCCAATGCAATCTGCGAGGCTTTAAGGCAAGCATTTTCGGCAAAGGTTGCGCCCGTTTCTTCAACCTCCAGTGTCTCTGGCTTGAGCACTAATTCCCACTCCAGCCCTGCTAGATAGGCCTGCATTTCTTTGAGCTTGCCTGGATTGCCTGTCGCTACCACTAGCACGGTCATGGGCTTAACCATCCTTTACTGCTTATCAATGATCAGAATACGGGTTAATACCAGCTCTCAGTTTTAAGTTTTGAGTTTTGGGCTGAAGAGCTATCAGCGGTCAGCGGTCAGCCATCGGGTTTCTTTTAACAACCAACCACTTCTTGAGCCGTCAGCCTGGAATTCAAAGCTGACCGCTGAAAGCTAAAAACCAATCCAGAATCATGTTCATAAATCAAACAGGATCGCTATACACAGGTGAACTGTTACCAACTGTAGTTGACTCTTGGTAAACTGGAGCTTGACGTTCTTTTTAGAGTAGGTAACTTCATGCAAAAGCGTGCCGCCTTCGATAGCACTCAATTGATGCGTCGAGCTGACGAGTTGATCTCAGCCGCTTCCAATCGTTATCGGATTACGGTGCAGGTTGCCAACCGGGCAAAACGCAGACGGTTTGAAGATTTCGATAGTGTGGACGATCCCATGATGAAGCCAGTCATGCGAGCCATTATCGAGATGTCTGACGAACTGACTCAGCCCGAAATTATTGGCGAGTAGTGATTGGGGTCTTGCTCAGTCATCATCAGCGTTCAAGAAGCCAATGACAGGACGGGGAGTGTCGTGGCTGATCCTTGCATGGAACTTTAGCAACGCTGATTGCTTCTTATTGCATTACCTGACCACTCATTGAGCGATCGCAATGGCAAGAAAACGGCTGACTTCTCGACGTGCTGTCATGATGGGTTCTTTTGTGAGTGCCCTGCTCCTTGCCATGAGCCTGCTGGTCTTCTGGTCTGTTGGACTGGAGCGATCGCCCGCCTTTGCTCAGCGTGTGCGTCCAGAAGGGGTCTGGCAGACTGTATATGAACGTGTACCCGATCTGCCCAAAGAAAATCAATACGTTAGTAAAGAAACGGGTAAGGTTGCATCGGACAATACGTTGGTCGGTCGGTTGATTCGCTATCACCTTTATGTGGTTGGTCGATCGCCGCTGTATCGGTTCGACTGGAAACTGACCATCGCCGACTATCTCGGCCTGGGGCTTAATGGTAGTTTTGATGAGACCAGTTATCCCAGCCGTGCGACCCTGAAGACTAATCCTGCTGAAGGCGATCGGGCTGCGATTAATCGGCTCACGCGATCGCAGCGTGATGCACTCGTTCAGGCACTGGTAGATGGCTTCACAGCCCCAACCGCAAACGTAGACGCACCGACACCGCAACCATCGCCCAGCCAAAAGCCACAGCCAAACGCAAAGCCCCCCGATTCTGGAGGCGCTTCACTGCTGAAGCCTTGAGTATGGCCCGCATGATCAAGAGTGGGATTGGATGGCGGCTAGGCTGGGATGCAGATGCCGATACTTTTCAAGGGTTGGTAGGATCAGATGATTGGGCTTTAGAGCTAACCGCAGCAGAGCTACAAGATTTCTGTCGGCTGCTCAATCAGTTGGTCGAAACGATGATTCAAATGAGCAGTGAGTTAATGGCTGAGGAAACGATCGCCTGCGAAGCTGAGAGCGATCGCCTCTGGTTAGAAGTTGAAGGCTATCCCTATGCCTATCGCTTGCACCTGATGCTGTTAACCGGACGGCGCGGCGAAGGCCACTGGGTTGCTACAGCCGTGCCAGCGCTTGCCCAAGCGGCACGATCGCTCGATGTCTTTTGAACCATATGAGCCTGCTTCCGTCGTTGCGATGGATCAAATCGTTGCGATGGATCAACTGAGAAGACAATCATCTAACTCCTGACGCCTAACTCCTACCAGCGCCATCTCAGCCCCTGATCAGTTAAATATCGCTGTAATGCTGGCATAGACCGTTTGGGAATGTCTGCTAGGGGGAGATTGCGTGGCGCTTGCGTCGTTAACCATCCTGCGGTCGCACCTGCTGCTGCGCCAATACTCCACTCGCTGTAGTGTGTCCGGGTAACGGCGTCAGCGATGTGTGTCACTGCCAGACTCTTCCCACCTATCAAAAGATTATTGACACCTTGCGGAATGAGACTCTCTAGCGGAATTTGCAGTGGGCGGATGTTGGTTTCGCGCACGGGAGCACTGGTAGCCTCATCTGAGGGTTGCCAGTTGCGGTAACGGCAGCCGTGTAGATCGATCGCGTAGTGGGTGACAGCGATCGCAGTACGGCTAAAGTCGCGTCCACCGGAAAGGTCTTTGCGCAAGTCCTGTTCGCGGATCATAAATTCACGTTGTCCATAGGCGCTACGTCCCACAATTCGTCGTCCCTCGCGGATGTAGGGCACCATGCTTAGCCCTGAGGTCGTACCTAGAGGCGACTGAGAGCCTGTCATCAGCATGAGGGGAAATGTAGGTTTTGACTGCGTTTTCATCAGCCATTCGGCAAAGAGGAGCGCATGTTCCTGAGCACTTCTCAGCGCGATTGTAGCTAGTCCACCTTTCCAGTTTTGGCGTTGCCCGGTGGCATCAATCTGTGGCTCATTGAGCAGGAGGGGGGGATTCATCCACGTCCAGTCATTGCCACAATTCCAGTTGACGATCGTCATATCTCCCAATGTGGAGGTGCCGTAGAACGGATTGTTGCGACTTGTGCTGACAATGCGGCGGTAGTTGAAAAAGTTATGTGCGCCTTGAAACATGGGATAGTGCTTGAGCGAAAATTCTCGCTGATGTTCTCGCCGTGAGTAGTCTGGCTGCAAGCGAGCTAAAACCTTGGAACTCCTGCCCTGGTCATTATGCAGTGCCAGAACGAAGGGGTATGTAAATGCTTGAAGACAGTCTGGATTAGCGTTAATGGGTGCATTTGGCTCACCTGTCACTGCGGTTGCTTCAGTGCCTAAATGATGAGGAATGTTTGCCCAGCCGACCAGTTCTCCTGTATCGCTGGCATCAATAACCAACAGTGGTTTGCCAGGGCGTGGGTGAAGGCGCAGCGCTTGTTTTGTAAACACATCATCGGTTTGCCAGGAATACCAGCGTCCTAATTCTCTAGAAAACCAGCCCTCAGGCACATATTTAGAGCGATGTGGCTATCGACGCACCGCATGAATGGCTGTAATAACCTTGCCCGTTGCATCAAATTCAGCGCCCTTAAACGCGATGCTGGTACCCCATCGACTACCCGGTGCATTTGCTGATGCAGTCTTGAGTAATTGCTGACTGGCCGCGGCCCCTGCTTGCGGCGAGAAACAGAGCCGACCAACCCAGCAACTATTGAGATTTTCAGCCTCCTGATTGCCCCTCACTGGTACCCAGGAGGGCAGTTTCACCGTTTGCTGCTGGATTAACGCCTTGAAGCTAGTCCAACTGCGAGAGAACGTACCACTTTCCCACATCAAACGCGATTCATCGATCGCGGATACTCCTTGAGCGCTAATTTGCCCGCCCAACCAGGGTGTTAGTTCAATCAGACAGGTAATAGCACCCGACTGCATGGCATGAGCTGCCGCCGCAATGCCACCGAGCGATCCCCCTACTACTACAACTTCACACGACCAGTCCTCCTGCGCGGGCGGAAGCGGTGAGAGTTGCGGACGACCATTTGCCAGCAGCGGCAGCAGTACAGGTTGTTCGACGGGTGATTGTATTAAAGCAGCGTTGGGAGCAGGCGTACTAACCGCGATCGACTCCTGCTGCTGCCCAGCCTGCAAAAACAGCAGCCCTGTAGAGAGGATGAACCCCAAGGCAAAGCTGATGGTGGTTAGTGGAAGTAACCGTGACCAGAGCCGCGCTGGTAGCCGTTTCCCGATAAAAAAGGGCTTGCCCCAAGGGTAACGATGCCTAAGGAGCGCGCGCTTCAACGCCGACCACTTTCGAGAAACCAACAATCGCTTCACAGTCAACCCATCACGACCACTGCGATAGGTTTTAACACATCATCTATCAAAAGGATGAAAAAAGCAGATGCTTAAACCAGTGCATCTGCTCTATGTGCTGTTAGGAAAGCTTTCAGGACTTACGCAAATGCTCGCAAAACTGCCCCCAGCCCACAATTTATAGCCCTAGCGGGCATACAAGAAAGGGGGAGCAAGCACTCAAAGTCCCCTAGAATTGGAGGCTCAAAGCCCTTTGGGCATACAAGAAAAGGGGGCAAAGGCGTAAGTCCTGGCTCTATTTTACGCTTGACTTAAAGCTGCCTAAAATCCCGTCAAGCACCTTCTTGGCATCTTCTGCTTTGGTTTTGGTCTCGTAGTACTGGTTCACCGCAAGCGCAAACTTGTTTAAGGTCTTAAAGCCCGTTTTGAGTTCTTCGAGGTCTTCAGGAGAAATCGGTTCTTCCAGCTTAAACAGCGACTCAATTTTTCTGAGGACGGTCAGGGATTGGTCTTTCGACTCCTGAGTTTTCAGTTTTAAGGTCGCTAGTGTAGACAGGACTTGAATTGCTTGCGTGATCTCTTCCTCTGCCGTTTGAGTAGGCTTCGGTTCGGAGTCTTCAACCGATTTTGAGGGGGGCTTGTCTACGGCGCGATCGGTTGATGCAACGCTGGTGGCTACTGGCGCTGTAACTTCAACGGCTGTATTCCCATTTTTAGGGGTCGTCATGATAGTGGTTCCTGCTGAAGCCTGTTTAAGAAGAGAAAGCAAGCTTTAGTATACGCCCTGCATGGCTAGTGTAACGCCTAGATAAAACGTTTGTACTACTTGCTTTGCCTCTCGATCATAACAAAGTCGCGATCGACCTGGAGTAGCTGCTTCAGCAAAAGGAATCCGAACGATATTGTTCTGACTACTTGTCCAATGCCTGTAGCGTGTCGATCGTGCAGTTTAGGCGCAGGTGCTTAAGGTCCGATAAATCTAACTGATCCCACGGCACCCGGTAACCGACCTGAAGTTTGTGAGCGCCCAACAACCGTAGAATACCAATTCCCAAAGACCAGGCGGATAAACGCTCTAGAATTGCCGTTGCGCCCAAAAGGTATTCCTGAACCACCCAATCGCTGCCCTCTTGGTTCGCGCGAACTTCCTCAATCAGCCCCACTCGTTTGCCGTCTATATCGTACACACAGCGACCGAGGAGCAATTCTAGATGTCGTTCATTAGTTGACATTAACGGCCTCCGGGAATGTGCTTCACCACGTTGTCTCGCAACCATTGCTCGTAGGCAAGGGCGGCGGTTTCGTCTGCGTCTACATCAACTTCGACATCAATGCCAATGTCGCGCACCTTAGACCAGGGAATGCGAAACGGCTCCGATCGCTTTGCGCCCCATTTACTTTGCCATGCCGCAACCCAGCGTTCTAAGCGGGGATGCAAGCGACGTGCGAGAGTGGTGGCTCCAGTTTCGATGTACGCCAGTCGGGGTGGTTGACCGTCTCGCAGTTCAATCACAATGCCGTCTACTTTGCCCATCTTGCGCTGGTTGCGATCGACCAGTTGGTTATCCAACACATCCCGAATCACGTCCATCTCAACCTCCTATCACTTCCAGCGGAATGGCGACGATCGCCAGCACAAACGCTAGTCCAATAATAAAAATCACCGCGCTGTTGCTGATCCAGCCATTACGATATTGCCCGATGTAGCTTTCGTCGTTCATTAAAACCAGAAAGGGCACCATCACGATCGGCAAAATCACGGCTGTAAGCGCCATCGAAAACAGTGTGAGCTGTAAGGGGTCGATACCAAACACCATCAATAGGGAGGCAAGCAACACAAACACGGTGTAAACCATGCTGAACCGGGCTGCCTCTTTGGGATGCAGGTTTTCGCCCCAATTCCACCCAAAGGCTTGCGCCACGATATAAGCCGTGTCGAGCGTGACTTCTAGCGCCGCGCCAAAGCAAGCAATGCCCAGCGAGGCCGCAAAGAGAATGAAACCCCAGTAGCCAAATGGCTGCGTCAGCATGAGCGCCGCCTGCTCATAACTATCCACCTGAACACCTCTGGGATTTAGCACCACAGCAGCAACGATGAGTACACCGAGCGAAACCACACTGCCAAAACCCATACCTGCACTGGCAACAATGCGATTCACGCCCAAATAACCTTCATCCCATTTGTCTTCGACCGCGCCGGATGAGTAGAAATAGAACAGGTAGGGGCTGATGATTGCGCCCAGGATGCTTACCGCAATGAACAGGTAGTGGGGGCTATCTTGAGCGGGAAGCGTCGGTTTCAGTCCAACGATGATCGGTGCGATCGGGGCTTTAAGCATCACCATTGCAACCACAAACACCAGCGTCACTAAGCCGAGTAGAGACACCCCATTTTCAATCACGCTGAAGTTGCCTTTCCATAGCAGCAACCAGATAGCAAAGGCAACGGGTAGCGCCCACCACTGAAAGCTAATGCCAGTGAGCAGTTGAAAGGCAATACAAACCCCGCCAATTTCTGCACCTAGTACCAAAAAATCGACGACGACTTCAGCCAACAGCGGCAGGATATAGAAGTTGAAGCCAAACCGCTCCCGCACAGCATCGGCCAACGTGTGTTTGCTAATTGCCGCTAACCGACCCGACATCTCGACTAAAAAAATGACGCAAATGGTGCCCAGAACGACTGCCCAAACGAGTTCAAAGCCGAAGATCGAACCCGCTTCGGCTGCCGTTGCGATCGCGCCCACATCTAAAAAACCGCCAATGCTGGTTGCAATCCCCAGCGCAATTTCCAGAGCCTTGTTCATGGTGATGTTCCCTGCGCTCTGATCAGGGTTTGAAGCTGTTGTTCTTCGATGATCAGTTGCTTCAAGGGGGCTGCGATCGCGGCTTTTTCTGATTGCTCTACTGCGATCGACAGTTGTTGAATGGTCTGTTGCAATTGCTGTAGGGATGGCGCGAACTGCGATCGAGTTTGCGGCAACTCGTTGAACAGTGACTCTGTTTCTTTAGCAATCTCTTGCTGCGTCTTCTCTAACGTTTGTTTAGCGTAGCGTTGAGGCACAGACCCTTGTGTCCAAGATTCTGCCACCATCTGCGCAGTCGCCGTCCAAGAATGCACCGTCTTCAAATGTTGGCTCAAGACCTCACTTGATGACTGCTGGCTACACGCAATTGGCACGAAAAGCAACAACGGACTCAATGCCCGAATTCGGTTCATGGCTGACGATCGCTTCTGATAAACGAAGCTCCCCTATCCTTATTTCCGCATGTTAGAACGGTTAGTTTGTATACCACTGGAGAGACTTTAACGAGGGGAGACCCACCCTTCCATCACGTTGGGTCGGCTAGCAAGCGATGGAAACAGGGCTTGAAATGCCGCTTTGCGATCGGCTTCTGGTTCAGCCGCTAAATGCCATAGCGTCTCGTAGAAGAAGAACGACACCCCTGCAAACCGTTGCTGTCGTACTACCTGTAGCTGCTCTCGGACTTGCTTCATGGAGACGGGACGCTTTTTGAGTCCGGTCAAAATACCGATCGCGGTGGGAATATGTTGCCGTGCTGTCTGAAGTTCCGGTGTTTTCAGTTGTGCCGTAAACGCTTGCAGATCATTGCTATACACCTGAAGGACCAGTTCTTCGATCAAGCCCTGCTGCCGCCAGTCTCGCCAGTCTTGCAGAGAGTAGTTGTAAGAAAAGTCATAGTTGTTGGGTGACAGTGACAGCAAAACGTTATTTTTCCGCGCTTTGATCGCTCGAAAAAGTTGCGTAGTGAAACGGGTAATCTTATCGGCCCGCCAACGAATCCAGGCAGGATCTTTGGAATTGCTCGGTGGCGCTTTACCCTGGTGCTCACGCTTGTAAAGCTGCACGGTGTAATCGTCATAGCCAAACTGGTAGGGCAATCCAAAATGGTCGTCAAGCTGAATGCCGTCAATATCGTACTGGTTGACCAGTTCCAGAATGAGCGTTTGAATGAACTGCTGCACTTCGGGCTTAAACGGGTTGAGCCACACACGAGGATAAATGCCCTCCTGCCAAACTTGCGTACCGTCTTGCTGCTGCGTTAACCAATCGGGATGCCGAATCGCTAACGCCGAATCTTCAGGTGCCATAAAGCCAAACTCAAACCAGGGCAGCACTGCGATGCTCTTTTGATGCGCCTGCTGCACGAGTTCTGCCAGTGAATCGCGCCCTTCTAATCCGATCGGGCGTGGATCAACCGCAGCCCCGATCGCCTGCTTTGCGACCGCACTAGGATAGGTCGTGTAGCCCCAGTTCCAGACAGCGGGGTACAGCGTATTGAAGTTCAATCGCGCGAGTTGCTGCACAGCATCTTGAAGCACCGTCGCCTTGAACAACACGGCACTATCCACGTTGGTCAACCAAACGCCACGAATCTCTTGACGAGGGGCGATCGCTTGAGAAGCAGACTGCGCGGTCATTGGAAGGGACACACTTGCCAGCAGCACCAGACTCCCTACCAACAGCATCAAGGCTTGATGTTTGCGACTCCGTACAAATTGCCTGGCCTGGTGGAGCGATCGGTCTAACTGTTGAATAAATTTACGCATCATGAAGTGACTTTAAAGAGCTGAGAAATGAGGTTTCTAAGCTCGACTTTATCCATGTTAAAAAATTCCCATTCTTGGCGGTGTCTGGGTCGCAGATGGAGCCGAAACTTTTTCAGATTTCCAGCGGTTAACCTGATATCAAGAAAAGTTCAGAGAGAATTTGATATGCCACAGCTGGCTCCACTTAAGGGTTATAGCGTTTGGATACAGTCGAGCTTAGACTTGCAATTCTATACAGCGCCACTTCAAGAAAATCCGTTAAAACGGTACATCATCTTCATCCGGTTCATAGTCTGTTTCTGGCAAAGCTTCTGCTGCTTTATGTTTGAGGCTGGCTGCGTCGATTTCCGCCAGTTTGGGGGCTTCTGCGATAGTATCACTGTCGCTGAGATCGACCACTCTGCCGCCGAAGAAGTCAGCTAGTTGTTTCGCTGCGCGGGTTACTTCGTCTTCTTGTTGCCACTGATCAGGCGCAGAATAATAATCCGCTGCTGCCTCTGTCGCGTGGTTGGAGGATGATTGTTTGGGCGTTGAAGGGGCCTGAGAATTTGGGTGAGGTTGTGCGTTGCTGGGGGATATGGGTGTGATTGCAGGCTCAGCCCTTGAGTCTTGGTTTGCATCAAAGGCTGGTGGATTGATCGCACGATCGCTCAACTCATTTTTGAGTAAGGATGAGCGATCACTCGCTTCTGGTGGCGTTTGTACCGCTTGAAGGGTTGGCTCTGTTACCTGGAGGTCAACTTTAATTTTTGCCTTAAACGCTTTAGCAGCGGCTTTCTCAAGCTGCGGGATCATGCCCGTAATCATTTTGAGCATACTTTGAGCTTTCACACCCACCAGAATCTCCTGGTCGTTCTGGTTGAGTAGGTGACAATTCACACTCAGCATGGCGCGAGTGCCCTTCAGGTCAATGTGGCTCAAAATTTCCTGCCAGGTTTGACTAAGATCACTGCTCGCATCCCTAGCTGGTTGGCTAGCTCCGTTGGCCTGAACTGCGACTGGCTCTACAGAACGGACTGGCTCTGCGATCGCCTTCACCTCTGCTGGCTCGACGGGAATGACTGGTGTGATCGCTTTTACTTGTGGAGGCTTTACCGCCTGAACAGGAAGACTTACCACCGCATCGGTCTCCCTCATTGAACTGCCTTCTGCCTTTGGCCTTGTGCCTCCTGCCTGACTGCTAACCGCTGAAGGCAACAATCCCATTAACGTCACTTCCAACCAGAGCCGTGGTTGGGTCGTACTTTTAATCTGGTCTTCACTGCGACGGAGTTGTTGTTGTCCTGCCAGAATGGTTTGCAGATCTAGGGTTTGGGCAAAGTTGCAGAGCGTCGCCCAAGTGGGAGGGGTTAGCGTCACCAGATCGTTCCGAGCGGGTGCTGTCTTGGCGATGAGTAGATCTCGGTAGAAGCTGGCGAGGTTTTGCAGGACGATCAGCGGTTCGCGCCCCCGATCCATGAGTCGCCGAACGCTATCGAGCAAGGTCTCAGGGTTGTCTTGCGCGATCGCTTCCAGCAAAGACATTAAATCGCGCTCTGGCACCGATCCCACCAGATCCCACACTTTATCGACAGAGACCTCACCCGCCAACAAACTCAATTGATCCAGCAGGCTTTCGGCATCGCGCATGCCACCTTGAGAGAGTTGGGCGATGAGCATGATGGCATCATCGGTGATGTTGATGGCCTCTTTGGTAGCGATCAACCGGAGATGCTTGACGCTTGCTTCTAAGGGAATGCGCCGAAAGTCAAACCGCTGACAGCGCGAAATAATGGTCGGCAGCACCCGTTGAGGATCGGTCGTTGCCAGTACAAAGACTACGCGATCGGGCGGCTCTTCCAGCGTCTTCAGCAAGGCATTAAACGCGGCGGTACTGAGCATATGGCACTCATCCACCACATACACTTTGTAGCGGCACTGGACGGGTGCAAATTGCGATCGCTCAATCAGTTCGCGAATATTGTCAACGCCTGTATTGCTGGCAGCGTCGATTTCAATGACATCCAACGCGGCACCTTTGGCGATTGCCTGACACACCTCGCATGTCCCACACGGTTGAGCAGTCGGCACATCGGACTTCAAACAATTCAGCGACTTTGCCAAAATGCGCGCGCTGGAGGTTTTGCCTGTACCACGCGCACCCGTAAACAGATAGGCAGGTGCAATCCGCCGCTGCTGTAGAGCGTTTGTCAGCGTGGTGGCGATCGCCTCCTGCCCGACCAAATCGCTAAAGCTTTGTGGACGATATTTGTGATGAAGCGGTTGATAGGTCATCGATCTACAGCAAATCCCTGCTCTCTAGCGTAAGCGACAGATGATGCGAACGTATGAACTATTTCTCTCAAACCAGACCTCCGAGTTTTCTGTAAGAACTCGGAGGTCTAAATTAACTGATCGCTTCAAGCGGTTTCGGTGCATCTCGCGATCGCTCATTTGCCGCTCCCCGCAGCACTTCATCGTAAATATGCTCCAGACGTACAGGTTGACGGGCGATCGACTCCAACGGAATGCCATCAAAGCGATCAATAATGGCCTTCATTTCCAGAGTTTGGGGGAGCCAAAAAGCAAGGTCATCGCCGTAGCGACGGTAGGGAAAGCCGAGTGTCTCTGCACGGGCGATTGCCTCCGCTTCAGCAGTCGTGCGCACGATAACAATTTCTTGTGCCGTAATGCATTGACGCAGTTCTGCGAGACTTCCTTCTGCCAGCAGGCATCCTTGCTTGAGAATGCCCAGGCGATCGCACAAGCGCTCGGCTTCATCCAGCAAATGCGTTGTGAGGAGGATCGTCATGCCCTGACTTTGCAACTGCCGGATCAACCTCCAGAGGTCAATGCGGGCTTCAATGTCTAACCCTGTAGTCGGCTCGTCCAGAATCAGAAGTTTGGGATGATGCACCAGTGCGATCGCTAAGCTAAGGCGACGTCTCATGCCCCCACTCAAGGTCTCGGCGGGACTGTTGGCACGGGGCAGCAAGCCAACGGCATCCAGGCATGCAGACACCTGTTCCTTTCGCTGCTGGCGCGATCGACCATAGAGCCGTGCAAAAAAATCGAGATTTTCGGCGCAGGTCAGGCTGGCATATTGCAAGTTTTCTTGCGGCACGAGACCAATGAGCGGTTTCGTTGCGTCTGAAAGGGGTTGACCTGAAAGCGTCACGTTTCCACGATCGGCAGTTAGTAAGCTGCAAAGAATGCGAATGGTCGTGGTTTTGCCTGCGCCGTTCGGCCCTAACAGCCCGTAGATTTCACCGGGAGCGATGCTCAGGTTCAGGTCTCGTAAAACAGTGCGATCGCCATAGGACTTGTAAAGATTTTGAATGTGCAGCATGAACCCTACGATCTCCTCTCACTGTTTAGCATCTGACGGTACGCGACCCAACCAGTCAGAACCATCAAGCCCGTAAAACCGACCAAAAACCAGAGATGAGGCGCAACTTCAGTTATTTTGAAACCCTCTACAGACGCGGCTGCCAGTGCCTCGATCATGTGATAAATCGGGTTGTAGCGGGCAATGTTTCGCAATGCTTCAGGGAAAAAATTGATGGGGATGAACGCTCCACTCAGCAGCAATAATGGCACACCCAGCGCGGCGATCAAGGCATTCACATCCTCCGTGCGGCGAGCCAACTTTGCGCCAATGCAAAACCCAGTGCCCACATACGCCATCATGCTCAACCCAATAATTAGCACACTTAGAGAAAGTGACCCCTTAAATTCAGAGCCAGTGAACGCCGCGATCGCATACACCAGCAGCGTTTGACCAACCCCGATCGCCCCATACGCCAGAAAGATACCCAGGAAGTAAGCCATCCCTCGCAGCGGCGAAATCAGGAGTTGCTTTAGCGTCCGCTGCTCACGCTCTGCCACGATCGTCGCAATGCTACCACCCAGGCAGCTAAAAAACAGCGCTGTTCCCACTAAGCAGGGTGGCACCGATTGAGCAAAGGCGACTCCAGTGGATAAGCGTCCACGCTCCGTCAAAATTAAGCCATTCACAATCAAAATCGAGGCTGGAAACACCGTCCAACAAACCAGACTCACCTTGCGTCGCCACAGTTCCAGCAAAATGCGCTGGGCGATCGCAACGGTTCCCAGCCAGTCGCGCCTGAATTGTCGTGTGATGGATTGTTGCATAAAGGGGCAGGGCAGGCAGAGGGAGCAGAGGAGGAAGAATGGCTGATCGCTGAACGCTTATTGCGTGGACTGTATTTGCACGATCGCAGGCAACCCCCACCAAGGCACATGCGGATGCTCATGGTGTTCGTTGTGGTAGCCAAAATGGTAACAGGTTAAAAATGACCAAAGGACTGGACGGTAGATGCTATTGGCACGAGCTGCATTTTGATACCCCGTTGCGGGTTCACGATGCGCCAGGAAGGTGCCGAAGTAGAATAGTTGCAGGGAACTCAAAAGCGCTGGTATGGCCCAAAACACGACTAGATTTAGCTCCGAAACAGCCAGCACTCGATGCATAAAATGATACGCTGCCGTGATGCCAATGCACTGCCACCAACCCCAATAACGAACCATAAAGCGGACGTACCAGAACAACCCGTGCGTATGCTTGCCATTGTGATAGTCAGGGTCGCGATCGCTTGCTGGATATTGATGATGCTGCCAGTGGGCGGTGCGTAACTTGTAATACGGTAAAAAGCCGTAGAGCAGCAGCGCTAAAAACCCGATCGTGTGATTTACCCTTGGATGTTGGGGTATGACACATTCATGCATGGCATCATGCGCCGTGATAAACAGCCCTGTGTAGAGGAACGTTTGACTTAAGATCGCCAGCGCCATCCAGACGATCGGCAGCGATTGACCTGACGTGAGCAAACTCACCAGGCTGATGAGCCATAGCCCGATGATGCCGCCAGCGATCGCCAACCCCTGATACTTCTGGCTTCCCGTAAGCGTAAGTGACGTTGCTTGTCCTGATAGATGCCAATGATGGTCAAGTTGTGTCAAGCCTGATTCTGCGTGAATGCGTCTTTCTCTATCCAGCACGATGCCGTTTCCATAACTAAATTGCTCTCAATCTCCAGATAGCAGGGGCAATCCTTGAGCAAGCAAGTGTTATGCGGTCGATTGCACACAAAAAGCAACCGCACCTACTTTTGCTCTATCACCCTTGCCACTAGTGACAAAATGATTGCCCTACGATCGAGACATGGAGTGAATAAACCTATGCAGACTAAGCCAGAGGTCATCCTGAAAAGCAAGATGTGTTGAACCTAGCGTTCAATGATCCAATGCCCTTTTCAGAAGATTTCAATGTGAAACCAAATAACTCCATGCCAGCGATTATCAAGCCAAAATAATGAGACGATTCTTTACGCGATCGTCCGTATGGTAACCTGAATAGTCCGTTTCTGGTCAGATGACTGATGGTTGATCGCTTAAAAATCCAATCGATTTATACCGATGGCGCTTGCTCAGGCAATCCTGGTCCCGGTGGATGGGGAACGGTTGTCTACTTTGCGGATGGCTCGGTACACGAAATGGGTGGAGCCAAGGCACATACAACCAATAACCAGATGGAAATGCAGGCGGCGATCGCAGCACTCCAGTTTCTGAAAGACACGGGGTATACAGACTCGATCGAGCTGTATACCGATAGCGAGTACGTCAAAAACGGCATTACCCAATGGATTCACGGTTGGAAGAAAAAAGGCTGGAAGACTTCGACAGGTAAGGCTGTGCTGAATCCTGACCTGTGGCAACAAATGGATGCGCTAAACTCGCCCAACGTTCAGTGGCGTTACGTGCGCGGACATACTGGCAACGTAGGGAACGAACGGTGTGACGCGATCGCTCGTGCTTTCTCGATCGGTAAGATGCCTAACTTAAAACAGCTCTCCTTGCCATAACGCAGTCTGAACAAATGCAAGTTTGTTAAGTATCTTTGCGCAAACTGGTTAATTTTTGTAAAGGCTTGTATCTTACCCTAACGGTTTTGTACAAACCCTCTAAATTCGTTGCAATATCTCAAGGTAAGGGTCTAAGTCTAAATGCTTAAGCGTGTGTTTCTTCACTCGTTACAGCTTTAACCATAAAGTTTTATTTGAAACAGAATAAAAGCAGTATCTACAGGTAGTGAATTCCAAGATGGATGTTTCTTCTCACTCCCAAACGGATGCGATCGACAACTTGCCGCGCGAAGTTAGAGTCGCGCAACTGCGTGATCTGGTAGACACTCTACATTTCGCCGATGAGATCTCCAGTAAAGGCTACTTGATTACCAGCTCTGAGTTAGCCGATCTCATGGATGTGAACGCCAGCGCTGTCACCAGTCGCGGCGATCATTGGGTTTGGCGCAATTGGGTTGTGTCTCGCGTGCGGCGGGAAGGGAATCAGATTCTCTGGCAGTTAGAGCGGGTAGATTAGAGGAAGGCGGGACAGGGGAGGCAGGGGGAGCTAGGGGAGCAGGGGAGAGCAAACAGATCTTGCCTAGTCTTGCCTTCTTTAGGGCTCTCTTTTGCCCCCTTCGCTTCCCTCGTCGTTCCCTGCCCCTTCCGCTTCCCCCGCTCCCCTATCGGTCTAACTCCTCCGCTCCTCTTTGACGCATGAAGCAATCGCAGCCAATTTTCAACGATGTGGTGTTGCTGGGTGGTGGGCATTCGCATGCGATCGCGCTGCGGATGTTTGGTATGAAGCCGATGCCAGGAGTCCGGATCACGCTGTTGACGGAAGCCTCTGATACCGCCTATTCGGGAATGCTGCCGGGGCACGTCGCAGGCTTCTACAGTCGAGAAGAGTGCCATATGGATTTGCGTCGACTGGCTCAGTTCGCGGGCGCACAGTTTTATATTGATCGCGCGATCGGCTTAGATTTAGCCCAAAATCGTGTTCTCTGTGCCAATCGTCCGCCTGTTGCCTTTGATCTCTTGTCGATCAATATTGGCAGTACGCCGAAGCTGCCTGCTTTGATGGGCGATCGAGAGGCCATTATTCCAGCGAAGCCCGTCCGCCAATTTCTAGAGCGTTGGGATCAGGTGGTGCTTGACGTGACGCGAACCCCTGAAAAAGCTAGGACGATCGGCATTGTGGGTGGCGGTGCGGGTGGTGTAGAACTGGCGCTGACGATGCAACATCGCCTTCAGCAAATTTTGAAGGCGGCGCAACAGCCTCTCACGAATCTGACCGTCCATCTTTTTCAGAAAGAGGCGACGTTGTTACCGACCCAAAACCGTTGGGTGCGCGATCGTTTTCACAAGTTGCTGGCTCAGCGTGGCATCCAGATCCACTTACAGGAGCCTGTGCAATCTGT
Source organism: Stenomitos rutilans HA7619-LM2 (assembly GCA_019358945.1). GTDB lineage: Bacteria > Cyanobacteriota > Cyanobacteriia > Leptolyngbyales > Leptolyngbyaceae > Stenomitos > Stenomitos rutilans. The sequence goes on along the minus strand of JAHHIE010000052.1, from coordinate 10,931 downwards.
TCAGCCGCATCAGGTCATTGGTGCGTCGGTGACAGTTGCTTGCGATTACATCTTTTGGGTGACGCAGGCAGCGGCTCCTGATTGGTTGGCAAAAGCCGGGTTAGCTGTGGATGAAGATGGCTTCGTGTTGGTGGATGACACGCTGCGATCGCTCTCTCATCCCAATGTCTTTGCAGCAGGCGACACGGCAACGATGCTCAATCACCCGCGCCCAAAGGCAGGTGTATTTGCCGTACGTCAGGGGAAGCCCCTGGTCAACAATCTACGACGCGCTGTGCAGAACAAGCCCTTGAAAACCTTTCGACCGCAAGCACAATACCTCAGCTTGATTGGTACCGGCGATGGTGAAGCGATCGCGGTTCGCGGTTCGTTTGGCTGGCAATCACCGTTGCTGTGGCGTTGGAAAGACTGGATCGATCGGGCGTTTATGCAGCGGTTTAGTGAGTTGCCGCAGATGAAAGAAAGCAGTCAGCGGCCAGCGGTCAGCGATCAGCAAGAGACTGCGGTCGATGCCTCAACGTCGTTCAGAACTCTGGTTCAGGATGCTCCGGCGATGCGCTGTGCGGGGTGTGGGGCGAAGGTTGGCAGCAGTATTTTGTCACGTGCGTTGCAGCGGGTGCAGAAGGAAAACGGAAGTCGTACACGATCGGATATTCTCATTGGCTTGGAGGCTTCTGATGACGCGGCTGTAGTACAGGTTCCGGCAGGATCGGTCATGGTGCAGACGATCGACTACTTTCCAGCGCTATTGAATGACCCGTTTGTGTTTGGACAGATTAGCGCGAACCATGCCTTGAGCGATCTGTTTGCGATGGGTGCCCAACCTCAGAGTGTGCTGGCGATCGCCACTATTCCCTATGCCCAGCCGGCAAACGTGGAAGAAACCCTGTATCAGCTTCTTTCGGGCGCGATGTCGGTGCTCAATCAGGCGCAGGCGGTGCTGATTGGCGGACACACAACCGAAGGCGCAGAACTGGCGTTTGGGCTGTCGTGTAATGGGTTGGCACAGCCCGATCGCCTGCTTCGCAAATGTGGCATGAAGCCAGGACAAGCGTTGATCTTAACGAAGGCGATCGGCACAGGCACGCTCTTTGCCGCTCACATGCAGCTTAAAGCGAAAGGACGTTGGCTAGATGGCGCGATCGCCTCCATGCAGCAATCCAACCAGCGGGCGGCAACTTGTCTGCTGGAGCATTGCGCCACTGCCTGCACGGATGTCACTGGCTTTGGTTTAGTCGGTCATCTCACGGAAATGGTACAAGCCTCTAATGTCGCCGTAACGCTGAACCTAGCCGCTATACCTCTCTTGGAAGGTGCCTTAGAGACCCTTGGGCGAGGGATTACAAGCTCTCTGCAACCTCAAAATTTGCACGCGATGCAAGCGATCGCCAACGCCTCTGCGGTCAACGCCCATCCTTTTTTCCCACTTCTGTTCGACCCTCAAACATCAGGTGGGTTACTTGCATCCGTTCCTGTTGAGGAGAGCGATCGCTGTCTGACGGCCCTTCGCGCACTCGGCTACACACATAGCGCTATCATCGGGCACACAACGCCTCTGCGCGATCAGGCAAAACCGATTACGATCGCTTAGAGCAGTGGTTGTTGAGTTGGTAGGTGCTGAAAGTCAGAAGTCAGAAAGGAGTCAGAAGCAACGTAGCTCATAGCTCCTCCCCATTCCCCTGCTCCCCCCACGCCCCCTGCTCCCCCTTTCCCTCCGCCTCCGTCCTCCTTCTCATGCCCCAAACCTTACCCATTGCCGACTTCCTCGCCGCACCCGGAGCGATTCTCGATGTGCGAAGTCCGGCTGAGCATGAGCATGGACGCATCCGAGACGCTATAAGCTTTCCCCTGTTTAGCAATGAGGAACGAGCGCAAGTGGGCACCTGCTACAAACAGCAAGGGCGAGATGAAGCGGTGGAACTGGGCCTGTCGATCGTCGGTCCCAAGCTGACATCTTTCGTTACGCAAGCCAAAACCTTGTCACCCGATCGCGTGGTGCGGGTGCATTGCTGGCGGGGTGGGATGCGTAGCGGCAGCATGGCATGGTTACTAGAAACAGCAGGCTTTCAGGTTACGGTGCTCGATCGTGGTTACAAAGGGTTTCGCCACTGGGCGCATGCAGTGCTGGCAGAACCGAAGCCGATCGTGACTTTGGGCGGCATGACAGGGACAGGCAAAACTCTCATCCTGAATGCTTTAAAGGCGCAGGGAGAACAGATTTTGGATCTGGAGCATCTAGCGAACCATCGGGGCAGCAGCTATGGCAATCTTGGTTTGCCACCGCAACCCAGCACGGAACAGTTTGAAAACCTCATTGCAATAGAATGGAGCCAGCTAAGCCGCGATCGTCCCATCTGGATTGAAGCCGAAAGCCGTATGATTGGCTCGTGTCGTGTACCAGATGATCTGTTTCAACAGATGGTTGCGGCTCCTGTGTTGCAGGTTGAGCGATCGCGGGAAGAACGCATTCATCTGCTGCTGGAGGATTATGGTGCGGTTGAGCCTGAAGCGCTACTAGAAGCGACGGTACGTTTGAAGAAGCGGCTTGGTGGCGATCGTACCCAGCAGGCAGTCGATTGTATCCAACAGGGTAATCTAGCTGCAGCTGTGGATCTGGTGTTGGACTATTACGACAAAGCCTATCGCTACGATCTCAAACGACGACAGGTTGGCATTGACTCGATCGATGTAACAGGATTAACAGATATTGAGGTTGCGAAAACCTTAGTGGAGCGATCGCGCCAGCTAGCCAATCAACAAAGCACACGATTACCAGATGCTTTACGTGTGTATCCTTCGCAAAATTTCAGTCCAATGCTGACCGCTGACCGCTGATAGCTGACCGCTCACCAGAATTCATACAGCACGTTCTCTAATTTCTAACTCTAGAAAACCAGTTTGTTGGTCTGGCGTGCGTACAAAAGTAAGGTTGGGATTTTCGCCAATGACAATTTCGGCAGTGGTGTAAATGATGCAGCCCTCAGTGAGATGTCCACCTGTCATACGACCTGTCTGATCGGCGATCGCTACATGCAAATGACTCCCATGCACCGAGAGCGTTCCATTCAACGCGATGATTTCAAACTTCTCGTCGAATATGTCACTCGTTGGCTGGTTGGCAAAGCGAATGGTGGCTTTTTGCAAGCTCCCGATCGCCGACAAAATAAACCCCGCCTGAATTTGCTTCGCCACAACAAATTCTGTTAGCGCTTGCTTCAAATCCTGATTGGGATAAAGTCGTAAAGCAAAAATGTTCATGCGATCGTACTTTTGAATGAGTTGATTTTCATAAACGCATCTTGCTAGCTCACTCTACCCAATTTTCTAAAAGTAGATTAGTAACGCGCGAAAGCTCTCGAACGTTATTACTGACGAGAGTAACTCCAAGGCTCAACGCATGGGCGGCAATCAGCATGTCCATTGAACCAATGACAAGTCCTTGTCTTTCCAAGTCACTTCTTACCAAGCCATAAATCGTTGCAGCAGCTTGACCAAATTCGACAACATCTAGCGGCACTAAAAATTGCATTAAGGCATTGCGATTCTTTTCCTGCTGCTGACTCTTGCAGACGCCGTATTCTAATTCCGCTATGGTAATAGACGAAATGCCAATATCTGATAGGTTAAGGCTTTGAAAGCGTGCCAATACTTTAGGTGGCTTCTGCTTAATCAAATAGATACAAATATTAGTATCTAATAAGTATTGCATCTAAAAAGCCTCTCGCTGATCGAGGGACGGCTGATCTCTGTCAGCCATAAAATCATCGGAAAAGTGATCCAAGCTCTCGAAGAGTGATTGCCAGGGATTATCCTTGGCGATAAGCACGATCGCATTACCGACTTTTTTAATGTAGACCTCGGTGCCCGCTATTTTGAAGTCGTCAGGTAATATCACAATCTGATGAGTGCCATCGGTGCTAATTTTAGCTGTGTTCATGATGTATATCCTCTACTTCAGTGCGAAGGTTTCGATTGAATATGGTGGCGATTTAACTTGGATGAAGGGTGGATTAGTCACTCTCAAGCCCTTTCCATAGCTGAACAACGGGAATCGTTTGCCCAGTCATCGCTTCGTGCCAAGCTTGCCGAAAGTCATGCAGCAGTGCTGATTTAGATTGTTCTTCTTCTTCGGCTTCTGATGATTCTGGAATCAAGACAATGACTTCAACACGACTGTTTTTATCTGTTAACAGAGGATGATCTAACGTCAGTTGCCCCTGTTCATCAATGGTTGCCATAACTTTGAGTGCTTTCATTTTGCCCTTTCAAGAAATTCAAAATAAATCAATTTAAAGCCTTTAAGCTACTAATTTGTCCAACTCGACGAAGAGACTCTAAACGGTCGGTGTGCAACGGGATTGTTAGACAATGCTATCTCCCAACCTGGAGCAAACAATCTGAACTGCTTGGAATGCAATACGACAAAACAGAATTGCTTTTATTACTCCTTCAAGCCCCGTAATACTTGCCGCTAAATCCTACAGACAGCGATGCGCCTTCATATTGACAAGATACGCCAACCTTTAATCTTCTCTTACGGTCATAGTAGGTGTGAAAGTGCGTCTGTTTACGGACTAGTTCCAACTCAGCTGAATTAGTACTAAGTACTCCTAAAATTGCCGCAGAATCAAACGGGCGGCTCTGACTCCAAGGTGCAGTCTTTTTCAGTTCAATATCTACATAATTCACGAAATTTCCTTCTGCCTCTAACAGCATATGGGCTTGATTAGACTCAATAATGATATTGCCAACTTTATTGGGTTGACTGCCAACCGCGCTTGCCGCATCTGCAATAGACATTCCCATATACTGAAAAGGACGATGAAAGGGTGCTCTCAGAACATGCAATCCATAGTCAGCAGCCCTATTTATGGCATCTCCAAGTGTTAATGTTCCGAGATAATCGCCATTTCGAGGAGTAGCTGATGCATGTGAATTAACTATTGAAACCAGTTGAGTGGGCAAGCTATCTATATCTTGCTCGAACCAATTTTGAACAGGAACTAGAATTGATACTGTCTTCTGTTCTTGCCAATTTTTATTGAGTGAACCGAGAAAGTCTTGAGGAAAAGACCAGTAAAATAAACTATTTTTGCTGTCAACAACAATTAAGAATGTTGGGTTTGGTTGAAGGAGCCAATAATTGAGAGTCGTGACTTTGATGGGAACTATGATTGAATCACCTTCTACTTTGGCTTCATCTTTCCCTTTACATTGAATATTGAATAATTTCCCAGTTGGGTGTTCTTCCCGCATGATTTCACAGATGAAGTCGATACCGAGGTCTCTATCTTGAGGGACAGGAATAACGTTGTAAAACTCGACAAAAACAGAACTGAGGAGATCAGCAGCACTCATCCCCATCTTTTGAGATTTAGAACGTTTGGGTAACTTGGTCATCACGGCACTAGAGATTTTCTCAATCTTAACCCAACAGCTATTTAAGGAAGTAAACAGACATGAGCAGTAAGGTTAATTTTAGCTGCCTAACAATTGATTGTATGGAAAGTTTCCGTATATCTCCCTGATTTGAGTGAATAACCCGAAAGCTTCCGTGTCTTTCCCCTCACAGCCTGTCTATACAATCGCTCATGCCACAGCACGATCGCTAATGCCAGTAAGCATTGAGTTACTCGCTAAGATGCCAGCGCTCACGATCAGGAACCTCAATACAACATGTGAGTACTAAACTACGGTGTTTAGGAACCCAAACGCGATGTTTGGGTACTCAAACACGATGTTCAGGTACTCAAACACGATGTTCAGGTACTCAAACACGATGTTCAGGTACTTAAATACGATATTCGAGTACTTAAATATGATGTTCGGGTACTTAAATATGATGTTCGGGTACTTAAACATGATGTTCGGGAACCCAAACACGATATAGGGCTAGGCAATCAGTTTAAGCTTGGACTGCGTTTTGAGACGCTTCTACACGTTTCAACCACCATTAGCCAGCTTTCTGTAACGGCTGCTTCCTGACTTGTGCATCTCAAAGAACCATTGGGGTTTACGATGTCAGGGTGTGTTGAGATGTTGAACAAGGATTATGAAACGTAATTGGCCGATCGCCCTTGCTGCTGTACTACTATCAGGTTTAGGTGTTGCCTGTTCACCCCAGCCTCCAGCGGCAAATGCGCCTGAAGCGACTAAAGAGGCGGCAACGAAAGCAGTGTTTACGATCGGTGCCATTCCCGATCAAGATCCAGAGCAGCTTCAGCGGCTTTATACCAGGCTATCCACCTACTTGCAGAACGAATTGAAGGTTCCTGTTGCTTATAAGCCTGTTACGGACTACACCGCAGCGGTTACAGCGTTCAAAGTGGGTGATCTGGAGATGGTGTGGTTTGGCGGACTGACGGGTGTGCAGGCGCGGCTTCAGGTTCCTGGTGCAGAGGCGATCGCGCAACGAGAAGTGGATTCTAACTTCCACAGCATTTTTATTGCCAATAAAAAGAGTGGACTGGCTCCTATTACAGATGAGAAAGGGTTAACGGCGCTGAAGGGCAAAACGTTCACCTTTGGCAGTGAATCTTCGACCTCTGGACGGTTGATGCCTCAATATTTCTTGCAACAGGCAAACATCAAGCTGACCGACTTTAAGGGAGAGGTGGGCTTTTCCAAAAACCACGATGCGACGCTAAAGCTGGTGCAGGCAGGCTCTTACGATGCAGGCGTGCTGAATGAGAAAGTGTGGCTGAGCCGCTTAAAAGAGGGCAAGGTGGATACCAGCAAAGTGGAAGCCATCTGGCGCACTCCGGCTTACTATGATTACCACTGGGTGATCAATCCTGCCGTGAAGCAGCAGTTTGGGGCCGACTTTGAGGAGAAAGTGCGATCGGCACTGCTCAAGCTTAATCCCGCTGTGCCAGAGCAGAAGGAGATTCTTGACTTGTTTAATGCCACAAAGTTTGTGCCCACTCAAAACTCTAATTACGCCCAAATTGAGCAGGTGGGACGAGAAATTGGCAAGATTAAGTAACTATGACGATCGCGCCACTGTTTGAGCTGAAGCACGTTTCCCGGCGTTTTGGAGAGTGTCTGGCTCTGTCGGATGTTTGCCTGCAACTGTATCCTGGCGAATGCGTTGCGCTGGTTGGCTCCAGTGGCGCAGGCAAAAGCACGCTCTTACGATTGCTCAACGGGACGCTTTCTCCCACAGAAGGGGAGGTCTGGGCGTTGGGCTGCAACCTCAATCAGTCCCCACGACGCTTACGGCAAGTACAGCGGCAGTTTGGCACCATTTATCAGCAGTTCCATCTCATTGATACCTTGCGGGTTATCCATAACGTCAATGCGGGACATTTGGGACGTTGGTCATTGCCCAAAGCATTGCTGTCCTTGCTGGTGCCGTTGGAAGTCGAGACGGCTGCGAAGGCGTTGGCTCAGGTGGGCATTCCCGATAAGCTGTATGCTCGCACCGATCGCCTTTCTGGTGGGGAACAACAGCGAGTGGCGATTGCGCGGGTGCTGGTGCAAAACCCGTTGGCAATTCTGGCAGATGAACCGATCGCGAGTCTTGACCCGGAGCGCAGCCGAGAAGTGATGGCGCTGCTGCGATCGCTGGGTGAGCAAACCGGACAAACGTTGATTGTGAGTTTGCATGATGTGGCAATGGCGCGTCACTACTGTCAGCGGTTGATTGGGCTGCGACAGGGACAGATCGTGTTTGATGCTCCAACCGAAGCGGTGACGAGCGAGATGTTTGATGCCTTATATCGGCTAGAGCCATCGTTATGACAGCCCTACCGCGTCAACCCTTCTTAACTGCACCTCTGGGATGGGGACTGGTGGGGTTGGGAGCGATCGTCCTTTCACTCCTGGCTGCCGGACTGTTTCGCCGCGATTTGGTGAATGTGGATGGGTTTCCTCAGTTCTGGCAATTTCTCCAGGCGGCAGTCCATCCCGATCTCAGTCAGAACTTGCTCCAGGTGACGCTTAGCGCAATGGTGACAACATTCGCTTATGCAGTGTGTGGCACATTGTTCAGTCTGGTTCTGGGCGCGATCGGAGGCATCCTGGTATCAGAAGTGTGGTGGGAGTCTGTGTTCTCGCACCGTCAGCGGCGGGCGGCTTCCGGGTGGTACGGCATCCGGTTTCTTTTAGCGATTCCCCGCGCGATTCACGAACTCATCTGGGGACTGTTCTTCATCAACCTTTGGGGCTTAGATCCACTGACTGCAATTCTGGCGATCGCGATTCCCTTTGGAGCCATCACCGCCAAAGTGTTTGCTGAGATTTTGGATGAAACGCCCCGACAGCCCTTACAGGCGTTATTGAACAGTGGTGTGCCTGCGCCGATCGCCTTCTGCTATGCCTTGTTACCGCTAGCAAGTCTCAATTTGGTGTCCTACGCCTTTTATCGGTTTGAGTGTTCCATTCGATCAGCAGCAGTGCTGGGCATCATCGGGGCGGGTGGCCTGGGCTACCAGATTTTGCTCAGCCTGCAATCGCTGCAATACGAGCAGCTTTGGACGTTTTTCTACGCGCTCTTTTGCTTGAATGGCCTGGTGGATTTTGGCAGTGCCCGGTTGCGCCGTTATTTAAACTGTGCAAATCGTTTGGAATTGAATTTGCCATCGGCTCAACGATCGCCAGCCAGACGATCGCAACGTCGATCAGTTGCCAGCACCCAACCATCCCAACAAACCACCAGAGTTCAGAAAAACCTCATTGGTCTGACACTTTTAGGGTTGATTGTCTTTTCGTTCTGGTCGATCCATCCTGACTACAGCAAACTCTGGGCAAGCCGAACGCAGCAGCTTCTGAGAGAGCTGGCACGATCGTCCCTACCACCCGATTGGAGTCTGCTACCCCAACTCTTACCGCTCTCACTGGAAACGGTGGCGATGTCTATTCTGGCGATCGCGCTGGCGGGTCTAGGCGGTATGCTGCTGGCGTTTCCATCCGCCTCCAATGTCTTGCTGCCAGGAGGTGTGCTGAATCCAGGTCATCAGGCAAAGCGATGGTTTGCGTTTAGTTTCTTTCTACTTTCACGAGTGATGTTGCTGATAGCACGTGCCATTCCTGCTCCTATTTGGGCACTGGTGGCGCTGTTTGTCATGTTTCCAGGCATTCTACCGGGCGCGATCGCGCTTGGCATTCATAACCTGGGCATTCTCGGTCGCTTGAAAGCGGAGACGATCGAGAATCTCGATACTCGTCCCTTAGAAGCACTGAAAGCCCAGGGCACACCCGGTTCGCTGGTCTTTTTCTATGGCGTACTGCCGCTGAGTTTGCCTCGCTTTCTGGCGTATGACCTGTATCGTTGGGAAGTCTGTATGCGAGAAACGGTAATTGTGGGTTTAGTCGGTGCGGGTGGCTTGGGACGCTTACTAACGGAGCAATTGAGCAGCTTTGATTATCGCGGCACGATTGTGACGCTGGGCGGCTTCCTACTGTTGACGTTTCTCGTTGATGCCATCAGTGCTAAAGTACGGCGATCGCTGCGGTAGCGCTGTTTCCGTCCGTAGGGGCGTTACATGTAACGCCCCTACAGATCATGAATGACTGATCAAAAACATGATTCAACGATTTCAGAACGTTGGTATAGCAGAAGGCAGAAGGCAGAGGGCAGAAGGGAAAGCCTTGTCCATCAATGGTTCGACCGTTACTGTGTGTCCTAACCAATGAGCGTACTGCTATAAAGAAGCCGATGAATCAGCCATTGATGCCTAACGTCGATCGATCCATTTCCATCATTATTCCCACGTTGAATGAAGCCAAAAACCTGCCTCGAACATTAAAAGCACTGCAAACCATCCCGCTTGTAGATGTGATTGTAGTAGACGGTGGCAGTTTGGATAACACAATCAGCGTGGCAGAGTTCTGGGGAGCCAACGTTATTTGTTCACCTGTGCCGGGACGTGCCCATCAGATGAATTTGGGTGCAGCGATGGCTGAAGGCAATATTTTACTGTTTCTGCACGCAGATACCTGTCTTCCCGATGGTTTTGATCAATTGGTGCGGCAAACGTTGAGGCCGCCGAAGGTCATCGCTGGGGCGTTCGAGCTAGCCATTGATGGCACCACTCCAGGGCTACGTTGGGTGGAATGGGGTGTGCATATACGATCGCGCCTCTGTCAGATGCCCTATGGTGATCAGGCGATTTTTATGTCAGCCCATACCTTTCGCGCGATCGGTGGCTTTCCACCCTTGCCTATCATGGAGGATTTTGAGCTGGTGCGGCGGTTAAAGCAGCGCGGACGCATTGCCATTTCGCCGGGTACGGTACTAACGTCTGATCGCCGTTGGCAGAAGCTCCATGTTTTCCGCACAACGCTGATCAATCAGTGCATCATCCTGGGGTATCTGATGGGTGTTGCTCCAGCACGCTTGGCAGTCTGGTATCGCAGTTGGGGAAAGCGGGTCGCCCGGTAAACATGACTGCAACTGTGAGCAGCCCTTACTTCGGTGGGGCAACCATGATCCACCCTCGCGTTTTAAGAAACTGCATCGTTGTTAGCCCTTTAGACTGTTGGATGTCTCCGGTTGTCTCTAGCTGCATGAGCGCTGGAAACTGGGTGTATGGTTGCCAGCGTAAGGCCGATCGCGGCTTTAACCACAGAATCAGCGGATCGTCTTGGGACGCGCCGGGAGGCTGCATCCAGGTCATTTCGCCCCCTACTGATGCTGAGAGGAACTGTTGCATGATGCCCTCGTCAGAAATGGTTGGATTATAGCGGCTCGTGCTAACCCGACGAAAAAAGGAGCATTTGATTGTTGCTATTTTTAATATCCCTGCGGAGGGTAACGATGTTATCCAAGCTCATGACTGGTTTCGTGCGCGCAAAATAGAATGTAATCCCTCTTTTGTTACCTCAACGAGAGCAAATTAAGCTGGAAGAAGCTGCGTTCTACCTGAAAATTGCATGGAGTTACGACAATCCGTTGCAACCGTTGGGTTCATTGATGATTACTGCCTCCT
>JAHHIE010000051.1 GCA_019358945.1 Stenomitos rutilans HA7619-LM2 | reverse complement strand
ACTTCAACTGGATTTGGCAGCATAGTCGGTTTAAGACGACAGCAGCCCAACGAGCCGGTTTAGCAGTACAACCCTGGACTTGGCATGACCTTTTAACCTATCCCACCCTTGTCTGATGCACAACCCTTTATTTGTCTGCACTCTCCACGGATTGATATCTTTGCTTCAGTTTGAGTGCATTTAGCGTAGCAATTTTGATGAACACTGCAAAACGGATCGCTCATTGGCTAGAAACCCATTGGGTTACCCCTGCTTACAGCGGCTGGTTGTTAGGTAGCTTATCCCTCTTCTTTTTTGTCTCCGCCACCAATACGTTAGCAGGTTGGCTTTACGTCATGAGCGGGATTAGCTTTGCCCTGTTAGCGATCGCCGCGATCTTACCTGAGCGCACGTTGCGTAGCCTTCAAATTCAGCGCCGCTCAATCGCTCCTGTAAGCGTTGGAGACCAGCTTACGGTGGAATTAGCGTTAGAAAATGCTACCAACCATCCCAAAACGTTGATTCAAATACACGATTTACTTCCCTTCGTGTTGGCTCCACCCGCGATCGCCGCCATTGAGACCATTGCACCTCGGAGTATCTATACCTGGCGCTATCAGCAACTCGCCCAACGACGCGGCATCTACCGTTGGCATACGGTGAGCCTACGCACCGCCGCACCTCTGGGTCTTTTTTGGTGTCGGCGTTCGCAGAGAGTCCCTGCAACCGCGATCGTGTACCCTACTGTGTTGCCTCTACCCCAATGTCCGTTGATGGATGATATGGGCCGAGATGCGAGTTGGCAGTTTAACCACGATCGCCGTGCCCAGGCAGCGAACGAAGGACTCACACGATCGCTCCGCCCTTATCGTTGGGGAGATCCCATTCGTCTGGTTCATTGGCGCACCAGTGCCCGCTATGGCGAACTGCGTGTCCGCGAACTGGAAACCTTAGCCAGTGACCAGGCACTTATCATCTGCCTGGATAGCGCCATGCTCTGGCAACCCTACCCAAGAGAAGGTAGTTCCGCTGAGCCGTTTGAGCAAGCCGTTGTTGCAGCAGCTTCTCTGTACTTCTATGCGACTCATCGCAACCTACACGTCAAGCTTTGGACCGCAGGCACTGGGTTAATCCATAGCAGTCAAGCTGTACTCGAAACGCTTGCCGCTGTACAGGCTGGCGAAGAGGTTCATGCCGAAGCTCTACCAGACGCCCCCCTGCTTTGGCTGACACAAAACCCGGTTGGGCTGTCTACCTTGCCGATCGGTAGCCGTTGGTTACTTTGGGCAAGAGAACCGCTGGATCTCTCCACCTCGAACAGTCCTGGTCTTTTGGTACAGCCAGACCAGCCACTACAGCTACAGCTTCAAGGGGGACTGGGAGTGAGGGGTGAGGAGCGAGGGGTGTAAGAGAGGCAGGGGCGGCAAGGGAAGCAGACAGGAGACTAGAAGACAGGAAACCTGTATCGCAGAGGGTCTGCGCTGATTGACTGACAAAACTCCTGAAAGGCTGTGGCTTCGTTGCTCACCCGCCCGTAATTAGAAATCGGGCCAGTCCGTGTGCAAACCCGTTGTAGGCTTTGCCTTCCCAAAGGGTAACGGGTTGCAAGTCTCTTGCAGTCTTCTTCAGAGGACTTCCTGCTGTTAGTTCGCACTTTAATGCAAGACGAGGCAGGTGATTGCTAAAAGATTTGTCAGTCAACCAGGAGGCTGCGTGTGAGGAGAGTCAGGTTATCGTGGTATGGACTCCTTCAGACATAAAGGCAATTTAAGCGATGTATGTCCTTATTGGTGGCGCAGGCTTAGTCGGATTGGGATTGGCCCAGCGATTGATCGATCTGGGGCACACGGTTGCCATGATTGATATTGATCCATCGGCCTGCCGCTACGCGCGAGAACAGTTGGGGGTGATGGCGTTTGAAGGCAGTGCCGTCAATACCAGTGTTTTGCTGGAAGCCGGGATTCGCAAGGCAGATGCATTAGCAGCCGTCCTAAGAAACGATGCGCTGAATTTGGCAATGATTACGCTGGCAAAGCACAATGGCGTGCATCATATTCTGGCTCGCATGCGGCATCGAGATTTTGCAGAACCGTATCGCATTGCTGGGGCTACCCATGTCGTCAACGCGATCGATCTTGCCGTTTCAACGATGGCAAACGCGATCGAATACCCTCAGGTAGAATCGATGATGCACTTTGAGCAAGGACAAATAGAAGTGCTAAAACTTGCTGTTCCTGAGTGCTGCAATGTGGTCGATCGAAGCGTAGCAGAAGTTGCCCACGATCCTCGTTTCCCATCTGGCTCACTCATCATTGGTTATCAGCCGCATCCACAAATGAACCTGTCTATTCCAAATGGCAACACGGTTTTAGAAGCAGGCTCAACCATTTTGGTCGTCACAAAACCAGGCTCAATGCGCGAGATGATTGACTTTATCGAACGTTGCACAAAAGATTAGTTTGCCCACATAAAACTGGCTGTAGGCATTAAGATAGTAGCCCTAAATCAGTGTGAGCAAGATTCAATGTGAGGCTATCAGCGATCAGCTTTTGGTGATGTCGATCGCTCATAGCTGACAACAAAATGATCTTCGTATCAGATTAACCACATTAAATTGAGAATGTGACACATTCTGTCAAGGCAAGGCATTGACTTGCCTTGACTCTTAAAGGCTAAATTCTGTATCCTGAACTCTGCATATGAGCGAAAATTCGAAGCCTGACTAACAAGAATCTGACTAATAAAAGCTTGACTAGTGATAGAGGCGTTCTTCAAGCCAGATGTGGACTTCCGCTTCTGATTCCAAATAGGCCGTCTGCCCAGTGAGGGGATCGTAAACTTTCCACCAGGTTTGCCCGGTCCGATCCAGCGTTTGTTGAATTTCAGGCTCTGATGGCGAGAACGAATGCTCAAAGTTAATTGGCTGGTTCAACCAGTGCCAGAGCTTTCTCAACAGCGAGTGTTTCTCAATGGTTTGAGAGCACGGCAAGCTCAGCCGCCGCTCTAAATATTCCACCTGATACTCATAGTCAAGTAGAGCAGCGCGACGGTTGAGTAGCGATCGCCAACGTTGATCTAAATAAGCGATTAACGGCGAGTAAATTGTTTGTGGTTCTGCTGCCCCTTCAGGCAATAACTCTAGTTCTTTATATCGTTGCCATTGCGTTTTCATATCAACGCTCCATAGATCCTGCTAAGAGAATGAAGCGCGTTCCTTCGGGTCTTTATCCCTACTTCCGTCCCTCCCTGAACGGACAAAGCAATCTACTTTGCGTAGTGGTAACGCTCTCTTAAAAATTGATCTCAGAGAAGCGTCATCACACGATGAATTGGCTATTGCTACATAGCTTAGTTAATAGCTAGATTTAAGCGGTTAAGAGAGAGATGAACGGTTTGATTATGCGATCGAGAAAGTGTGCTTGACAAAGCAAGTGTAGAAACAAGTGTTTTAATTCCCATCCTTATCTAGCAAGCAGTAGCTTAATCTTAACTACCGACCCTTGTAGTTCTCTTCAATCCAAAGACGCAGTTCTGCTTCAGAGTCTGCGTAAACAAATTGCCCTGTCTGCGGATTAGATGCGACCCACCAGCGATCGCGACCGTCCACAATTTCACACACTTGCAGCTCTGAGCCACCAAAAAGTCGATTGGCAACAAACTGGGTCATGGTTGTCCACCAGTTGCGGTGTAATTGGACTGCTCCAGTTGTTTTCTGAGGCGCAACCTGCTGCTCCTCTCGCTCTAGCAGCGCGACTAAATGAGGGTTGTTGTTGGCTCTTGCAACGTCCAGACGGTGAGCTAAAGAAGCCATGATGCTGTCCTGGTGACTGTCCAGTCTATGTCGATCGTTGAGATGAAGTACATTTGTCATATGATAGTGGCCCCAAAGGATACAGTTGACGCGGAGCTTGCACCCCGCCATCTATAAATATAAGATTTTTTCTGTATTGCAAGCTACGTTTTAAACGTTTGTTGACATTTTTGATGAATGTTGAGGTTGCGGTAGCGACAAGTGCGCTGCTCAACGGTTGCCGTAGATCTTTTTCAGGAAGACCGCTAGGCGAACGGATGCAGATCTGATAGGGTTTTGAGGAAAATCTTGGAGAGTGAGACGCAATGGGGGCACTGAAAGGGCGGGATCTACTTAGTTTGGCGGATTTGAAAACAGACGAGCTATACGAGCTTTTGCAGTTAGCCGCCGCCTTAAAAGCGGGAACGCTCAAACCGAAGTGCGAAAAAATCCTGGGACTTCTGTTTTACAAAGCGTCCACCCGCACTCGCGTCAGCTTTTCAGCCGCTATGTACCAGCTTGGTGGGCAGGTGCTAGATTTGAACCCCAATGTCACGCAAGTCGGTCGTGGCGAACCATTATCAGATACAGCGCGAGTGCTTGATCGCTATCTCGATATTTTGGCTATCCGCACATTCGACCAGCACGATCTGGAAGCCTTTGCAAGCTACGCCACCATTCCCATCATCAATGCCCTCACCGACTTAGAACATCCCTGCCAGGTGCTTGCTGATCTGCAAACGATACAAGAGTCATTCAGTGACCTCAATGGACTGACGCTGGCCTACATGGGGGACGGAAACAATATGGCGCATTCGCTGATGCTCGGTTGTGCGATGACGGGGATCCATGTGCGCGTTGCGTCGCCACCAGACTATCGCCCTATGGATGCGATCGTCCAAAAGGCGCAAGCGATCGCCAACGGCAAGACCGAAGTTATTGTCACGCTCGACCCACTGGTTGCTATTAAAGGTGCTCAGGTTGTGTATACCGACGTGTGGGCAAGCATGGGGCAAGAAGCGCTCGCAGAAACGCGCATTCCAATCTTTCAGCCTTATCAGGTCAGCGAATCGTTATTAAGCCATGCCGATAAGTCGGCGATCGTGCTGCACTGTTTGCCTGCCCACCGGGGTGAAGAAATCACCGATGCAGTGATAGAAGGATCTCAATCGCGGGTGTGGGATCAAGCTGAAAACCGGATGCACGCGCAAAAAGCATTGCTGGCTAGCCTACTAGGGATAGTGTGACGTAACAGGTAGTAGTCTTACAGCGGCTTTCGTTGTGATTCATCATAAGCCGCGCCCGCAACACTCGGTACCTGTCATAAACGCTGGTAAAACTTGCCCTAACGCTAAGTTTTGCTCAGGATAACCTTGAGTGCTTGTAATGCCCTACTGTGCTGCAATCACAACCTCTCAGGCGCTGAAATTAAGCGCTGAAAAATATTTTATTTTGTAAAATGCTTGCAGTTTAAAGCGTTAACCGCTATCTATAGTAGTGACGCTGAAAGTGAACGGCTACATATAGCGTTTGACTGAAATTCAATGACGTAGTTTTCGTCGCGTTGAATCCCTGTCTCACCAACAGTTCACTGCTGTGAGCTGCAGCCATCAGCAATAAACCCATTAGCCATAGAACGAAACCAATGAGCTACCAACAACAACTGAGTCCGTGGGTCATTCACAAACTGCTGCCAAACCTAAAGCATCTCACAATTACCCGGTTTCGCCGTCGTCCGGATGCTGAAGCTTACCTTAAGGTTTTGATGCAGTCGCAGCCTCAGGCACAATTTGCGATCACGTTTGACGCCGGTTCGACTGAGTTTGCAACTCAAGCTGAGCTGTAATGGCCTGTTTTACCGCCTTGGGAGTGTGGTGTTGAGACAATTAAATAGATACGATCGACAATCTATGGTGCATTCACTCAGTCACAACGTCTACCTATGCCAAAATAGAGACCGCTATGAGTGGTGGTTATGGCAGCGGAGTTTGACAAGCATGATAATAACTTGGCTCTCAGTAAGCTGATCGCTCGACAGCTTGCTGAGAGCTTTCAGCAGCGTCTGACCTTTGCTGAGTATATGGATTTAGCGTTGTACCACCCACGACACGGATACTACGCGACGAATGCAGCCATCATTGGTGAGCGCGGTGACTTTTTCACGTCACCTCATCTGGGCGCAGACTTCGGTGAATTGCTAGCCGAACAGTTTGTGGAAATGTGGGAAGTCATGCAGCATCCGACCCCATTTACCTTAGTTGAAATGGGGGCCGGACAAGGATTGCTAGCAGTTGATATCCTGCGCTACATCCAGCGCCAGTACCCTGAATTTTTGCGATCGCTTGAATACGTCATTGTAGAGCGGGCTGCTGCACTCATTGCTGAGCAGAAGCGGCAACTCAACGCCTCAGAAGTGCCCGATGTGCCTCTCCACTGGTACAGCCTTGATGAGATCCCGCTTCACTCAGTCACAGGCTGCTTCTTTTCTAATGAATTGGTGGATGCTTTTCCTGTGCATCAAATCACCCTGGCAGCAGGGCAACTACAAGAGCTTTACATCACCCTTGTCGAGGGTGAGGATGGTATGGTGCAGTTTGATGAGGTTAGTGGCGAACTGTCCACACCCAGGTTAGCGGAGTACTTCGAGTTGGTCGGCGTTCAGCTAGATGCTGCGATCTATCTCGATCGCTATCGTAGCGAAGTGAATTTGAACGCGCTGGAGTGGCTGCAAAACGTTGCTGATCGCCTTCAACGTGGCTATGTTCTCACTATTGATTATGGGTATACCAGCGATCGCTACTACAGCCCGACTCGTAATCAGGGAACCTTGCAGTGCTATTACCAGCACACACACCACTCAAATCCCTATCTCCACATTGGGCAGCAGGACATCACAGCTCACGTTGATTTCACGGCTTTAATCCGTCAGGGAGAAGCATCTGGCTTGCAGGCGATCGGCTTTACCCAGCAAAGCCTCTTTCTAATGGCACTGGGTTTAGGCGATCGGATGGTTGCACTCAGCCAATCCACAGCCACCAAGCCTCAAGCGATTCAAACCCTACTGCACCAGCGCAACGCCTTGCATCTTCTTATCAACCCGATGGGCTTGGGCAACTTTGGCGTTCTAATACAGTCCAAGGGGCTTACCAGTTCAGAAAGTGTCCATCCACTCAAAGGGCTAAGCTTGCGATCGGGATACTCTAATTAAACAAGCCTTCTAAAGTAAAGCAAAGGCGACCTCAAGGTAGAGCCGCAGAGAATTGCAGCCACTTTCGGTTACATTAATCACACCCGACACTCCAACCCCCATACCCGTTCTTAAAGAACTGTGGCTTAGCCAAGCAACAACCGTTATAAGCGGATGTGACCGTTGACTCAGATAAAGACGATTGATTTAACCGCAGCGCAGACATCAAGCCTCACCGCTATGGCAGATGAAAAACTGTCTCCGCTGCGGCAGTTAGCAAAATGGCCCATTAGGCCAGCTTGCATTTAAGCGCGAAGACTTCAAAGGCATGCAGCTTGAAAGCCTTATCTTTTGTCATCTGACCAACGTTGCTGGTCTCTTTTATAAGACAGCAAAAACGAGACAGCCGAGATGGCATCAGAAACGATAGCAGCTTGTACCGACGGGCTACGGCATCTCTTAGAAGTGCCGTGTTCTAATTACCAGCAGCCGTGATTGCTCTGGGGCTGTTGTCGATCACATCAAGACGTACAGGGGCAACCCCAGACTGGATTAATCCGAGGACACGAGCTGCTGCTGTAGACAAATCAATAACACGATCGCCCGCGTAGGGACCCCGATCATTAATTCGCACAACAACCGACTGACCGTTAGCCAAATTAGTGACAAGCACCTGAGTGCCAAAAGGCAAGGATCTATGTGCTGCCGTCATGGCGTTTTGGTTGAATGGCTCACCGCTAGCACTGGGGCTACCGTGAAACCCAGGACCATACCACGAAGCCATACCGATCAGTCGCTGTCGAATCGCACCAACCGCAACTTGCGTCCAACCATTCGGCTTACCAGACACGCTGGAAAGTGGGGCTGCATTACCCAATAAGCGTCGCAAACGATTGGTTGCTTGGAGTGCGTCTTTCTCCAAGCTACGGGTAGAGTCAGGCAGCATGGTGTTTGCGTCAACAATAGCAATCAGGGTTTTATTAGCCTTAATTGTGTAACGCTCACCTGTAGGAGCCGCTTTGTTAGCTTGCGTATTCCAGCTAACGGTAATGGCTTTGGCATCGATGCCTTCGCGGTTAAGTTGATTAATTCTGGCTGCGATCGCGGCGGCTCTTAAAACGGGATCGTTTTGGGAAAGGGATGCATCAGCCTCTACCTTGCTCGCTGTTTGGGGCTGTGCTCTAGGGGAAAGGGGCACATCAGATGCGCTGGTATCTTCGAGCGCTTTTGCGGCGGCAATGGTGTTATTAGCCGTTGTCGAAGCCGCCTGTTGAATTCCCATCTTCACTTTCGTTGCTTGCGCTTTGCCAGAACCGACAAAAGTCAGGATGGGAATATTACGAACATAAAGGGTGGCAGCGTTGCGACCTGCCAAGTCATGTGCTTGAACTTTCGCGATCGCCTCAAGGTCAGCAGAGGTATTGGTCATCTGAGACTGTTGCTCACCAAGCTTGACGACAGCGCGTGTAGGCTGCAGATCTGGATGAGCTGTTGCGCTAAAAGCACTTGTCTCAACAACTTTGGCAGCTGCTTGAGCGCTGACAGACGTTTGAGCGAGCTGTTGATCGGGGTTGCTTGCTACGTCACCTTGCGTTGAGTCAGGTATTGTAGACTGGCTCGATACTGGGCTAGAGGTAGCCTCAGACACCTGGTTAACGGCGTTGGCTGGAGTTGCGCTGCTAGCTAGCGGCAGTCCAAGCGTGGTCATAAACAAGGTGGCAGTTAAACCACTAAGAACATTTTGATTCATACATCCACGTGTGAAGGGCATATGCCAAAGGGAGATTTGAACCAGCCAAGAAATCTTGATTAATAGTCAAAAATCTTCACTTGACATTTCTCATAACTCGTAGTCTTTCTGCATTTGCTCCTTTGCTTAAGAACTGCAACAGACTATCACGAACTTTTTGCTTTGGGGATCAGGGATTCAACCGACCTCGCCCAAACTAGTGAGTAACTTGTAGTCAAACAAAGCTAGCAAAGCACCGATTAAAGGGCGTTCCGCTGATTGAAGCTAATTTGTGCTTTTTTAGGCACTTCATCAAAACTTTACGTTAACTTTACATTTTTGTGATGTAGATCACCCTGCTGGAGGATGAGGTATCAGAAAGTAAAAGGCTCTATTCTGGGGATGAAATCACGGTTCACGGTCAACGGGTATGTAAAACGTCTTACGCCACCCTTACTCCACGGTTAGGAGCAGCGTAATCTTTCATCGGCGCTTTCGTTAGATGCTTGTGCCAGATGCCAGACGTGGCGGTTCGCTTTGATAATAGACAGGCAACCAAGCCTGTTGATGTCATTCGTCCCTATGAAATTTGAACCAAAGGCTGCGTCTCAAAATAGAGTATGGATGGCGATGTGTATGCATTCGGTTTGGAGGAAACTACTCGTCTAGCTGCACCATACAGAGCGATCGCTCCGCTGCCAAACTTGAACTGCCATTGTGCGTGTGTTGCCCAAAGCACTAGCCATTAACTACTAGCCATTAATTACAGGTGAAACGTCGCTTGCAGCAGAAGAGTCGATGACCTGGTTGGCACAGATTGACCTGGACGCGATCGAATGCCATTGACCTTCAGCCTGCCCGTATTAAAGTGGGCTTGTGCTTCACTGGCTTTGGCGCGCTGGCAATGGCCT
Source organism: Stenomitos rutilans HA7619-LM2 (assembly GCA_019358945.1). Classification (GTDB taxonomy): domain Bacteria; phylum Cyanobacteriota; class Cyanobacteriia; order Leptolyngbyales; family Leptolyngbyaceae; genus Stenomitos; species Stenomitos rutilans. Next base: position 38,467 of record JAHHIE010000051.1, on the reverse strand, counting down.
TGCTGTTGCTTTACCTTTCGGCATTGCACCCTGAACTCCACTCAGCGCAGCAACTGCATCATGACAGGTATACGTACATTTGGTTTGTTTGCCTGGGTGTTGCAGGACTGTTTACGCTTTGTCGCGGAGCGCTGCGTCCCCCGCAGTAAGCGAATGCTGTAAGCTAAACGAACAGGTGGCACGCATACAAAGTGAGAAACTCAGTGCTTATGACGATCGCCCGTTCGCTTGCAAGCGGTAATCACGTATGGTCGCCGTACTGGGCGAAATGATAGCCTGGAGAAGTAATGCTGTTGAAGGTGTTAAAGAGTTCTCCTGACACAGGACGCATCTAACGATTTTCACTGATGGCACTGCATCAATTTCCTTTGTCAAATCAAGTTATCAGAGCACCCTTTGCGCTCCCTTACTCCACACTTTTCTATGACAGCGCTGTCTTCTGAGTGGCAACATCATTTTGTTGAAACAAATCGTATCCGCCTGCACTGTGTCACCCAGGGGGACGGCGAACTTGTGTTACTCCTGCACGGTTTTCCTGAATTCTGGTATTCTTGGCGGTTTCAAATTCCTGCGCTCGCCCGCCACTTTAAGGTTGTTGTGCCCGATTTAAGGGGCTATAACGAATCAGATAAACCTTCCAGTGGTTATGACTTAGACACGCTTAGCGCTGATATCCGAGGGTTGATTGAAAGCTTGGGGTACGCCCGTGCACACATCGTAGGGCATGACTGGGGCGGCACGATCGCGTGGCATTTAGCACAGAAGTTTCCTCAGTATCTCAACCGCTTAGCCATTCTAAATGCAGCACCACCGCAACGCTTTGTACAAGAAATGGTCAGCAATCTTGACCAGTTGCGCCGCAGTTGGTATGTGCTTGCCTTCCAGGTGCCTGGCATCCCAGAGTGGTTGATTCAGCAAAATCTGAAAGAATTTGTCAGTAACTTGTTTCAGGGGCAGGCTATTCGCAAAGGTGCGTTTTCCAGAGAAGAAACGAAGCTTTACCAATCGGCTTTGGAGAAGCCAGGGGCGTTGTCTGCTGCGCTCAATTACTATCGCCAAATGCTTTCGCCCTGGAGTTGGCTCAAAGACTTTGGACGCACGCCAAATCTTGTGATGGCACCAACCCTGGTGCTGTGGGGTGAAGAGGATCCACTGCTGAGCCAGAACATGATTAAAGAGCTTGACCAACTTGTCCATGCCCCCTTCAAGCTCACGATGGTGCCGCATTGCGGGCACTGGATTCAACAGGAAGCGCCTCAAACCGTGAACCGAGAGTTATTAGCATTTTTGCGGCAGCAGTAAGATACGAAGGCTTTGTTAAGTATCGAAAATTTTGACCTCTGTAGAATTATGCACAAGAATTATGCACAAGAGTTGCTGGTTTGGACTGTCTGCGGTGTGATGCGATCGGTGCTCTTGCTGAGGGATTCAGGTTAAACTCTGGAAAAAATCACGCACTACTGGGTTATGAATAGCGGAGATGGAAACTCTACAACACAGCATCTACTCACTGTCTTGGTTCAGTCAACGGCTGAACTGAGTCAGTCGAACAAGCAGCAGAATCAGAAGATTGACTTGCTCACTGGCCAGATTGGGCATTTAACAGAGGTCGTGACGACAGGGTTTGCCGAACTCAAAGAATTGGCGCAGCAGCAATCTGACACAGCGAAACGGCAAGAGCAGAATATTACCCGTTTGGTGGGGATTGTAGAGGTTGACCTTAAAGAGTTAGCGCAACAGCAATCTAAAACTAAAGAATTGGCGCAGCAACAATCTGAAACGGCAAAACGGCAGGAGCAAAATATCACTCGTCTTGTGGGGATTGTAAAGGCTTTGGTTCAGCAGCGCCCCTAAGGTCTGATTGTTGCTCCTCAACGAGTGTGACCTGAAAAACTTCAGCGAAGGCGATCGCCACTTGCTTCCGTACCTGTTCAAACGACACACTGGGCACAAATTGCTCTAGACTGCCTACTGCCTTATCAGCAATCCCACACGGCACAATGCGATCAAACCCGCTGAGATCGGGGCAAATATTGAGCGCAAAACCGTGCATCGTGATCCAACGGCCTACTTTAATGCCAATTGCAGCAACTTTGCGATCGCCAATCCATACACCCGTCAAACCTGGCAGTCGTTCCCCTCGCAACCCGTAGCTGGCTAATACGCAGAGCAGCACTTCCTCTAATTGGCGTAAGTACCAGTGCAGATCTTTCTGATAGTAGGTCAGGTTTAAAATGGGGTAGCCCACTAGTTGTCCAGGGCAGTGATATGTGACTTCACCACCGCGCTCGACTCGATGCAGTTCCCATTCAGCCTGCGCTGAGTCGAATTTGAGAAATTTAGGACTGGCTGCCTGTCCCAATGTATACGTGGGGGGATGTTCCAGCAAAAGCAGCACATCATTAAGGTGCGGATTTTGGCGACGATTGTCTACTAGCGATCGCTGCCATTCCCAGGCGGTCGTATACGGGACAATACCCTTTTGATAAAGCTGGCAAAGACGACGTTCTGATTGATCGCCGTGCGGTAGTGACATCTCATCAATGCGTTGTATCACTGGTTCAAACTCATCAAAAAATCAAGGGGGTTCCAACGCAACTTTGCAAAAAATGAAGGGTGTTCTAATCAAGAATTGTCAAGGCTTGCAAAACATTCTAACGTCCCCTGTTGTGCAGAATACAAAGTGCTAGGGTGAATGGATACACCCATTCGTTCAGGGGAGGAAGCTCGTTTATGAAGCTTGTCATCCAGGGCAAAAATATCGAAATTACTGATTCGTTACGTGAGTACGTGACCAGCAAGATCGAAAAGGCGGTGAACCACTACCAAAACTTAACGACTGAAGTTGATGTCCATTTGTCTGTTGCTAAGAACCCCCGCATTAACTCTAAACAGACGGCTGAGGTCACGATTTATGTTAACGGTTCGATCGTCCGCGCTGAAGAAGGTAGCGAGAGCCTCTATGCCAGTATCGATTTAGTTGCCGATAAGATTTGCCGCCAGCTTCGTAAATACAAGGAGAAACGTCACGCTCAGAGCCATGCTTCGGTGAAAACAGCAGAGGTGTTGAGTGATCAGCCAGTAGTGGCTGATCTTTTGCAAGATCGATCGCCAGCCTTGCCTCATCAGGTTGTGCGAACCAAATATTTTGCCATGCCTCCCATGACAACGCAGGAAGCATTGGAGCAGTTAGAACTCGTGGATCATGACTTCTATATGTTCCTGAATAGTGAAACAGGTGAGATTAATGTCATCTATGAACGTAATCATGGTGGCTATGGCGTGATCCAACCTCGTAAGGGCAACGGTCACACCAACGGGAAAAACGGAAAAAATGGTAAAACAGCCCACTATGAAGAGAATGGTAACGGCTATGCACATCAAAGCGTACCTGTTGCTGAGGTGAGCCATGCGTAAGCGGCTGTTTGCGCCAACAGCCGCCCAAAACCCTACCTTCTAACGCTAACCGCCTGGTTTGATCACTGTCTCACTAAAGCAGGGTCAAAAGACAGGCGGTTTTTGCATAAGAGGATGTCTTAAAAGGCATGAATTGTTGCCCGAACTGCCCCCCTGCCCCCCAAGTTTGAGAGGTTCTGAGATGGAAGTCCCCCAGAATTGGGGGATAGAGGGGGCGAAGGCAGCGTCTCAGACACTTCTCAGACATCCTCTAATGTTGAAAAAGTAACTTCTGCCTCCTGCCCTCTGCCTTGCCACTTATTGCCAACCTGGAATCCAGGGCGTACCAGCGAGGGGCAATCGTGCCATTGCAGCGGCTTCTACAGTGAGGGCCACCAGATCTTCGCGCTCCAGATGATGGATGTTTTGTTTCCCGCAGGCGCGAGCGATCGTGGTCAGTTCCATATTCAGCGTTTGCAGATAGTTCTTTACTCGTTGCGCACCCACCTCTGGTTCTAACCGCTTCTCCAAAAGGGGATCCTGGGTGGTGACACCAACAGGACATTTTCCAGTGTGGCAGTGATGGCAATAACCGGGAGCGGTGCCGATGGCCGCGTAATCTTCCACCGCCGAGTGGTGTTCGCCTTGCTGGATGTAGGTTTCGCTATTGCAGCCCAACGCAATGAGAATGCCTTGCCCGATCGAAACAGCATCAGCACCCATCGCGATCGCCTTCGCCACGTCGGCTCCTGTGCGAATGCCACCAGATACGATCAATTGAACTTTGCCTTTCATATCCAGATCTTCGAGGGCATCCACTGCCTGACGCACGGCTGCGAGTGTGGGAATGCCCACATGTTCAATAAAGACCGATTGGGTTGCTGCTGTCCCGCCCTGCATACCATCCACCACAATCACATCCGCACCGGAATGCACGGCAAGTTTCACATCGTTGAACGTGCGCGAGGCTCCCACTTTCACATAGATGGGTTTTTCCCAATCCGTGAGTTCTCGCAGTTCTTGAATTTTGATGGTGAGATCGTCGGGGCCTGTCCAGTCGGGGTGACGGCAGGCAGAGCGTTGATCTACGCCTTCGGGTAAAGTACGCATCTGTGCTACGCGAGGATTGATTTTTTGCCCCAGTAACATCCCACCACCGCCCGGTTTTGCGCCCTGACCAATGACGATTTCGATCGCGTCAGCCTTTCGCACATCATCAGGATTAAACCCATAACGAGACGGTAAACACTGATAGATTAAGGTCTTAGAGGAAAGCCGTTCTTCAAGAGTCATGCCACCGTCGCCTGTAGTCGTCGAGGTGCCGACAGCAGTTGCGGCAAGCCCCAGTGCTTCTTTGACATTGGCAGAGAGGGAGCCGAAACTCATGCCTGCGATCGTGATGGGAATCTCCAATTCAATAGGTTTTGTGGCATATCGCGTGCCCAAGATGGTTTTAGTGGTGCATTTTTCCCGATAGCCTTCCAGGGGATACCGCGAGAGAGATGACCCCAAAAACACCAGGTCATCAAAGTGAGGTAAGCGACGTTTGGCACCCAACCCACGAATTTCATACAGACCATGCGCTGCTGCATTTTGAATGTAGCTAATCATGCGGCTGTCGTAGCCCCAGGAAGCTTCGAGCGAAAGCGGTTGATGGGATTGAGCGTTGTTCATATTCACTAATAGCATAATAGGTTTTCCTGATGACCAAATGTCTTAATTTTGCTCTGCCGTAACTTCTCCAACCTTCGTTTTTATCCAACTGTCCCTATCAAAATCAGTTAGATTTTGTTCAGAAATAGTTGCCCTTATGCGAGAAATATTCTTTTGCATAAAAAAGATTGAACGTTCAGCTTTATATTCTTCTAGCTGACGATCATAAAAAGAGAACTTTTCTTGATTCCACTTAAGTTCATCATCCCAGAAAACTTTTGTGATTCTTTTAGGCTTTCTAGGGTGCTGTGAGATATACATATATTCAGGCGTAAAAACTAAAGAAACATTTTGAGTTCCTTCATTTCTAATTTTATAGTTGGCTGTAAACTTTATTAGATCCCAACCACCAGCGGAATTGCCATATGTTAATGGCTCCGCTGCCACAAGCTGGAACTGACGCTTATTAAAAACGATTATCACTACAATAGTCAGTTCAATTCCCGTACCCCCCGTTTTGAGAGGAGCCAAAATAGATTTCTTACCATCTCCTAACAGATCTTTGTACTGAATTTCCCCTCCAATATAATGTGAACGTAGTATAAGACTATCAGTCCTAATAAATTCACCTCGATTACTCCTATCGTAAATATCAAGAATGAAGTCATGCGAGATAGTATATGTCTGAATAACACAGCTTTCCTGAATTTTACCCTTAAGATGTTGAAGTTTACAGCCATGTTTTAAGGCTTTCTGTTGATTCTCAAATTTTGCAGGTTTTTCACTTTTCGGACGTGTGTATATTGCCTCTTCTTCAACAGAGGTGGCAGACGTATTCAAATCAGTTGTTTTTAATTGCGTAGAACTTTGACTGACTACTTGCTGAACTTGTAACAGTTCTGGACAATACGCTGAACCGTATGATGACAAAACTAAAGCGAAGCCAGTAAATGCCAACACGGAGAAACTGTTGTAATAGCCCATAAGTTTTTTAACAACTGCGAATCTTTTTAATACTCCTGATTAGCATCTGCATTCCAGTGATAAAGCTGCTTGGCTGAGGCGAGGCGTTTGAATTCCTTCGGATCGTGAGAAAAACCTGCTTTGGTAAGTAGCTCACCCACCACTTCGTAATCGGCATCGGTCATGGGTTCCATCTGAGCATCGGCACCGAGCGATTTGATGGCACCACGCACGTAGATGACGGCTTCATAGAGAGAATCGCCGAGGGCATCGCCTGCATTGCCGCAAATCACGATGCGTCCTGCCTGTGCCATGAAGGCGGAGAAACTGCCGACACTGCCGCCTACCACAATATCTGCCCCTTTAAGCGAAATGCCACAACGCAGGCTGGCATCACCATCGATAACGAGTAATCCACCCTGAGCCGACGCTCCGGCGGAAACGGAGGCAAAGCCTTTGACGTGGATTCGTCCTGACATCATATTTTCGGCAACACCGGGACCGACGTTACCCAGAATGGTGACGTTTGCGAGCTTGTTCATACCAGCGGCGTAATAGCCTGCATGACCCACAATTTCGACTTCCATCGGCGCATCTAAACCTACTGCAATGTTGTGAGCACCGTTGGGATTTAGAATACGGATGGATTGGTTGCTGGATGGTTGATGGAGAAAGCGATTGACTTCACGCAGGGGTGTTTGAGCGAGGTCGAAGGTTACACCGTCCATACGTACATTTCCTCTGGTGCGGGTTCGTAGATGTGGGCGTGGTTAATGTGGGGAAGATGGGCGAGCGATCGAAATTCGGACGCGATCGCCACATAATCATCGGTTTCGGCGACTACAGCAGGCTTACAGGCAAAAGCATCACGTACCAACGCCAACTGATCAACAGTGCCCATGAGAAAAGTATAGAAACCATCCAGTGCTTCAAAGCCTTTTTGAATGGCTGCTTTCAAATCATCACCTTCCTGCATTCGCCATTCGAGAAAGCGACAGGCGGCTTCGGTGTCATTGTCGGTTTCAAAGTGGATGCCGTGATGTTCAAGCTTGCGACGAATTTCATAGGGATTGGAAAGGGAACCGTTATGGACAAGGCAGAAGTCTTCGCCTGCGGTAAAAGGGTGAGCGTGGGCAGGCGTAACCGCCGATTCCGTTGCCATGCGGGTATGCCCGACGAGATGAGAGCCTTGTAGATCTTGGAAGTGGTAGCGATCGGCAATGCTAGTCGGACTTCCCGCATCTTTGTACAAATCTATCGCTCGCCCAGTTGAAAGAAGATGGATGTATGGATAGTGCTTTTGTAGCCATTGCTTAACAGTGTTGGGAGTAAGCTCAGCCGTAAGCACGGCTTGATTTCCGTGAATTTGAAGTTCGGGCGTCGCGTTGAAATGGGTTTGAAATGCCTGTGCCAGTTCTGACCAGTTGAAGTTACCATTTGTATGGATACTACCAGAGTAGAGGCTATATTTGCGCTGGTTGTCTGGTAGAGCGTCAGTAAAAACGGCGAGTCCAGCAGAATCGGGGCCGCGTTGACTCATACCGATGAGCATGGGTACCATGAGTTCACCGAGAGACGATCGTAGTGATGGATTTTTGACCAGTAAGCCGACGATGCCGCACATAGAGGGAATAGGTTTGAGTTAAGAGTTCTGAGTTGGAAGAAAGGCTAAAGGCTAAAGGCTAAAAGTTTTGAGTTGCAGGAGAAGACAAAGATGAAGGATAAAGGGCAAAAAATCTGAGCTTTAAATTTAGCTTTGACCACTTCCCACCCACAATCTTCTGCCTCCTCCCTTAGAAAAATTCTAAATACCGCTGCACTTCCCATGCGGAAACGTGGCGCATGTATTCGACCCATTCCATACGCTTAAGGCTGATAAATTCGGCAGCAAGTGGGCCAAGGGCATCGGTAATAACGGTATCTGCTTCGAGGGCGTCAACGGCTTCCTTTAAGCTCTGCGGTAGGGTCTTGATGCCTTTGTCCTTAAGGTCGGCTTCGGAAAGATCATAGAGATTGATGTTGTACGGATCGCCTGGATCGAGTTCTTTTTCGATACCATCAAGCCCAGCGGCGATCGCGGCAGCCGCTGCCAAATAAGGATTACAGGAACCATCAGCTAGACGAAATTCGAGCCGTCCCCCTGGAATGCGAACCATGCTGGAGCGGTTGTTGTCGCCGTAGGTAATGTAAGCAGGTGCCCAAGTTGCACCACTGAGTGCACGTCCTACCACCAATCGCTTATAAGAGTTGATGGAAGGCGCACAGATGGCAGTGAGCGCTGGTGCATGAGCCAGTAAACCACCAAGGAAGTGATAACCCAATTTGGACAGTCCTAACTGGCGAGGATCGCTGTCATCCGCAAAGAGATTGGCATTGCCGTCAGACATGGACATGTGCATGTGCATTCCCGTGCCCGTCCGATTAGAAAAGGGCTTGGGCATGAAGGTCGCAATCAATCCCATTTCTTTGGCGATCTCAGACGCAGCCATTTTGAAAAAGATATAGCGATCGGCGGACGTGAGGCAATCCGTATACGTATAATTGATTTCAAATTGACCATTGGCATCTTCGTGATCAATTTGATACACGTCAAAACCCGCGATTTGTAAACTTTCCACCAGTTTTTCAATGAAGGCACGACTGCGAGAAAGTCCTTTGTAGTCATAACAGGGTTTTTCTAGCGTATCGGTGGTATCAGCCGGAAAAATGTGTCCCTGAGCATCTTTTTGCAGAAGGGCAAATTCAGGTTCCAATCCGGTGTAAAACGTCCAACCCTTTTGCTTCAGCCGTTCTAGCTGCTGCATCAGCACAAATCGTGCATCATAAGGATAAGGCTGTCCATCTACATGACCGACGCAAACCATCCGCGCAAATCCTGGCATCCAGGGGACAAGCGTTAAGGTTGATGGATCGCCGATCGCCATGAAATCGTGGCTATTCGGTTGCTGCGCCAAGCCCCAAACCGCAAACCCTGCAAACCCTGCACCTGGGTCGAGAATGTCATCAAAATGGGATGCAGGCACGGCCTTTGTTTTGGCGGTACCGTGCATATCCACAAACTGCGCTAGGACGAACTTAACGTGGTTATCTGCTAGGAATTTTTTTGCCGTTTCTGGAGACATGAATAGGTTCCTTGAAGTTAGTAGTCAGTGGGCAGGAAGCAGAGGGGAGGGGAGGGGAAGCAAGGAGAGCAGGGGAAGCAAGAGATTCGAGGGCACTTGAATTAACTCAGAACTTTTAGCCTTTATCCTTCATCCTTTATCGTTTAGTTTTTCCCAATTCCAAGCTCAAAATTCAAAACTTTTAGCCTACCCTATGCCTTCGGCAGGCTTCGCCAACGGGAAGCAAGCTACATCCCTCATCCCTCATCCGTTTTGCTAAACCAATCACGCCGCCGCCCAACTCTTGGACGATCGCTTCTAAGGTTTGCCATACATATGTTCCAAACGTACCATCACACCAGATACGGTAGAACGGGTTGCCATTGCGATCGCCAGGAATGATGGTAACAGCGACTCCTACCATTGATGTGAGCATGACGGGATGTTCCAGCAATGATAGAACGCGAAAGTTAACGCTACAGGTTTGCAGTAGGAGTTCGTTGACTGCTGAACCACAAAGGACGATCGCAGCATCCTGACGTAAGACGGGATAAACTTTGGCGGGTGGCTGCTGGCAGAGTTTGGCTAGATTAACTGCAAAATGGCTTTGCAAATCGTCTTCAATCAAAAATTCTGTTAAGCCGAGACGGGCAATGATGCCACCATCAGGAAGGGGATTCCAGGTATTTGGGCGATCAGGCGTTGTGATGCCTTGACTCGATAGCCAAGCGGCTGCATCCGCTCCTTTAACACCAAAACGAGTCAGGCAAGAAACATCAGCGATACCTAAATGAGTGGCTATCCTAACCTCATCAGGAACGGACAGAAGAGTTGGCATTCCATTCAAATCTTGCAACGTTCCATTGATGCATTGGAGTCGGTCATGCATTGGACTCAGGCGAATCATACCGTGACTTCCTCCTGTTTTTGGATAGCTTCTTTCTGGCGGAGGTTTTCGGGATCGTAGAAGGGAGTGGGATGAATGGTTGCGGTGACGAAGGAACCATCGGCGCGGCGAATGGAAAGGCGATCGCCCACTGTCGCCAACTCTGGTTTCACAAATGCTAATCCAATAAATTGTTTTAAGAAAGGACTGAAGGCAATGCTGGTAATGCGACCCGCTATTTCATTGCGATCGATAATGAGATGGCATTCCTGCGGTGGCAATCCTTGAAATGGCTCTAGCACAAAGCCCACCAACGTATGTTTGATCGGATTTGTCATACTTTGTAGACTGCGTTGACCAATGAAAAACGGCTTGTCTAGCTTGACAGCCCATCCCAGACCAGCTTCTCGCGGAGTGGTCAAACCGTCGGTATCCTGCCCGACAATTAGGTGTCCTTTCTCCAGTCGCAGTAGCCGTTGCGCTTCGACACCAAAGGGCTTAATGCCGTATGCTGCACCTGCTTTTAGTAAAGCATCCCAAAGTGCGATCGCCGAGTCTGCGGCGACATGAATTTCGTACCCCCACTCACCGACAAACCCAACGCGCATCAATAAAGCAGGAATGCCAGCAACAGTTGCCTGACGTACGCCAAGGTAGGGGAAAGCGTTATGGGACAAATCCAGATTGGTGAGTTTGGCAAGCACTTCACGAGCATGGGGGCCAGCCAGATTGATGGCCGATCGTGCACCTGTTGTATTCACAATGCCACAGTCCAAGTGCCACATGGTGTTGAGGCGCGACAGCTCACGGTAGATGTTTGTTGCACCAGAGGTCGTGGTAGTGAAGTAGAAATGCTCGGTTCCAAAACGTGCGATTACACCATCATCAATGATGACTCCTGTTTCATCGAGCATCAGGGCATAGCGCGACATTCCCACTTTCAGGCTGTCGTAGCGTCCGGTGTAGACTCGCTCTAGAAACTCTGCCGCATCAGGGCCGCGTATTTCCAATTTGCCTAATGTGCCGACATCAATAATACCGATGCGGGTACGAACGGCGATCGCTTCCTCAGAAATACACTTGTCACGGCTCTTTCCCTCCTGAGTGTAATACTCGGGTCGTCGCCAGTTGCCTGTGAGCATGAATTTGGCGTTTAATGCAGCATGGCGACTGTGTAACGGCGTTTGGCGCTCTGGTGTAAACCCACGTCCTGCCAGATGGGAGAGAAGCACGGGATGGAAAAACGGTCGTGCGGTAGTGGTACCGACTTCACCAGGAGTTTTGCCTGTAATCTGTGCCAAAATTCGCAAAGCGTTCATGTTGGAATGTTTTCCCTGGCTGGGTCCCATCCCAAAGGTGGTGTAGCGTTTGAGGAGTTCTATATTATCAAAGCCTTCCTGGGCAGCGTTGTAGAAGTCTTTAAGTTGCAGGTCTTCATCGAAATCTACGAAGTTTTTATGATGGGGATGAGGGACGATCGGCCAGGGATGAGAAACACTCTCACTTTCACACGAATTGTCGTGTATGGAGATTTGGGCTTCGTTTCTAATCTTGTCCGGGGGACTTCCCCCCGCCCCCCCGCTTTGTGGGGTCCTAACTCCCCCACGCCCCCCGAAAGGTGCTAATTGTTCCAGTTCCAGTCCCTCGTAAATCGGCTCGATTTGGGTAAGCTGAAGGTTGTTACACCTCGAAAGAGAAGAAGAGTCAGGAGCGGTATTGGGAAAGCCTAGAAACGCTGCTGCTAGATTACCAGCCCTATCGCTATCTAATATTTTCTGCTCAAACTCGAAGATACCATTCACTTGACCACAGGCAAAAACACCTGCGGGCAAAACGTCTGGGACAAACTGCTGTAAGTGTTTATTAAAGCGCATCTTGGCACCGACTTGATACAGCAAATTGGCAGCAGGTGCCCAACCTACACTCATGACAATGCCATCACAGGCGATCGACCGTTTTTGTCCTACTTGTGGTTCGTTACCATCAAACGGACAAACTACAGCGCTGGCAATGCCATCACCTGCTGGATTTTGCTTTGCTTCGTAAATGCAATGATTTGTATAGATGGGAATGTTTTGCGATCGCGCCGCCTGCATGAGATCCGTTAATGTGGGAGTAGGACGTAGATCGACGATCGCCATCACGACAATTCCATGTGCTGCCAAATCTAATGCTGCACGGTATCCATCGCTGTTTGCAGCCAAGACAACTGCCCGCTGCATGGGCTTGACCGCATAGCGATAGATGAGCCGTTGAGCAGCAGATGCCAACATCACGCCTGGGAGATCGTTGTTGTGGAAAACGGCAGGTTGATCGTAGGCACCGCTGGCAACAATGACCGACTTGGCACGCATCTTGGAAAGTCGATCGCGATCGACTAAGGGAATCCAGTGATCGGCGTAATAGCCTGCTGCTTGAGTGCCTATATACAACCGAATGTTAGGATGGGAGGCGATCGCATCCAGCAATGCAGCCGTTTTCTCAGCGTGAGATGAATTGCCACCCAGTTGATAGCCGCCGGAACCACCTGCCTTCGCGTTCTCATCGATAATGACTACATCTGCGCCTGCGTTTGCCGCTGACAGTGCGGCTGACAAACCAGAGACCCCAGCACCAATCACCAACACGTCACAAAAGTCGTAGCGCTTGGGCGTGCGGATGTGGGGAGTGGCTGGATTACCTTCACCCAAGCCCGTCATGCGGCGAATCAGGCGTTCCCATATGGGAAAGAGTTTTTTATCTAGAAAGGCTTTGTAGTAAAAACCAACGGGCAGGAAGGGTGAAAAGAAATTGAGAACGCTGGCACGATCGCCCATTACGCCGCCCACCGTATTAATGGCTGTGAGCGTCATCCCTGCTTCTAACGGTGTGACATCTGCCCGAACATTCAGCACCTGACCAGATTGCATCAGCGTGTTGACGTCGTGATTCGCAAAGCTCAGTAGCCCACGTGGACGATGGTATTTGAAGCTGCGTCCCAACACTCGTTGTCCTGATGCCCATAACGCACTGCTGATGGTATCGCCTGCATACCCCCGAAAATGCATTCCTTCAAAGGTGAAGTCGATCGGTCGGGTGCGATCGATCCACTCCCCTGGTACAGGCGGTAGACGTTGGCTCATGCGGCCTCCTCACCATACAAATAGGTACGAAGAATTTCATCGGTTGCGGTATTGCGATCGACCAGAAACCAGGTATTACTCGGCGTATGGCACCACCATTCCTGCTTCACGCCTGCGGCACCGTTGCGGTTAAACACATAATCTGCCCACGCTACATCATCTACGGTCTGTGGATCGGGCATAGGACGCACTTCGCCACCATACACAAATTCCGAAATCGGTCGAGCACCATTCATTGGACACACCATTAATTTCATCGTTTCTTCCCATCCATCAGAGTCCCACCCATCGCAGTCCATCTATTTCAGTGCTAAAAGGTGCCTAACAGCGGCAATACTTTTCTCTCAAGGAGTTCTACCAGAGCCGATTCCATATACTCATACTCGTCATGAATATCCAAACAAACAATCCGTTTACCATTAAGATAAGGCTGAAACTTTTTTGAGAGCTTACTCCGGTGTACATTTTCCATCACAAAGATGACATCTGCCCATTGAATTGTCTCGCTAGATAGCGGCGTATCTGCGTCCCGGTCGATCCCCGCCGATTCGACTTCCAATCCCTCATAGCGCGAGAAGATCGTTTCAGCAGTCGGGCTACGTAAACGATTTTTACCGCACACAAAGAGTAATTTCTTCATAAGCGTCGAACGTTCATTAGAAGATTCACTCTTGCCGCTTGCAGCTAACGACTTCTATAAAATGTTCAACCACTGGGAACGGATCATAGAAATGGTGCAAAAGCTGTTTCCATGTTTGATAGATAGATGATTGGCGAAAGCCGATCGTATGGTCTTCTAGCGTATTCCATTTCACCAACAGCAAATACTTTCTGGGCACTTCCAGGCATTGATGGAGTTCATGGGATTCATACCCAGGCATAGAGGCAATTAAGAGCGAAGCCTGCCTGAACGAGGTTTCAAATGCTTGCTCTAATTCATTTTTGACCATTAACATCGCCACCTCAAGCACCATAAACTCTCCTCAATTTCGATTCCCTGCTCCCCACTTTTCAACTTAAAACTCTCTAGCTTGTCGGCGCAGAGCACTACTCAAAATTCCCCCCTCCCCATTCCCCACTCCCCACTCCCTAATGTCCCACCGAAGCCGCACCCTTTTCACCCACCAAAGCATAGTTGGCAAAACGATCGAGAGAAAAGTCTTGAATCAGCTCATGGGTGCGATCGTTCGCCACTGTATATGCCATCGTTTTACCTGCTACAGGCGTTGCTTTAAAGCCCCAGGTGCCCCAACCGGAATCCAAATAAAAACCCTCGATCGCGGTTTTTCCCATAATGGGTGCGAAATCTGGAGTCATGTCTGCCATGCCTGCCCATTGCCTCACCACTTTGACATGCGACAGGAAGGGAAAAAGTTCCAGCATATTTGCTGCCAAGCCTTCTACAAAATCGAGGGTCGATCGGGTGGAATGTAGCTCGTAGGGGTCAAGCGACGCACCCATCACCAGTTCTCCCCGTGCCGTTTGGCTGACATACACATGCAAACTACCCGAAACAATGATGGGATCAAGCCATGCTTTCATGGGTTCGCTCACCATTGCTTGTAAAGGATGGATGTGGAGGGGTGATCGCAATCCCACCATAGCCAGCAATCGTGGCGTTGATCCAGCGACCGCACAGAGAACTCGTGATGTGGAAATCTTTCCCCGTGACGTTTCTACACCTGTCACTCGACCTGCTTTAGTCGTAATGCCCAACACTTCCGTTTGTTGATGGATTTCTACGCCGCGCTGATCGGCTCCACGACCGTAACCCCACGCCACGGCATCATGGCGGGCAATGCTTCCCGGTGCATGGTAGAGAGCACCAAGAATAGGAGCGTGTCCACCACAGGTTATATCCACATGTGGGCAGGCATCTTGCACCGCATCAGCATCCACCAGTTCACTAGCAATGCCGAAATGCTTGTTGACCTCCGATCGCCAGCGCATGGTTCGCACCGACGCATCCGTGTGTGCTAGCGTAAAATGCCCGCGTGTGGAATAGAACACATTCAGGTCAAACTCTTGTGACAAGTCCTGCCATAGCCGCACCGATTCATCGTAGAACTTCACGCCTTCAGGCGTAAGGTAGTTAGAACGAATGATTGTGGTGTTGCGTCCCGTATTGCCGCCGCCGAGGTAGCCTTTCTCCAGCACCGCGACATTGTGTATACCGTGATCGCGTGCCAGGTAGTAGGCAGCAGCCAGCCCATGACCACCCCCACCAATAATTACCGCGTCGTAACTCGACTTGAGGCGATCGGGCTGCCGAAACATCCGGGGTTCGGGATGCTTTTGGGAGAAACCAAATTTCAGTAAGCGCAATGGCATGGCAATCTCCTACCGAAACACGACGGTTTTGTTACCATGCACCAGCACCCGGTCTTCCACGTGATAGCGCAAGCCCCTTGCCAGCACCGCTTTCTCAATATCTTTGCCATAACGCACCAGATCTTCTACCGAATCAGAATGGTCAATGCGAATCACATCCTGCTCAATGATGGGGCCTGCATCCAGGTCTGCTGTGACATAGTGACAGGTTGCACCCGTCAATTTCACGCCGCGTTCATACGCCTGATGGTAGGGTTTAGCACCTACAAACGACGGCAGAAACGAATGATGGATGTTAATAATGCGGCCCGTGTAGCGATCGCACATCTTCGGTGAGAGCACCTGCATGTAGCGTGCCAACACCATCACATCTCCCTGTACGCGGTCAAACAAATGCATCACTTTATCAAAGGCATCGGCTTTTGTATCGGGCGTAACAGGCACATGATAGAAGGGAATCTCGTGCCACTCTACGAACTTGCGAAACCCATCATGATTGGAAATCACGCAGGGAATTTCCACATCCAGTTCGCCACTTTGCCACCGTGCCAGCAGGTCATACAGGCAATGCTCTAGCTTAGAGACTAAAATCACCACCCGCTTCTTTTGTGCGGAGTCGGTGACATTCCATTCCATTTGAAAGGACTCGGCGATCGGCGCAAACTGTGCTCGAAACGCTTCAATGCCAAAGGGAAGTGACTCAGCGAGAATTTCTTGCCGCATGAAGAACCGCTCTGCCACGCGATCAGCGTGATGCTGCGCTTCCACAATCCACCCCTGATGACTGGCAACAAACGTGCTTACGGCTGCTACAATGCCCACGCGATCAGGGCACGAGAGGGTTAAGGTGTAGCGTCGTACAGAGGGCATCGAAAAATTCCCGTTCCGTTAAGGAAACTTCAGTGACTATCATGCAGTCTTTGATTCATATATGTCAACTAAATTTCCTGCTATGATGCGATCTAGTCTGGAGTGACGCGATCGCACGTGAGGTGTAACGATGGTAGAGGCTACAACCAGCAATCTAGAACGAAACGTCGCTGAACATGCTCTAGAGCGCTATCTTGGCAATACCATTCGTGAACTGCGGCAAAAGCATGGGTTGACGATCGCCGAGGTTGCCGAACAAATCGGCATTTCGCGCGGGATGTTATCCAAAATTGAGAACGCACAAACGGCTACGAGTCTGGAAACATTGGCAAAACTTGCCAGTGCTCTCGGTGTGTCTTTGGCAACGCTGTTTCGCAACTACAACATCCCTGCGGGAAGTGCTCAACTGGTCAAACAGGGCGAAGGGATGGAAGTGGTGCGCCGAGGCACCAAACGCGGTCATACTTATCACCTATTAGCCTATGACCAGGGACCCACAAAACTCTTTGAGCCGTTCTTGATCACAATGGATGATGCCTCCGAGGTGTTTCCCACGTTTGAACATCCCGGTACAGAGTTTATTTATATGCTGGAAGGCGCGATCGAGTACCGTCACGGGCAATCCACCTATCTGCTAGAACCTGGCGATTCCCTCACCTTTCGCGGCGACATTCCTCACGGTCCCGAAAAGCTGATTACCTTACCCATTCGCTTTCTCGCCATCATTTACTATTCGTTGCTGCCTGTGGATGTGTAGTGATGCTACTCCCGCGATCGCTGAATTGAATACGCATCGAATTGTTCATCGCGGCTAATCAGCGTCAGATCGTGACTCATTGCTTGGGCGATGAGCATGCGATCGAACGGGTCACGGTGATGCAACGGCAGATTGAGATACTGCTCTATATCAGTAAAGGCGAGCGGCAAAACTTCAATCTCAAAGCGATCGAGCAAATCTTGCAAGTCGTGAAATGAGTAGTTAAGCCGCAGCTTGCCGATGCTAATTTTGATTGCAATCTCCCAAAGACTCACAATACTGACAAAGCTAGTATCAGCATTCTCGATTCGTTCTCTCACGACTGATGGCAGTTGCGGGTCGTCGTCAAGGAACCACAACAAGGTATGAGTATCGAGTAACATCTAGCTTCACATATATTCTTTGAAGTCTTCTAGCGGTTCATCAAAATCGTCTGACATCCAGATTCTTCCCTTAAGCGCACCCGCTTCGCGCTTCTTCTGAAGTGGTTCTACCGCGATCGCATCTTGAGGATACTTCTGCACCAGAAATTCGGCGTAATGCAGCACTTCTAGCTGTAGCGACTCAGGTAGTTTCTGTAACGTCTCCAACAAGGCTGCTTGAATCATGACTCCTCCAACGTAGCGTTAGACCGCAAAAGCATCGATCGCGCAATGCCTATACTCATTCTTCCAGAGTAAGCCAGCGTAACGCGATCGCCCACTTTACGATCGCACCCTCATTCCTCATCCCGTTAAACTGTTGATGATCGCCCCTCACACAAGTGCGCGATCGCTAACATTGCCAATGTGATCGTATCGATCACAAATGTATAGCCATCGATCACCAATCGATCGCGATCGAACTCAAATGTATGGCGATCGATGCCAAATGTATGCCCATCGATCTCGAATGTGACTGCATCGATCACGATTTGATCGCGCTGCATTGGCAATGTGGGCTATGTTCTGGGGGAAAACAGGCTTCTGCTACTTGTACAATGCGGGCTAGAACAGCTTGTAGATCGCTCAAAACTTCTTCATTGGTAAACCGCAACACTTGATAACCAAACGATTGGAGCCGTTCTGTTCGAGCATTATCATAGGCTTCTTGCTGGATATGAACCTCCCCATCGACCTCAATGACTAATTTGCAGGATGGGCAGTAGAAGTCAACAATGAACTGCCCGACGGGATGCTGACGGCGAAACCTAAGTCCTGCCAGTTGACGACAACTCAAAGCGTTCCATAATCGGGTTTCGGCAGGAGTTTGATGCTTCCGTAGCTGACGAGCAGCTTGCTCCGTTTGCAGGTTCGTGCCACGAATTCTAGGAGAGTCTTTCGGCATCAGTCTATCGAATCGACAGTTTTTCTTTTCTAGAGTGCCCTGATCAGCCCCCTAATCCCCCAATTCTGGGGGATTAGGGGGCTGAGTAACTTCGGACGTTATCAGTCGAGTCAGGGCGATCGTGTCTCTAGAGTACTCTGATCAGTTCAAAGTCCCCCAAAGTTAGGGGATTAGGAGGCTGAATCGCTTCGGACATTGGCATATAAGTGATGGACAGGACTTACGCCTTTGCCCCCAACCCCCAATTCTGGGGGCTTTAAAGCCCTGATGTCAGACGATCGCTTGAAGGAGAACGATCAAATTTCAGGGTGCTTCCTATTCCCGATCGCCCCTCATCCCCCATCCCTCATCCCACACCTCACACCGACAGCAGGTAAAGTATTGATCAACGTCGATCGCCAAATCGCTCAACCCGTGAGGTTTGCCCATGACAGACGAAGAACTGCTGCAAATCATCAAACAAGCGGCTAGAGAAGGAGCAACCGAACTTGATCTTTCTGGAAAAAGTTTGACAACACTGCCGCCAGAGATCGGTGAACTTACCAATCTGGGCACACTTTTTCTCCGCTTCAATCACCTGACAACAGTACCATCTGAGATCTTTCAACTTACGAATCTTAATACGCTTCAGTTCAGCTTCAATCAGTTGATAGTATTACCTCCTGAGATCGGTCAACTCACCAGTCTCAGTAGGCTTGATCTCAACGGTAATCAATTGACAACATTACCTCCTGAGATCGGTCAACTCACCAGCCTCAATAGGCTTGATCTTTACAGCAATCAATTAACGGCGTTGCCAAGCGAGATTGGGCGGCTTATCAATCTCATTACGCTTATCCTTAGTGATAACCAATTAACGGCAATACCACATGAGATCGGTAAACTTACTAAACTCCACACGCTTCATCTCAATAGCAATCAATTAACGACACTGCCAAGCGAGATTGGGCAACTTACCAGCCTCCTTACACTTGAACTCGACAGCAATCAATTGATAGCGCTACCAAGCGAGATTGGGCAACTTACCAGCCTCACAAAGCTTATTCTTAGTCGTAACCGCTTGACAGCGCTATCGCCAGAACTTATACAGCTCAAGAAGCTTCTACAGTTAGATTTACGAGACAATGCATTGCCGATTCCGCCAGAAATTTTAGGTGATGATTGGTATCCTGCCAGTATTTTCAGCTATTATTTTCAACTTCAGAAGGAACAGAAGAAGCCGCTCAACGAAGCCAAACTATTGGTGGTTGGGCAGAGCAATGTTGGTAAAACGTCTTTGGTAAAGCGTTTGATCGAGGGAGTCTTCAACCAACACGAGCGTAAAACGGAGGGCATTCAGATTCAGCCCTGGCAGATTCCAGTCAAAGAGCAGACCATTCGCCTCAACGTGTGGGATTTTGGTGGGCAGGAGATCATGCACGCGACCCATCAGTTCTTTCTCACCAAGCGCAGTCTCTACCTGCTGGTACTCAACGCCCGTCAGGATGAAGACGAGAACCGACTGGAATACTGGCTCAAGATCATCCAAAGCTTTGGCGGCGATTCGCCCATCATTATTGTGGGCAATCAGGTCGATCAACAGCCGCTGGATATTGATAGACGTGGCTTGCAAACCAAGTATCCGCAGATCAAAGCGATTGTGGAAACCTCTTGCGAAACGGATCAGGGTATTGATGACCTGCGATCGCTCATTACGCAAGAAGTGGACAAGCTCGAACACATCTACGACCCGCTGCCCCTCTCCTGGTTTACGCTCAAGCAACAGCTCGAAGCGATCGAGCACGATTACATTCCCTACACCGAGTATCAGCAGCTCTGCAACGCACAAGGCATCACCGACGACTTGAGCCAAACTACGCTCGTTAGCTTCCTACACGACCTCGGCATTGTGCTCAACTTTTATGGCGACGATCGGTTAGAAGATACCAACGTTCTTAATCCGCAGTGGGTAACAAACGGCGTGTATCGCATCCTCAACGACAACCCACTCATCACCGAGCATCGGGGCATTCTAGAACGCAATCACCTCACCCGCATCCTCGATCAAAGTCGCTATCCCCGCAGCAAGCATCTGTTCATCATCGACATGATGCGAAAGTTTGAACTCTGCTTTGACCTCGAAGGCTTTCACGACCAGAAGTTTTTGCTGCCCGATCTGTTGACGAAGGAAGAACCCTACACAGGCGACTGGCGAGACGCATTGCCATTTGAATATCACTACAAGGTGTTGCCCACCAGCATCATCTCGCGCTTCATCGTCCGCATGAACGACAAGATTCACCAGCATACCTACTGGCGCAACGGAGTCGTGCTGGCCTACGAAGGAAACGTTGCGTTGATTAAAGCCGACCGCGAAGACAAGAAAATCTTTATCCGCATCATAGGTACTAACCACGGTCATCGCCGCTTTCTCACCGTTATTCGCGCCCAGTTCGCCGCCATCCATCAAACTATTCCTGGTTTGGACGTTGACGAGAAAATTCCCTTACCCACTCATCCAGGCATTGAACCGATCGACTATCAGCACTTGCTCACCCTGGAGGAATTGGGCGAAACCAGCTTCATTCCCACCGGACTCAAGGAACGTATCAGCGTCCAATCCTTGCTAGATGGCATCGAATCGGTACAGGAACGGCAGCAAAGACGACGTGATCCAGGAGCAACAAGGATTAACCTGCGATCGCAACCAGAGCCAGAAAAAGAAGTCTTTATCTCCTACGCCTGGGGTGATGAACGCGAGGCATTTGTCAACCGACTGGATGAAGCGTTTCAGGCAAAAGGTATCACCATCATTCGTGACAAGCGAGACTTGGAGTACAAAGGGCTAATTCAAGCATTTATGGAGCGCATCGGTCGCGGTAAATGTGTGATTGCAGTCGTCAGCGATAAATATTTGAAATCTCCCAACTGCATGTTTGAGCTGGTGCAGGTGGCAAAAAATCATCAGTTTTACGATCGCATTTTTCCCATCGTCCTCTCCGATGCAGACATCTACAAACCAACCCAGCGCATCAAATACATCAAGCATTGGGAAGACGAAATCAACGCACTCGATGAAGCAATGAAAGGCGTTGGATCTGCAAACCTACAAGGCTTTCGTGACGAAATCGATCAATATACAGACATCCGCAACACCATTGCCGAACTGACGGGCATCTTCAAAAACATGAATACGCTCATGCCTGATCTTCATAGTCAGGATGAGTTCGAGGCATTGTTTGCCGCGATCGAACGTCGGCTAAATGCATAGCTAGGATCGCTCTTTACAACGCTGTTGTCTAATGATTCATTACTTCAACATGCACTCACATAGCAATGGTTGCTACCCACAATCTCAATGCAGTCCATCAAAGGTGTATTTGCACTGCGGGCATTACTGAATGCAAACGACCACATTAGTATTGCATTCAGCGCACATCTTTATGCGGTTGACAACCGTCGTATAGTGACTGCGGATATTACTGACTGTGGCTTGCAACGATGGTGCTGTCGCGCGATCGCACGCTAACGTCAGTGACAGCATTGGTATTGCATGACCAGACAACACTATAGTTGCTTTTACTTAAAACGTATTCGACATTTAACCATCAGCATTGTCCACTAGACGTTGAACCTTGTGCAGGGCGACTTCATTTTGTTTGGCAGCAGATAACAACGGATGAAACAGATGCGTTTTCTACTGCTAGCAGACCATTTATCCGCTTCATCTGTTGTTCAATCCGTTGCCAAATGGACTCTACTCCTGGAATGAATAGCCCTTGAACTTGTGACGTGTGATTTTTTCTTTGAGTGGGCACATTAAAGGTGTCATCCTCTACCCTCTGGTTCACCATGCCTATTCAAATTCCCAATCGTCGTTTATCGCCTCAACTCATCAATCAAGACGTTGATGCCTTCAACGGTATTGGCACAATTCCCGCTTACAAAACCACTCGCCCTGAAGCCACTACCGAAGCGCTACAATCCGCCTTTCAAAACATGATTGCTCAACAGCAGCTTGAAACCGAAAAGCAAGCGCTCTATAAAGCTGCCGCTGATGCGGCTCGTCAGGCAGAATGGGAATTCCACAACGCTGTTATTGCCATGAAAGAAGTGGTACGTGGACAGTTTGGTTCCGATAGTAACGAAGCCCGCTCGGTTGGTTTGAAGAAAAAGTCCGATCGCAAGCGCCCTACCCGCACCAAAACTGCTGTTGCTAGTTAAAGCTCTCACGCTGCACTTGTCTGTATCGGGTTGATAGAGCTTGCGATCGAGCTTCGCTAGAGGCAATGCCTTATGCCATCCTCGATCGATTCGATCAATAGTATCTACGCAACAACGACGTAAGGGCACGGCAATGCTATGTCCTTACAAAACCTGAATCAACAGGTTATCTCATGCACGAGCCTAAGACTGCTGCCCATGCAGGGCTGCGATCGACTGTTCCAGGTTCCACCGTGCCTGTGCTTCTAACCGCTCTCGAAAAAACGGCGTGTAGTAGATGGTCGATCGTGCCAAAAATCGTTCCAGCACTGCTGATCGTCCAGCACGATAGCCCTCTTCTGTCACCCAATGATATTCAGTACGAATGTGTTGTTCATACACGGCAAACGCTTTCGGTGCTTGTCCCAGAATCGATAGATCAATATCGAGCAACAACGCGCCGTCATGGGTCGCTGGTGAGCGATCGTGCGTTGTCGCCAGAATCATTGCGGTGATTCGATCGCAAACCACAGCACTCACTCCACTTTGCTGTAATGCTTGGCTGGCCCACAGCGCACTTTGGGCTTCGTTATCGGTTGCCTGGAGATCATAAACCGCATCATGGAACCATAGTGCTACTTCCACCTCGGTAAATCGCTCTGCCTCCGTTGCCGCAACATTTAACTGGTGCAGGCAGGCTTCAATATGAGCCACCGTATGATAAGCGCGATGGGGTTGCCGATACGCCTCCAACAGTTGGGCGAAAAGCTCTGCGCTATCATCTTCACAACCAAGACGCTGCCATACCGTCTGAAAGCGAGTTGCATTAAACAGAGTCATGAACGGTTAAAGCAATGAAAGTGTTGAACGGGCATTCATTCCATTTAACTCTGTTGGCAATGGGGACAGTAATAGAGACGACGACCACCTGCAATCTCTTTCAAAATAGTAGTGCCGCAGATGTAGCAAGGTCTGCCATCGCGGTTGAAGACGTAGAAGCGGTATTGTTGGCGTGTCTGTCCCTGTTGTTTGAGTTGAGCGACAATCTCCAGGTCATTGGTGATGCCTTTGGTGCGGTAGGATTGGCGGCTCACCGCGATCGCGCCTTCTGCCAGTCTGAGAATCTGATCAGCGGTGCAATCGATCGGGCGCAATGCCGGGTTCACTTTGGCAACAAACAACACCTCGCTACGCAGATAGTTGCCCAAACCGCACAAAAACCCTTGATCCAGCAGCAGACTAATTAACCCACGACGATAAAAACGTTTGTCTACAAAGCGAGTTTGCACCTGCTCTACGCTCGTTGCGTCATCCAGCACATCTGGCCCCAAACGACTAAGGAACGGATGGGTCAAAATTTGCTCATCCGTGATGACATCAATGTCTGACGCGCTGTACAGCAGAGCTGCTTGCGTTTGCGTGTGGATTGCCAGCCGCAGTTGGCGGTTTGTCGCTGGATAGACATTGGCCTTTTGGATATACCACTTTCCGTAAAGCTGATTGTGACTGTAGATATTGAGCTGATTGTGAAAGCGAATCAAGAGCGCTTTGCCTTTTGCTTGCACTGCCCAGATCTGCTCCTTCACCAAAATCTCTTCATAAGGCTGCAAACGCTCGAATGCAAACGCAATGTGGAGCAGTGGCTTTTGAACGATCGCCCGCGCAATGGTATCGGCGGCTTGTTTAATTTCGGGGCCTTCAGGCATAAAATACGTTCGCTATAGTTGGGTGGCTAATACCCATTTGATTTGTGAATGCGACACATGAGATCCCCCTGCCTTCGGCCTCTCCCTTGATAAGGGGGACTGAGGGGGATCGGTTCGGAGCCAAGATCTGCCACCGTGACTGTTTGAATTGGCATAAGATTGCAACTCCAGGCAACCATCGGACAAGTGCACGTTAATTTTTCTGTAAGGTTATTTATGTGCCTTGAGTGATGGCGTTATGGTCATAGAGCACTCAGCACTGAACGAATGCTTTAGTGCATGTGCCGTCTCAGTTACAGCTTACAGGTGAAGGTATGGTTACAGCTCTTGCGATCGAAAACATTGATCCGACTCAGCTTTCGATCGAGGAAAGCTATGCATTTGCCATTCTGAAAAACTTGCCCGTTGAGCAGGTGAATCAACTCAAGCAATTGATGAAGTTGGGCAAACCGGGTGCTATTGGGCCAGCAACCTTGACTGCTTTCATCCAACTATGTCATCAGCAAGGCTTCGATCTGTCGATCGCGGGCGTGAGTGCGTTCAAAGACAAACATCGCTTGAACAATACAGGTGCGTATCAAGGGGTGATTGGGCCTCAAACAGCAGGCGTTTACTTTCAGGAAGTGATTGCCAACAGCCATACCACAACAACAGCCGATTTGAATGCTGCGATTCTGACCGCTGCCCAAAGCTTGCGAGACATGTGTACCACCGATGGCCCCGATGGTGGCAACAATGCCTGCGCCTGGTCATTGAACCGCGTTCTCAGCAAAGCGGGTATCGCACCTTTGGGAGACAACCCCAACTATGTGCCGTCGTTGTTTGAAGCATTGCAAAACGGACGCGGCAAAGAAATTTCACCCGCAGACGCAAAAGCAGGGGATCTCGTCGTTGCCTTTGGCGAAGCACACATTGGCGTGGGGCTGGATAACGGTTGCCACCGTGTATTGTCTAACTCTTCATCCAGAGCACTCTTTGCTTGGGAATCTGATACGGATTTCGATGATTCGTATGGTGGCCCAAGCACTATCTTTCGCCTGGTGCGATGATGCCACTACACTGCACTACCGCTCTGCTGACACTAGCAACGCCTCACTTTGCATCCCTCACTCAGTTCTACAGTCAGCTTTTGAATCTGCAACCCGCTGTGCTACGCCCAAATATTTATGCTGAATTCCATCTCTCTGGATTAAAACTCGGCATCTTTCACCCCAAAGCCACTCCCCACTCCCCACTCCCCACTCCCCACTCTCTCACTGGCCTGAGTTTGTGTTTAGAAGTGGAGAATCTAGAGGCGGCGATCGCCCACCTTGCTCAACTCGGCTACCCGCCCTCTGGCGACATCATCACTGCCTCTCATGGTAGAGAAATTTATGCTTACGACCCCGATGGCAACTGGCTGATCTTGCATCAAGCAGAATCCCTCTAAAATGAGAACTAACGTAACGGTTCACGCACTATGGTTGTTCACGCAAAAGGGTTACTGTCGCTTGAGGAATTTTTAGCTCTCTCGCCAGATGAAAATGATCTGACTTATGAGTTAGTGGATGGTCAGGCAGTTCCTAAGATGTCTCCAAAAAAAAACACTCCAAGTTAACCCGTATCTTTATCTATCTGATCGACGGATGGAGCAATGGACGCGGCGAAGTGTGCCCAGAACTGGCAATTACGTTAACTCGTAACGGGCAAAGCTGGGTGCCTACACCTGATCTTCTATACATTTCTAATGAACGACTGCTTGCGGATTGGGCTGAAGATGGGGCGTGTTCCGTACCTCCTGACCTCGCGATCGAAATCATTTCGCCCGGTCAAACCTTTGGTCAATTAGCCGCAAAAGCGAGAGCGTACCTGGATGCTAACGTGCTGCGAGTGTGGGTGGTTGATAGCACCAGAAGCGTTACTGTTTTCTACCCCGATGCGCCACCTCAAACCTACATCGGCGATACACTACTCACAGATCCGCTTTTTGAGGGGTTAGCATTCACCGCAGAGCAAGTGTTTCAGCAAGCAGGCATTCCGTTAGATTCGCAGTAGAACGTCATGGTTAAATTTGGTGTCATTGTCTTCCCTGGTTCCAATTGCGATCTCGACGTGGCATATGTCACGCAATCGCTGTTGCAGCAGCCCACACGCATGGTCTGGCATGAGGAAAGCGATCTGGCTGATCTGGATGTGATTGTCGTACCAGGTGGTTTTAGCTACGGAGATTACCTTCGCTGTGGCGCGATCGCCCGCTTCTCACCCGCCATGCAAGCAACCATCAAACATGCCGAACAGGGAAAGCTCGTTCTGGGCATTTGCAACGGCTTCCAGGTGTTAACGGAAGCAGGCTTACTACCAGGTGCGCTGGTGCGAAACCGAGATCTACACTTCATCTGCGATCGCGTGCCCCTCCGCGTCGAACGCACCGATCTACCCTGGACGCAACACTATCAAAAGGAAACTGTCATTACCTTGCCGATCGCGCATGGTGAAGGCAATTACTATGCCGATGCCGACACACTGGCAGATCTGGAAGCAAACGGTCAAATTGTGTTCCGCTACGCCACCCATGCAGGAGATGTAGATGATGCCAGCAATCCCAATGGTTCACTCAACAACATCGCAGGCATTTGCAACCGCGAAGGCAATGTCTTAGGCATGATGCCACACCCCGAACGCGCTGCTGATTCAATGTTAGGTGGAACAGATGGCATACGATTGTTTGAAGGGATTTTAGCGGCGATGGGCGATCGGGCGATCGCTTAGGTATTTTTGAGAAATAATTTAGTATGTAGTTCAGGTTGTTGTTTGTAACAGTACTTTAGGGGTGAGCGTTGGGCATTATAGGCATGTTGTTGTCAAGTCCATGAGTTTACATGACAGGTCGAGGAATCCATTTTGCACTGTCAAATGCTCAGGTTCAGGCTGTACTTGAAGCTGCAAACGACGATGGACTGATGTTAGTCATTGAATCAATTGAAGGAGAATGGGACGAAAAATACCTTGCTGAATCTGATAAAGCTTGGAATGCAATTCATCGTTGTCTAACAGACGGGAGTTTGCTCTACGAAAGTGGTCAATATCCACTCAATCACTGCATCTGTGGTGGCGAACAACTTTATGACGGAGAGGATTACACTGTTTCCTTTACTTCTGCGGTGCAGGTAAAAGATGTTGCATTTGCGCTTAGTCAGATTACTGAACTTTGGCTTCGAGAACAGTATCTTGCTATTCCACAAGACGATTACGGGACATTAAGCAACCGTGATTTTGAATATACGTGGGAGTGGTTTCAAGCGGTAAGACAACTGTACGAAAAGGCATCAGCAGAGGATCGAGCCGTAATTTTCACGGTTGACTGTTGAAGCCACCTCTCTTCTAGTGATATGCGTTAAGTAGTTGATCATGTTTTGGAAATCAAGTAAGTAATCTAATTGGCACTACAGAAAAATCTTTATTTCGCAAAACTGCAAGTTATGCTGCGAGAAGACCTTAAGAAGGAACTGGATACACTCAACGACGATCAACTCAAAAAGGTTGCTGATTTTGTTGCATTTATTGAGTCTCAATCTGAACAAGCCGCGACATCTGTTCCGTTTTGGCAAAGAGCCACACCTGCTGAAAGGGCAAGGGACTTTCGTGGATGGGTTCTACAGCTTCCTAAAGGTAGTCCGAGCTTGCCTGACGAAGCCTTTGACCGCGACAGCATTTACGAAGAATGACTCGATATTTGCTTGATACGAATGTTGTAATGCGTTTCTGCAATGCTTCTGATGTACAACATCGCCTTGCAACTGATGCTATCTCTCGCTTATTGGCGCAGGAAGATGAATGTTTGCTTACAGCGCAAGTGCTTGTTGAATTTTGGGTTGTTGCTACACGCCCAGTTGATGTTAATGGCTTGGGATGGACTGTAGAACAAGTAAGAAACACGATCGATCAACTGCTTGATCGCTTTCCGTTGCTAGAGGAAACATCGCAGATTTTTCCAACCTGGTTGAACCTGGTCACAAATAGTAAAGTGATTGGCAAACGAACTCATGATGTTCGTCTTATTGCCACGATGCTTGCACATGGAATTACCCATCTTTTGACCTTTAACTCAAGCGATTTTGCAATCACATCGAGTATTACAGTTATCCATCCACAAGGTCTAGCAAGCTTTGAGGCATGATTGCGGAAACAAGCAATAGCTATGTCTAAAATTGCTACTGACTGCTGACAAGATGACTGCCAGTAATAAAAAATCCCCAGCGGGAAGCCAGGGATTGATCAGGGTGCATCTACCACTCCTTTCTTCTGGTTATGCCGAGGTCATCAGGAAGAATCGTATGAATTTAGCGGAACGAATCGATTCTCAAACGGCTGCCGACGGTTAGAAACAAAAAAATCCCCGACATGAAGCCAGGGATTTGATCAGGGTGCATCTACCACTCCTTTCTTCTGGTTACGTCGAGGTCATCAGGAACAATAGGCAATTTTTTTGAGGCGATATCTGGTTCAGCCCCGATCGCCCTTTACAGCTTTGTTCTGTGTTCATTGCCCGGTATTACCAGGGTCAAAAGGGCGAACTTGCTATGATCTTGAGGGTTGTTGCCTGTCCTACCTTATAGCGATCGCCACGCGCTATGACTAACCCATCATTTCATGCCTGCCCAATTTGTTCCGCTCCCGTGCAGCATCAAGAGCGGTATCCGCAAGCGGTTTGCCATGCTTGTTACGAAAAAGCCTGTGACGCTCAAGGGCAACAGCTTAGCTTCTTCAATGTCTCTATGAGCGGCGGGTTTGGCGCAGTTATCGCTGACACGCAAGAAGACTACCCCAGTCATCTTTGCTATATCGAAGGAGTTACGTGCTGGGCTGATGAAGCTCGCTTCGGTGGCATCGTCATGCAGCCCCATAGCGGTTGATGCCTTGAACATCTAAGGTTCGTTACAATTTGAACGGCTGCATCCCACAACACTTTTGAGAACGATGAAGCTAAGAGTTATCCTGGAGCCAAGCGAAGAAGGCGGTTACACACTCCATGTTCCCTCACTGCCCGGTTGCATCAGTGAAGGGGAAGATATTGAAGATGCGCTCACAAATATTCAGGAAGCGATCGCACTCTATCTTGAACCGGATTATTTCTAACCCTTGCCTTCTTCTTGAAGCAGTTTATCTTTGGAGTCGCCCCAGTAAGCGCTGTACGTCCACACTTCGTTGCTGCCCTTGGGTTCCATCGACCAGCGATAGATGACCGACTTCGGTTCCACGCCAATTTCGATGAGCTTGGCACCCATGTAGTAATGCATCTGCTCCTTCGTGCGTGTTTTGAAGGCGTTCGGCTTGTTTGCTTCGATCGTGCGTGTAATGTGTGCCTGAGTATGCTTTGCCATCGTGTTGCTTAAAGATCCTTTTTCAGTTTCCAGAATAAAAGAGTTTAAGGATTAAAGGTTAGGCGCGCTGATTCCATTGATCGGCGGCTTCAGCGATCGCCTGATCCACCGTTTTCTGCCCCAGCATCGCGGCTTGCAGGTTATCGTAGATCACTTTTTGCAGTTGCTTTACGTCCTTCATCGCTGGAATGAGCACTTCAGCATCTTTTAACTGTTGGGCGCTGATAATGCGGGCTTTGTCTACGGGTGTGGCATCCGCAGGCGCAGTTTGAAAATAGCTGTCCTGTAAGGCTTTGACGGTGGAGGGCAGCACATTGGCGGCTTTAGCAAACGAAAGTTGGTTCGCATCGTTGGTGACAAAAAGGGCAAACTTCAGTGCGGCTTCGGGAACGTCGGTATCTTTGGGAATGACCACATTCATGACGGCCACGTTCTTCTTGCCCGTTTCACCCGTCAGTTGAGGCGCAGAGGCCGAAGCTTTGGCGATCGTCGGTGCGTTCTTGGCAATGGTATTCAGAAATTCGGCACCGGATGCCAGAATCGCGGTTTGCCCTTGCTGGTAGAGGTCGATCGCGTGACGATGGCCTTCGGTAAGCGCTTCCTTGGGCATCAAACCGTTTTTGTACAGGTCAACCCAATACTGGAACGCTGCTTTACCCTTGGGTGAATTAAACGCCGCTTTGCCCTGAGCATCGACTAAATCCACACCCATCTGCACAAACGATTCCAGCACCTCGCCAGAGTCCTCGGGGACAACGGTAACGAAGAAGGCATATTTTCCCGTTTTGTCTTTGATTTGTTTGGCGATCGCAGCCAACTCTGCATAGGTTGCAGGCGGTTTGCTAACCCCCGCTAGCTTCAAAATGGCGGTGTTGTAAATCGCCACGCGCGTCGTGAGATACCAGGGAATGCCAAAGCTTTTCTCATCCAACGTGCTGGCTTTCCAGATGTTGGGGAGGTACTGCTGCTGTGCTTCATGGGAAACCGTGCCATCCAGAAGCATCCAGGCATTCCGCTGTGCCAGTTGGGAAGCAAAATCTGGGTTCAAGTTCACGACATCTGGCGCAGTTTTGGCAGAGACCGCAGTGAGAATTTTGCGCTGCATGTCTGCCCAGGGCACGTCCACCCATCGGATCTTCACCGTCGGATTTTCCTGTTCAAACTGAGCAATGAGCTTGTTGAAATAGTCAGTGAAGTCAGGCTGGAGCTGCATTGTCCAGAATTCGACTTCTTGCTTGCTAGATGCCGTTTGTCCACTATTGCCAGCGATCGGTGTGCCCGTACTGCAACTGATCAACCAACTGAGCAAGCAGCCCAGCAGCGCGAAAAGACCGATTTGTTCCCAGGTTTTTGTCCGACTCATGGCACGTGAAGGCTAACAGGGGTTGAATTGATGTTGGGAGGGATGACTTGCCTGCGGTGTGGTTTGTGTTCGCATGTGGGTCGATCGCCTCGTTTAGTTTAGAGGATGTGGTGCGACCTATGGGCGATCGGGCTTCGACTGCATCGTCAAACTCTTTCTTTTTATAGAGGCTTTTACATCCAGGGACTTCTAAACTCGACCGTTAATCATGACTTTAGTACCATGACTTTGGTATTTGTTTCAGACAAGCGGAGTTTCCTATGTCTATCCTACGCCTGACCGCGTTCTTGTCGGTGGCTTTCGTGCCGTTTATGCTGCCTGGTAAGGGGTTCAGCCAATTAGCCCTGCAAGCGCGATCAGTGACAGCCACCCAAACAGAGCCGATCACGGTTGAAGCTATTACCACGATTGCTCAGGCCACAACAACGGGACAGGCGACCGGAACAACTCAGTCATCGGATTTTTCAACCCCTGGTACGAATTTGCAGACGCCTGGTGCAGGTATACAAACGCCTGGTGCAGGCTTACAAACCCCTGGTACGAATTTGCAGACACCCGGTACAAATTTGCAAACTCCTGGCGTCGGTCTACAAACTCCTGGCACAGAGCTACAAACTCCCGGTGTGGGTGGACAGTCCTCTGGAGTTGGCGGGCAATCTGCGGGAGTTGGAGGACAATCTGTGGGGGTTGGCGGGCAATCTGCGGGAGTTGGCGGGCAATCTGTGGGCGTGGGTTCACAAACGTCTGGCGTGAGTTCGCAATCTCAAGGGGTCGGAGGGCAGTCTACTGGTGTTGGAGGGCAGTCTGCGGGTGTCGGAGGACAAACGTCCGGGGTTGGAGGACAAACGTCCGGGGTTGGCGGGCAGTCTGTAGGTGTAGACTCCCAAACGTCTGGTGTAACTCAACCAACGACTGGGACATCTGGTACTGCGGGGCAAGCCTCTGATGGTCAAGCGATCGGGCCAAGTCTGCCGTTGTCAACAAAGGTTCCGGGAGCTGAGCAAACGTTTGTCAACGGTCGTTCTACCGGAACAAGACAGGTCGCACCACCCATCAGCCAACCGTCCTCTTCAGGCGTGACTGGAACACAGGTTGGCCCCAACACTACTGTGTATCCTCCTCAATTGATTGAGGGAGGCGGCACCGCTCCCTCAACGACTCAGCCTGCTACAGGTACGCCTGCAAATAGCGCAGCGCCACTGCAACCTCAATCTACTACACCCCGCACTGGGACGACTACCACTGCTGCATCAGGTACAAGCCAAGCTTCACCTGCTCAGCCTCAGCCAGGGCAAGGTACGTTGGATACGGCTTTACAGCAAGCCACCTGTACGCAAAATTGGCAGCAAGCCATTCGATTGGTGAATACCGCGATCACCGCTACGCCTGTAAGCCAAGCCAGCTACCGGGCGCAACTGGTTTCCTACCGCAGTCGATTACAAACCCTTCAGGCAAAAGGTGTACGGGCACCCAATTGGTCACAACAGTGTCGAGGTGGTGTGGCAAAGGTGCCGGGGCAGTAATTGAGAGGGCGGAGGGATTAAGGAGTGGGCTATAGCGGTTCAGGGAGTCTTTTCTCTAAGTGCTTTTAAGAGTTTTTGGATACTCGAAGCATCGGGGGCGGCTGGTTCAAGGGCGAGGTAAGCAGTCAAATCTTGCTGTGCCTCGGTTGGGCGATCGGTGCGGTAGTAAACCAGTCCCCGATCGCGCAGTTCAGTGGGTGCATTGGGAAAAAGGAGCAAGAGCCGATCGATCGCCGCCAGTGCATGTTGGAAATCGCCTCGATCGATGTAAACGACCTTTAAATTGGTCAGCATGCGTGACAGGTATTGGCGGGTCGTGACAGGTTGCAGAAAGGCGGGGTTCAGGGCTACTGGATGTCCATATACTTGAGCCAACCGTTCTTCGCAATCCTGTGGAAAGAGAATTTCGCCTTGATGGAAAGCATCGACGCAAATTTCGGCATCCTCAATGACCGGACGGATCAAGAAATGTCCTGGCATATTAATGCCCACCATCGGGAGTCCAATGCGACGTGTGATCGAAAGATAGACCAGTGACAGCGTAATGGGAATCCCCGTGCGACGATCAATGACTTCATTGAGAAAACTATTGCGCGGATCGTAGTAATCGGTCGTGTTGCCTACAAACTCCAATTCGTCGTAGAGATAGCGATTAATCGCTTGCATCTTTTTCAATGGATAGGATTCGTTGGGCGATCGTCCTTCCACGTCTGTTGCCATGTTGTCCAGCACCTTCAGGTATTCCTCCACGTCTAGCGCTGGATAATCTTCTTGCGCCAGGTAGAGTGCCGCCCGTTCCAGATCAATCTGCTCATCTGGTTGCTGGACTTCGCGGTGAAATAGCTGTCGTGCGAGAGGAAACGGCATAGGGAGAGGATAAAGGGCAAAAGGCTAGAGGCTGACTGCTAATTCAACTCAAAACTTTCATCCTTCATCTTTCCCGTAGTCCCTACCCGATCCGTACTTCAGCGCTTCACGCCAGCGATCGCAGTAATAGCGAGGGACTGGGGGAAGGGTTTTCATCCAGGGTTCTAAGGAGCGTGCGAGTGGATAAAGGGCAGCGTAGGCGGCGAGGGCAATGTAGTGAAACAGCCAGTCAATCAGCGTTGGCAATCCTACTTGCGGCACGATTTTTAGAGCGATCGTCGGCTGAGTGAGCGTTGTTTGCGCCAGCGTTTGAAAGAGGGCAGAAAACTGCACGACATCTTGCAAAAAAGGCTTGATTACGGGATCACCCAGAGTTTCCATCGCCTGAAACACGATCGCCAGCAGTTCGTTGATTTGATTAGGGTTGATCGTCTGGTTAATGCCAACGCTCATCGATCGCTGAAACAGCCACGTAACCGACAGGTTGGGCTGGTAGGGATGCAGTCGCGACAAAGCGTCCCGCTTCAGGGTATCGCTTTCCAGAGCTGCATGAATGCCACTGGTGAGTCTTGATAGATGGCGGATCATGGCACCAAACCCGCCAAAACTGAGGGGAGACTGGCTACCACTACTGTCGCCGATGGGTAGAATATAGTCCCAC
Organism: Stenomitos rutilans HA7619-LM2; assembly: GCA_019358945.1. Lineage (GTDB taxonomy): Bacteria > Cyanobacteriota > Cyanobacteriia > Leptolyngbyales > Leptolyngbyaceae > Stenomitos > Stenomitos rutilans. The sequence goes on along the minus strand of JAHHIE010000051.1, from coordinate 4,400 downwards.
CTGGGTTTGAGGGGGCTTTGACGATAGCAGGGAAAGAAGCCAAACAGCGCTCGTTTAAACTGAAGCTGCTCTAAGGACACCTGCTGATAGTCGGGTAGGAGGCGAAAGTAGTCGTCAAAAAGTGTCTCCAAACTGGGTCGATCGGGATGCGCGTCCAGGTAGGTAAACAGATAGGTGGTGCGTCCATCGCGTGCAGGGAAGGCTTCCCAAAAATACTGACACTGCTTTTGAATCGGGGTAATGGTAGCGATCAAATCGCCAGAGGTATTGTGAGAAAAGCCTTCCGCACAGGTGCCGACGACGAGACACACCGCATCTGGTTTCTTACCCTGCCGCGCTTGCTGCACGATCGGCGAAAAATGCCCCATCGCATCCAGCATGAGGCGCGTTTTAAGGGTGTGTTGCCCGGCTGTAACTGTGACCCCGTTGGCGTGAACGATCGCCCCATCAACGGGAGTGTTTTCAAACAACTGACCGCCATGCGTCAAGAATTTTTGCTTCAGCGTTTCTAGCAGTACTACTGGATCAACGCCAATGTTCAACACATCCCTAACCTGCACAGGCGGACTACCTCGAAAGGCAATACGCGATGGGTTGAACGAGGTGGCGATTGTCTGTGCTAACTCCGCTTCACTTAACAGCGCCAGTTCGACGAATACCTGCAACTCTTGGCGCGAAATATTCCACTCCTGATCACGCCCCCGCAGCACCCCACGTTCCAGCAAGGCTACACGCCAGCCCCGTTGTGCCAAAGCTGCCCCCAGCAAAATGCCCAGCGTTCCACCGCAAATGACCACATCCCATGCAAGGTCGATCGCATCCCGCCTTTCTTGAACGACAGTGGGTACTGGCTGTGTGCCCTCTCTCAGCGACTGCCAAAGGGCATCCACTCGTCGCAGCTCATCCAGCGGGGTTCCGGGCATTTGGGAAAGAATCTGGGTAGTCAGCGTCATGGCAAACCAGCTTCATAGTCAATAGTCTGAGTGTATCGCGTTCTCTTCTACCCGACTCCCGGCTTCTACCCTTTGCCTTATGCTCTCTGCCCTCTAAGCTACCCCAAACGCGATCGCCGCATTCTGTCCACCAAACCCAAAGCTAAGACAGAGCGTTGTGTCAATCTTGCTGGGCAGCGGTTGTGTCACAAAATTGAGCGCAAATTCTGGCTGGCTTAGCCCAACACAGGGCGGTAACCGTTGATGCTTTAAGGCCATGAGGCAGAAGGCCGCACCGATCGCGCCCGAAGCCCCAAGCGCGTGACCAGTCGCTCCTTTGGTAGAACTCACAGGCACTTTATGCGGAAAAAGCGTTTGAATGAGATGCGCTTCGTTGCGATCGTTGAGGGCGGTTGCCGTCCCATGAGCGTGAATGTAATCAACCTCAGCCGCATCCAAGCCTGAACGCTGTAAGCACTGTCTGACAGCGGCGATCGCGGCTCGACTTTCTGGTGCTGGTGCGCTGACATGATAGGCATCGGCTGTCAGCCCCGTCCCCAAGAAGCGACCATAGACCTTTGCGCCCCGCTGTGCTGCCAGGTAGCATGCTTCCAATACCAGGATTGCGCCGCCTTCCGCTAAGACTAGCCCTTCGCGGTAGCGATCGAACGGGTAGACTCCTGTTTTGGCTAGCGCACCCATTTGAGTGAAGCCGATTAGCGTCAGTGGTGTGATAGGAGTTTCGATTGCACCAACCAGTACCCGTTCATACTGTCCAGTCCGAACCAACTCAAAACCCTGGGCGATCGACCATAACCCAGTTGCACAGGCTGCCATCGGTGCCTGCACGGTTGCCTTTGTTTGGGTATAACGAGCAGTGGCGATCGCGGCAGCATGGGGCAGCGTCTCTAACCAATTTGAGGAGGGTGTAGGGTGTAGGGTGTGGGGTGTGGGGTGTGGCTTCTCCCATCCTCTTGCCTGCTCACAGAACCTTGCGCTTGCTAACCGTTCCCACTCTGCTTGATTACTCCGACTAGACCCCACAACAACCGCACAATCCGGTAGAGGTGGCCTTAGTCCAGCGTCCTCAAGTGCTGCTGCAACGACTTGCTGAGTTAAGGGCGCTAGGGAAGATGGCTGTTCATCAATGAGTGCCAGTGGACATGCACTCAACGCTGCAAACGGCTTACCTTGACGTATCCCTGATTCACCTGCCAGTAAGCGCTTCCAGGTTTGACTCAGCGATCCCAGGGCTGAAACTAGACCGATTCCAGTAACGACCACATCCATAAGTGGAAAGGCTAAAGATTCAGAAAGGCTGAAGTATGAAGGCTAAAGGCTAAATCATTGTCCACTGCTTTTATCTTTGATACTTGAGCCTCTATCCTTTCCTTCTTTCCTTCATCCTTTAGCCTTTCTTCAAATTCTCCAAACCTTTCACTACCTTTGCCGACTCAATGCGATCGCCCTGCTGAATTTTATCCACCGTTTCCATGCCCTGAGTGACATAGCCGAATACCGCGTAGTTACCATCCAGAAAATTTACGTCAGCCAGCGTGATGTAGAACTGTGATGAAGCGGAATCGGGTGGTTGCGATCGTGCCATTGCCAGCGCACCTCGCTTGTGGGTTAGCTTTGGCTTTGCTGAAACCCCAGCCATTTCAAAAGTCTGGTGGTAAACAGGGCTTTTCGCGCCTACAGGTGTAATTTCGAGAGGAACGTAGCGGGGCTGTCCCGTTGCCGGATTGACAAAGCTACCTGTGCCCAACTGTTCTGGCGGAAAATTTGGGTTTTTGCTCTGTGGATCACCACCCTGCACGACAAACGGCTGCGGTTCGCGGACGACACGGTGGAACACCAACCCGTTGTAGACGCCACGCTGCACCAAATCTACAAAATTTCCGGCAGTGACAGGCGCATTGGTGCCATCCAATTCGGCGGTAATCGTGCCACCTTTCACGACGATCGCCACCGTTGCCTTTCCTTCCAGCCGGGGAATGTCAGAGGCTTGTGGGCTGCTACTTGCCTGCACAACGGGAGAAGATGCCGTTTGCGTCGGTGACGGATTGGCAGCAGACGATTGTTCACCTGATTGGGGCAAACATCCTCCCAACACGATAGCACTCGTCACGACTACCAACGCTAACCATTGTCGCAAAGTCCTAACCATAGCCATTCACCATCTGAACCAAAACGAATCATTATGACACGAGAGTAAGACTAGCACTTAGCCTTCAGCTTTAGCCTTTTCCTAAAGCCCTTCGAGCGGCACACTCAAAAAGCGAGCCAGTTCTGCGCCTTCGTTCTCCAACTGAGACAAAGATAGGGGTTGCCCCACACGAGTCAGCGGTACATCCCGCTTTCCTTTAACCCGTAAGGAAAGGGTGCGTTTGGGATTGAGACCTTCCCTCAAATCCACTTTGACGGCTTGTACATCGTCCAGTTTGTAAATCAGCTCAATCTTACGGTTCTTACCAGGAAAACCCCAGCGAAAAATGCTCGCCTGCCCTTTGGCTTTGTCAAATTCGTTATAGCCACCACCGACATCCCAAAGAATGGTCAGCCACAAGTACAGGCTAAAAAGGGTTCCGACTAGCCCATAGAAGCCCATAGCAATTCCCTGGGGGATAAATACCAGTTGGGTCGGATCAGAAAACGGGAGCAGATTTACGTGGAGATAGCTTGAAATGCTAGCAAATAAAAAGCCTAACGCTCCAACAGAAACAATCACCGCCCACCAATAGTTACTGAATCGGCGAGATCCGATTACTCGTTGACGCAGAACACTTGTTTCAGAAGCAGTGGTTTGTGCAGTCATGGTGTATGCAATCTTATTGAGCAATAACGACTCAGCAGATCTTTATTTCTTAAGATCTTCATTTCCAAGACCTCCATTTTAACGGATGTCGGCAGCGGCCTTTGCTCCAAGACTGTTAGAAATTTAAGACCATAAAACGGTCTGGAAATGAGGTCATTATTAATCTTTATTTAAACTTGTATCGAATTTCTACAATTCGTTCGAGTCAATGCGTCTTGATTCGACTCGTTCGCTCACTTTAAGGTACGTAACACGTATAATTGCCTATCGGATATGGCTGAATTGCAGCGATCGCGGTTCGGTTTAAGTCGTTAGTCAGCCAGTTCAACGGCATAACGTGCTCACTTGTCAAGTAGTTTTAGCTATTAAAAGTGGGGCTTACGATTGCTGAGACTTTACATGTAGGTTTGTAAAAATTCTGATTTCTCCTATTATGTATAGACATATGAATCCATTCACTCTCTAGAACGATATCGATCGGAATAGAGGGCTTGCAATTTTAGTAATGCCAGAGGATTTCACTCTATGACCATAGCTGTCGGGCGTGCGCCAGCGAGTCGGGGAGCGTTTGACGTTCTTGACGACTGGCTGAAGCGTGATCGCTTTGTGTTTATTGGCTGGTCGGGCTTATTGCTGTTTCCCTGCGCGTA
>JAHHIE010000050.1 GCA_019358945.1 Stenomitos rutilans HA7619-LM2 | reverse complement strand
TAAAATCCTGGTCAAGAACTTTGAACGAACTTTGGACAACGCCACGACCAAAATCAACCTCTGCTTTGTCAGGCTGATGCTGAAGCGGCTTGCTGCCTCCCCTTGAGATCTCAAATGGGTTCTATAGGCGGCACCGATCAACAGCTGACCATTCGCTTGCACCGCGATCCGATAACTCGCACGGCGTCCAGCCCGACCTCCCTCAGCCGCTGGTTGGTCCAGCGCAATACCTTCCGCTTCCACCAGCGCATGCAGGAACTGCAACAGGTTGACGCGTTCCCCACCACTCTTGGTAACCGTGTAATAACCGCAGGCTTTCGCTTTCTGGGTCTTGCTCAGGGTGGCTAGCGTCTTGACCTTCTGTAATAGCGCTGTGCCTGTCAGCGGTTCGCTCGTCTTCTGTTTCGCCATGCTGCTGCTGTATTGCCAAGAATCTACACTTTTATCATGCTGGATCGCCGGTCACAATGATGGAGATCTGAGCGCGATCGCCGAGTCAAAGCGGTGCAATAAATGGTCGCGACACCAGCGGTTTTGCAGGGTGTACTAGTGGCGTTGGACTAGAATTGGCCTTTTTGGACGCCGAAAGCGGTAGTACAGAGGCCTTTTTGTCCGTTTTCAGAGGCTGAAAGCCCCATTCTGCGTGGCACTTCTGCTCCAGGGGGCAGTTAACCCAGGCGATCACCCCGTCTATTTTGGTTGTCTTTGCAAACCTTTTTGCTATCCTGCCTCCTTTCGACATCGCTGAAGCATCTTGGGTTTTCTCAGGATCTCAAATAAAATAGTCTAGACACGGAATATTAAGCTCAGTTGAACCTCTTTAGATTAATCACGCCCGGATGCATTACTCCTAAAAGTAGGTTGCTTGAGTAGTAGAGACACCCTGAAATCCTACTTCCAGCAATGGTGATTGCGGCTGGCAACTAAAACCTAGCAAGGTAAGGACATGAGAGTATGACGACTGTAATCTTCGTACATGGGACTGGTGGCAGGAAAGAAGCGTATGCTGAAACATTGCAGCAAATGGAGCAAGCGCTTCAAAAGCTTAGACCAGATGCCAAGTTAGTGCCCTGCCTCTGGGGCGACCTTTTGGGGGCAAAGCTTAATGCTGGCGGTGCTTCTATCCCTACTTACAAGGAAGCACAAGGTGGACATGAGCTAACGCCTGAAGAGGAAAGCGTTCGCCTCTGGTCCTCCCTGTATCAGGATCCATTCTACGAGTTACGGCTATTGGGTTTGAGGCCACTGCAAGCTCAAAGGGCTGTCCCTGGTCAACCGACACCAGCCCAAGAACTTAAGGGCAGAGTTGAAACACTCTTCACGGCGATTGCATTGCAGTCAAGGCTGGATGCTCTAGGAATTGGCAGCGTTTTCAAGCAGGCTTGTGAAGTGGTCACTGGTGCGGACTCTAAACCATTCGGGAGGCTGCTTGAAACAACCTCTAGACCACTGGATGGTGATTATGCTGCAATCGCCAGAGCAATTGTCTCTGCGTCTCGCCTTCTTTGCGAAGAACAGGGACTCTACCCCTGGCTATTGGAGAATGACCAACTAAGAGATGAAGCCGTTGATGCCATTCAAAAGACGTTGACTCGTGACGAAACGGCGAGAGGCATACTTCTAAACTGGACTAAAAGCCAGTTAACGGGCTTGGCCTTCAGCTTTGGTACGAACAAAATCAAACGTAAACGGGGGGCTGTGATGGATGGAGCCCATCCCTTTGCGGGTGACATTATGGTCTATCAAGCCAAAGGTAAAAAGATTCGCGAGTTTATCCGTAGCCAGATCGAGCACGAGCAAATCGAGCCACCGGTAATCCTCCTTGCTCACAGTTTGGGCGGTATTGCTTGCGTGGATCTGTTGATTGAGCACGATCTACGAGCTAATGTAGCGTGTCTCATCACCGTTGGCTCACAAGCACCCTTTTTCTACGAGATTGATGCCTTGCAGACGTTAGCCTATGGCGAACCGTTACCGGAGCACTTTCCGCAATGGCTTAACCTCTATGATTTGAGGGATTTCTTGAGCTATGTTGGCAATTGCGAGGGGATCTTCCCCGGAAAACTTACTGATGTTCAGGTAGATAATAGACAGCCCTTCCCAGAGGCGCATGGCGCTTACTGGGCGAATGAGCAAACCTGGAATGCGATCGAGAAAGTATTGCCATGACCGCCACCGCTATTCAACCTGCTAAGGTCTATGCTTTGGTCGTAGGCATTGAAAAGTACCAAGCAGGTTCTGCGTATGACTTAAACGGTCCCGCTAACGATGCCCTTAATTTCTCTAGCTGGCTGTTGGATCAAGGAGTTGAGCCAGAGCATATTTATTTGTTTCTGTCTCCCCTGGAGCAGAATCAGGGGGTGCGAACGGCAGCAGAGGCAAGGGGGTTGACCCCAGCACCTGCAACCCATGACCGCATTACCAGTACCATTCGATCTCGGTTAACCAATGAAAGTAGTCGAGGGGAACTGCTCTATGTTTTCTGGGGGGGGCATGGCATCATCACAAAAACGGACGCGACCGTCCGACGGTTGTTCTTTGCGGATACCGATGACGACACAAAATGGAATTTGAACGTTAATTCCTTGGTAGAAGCCCTCAGTACAGCTGCCCATGGGGCTGGGTTTCCCCAGCAGATTTTTCTGATTGATGCCTGTGCCAATGGGTTTTACCAGAGCTTGGCTCAGACAATTCAAGGGGAAGTGGCTGAGGTTAAATTTGCCGCTAGTGGCGAGTTTGGGCCGAGTGAGCAATTTGTCTTCTTTGCGTCGCCTGATTATGGAGTCGCGACCAACGATGCGAATGCAGGCACAGGTCAATTTTCTCAAGCAGTGCTGGAGGAGTTGAAAGGACAGTCTCTTTTGCCTGACATGAAAGCGATCGCCGAGCGAATTCAAGCAGATTTCTTGAAGAATCAAAAGATACGGCCTGTCTACTGGTTAAAGCTTGGAGATGATCAGATAGACGTGAGTGCCCGTATGTCTCCAAAGAATCTTGCCGTTAATTCATCCCAGATACGCAAGCTGCAATGGTTGCAAAGAAAACGGACAAACCTTGAGCAACAGCTTGACGACGTTCAATCAGAAATTGAAGCGACTCCTGACGTGACGATCAGAGGGACGTATGAAAACCGTTTGAATCTTCTGTTCAAGCAGATTGAGCAGGTTGACCACGACATTCAAGTGATTCAAGGAGGGAAATGATAATTAGTTCCCCTCAACTAGAATTCTTGGAATCACAACTCGCTAAGTTTAACGAAGATCGTAAGAACACTGAATCAGAAATTGCAGCGACTCCTGATGTGACGATCAGAAGGACGTATGAGAATCGGTTGAATCTTCTGTTCGAGCAAATTGAGCAGAAAGAGCAGGAGATCAAGGACTTGCAAGCAAAACTCCAAGGTAGGTCGATTGATCATCTGATTAAGATTTTACAACCTAGTGGTAGTCCATTGCCGATAGACGGTATGCGGGCTGCTTATCTGAACGTGTTGAGGCATCGGGGCTGGAAGAATCAGCATAATCCAGCAATGCTAGATGAAATTATCACTCAGTTATTCAAAATTCCCAAAGGTCAATTTGACTACGCCCCACTAGAAGAGTTCATAGCTCATCTAATCATTAATCTTCAAGATGTGGGCTTGATCGCAGAGCTCCAACATTGGGGCGAGGAACAGTTAGGTCAGGGGTGGACTGACTTGTTAGAACAAGTAGAACAGCAACAGAGCCAGCATGGGCAACAAGCTCAATCTGCTTTACTCATTGCAATCAGCCGTGGTGATGAGGCCTCAACTCAATCTCAGGCTGAAACTTACTATCAAATTAAAGCTTGGTTGATTCATGACACTCAAGACTATCAGACTCATCGGCAAGGTATTAGCCCTATCATTGTTGCTGGGATGACTGGTGATGAAACCTATGCACAGGAAGCTTTACCAGATGAACTGCCGAAGCTCATTTCTCAGTTTTTGGTAGAAAGTAGCCATCTATTTGATAGTGATCCTGAGCTACATATCTGTTTGCCAGTGGAACTTATGAATCATGCTATTGATCTCTGGAAACTAGACGATGACGGGCCTGTGAAACCAATGCTAGGTCGTCGGTACAAGGTAGTTTTGCGATGTACTGAGCGCTGGAGTCGGAGCTATAGGCAAGAAAAGATATGGAAGCAAAAGTGGGATCGGCAAAAGTCTTTCTTAGAGAATTTCGCTTGTGATGCTTTCATTGCAGGAGATGATAATAATTTGGAAGATCTTTACTACGATCTACTCGAGGAGACAGTGGTTGGTTTGAAGGTTAAACAAGCTCCGACCTGTGTTGGAACAAATAGCCTCTTTGGGGTACTTTTACAAACAGGTACACCGATCGCTATCTGGGGTCGTACAAACCTCAAGAGCACAACTAACGATACTGAGTTGACTCGGATACTGAACGCGTGTTGCTTAAAAAATTTACTTCACACGGTTCAAGAGGAGCGTCAACGCGCTCGTAAAGTCTCACCCGAGGCTCACATAGGTCATCATCTATCTCTTTTATGGGATGACCCCTATTTAGTCCCCCCCAAGTCCGCCTGAGTTAAGCACTCCATGAGTAAACCACCCGAAGACTGGAAGCTGTTTCAGGGGGATAACCGAGCACCCCATGACGCGATCGATGCTCTCCCCGAGGCTCCGCCCTGGCGGCCCTTTGGCAAAGACCCCAATCCTGGTGTCAGTCGTCGGAAGCGTCGGGGGGAAACTTTCCAGTCTCAGCCCGAAGAGGTTGAAATGGTCAACGCGGCACTGTATCTCCGGCGACCGCTGTTGATTACGGGCAAACCAGGGACGGGAAAATCTTCCCTGGCCTATGCAGTGGCTCATGAGTTAAAGCTGGGGGAAGTACTCTACTGGCCGATTACGACACGTACGACGCTGAAAGATGGTCTTTATACCTACGATGCCATTGGTCGTTTACAAGAGGTCAAGCAATCGGAAGTGAGAGGGGACTATACCGAAGACCCGCAAAAAATCGCGAATTACATTACTCTGGGCCCCTTGGGGACGGCCCTATTGGAGTCCTCGCGCCCCCGTGCGTTGATTATTGATGAGATTGATAAGAGTGACATCGACCTGCCCAACGATCTGCTGACGATTTTTGAGGAAGGGCGGTTTGAAATTCCGGAGCTGGCACGGTTGGAAAAAGAGAGTGACGACCCCGATCAGAAAGTAGCCCCTATCACAGTCAGGGTGCGTACAGCGTATACCGATGAAGCTGAGCACACCTACGCTGAGAAGAAGGTCACAATTAAGGGAGGCCGGATTACCTGTCAAGAGTTTCCCCTTGTGATTCTGACTAGCAATGGGGAACGAGATTTCCCACCTGCTTTTCTGCGTCGGTGTTTGCGCCTGAATATGCGCGATCCTGATCGCGTCCAGTTAGAACGCATTATCCAAGCCCATCTCGAACATTGCAATCTCTCAGAAAGCCAAGTGAGCGATTTAATTGACCGTTTTCTGAAGAGTCGTGATAAAAGTCGGGAGCAGCTTTCGACCGATCAACTGCTGAATGCCCTATTTATGATTATCCGCCAGCGCGACTGGGTGGGTGACGAAAAAGAGAGCCTACTGGATCATCTGTTAGCGCCGTTGGATCGGCCCCTGGAGGTTAAATCCAAAGACCGTTCATCTAAGCCTCAGACCCAATGATTAGCCGCCTGATCACCATTTTGCAGGAATCAGATTTGCTGCTGAGCAATCAGGAGATTGAGTCTTTTAGTGAGGCGCAACCTTTACTAAACGACGAAGATATTGCAGATGCGCTCTGGTTAGCGTCTAAAATTGGCGGTGCCTACGAGGTCAGCGAGCCAGCCGCGATCGACGAGTCCAGCGAGTCAGACGATGCGATCACGATTGAGGTGATTGATGACAGCACTGTTTTAACCGTCTCCCCACCCACGGTTTCGGTCTATATGCCCCCAGCGGCGAAGCCTGACACCGGATCGGTAGAAACTCCAGAAGCGGGCTTACCAATCCAGGTGCAAGCTGCTCCGGCGTTGGCTCATCCTCGTGAGATTAGTCGATCGCTGCGTCCTTTGATGCGAAAGGTGCCATCCTTGACACGATCGGAGCTAGACGAAAGCGCTACCGTAAATCGCATTGCTGAACGGGATATTTGGTTGCCCATTCTCAAGCCCTCGCCAGAACGCTGGTTTGACCTGGAACTGGTAATTGAAGCCTCTCAGTTTAGCTTTATTTGGCAAGAGACTCTGGATGAATTTCAACAGTTGTTGAGAGGACAGGGAGCCTTCCGTAATGTACGTACCTGGTTTGTCAAAGAGGCGGCTACGGGGCAGCCGCAGTTGGTAGCCAAGCAACCGCAGGATTCAGACACTGATCAAGACTTGCCTTTACGAAGTCATAAAGAACTGGTCGATGTCTCTGGGCGGCGATTAGTGTTGTTCATTAGTGATTGCCGTTCTCGCCTCTGGCGGCAGGGGCAAATCCATAATTGGTTAACCCTTTGGAGCCAGCATGGACCAGCCGCGATCGTTCAATTATTGCCCGAACGACTGTGGAGCGAAAGCGAGTTAGATGTTGGGTTTGCGGTACAAGTAGGCTCCTTGCTTCCAGGTGCACCAAACCCAAAGCTGCAAGTCAGAGAACTGCCTGCTCGTACCGAAATTGCACCGGCAGATACATTGCTGGTACCGATCGTCACTCTGACGGCAAAAGCTTTGAAGCAGTGGGCGTTAGTGGTTGCGGCGGCAGGGCGACAGCGATCTCCAGCGCGGCTGTTTGATCTGTCCTGGGTAAAAGATCCAGAACGCGATCAATCAGTGGCTGTCATTCAACCACAATCTGCTAAAGAGCGGGTGGAGCTTTTTATGGCGACTGCCTCTCCGGTGGCTCAGCGTTTAGCCCGCATGATGGCAGCCGTGCCTGTAGAGTTACCCGTGGTGCATCTGATTCAACAAGAACTTTTGCCAGAGGTACAGTCGGTTCATATTGCTGAAGTCTATACCAGTAGTCTGTTAAAAGACGTGAAACCAAACCTGGCAAAGCCAGACGCTCCAGCGCGATACGACTTTGTCAAAGAGGTGCGAGGGTTGTTGAACGAAATCACGCCCCTCGACGAAACCCTTGGAGTACTTGAAGCCCTGTCTAGGCGCATTGCCAGAACATTGGGCTTTGAGATTAAGAGCTTTACGGCGTTGTTGTCTCCCAAGTCTGATTGGAGCCAGGAAACCAAGGATGCCATTCTGCCGTTTGCTCAAATTGCGACGGAGGTACTTCATCGCCTAGGGGGAGACTATGCTGAACTGGCTCAGTTGGTTGAACATGATGCGCAGCGATATCCTAATTGGATTCAGCCCTTAGAATCTGATACTCCTTTTCCGGACTTAGAAGTTCTCGAATTTATTACAGCTCAATTAGATTACGATCCCTATATACAATCTCAACCACAGACCCAGGAAGTAGAAGTTGTTGGAATTGTCTTGGATCAGGAAGCAGAGAACGTTCTACCCCAAAAAGAACTTCAAGATCTAAGAAGTTTCACAGTTCAAATCCGTCACATCGAGACTCAAACAATTCTGGGAACTGGATTTGTCGTTTCAGAAGCCGGACGAATTGTTACTTGTAAGCATGTTGTTATGAATGCAGGCGTAAATCCTCAAGTTGAAGATGAATTAGCAGAAGTCATTGTTTATTTTCCCCAAGCAAGCAACCCACAAGCAAGAATTCAGAGAGCGATTGCTTTTCAGTATCTCAATGATTTTGACGACGATATTGCGGTACTAAAAATCAACGCTGAAGTCTTACCAGAAGGTGTTGGAGTAGCCACCTTGGATACAGCTCAAGACCCAACAGGTTACCTAGAAGCTCGTCGTTTTCGAAGTTTTGGCTATAGGCGTGGGGAAAGCAATTTTTCGGGAATGTGGGTGGAGGGAAGAATCTTAGGTTTTGTAGAATCACCACATAATCAACAATTACAAAATGATTTGCTACAGCTCGAATCAGATCAAATTGCCCCTGGTATAAGTGGGGCGGCAGTGTTAGAGCTTGAACGCAATCGCGTAATTGGGGTAATTACGGCAACATCTGGCACAGTCCGGGGTCGTGTATTTGCGACAGACTTAGCTATTCTTAGCAAATCACCATTTAACTTACAAATACCTAAAGTACAAGTTAGATTAAGGCTCCTACGAAAGCGGCAAACTGTAGGGTTTTTCGTCGAGTCCTTGAATCAAGACCTTGGCCTCGAGATGATGCAGATCCCTGTAGGCACATTCTTAATGGGGTCGCCTGAGGATGAACTGGAGCGAAGCAACTCCGAAGGACCGCAGCATGAGGTCAATATCGCCACATTTTTTATGGGGAAATACCCCGTGACCCAGGCGCAGTGGAGAGCGGTGGCGGCACTGCCACAAGTCAACCGAGAACTAGAACCAGATCCTTCCAGTTTCAAAGGCGATCAGCGTCCTGTTGAGCAAGTGTCCTGGCATGACGCGGTAGAGTTCTGCGATCGACTCTCTGTCTACACTGGGCGCGCCTATCGCCTCTCGACTGAAGCGGAGTGGGAATATGCTTGCCGAGCAGGAACCGCAACTCCCTTCCACTTTGGTGAAACCATCACCACTGACTTAGCAAATTATCGAGGCACTGATGATGAAGAGCTCAGTTGGTCAGGCTCTTATGGGCGAGGACCGAAAGGTGAGTTTAGAAAGGAAACCACTCCTGTAGACCACTTTGGGATTGCAAACGCTTTTGGACTGTGCGACATGCACGGGAATGTTTGGGAATGGTGTCAGGATCAATGGCATGAAAGCTACGAAGGTGCAACGACCGATGGCAGTGCCTGGTTAAGTGAGGATGAGAACGCTTCTCGTGTAATACGCGGCGGTTCCTGGCACGGCCAACCCTCGAATTGCCGTTCTGCCTATCGCGTCGACGCTCCGCCCGCCCTCCGCGACGACCTTGTCGGTTTTCGAGTTGTTTGTGCTGCCCCGAGAACTCTGTAGCACTCTTTCCTTCTGCCCTTTTGCCCTCTTGCCCTCTTTGCGCGTAGCGCTGAGCGATTTTTGCAACCTTTTACAGACATCAAGCTGCGCAGCGATCGCAGAGCCTTAATCTTTTTTGAAAGTTCAGCAAGTCATCCTGGACGGCTGTTACAAGTAGCGGCTTCAACCCATCCAAAAGACCGTGAACGAGCTGCCCATCATCCAAAAGACCCACGATCTGATCAAAGGTACGTGCCGAGCCTGAATCGGCTGCTGAGGGACCACAAATTTATGCTGGGCGATTCTTTACGGGAGAGGCTTCGCCAATGCAGGAGGGATAGGCGCTTTTAAAAGACAAACCAATGATGTAGCCAGTTTCCCCCGTAATGCTTTTGGTCCTGGACAAATGCATAGCAACGTTTGGGAGGGATGTTTAGCCTACTGGCACAAGAACTACGAGGGAGCACTTAACTGACGGAAGTACTTGGTTATAAGGTGGTAACGTCGAGCTTTGATCGTTACGTGGTGGACCACGAGTAGCCGCTCCCCCACCTTGTCGCCTCTTACCACAACGTTTAAGCTGAACTGGAGGGAAATGGGATAGAGCCACGTCTTGGGTCAGCATGAAAGACTTCTTCATCAGCTATAATCGCCACGACAAACAGTGGGCCGAGTGGATTGCCTGGACTTTGGAGGAAGCAGGCTATACAGTTGTGATTGAGGTATGGGATTTCCAACCGGGTGGGAACTTTGCCCTGTTCATGGACAGAGCTGTTACTGAAGCGCAGATCACGATCGTGGTACTGTCTGAGAGGTTTCTGCAATCAACCTACACAGAACCAGAGTGGAGAGCTGCCTTTGCCCGTGACCCACAAAGCATAGTACGCAAGCTGATTCCCGTCAGGGTGGAAGAGTGTAAACCTACAGGGCTGCTGGCACAAATTGTTTATGTCGATTTAGTGGGTATAACTGAACCCGCCGCAAAAGCATTGTTGTTGAGTGTGTTGCAGGAGAGGACTAAACCCGCACAGGCACCAAGGTTTCCGAGTGCGGTGCCCCCCAAGGTAGAGCGGGTGGCGCCAGAACCGGCGGGGTTTCCAGAAGTGGTGCACCCTTCCCAAGCTGCTCAAACAACCCCCTTCCGCTCTGCCTATGGCAATGTGAGGCCGTCTGGCATGGCAGGTCTCATTCTGCGTAAGGAACGCAAACAAGCCCGCTACTTTACCGAAAAGTTGGGAGAGGCAATCGGGCTGGACATGATTCTGGTTCCATCGGGCACACTCTTGATGGGTTCGCCAGTCGATGAGCCAGAGCGCTACGAAGGTGAAGGACCGCAGCATGACGTGAGTATCTCCAGCTTTTTTATGGGGCGCTATCCTGTCACTCAAGCACAGTGGCGGTTTGTGGCGGCGTTGCCCCAAGTGCGGCATGCACTGGAACCAGACCCATCGAACTTTAAGGGAGACAACCGTCCCGTTGAGCAGGTGTCCTGGTATGACGCGGTAGAGTTCTGCGATCGGCTGGCGAAGTACACCGGTAGACCGTATTGCTTACCGTCCGAAGCCGAGTGGGAATATGCGTGTCGGGCAGGAATGACCACTCCCTTCTACTTTGGCAAAACCCTGACCACAGAGATCGCCAACTATGACGGCAAATCCACCTACAATGACGGTCCTCAAGGCGAGTATCGAGAAGAGACCACCCGTGTAGACCAGTTTGAAATCGCGAATGCCTTCGGATTATGCGACATGCACGGGAATGTTTGGGAGTGGTGTCAGGATCACTGGCACGAGAACTATACAGCCGCTCCAATAGATGGAAATATATGGCTTGTAAGGTCAGGTCAAGATGTAATTCGAGGAGGTTCTCGTCGTTCTTATATGTGGGAATCTCCTGGTGATGCTAATCAACGTGTACTACGCGGCGGTTCCTGGCTCGACCTTCCGTGGACTTGCCGTTCTGCCTCTCGCCACCACCGTCCGCCCGTCAACCGCGACGACAATATCGGTTTTCGAGTTATTTGTGCTGCCCCGAGGACTCTGTAGCCCTTTTCCGCTTTTGCCCTCTTGCCCTCTTTGTCGCTTCACGCCTCGAAAATTTCTTCATGCTAAGGTCAGCCATCACCCAGTTCGTTTTATTCCAGCAAGTTCGCTTTCCTGTTGTAAATTGATGTAGCGGTAGTAAGTCGGACGACTGATGCCTAAATGTTTACAGATTGAGGGCACACTCCGTTTTGGATCCGCTGCTAGCGACCTCCCAATTTCAATTTGATGTGGCGTTAGTTTCGGCCTTCGCCCCCCTTTTCGTCCCCTTACTCTCGCAGCTTGTAAACCAGCTTGGCTTAGTTTTAGCAACGGACAAAAAATGGTCGTTAAGGCTGAAAAGCCTTCCCTGTCTAGTTTTTAGAGGACACTTTGATTGGATGCCTATTAGTTCACACTGTCCCATTTTCGCCTATAAATGGGACAGTCCGAATCACAAGCAACGATTTTGCGCCATTACAGGCTTCTCAGCAATAATCGACCAGACATCGTAAATGGGACAGTTTACTCCAACGGCTCACTAACGACCAAAAATTTTCCGCTGCTAAAACTAAGCCAGCTTGAGTACGCTCCCGAATCAGATTCCGTTCAAACTCAGCCAACGCACCAAACATGTGGAAGATTAACTTGCCGCCGCTGCTGGTGGTGTCAATACTTTCTTGTAGCGATCGCAACCCAATCTGGCGACTCTCCAACTCTTCCACTAAGGCGATCAAGTCTTTGAGTGATCGACCCAAGCGGTCTAATCTCCAGACCACTAGCGTATCTCCTTCCCGGCAAAACTCAAACGCTTGCTTCAATCCGGGGCGATCAGCTTTGGCACCACTCATCTTGTCAGAGAAGATGCGATCGCACCTTGCTTCGGTGAGTGCATCATGTTGCAAGTTCAGATTCTGGTCATCCGTTGAAACCCGTTTGTACCCGATCAGCATAATAAAGCGTTCGAATGTATTGCAACTGTATCAGAACTCGTTAACGCTAGTCATTTTTGAGACATAGATTTATTGACCTGATTTATTTACAGTCTGAATACTCCGGTGGATCAACGCGAAACGGTGCAAAAGCATTGCTGCCAAGGGATTCGACAAAGTGCGACTAAATGCAACTGTTTCTGTTCGTACAAAGTGTTAATTAAAGGACCGTTTGTGAGACGGCCCCAACTGGCACAAGATGGCTTTTATCACAATTAGAGGTAGTCAATAACGTCTCAAGAACTGAACTTGGCAGGCAAGGGCTCTGTTTAATTCCCCAAAATAGGGTGTTGGACCACAGATGTGATCGATAATGCTGAGGAAGGTTGGGACGTAGCCAGCCGTTGTGACGCTCAATACTATAGCGAGGCATTACAGGAGGACACATGCTAAGACACATCGCTGGCTTGGCTGAAATCGTTGAAGATGTCAATGAGGCTCTCGTATTCTACCGGGATGTGTTGGGCTTAACCGTTGAGAAGCATGACAGTGACGATTACGCTATGCTCTCCGTACCCGGTGTTTTGCACTTTGGGCTTTGGAATCGTGGCCATGCTGCAGAGAGTGTCTTTGGCAGTCGTGAATACGCTGAGCGTATTCCGCTTGGCTTCACGCTGGAATTCGAGGTTGACGACGTGAAGCACGCTGCTCTTCACATCGAAGGCGCTGGTCAAACAATCACGCAAGTCCCGCGTGAAGAACCTTGGGGACAGCAAACCTTTCGCATGGTGTCTCCCAGTGGCAGCCTCTTGGGCTTTGCTGAGACTCCTTGGGCACGCAGAATTACACAGCAGATAGAGACGACAGAGAACGAGGTCTAACATATTCCTTGAGCCAAACTAGGGCGAGCGTTAATTGAGAGTTCTGCTTGAGAGGGCTAGAATTCAGCCATTCGGCATGTAGTTTACTAAGCGAAATATTCAATGGAGTGAAGGCAAACTCACCCATTAGTTTTTAAGAAGGGTTTCTCAAGCGTTTAGAAAATAGCGGTTCTCATTGGTAGCGAAGCCTGTATCGTTTACTTAAAGACATTGATGTGGGTTATACATGACGCAACATCGGGTTGCAGTGGCGGCAAGAAAAGGAGGAGTTGGCAAGACCACGATCGCCTGTGGAGTTGCCTCAGTTCTGGCTAAGCAGGGCAAACAAGTTTTAGTTGTTGATCTAGATCCTCAGTCGAATGCGGCTTACGCATTGGGAGTAGACCCGACGGCACCTGGCACGGCTGAACTTTTAACGTGCAATCAACCAAGCCCTCTGGAAGCAGCTTCAGGGTTATATGTTCTTCCGGGCGGACCCAATTTAACGAACCAGACGATTCAGTCGCTCCATCCTGAAGACTTGGCAGATTTGGTGAAGGTCATGCCCTATGATGCCGTTATTTTGGACTGCCCTCCAGGGAATGAAAGCTTAGAGCGTTTAGGATTGGTGGCGGCGCTGATAACGCTTGTTGTAACCAATGCTCATCCCTTCGCCATCATGGGGGCAAACCGAGTGATGGGTATTTTGGAGAGCTATCGAACTAGAGAGCGCAGAGGACCAAAGCAATGGGCGTTGGTTTTATCCCAGGTTGATGAGCGACGAGCATTGGATAAAGAGCTTCCGGCTCAGTTGGTTCAACGCTACTCTGATATTAAGCACTTCACGGTTCACCAAGACACGAACCTTTCACAGTCTGGAGCACAGCAGATACCGTTGATGGACTTTGCACCACGATCGCGCTCTGCGGATGAGTTAACCGCGATCGCACAGTGGGTGATGGCAATAGCTAAGGATTAGGCAACAGAAATGGCAAGACGACGCAGTGCAGCAGAATTGTTGGATGCAGCCGATTCCGCAGGAACGGCTATCCAGGTGAAGGATCGGGAGGCGGAAGCTAGAGCTGAGTTAGAACAGTCCCGCTCGTCGGTTTTGCCGTTGGGAAAGATTCTCGATCGTACCAGTGACACCCGAGGGTTGAGCAGTCAGCATGTAACCGATCTGGCAGAGTCGATCGCGGTGCTGGGTCTTCTGGAACCGTTAGTGGTTGATAGGCGGGGAAGGTTGTTAGCGGGTGGGCACCGTAAGGCGGCCGTGTTTGGGCTCAAAGAGGCGAATCCTACTGCCTATGCAAAACACTTTTCCAATGACCTCGTTCCAGTCAGAGTGGTTGATTTTGATGCTGAGGAAAACCCAGACCTGGCGCTACAAGTGGAGGTTACAGAGAACGAGAAGCGGCGGGATTACACCCCCGTGGAAGTCCGAGCGTTGGCTGAACGCTTACGCAATGCAGGCTACGCAGAGGTGAAGGGAAGACCAGCAAAGAGTGAAAAAGCTCTGCGGCCCGCGCTGGAAGTGATCATCGGCAAGAGTATTCGGACGGTTCGACGCTACTTAAATACAGCGATCGAGGAAAGTGTGACAGATGTCCGGCTTTCTGGAAAGGATGACAGCAATACTGTTGCAACATCGCTTCGTCGCTTACAGACGGAGCTAACCCGCTGGCAGAAAGCCTATGCTGAACCGGGGACGCCTGAACTTGAAAGCATCACCAAGGATGTGGCTCGGTTACTGAAGCGCGTTGACACGGCTCTGAAAAAAGAAAAGGGTTAAGCGCCGAGCGTATAGCGTTTTGCGTCAGTGAGTCTGCCGAGGCTATTCAAGCTCTTCCAGTAGTTCTTGAATTACTGCTTCGTCGTCGAAGACTTCTCCTCGTTCGCTATCCTCAATGCCAATCTCAACCTCCTTTTGAAGCGTTGCCAGTCGTATCTCCCGTAAGCGATCGCGCTCTTCCAGCAAGCGCAAGGCTTCCCGTACCACCTCACTAGCAGAGAGATAGCGCCCACTTTTGACCTTGCTGTGGACGTATTGCTCAAGCTCTGGGGTGAGGGAAACGTTCATGAGCAAAGCCTTCAAAGAGGACACCGAGAGGAACGATCTCAATGATGCTGTGAATGGCAAAGAATGTCAAAGTTTGTCATTCACCCTTCTCAGTTATGCCGCCTGATGGCAAGATAGGGTTGGTCTTGCTATCTGTTTGATGGCATTACAAGTCAGCTCTATGCCTTATACCCCCTTCTCTGAAACTCCTTTAGAAAAGCTAGATGTTCGAGCAAACTTTCAACAGCACTGATAACGTTCTCTGGAAGGAAGCGGGTCACACCACTGAGTTGGACTATACGAAACAAACGTCCTGGCTGCTGTTTCTGAAGTATCGGGATGTTCTAGAGCAATGAGCAATGACCTGTCTCAACCGAGCGATCTCCTTTTTCAGGAAATCAGGCAACTAATTGATGCCGCCAAACAACGTGCTGCTGTTGCTATCAATGCCGAAATCACCCTGCTCTATTGGCAAGTCGGCAAACGTATTCAGACTGAAATCTTGCAAGGCCAACGTGCTGAATACGGCAAACAGGTGCTTCTGAACCTCTCTCAATACCTTACTCAGGCTTACGGTAAAGGCTGGGGTGAGCGACAATTGCACTACTGTGTCGTGCTTGCAGATGCGTTCCCTGATCGAGAGATTTTGCAGACAGTGTGTGCAAAATTGAGTTGGTCGCATCTCAAACTACTTATTGGCATCGAAGATACTTTGAAACGCGACTTCTACATCGAACTGGCACAACTTGAACAGTGGAGCGTACGTCAACTACAAGAACGGCTTAACTCCATGCTTTTCGAGCGCACCGCTCTCTCCCGCAAACCCGAAGACACCATTCGTCACGACCTCGACCAACTGCGTCAAGACCAGCAACTTTCCCCAGACTTACTTCTCAAAGACCCCTATATCCTGGACTTTCTGGATTTAAGCGATCGCTATCTCGAAACCGACCTCGAAGATGCCATCCTGCGAGAGATTGAGCAATTCTTGCTAGAACTGGGTGCAGGCTTCACTTTTGTTGCTCGTCAAAAACGCCTGCAAATCGACAACGACGATTTTTACATTGATCTGTTGTTCTATAACCGTAAACTCAAACGCCTCGTCGCGATCGAGCTGAAGCTGGGCAACTTCCGTCCCGAGTACAAAAGTCAAATGGAGCTTTATCTGCGCTGGCTCGCCAAATACGACCAGGAGAGTGATGAACAACCGCCGCTAGGCATCATCTTATGTGCAGGCAAAAAGCAAGAGCAGATCGAGCTACTAGAACTTGATAAGAGCGGTATCCATGTTGCCGAGTACCTCACTGTGCTGCCTTCCAAAGAAGTGCTTCAAAACAAGCTGCATGATGCGATCGTCTCCGCTCGCCATCGGTTGCAAGCTTCAAAAGATGAGCCATTGTGAGCACAGTTTAGGTATTCTCATTTTTAGCCTCTTGTAAGATGTCAGCCACCCAGCATAGATAAATTAAAAACGTTAATTGCTGAATGGACTCTAAGCGATTAGCCCACTCAGTGAATTCTGCGAGACTCATGGACAGCTCAAGCTTACTGTCGGTCTGGCGATCAGTAATTGGCTTAATGTGCTCGTGCAATTCTGTAACGCTTTGAATGGCTAGCATCAAATACGGGTGACTTGCCAAATCTTGAGGCGAAAGCTGATTGTAATAGCTAAGCAGTTCTGCAACTGTATCTAACACAGCTTGAAAACAGGCGCTTAGTTGAGTGGCGCACTCGTGAATATAGGGTTGCAAGATACCATGCCCTTGGTCATCCAGTTCGGGGAGACGTTCAAAATCTTGTAGGTGTGAAGCTAGGAGCGACAATCCTGAAACTGATCCCATGAGTTGCTGAGCTATGTCAAGGCGTGGGTGCATCCAGGTTGAGAGTCCTAGTTGGGAAAGAGCATCTGCTGGAATGGGAACGGGTACAAAGTGCCAACGCCCCAAATCGCTACTGGGATCGACTGAAAACATGATCGAGGAAAACCGCCAAGTTTGTGATGCTATAGATTTCCCCTGTACCAAAGGCACAACTAGAATGGTTGACCAGGTGAAATCAATAGCGTATCGCCGTAACTCACTCTGAGGTACAGCTATAATCGCTTGACGAATGGCTCCAACGATCGCTTCGATAGCGGTGTGCACCTCGATTGCATTTTCTCCATCTACCTGCAACCAGAGGGCTGATTCGGATTCCCACGGTGTGTCTTCTGAGAGAATACGGGCCCTTAGACCATTTTGAGAAATCCGACGGAGCTCTCTTTGAATGCTAATTCTGATAGCTCTGACTTGTTTGCTGAATTCCTGCTTTGCCCCCCAAGTAGCGTTTTGGAATTGCTGCGTGGGATGAAAGACAAAGAAGTACCAGGAACACCAGAGTTGATCGAACGCTGCTTGTTCTTGGCGTTCTAAATCGTTTAGCGTGTCTGCACCAACAAATGAGGACAGAAGCTCTTTGAATTCTTTTTGTAGTTTAGATAGGGCTCTCCAAGCATCTCCCAGGTTTATGACAGATAGATGAGCTTTTTGACTCACATCAATATTCAGTTGTTGGGCAAGTTCTTGAACTTGAGCATTTTCTCCGTTTCTAAAATAGGGCTGGAAGTTTAAGACCCATTCAGCTTGCTCAAAGAAGTTACTACATCCACGAACGTATGAATTGAGAGCTTTGAGATAGGAGCTGTACACTTCCAGGGCCAAATTTTGACGCTGATAGGGAACGCTCCCATCCGATTCATCAACACGATCGCGACTATCGGAAACAAAGCCCCAAGCATCAAAGGCACACCGTGGCAGTAGGGGGGACGAGGCTAGCAGTTGACGGCTGCGAGTCCACCCGTCGGAGTCTATATGTTGACCCAAGATTTGGGTTGTTTGTCTGCTTCTAAAGTAAACCTCTAGACCCCGCTTCAATTGTTGTAGGGATTGAATAATAGACCGCCGTAGATCTGAAACATTGCGAGTGTATTCTTCCCAATTACTGGGTCTAAACGCCTGTTCTGCCAGACCTCTGAATGTGGCATTGAGAGAGACTAGCTGCTGAAGGGGAAAATTAGCGCGGGGAATATTCTTTTCGGTTTCGTCATGGAATTCAATCAGTGGGTTCCGATGACCGTACCCTCGGCTGCTAAACACTTCACGGTCAGGAAACAACTTTCTGCATAGTTCCAACCGCTCCATTGCCAAATCAATGAAACCTCTTTGAGCCTGGTTTTGAATAGCCTGCGCTGCTTCTGAGGGCTGTTCAGGGCGAAACAATTCAATTACAAAGTGCGATCGCACGGTTTGCCCATCATCTTCCCATGCCACGGTTTGAGTTTCTTGTCGAAACCGACTAATCAACCTTACTTGATGTTGAGTAAGCCAAGCACGATAGCCTGCTTCGTCAGCGTAAAACAGCCCAAGTGCTAGATCTGTCAAAGTTGCAAGAGGTAAGGTTTCGACTACATTCTCTAAATCAGTGAGGGAGAGCCAATCTGAAATTGGCAGGGGAACTTGTAGCCATCCCATCCAGAATAAAACTTCTGCCATCCCTGTCCATTCGGATTCAGAGTGCGGTGGTGAGGGTGCTTGAGTTAAGCGAGAGAGCCAACTGAAAGCGGGAACAAATACCTCCCATTTATCGGTTTGGCGACTTCGCAGAGCTTCGATCTGTTGTTGTCGCTCCTCATCAAACAATGGTGTCAGGGTCGAGAGTAATCCTTCTAATACTCCCGGACTCGCATTTGCCACGTCACCATCGAGAATCATTCCCCATCCCTGTTGGCAATCCGCGTATACATCCGAAATAAGTTGCTGATTGGTTGCGACGTAATCCTTGATGCCCAGCCAGAGGAGGGCACGCACTACACCTGCGATCGCACTCCATTGAGTGGGCTGATAAGTGTTGAGAGCTGTGAATAAGGGTTGTAGCTCCGTTTGGGTACGGAGAAAGGCATACAGCAAGAAACCGCCAATGTCTTGCTCGATGATGAATGGCAAGCAGTCAATGGCGCTATCTACCCAAGGGTGAAAGGTTGAATCGGTGAGAAGACTGACTAGAATGGCTGACCGGACAGGATGTAGCCCTCCGACCAGTGTTCCGTTCTCCAGGGTACGCAGTAGATAATATTCTTTCTCCATCACCTCCAGAGTGCGTTTGGCAGCAGGCAATTGGAGGAACCGCACCAATTCTTTCACCTGCAAACGAGCTTCAAACGCGGCGGCTACAGAAACCAGTCGTAGAAGTTGAAGTTCGGCTTCAGAACGGTTTCCAGCTCTGATTTCATCTTCAATGCGTTGAATCTGTTGGCGCAATTTTTCTTTCAGGGAGTCGCCTTGCGTCACGAGGTAGACAAATTCCAGCAGAGGACCTCCGTCGCCAAACCGTTTCCAGGCATCCTCAAAATCCAGGATATGTGGCGGCCGTTCCGTCTGGGTCAGAAAGTGATAGATCTCTTCTGCTTCTGAGCGATTGAAAGCAAGTTCCACAGGAGCAAACTGTAGCTCTGTTCCAGAGATGCTGGCACGACGAAAATCTTCTTCGCGAATCGTGACCAAGGTCTGGATGGTGAGATGGTGAGATAGCTGTTTCACCAGGTCTTCCCACCCCACATCGTTAGGGGCAACATCGACATAGACCGAAATTAAACTGGCGCTCTCATTCGCTTGTGCGATCAGGGCCTTCGCCAGATTTGTAGCATGTTGCCGTCCTTCAATGACCTGTACCTGGAATCGGCGATGGTGGGGAACGCAATCATGCAGATAACGGTAGGCGAGAGTCGTTTTTCCCTGCCCAGAAGCACCATACACAATCACCACCCGATGTTCTCGGAATTTTTGGGCAATTTCGTTGAGTTTATCTGGTCGAGGTTGATCAACTGCGGCAAGAATGTGTTCATATCGAGCTGAGATCCCCCGATAGAACTCATGGGAGAGGGTTTCGCGCTCCTGAGCGGCAACCTCTTTGTCTTCAATTGGCATGATTGAGGTGAGGCGTTCACCATGAAAGTGGATGCCACCAAAGAAGTTGGTGTTGTCGGTTCCAGTTTGAACGTTAAAGCGATCGCCACTGTGGCTCATCTGGGTCACGGAAAAACTCGCTTAGGAATGACTACTTGCCATGATTATGGGAACCGCCAAAGAAGTTGGTGTTGTTGTCTCCGGTTTTGGTTTGATAGTTGGTGCCGCCGTAGTTGGTTTGGGTCATGCTACTGTTATCCTGCTTTTGCTCCAGGGTAATTTCGTGAGCGAACGCCCGAATTTCAGCGGCGAAGTCGGGGTGATCTACCATTGCCACATCTAGGTATTTGGCAACGGTATCAATGGCGGCGTGATCGCCCTGTTCTGCTTTGGTCAGCGCTTCGTCAATAGCAGGAGACTTACCCCGCAGTTTTGTCCAGATGCTTTTGCGGAGATCATCCATTTTAGCGATCGCGGTTTCGGTGAATTTCTTAGCCGCCTCACCTGCACTCGATTCGATGAATTTTTGGAAGGCGAGTTCGGTAATTTTGGCGGCGGTGAGGGCGGTGGCAGCAGTGGCAGGGTCAACCATAATTCGGTTTTGTAGAGGGTGTTGATTCTGTTGTAACGTGCTTTATAGGGAGGACTATAGCCTGGGTAAGAGAGTTGGGGTTGCGGTTAACGCCATTGCTGACACACTTCACGCACTCCTACGACAACACCCTCTAACGCTGCCTTTCCCCCCAACCCCAGAATTGCTGAACTGAGTTTTGGTAAATCATTAACAAACTCCTTACGACTTAGACAGGCCAGGGAATGAAGAATATTACGCCACAATTCAAAACTGGTGAGATCTAGGTAATCGAGTAAGTCACTCAGCGCCTTGGCTCGGTAGTAATCATTCTCGATTTGATGCGTCACCTCTAATGCTTCGGAAATCGCTTCCGGCAAATATGGAACCAATCCGCTCAGTGCTAAAGCTCGGCAGTAATCATCCTGAGTTTGGCGTGCCACTTCCAACGCTTTGGGCAATAACGCTTTCGGTAAATGCGGAGCTAATCTACTTAATGCCTCCGCTCGGTAATCTTCAAAATAAATTTGGCATGTCACCTCTACTGCTTCGGGAGCTACTTCTGGCAAATATGGGACTAGTCTGGTCAGCGCCTCAGCTCGGCTTTCCTCATCCTGAATTTGGCGAACCGTTGCTAAGGTCTCCGGAATCACTTCTGGCAAATATGGGACTAGTCTGGTCAGCGCCTCAGCTCGGCTTTCCTTATCCTGAATTTGGTGCGCCACGGTCAATGCTTCGGGAATCACTTCCGGTAAATATGAGACTAAGGCACTCAATGCTTCAGCTCGGTAGTCTTCAAACTCAATTTGGCGTGCCACTATCACTGCTTCGGACAGTAACGCTTTCGGTAAATATGGGACTAGGACACTGAGTGCCTCGGCTCGATATTGCTCATACTCAATTTGGTGCAACGCCGCTGTTGCTTCAGGAATCACTTCCGGTAAATATTGAGCTAAATTGCTCAGCACAAAAGCTTGGAGACTCTCATCCTGAATCTGGTGCGCCACTGCCACAGCCTCAGGAATGACTTCGGGTAAATATGAGGCTAATTTACTTAAGGCAGAAGCTCGGTCTTTTTTGATCTGAATCTGGTGCGCCACTGCCACAGCCTCAGGAATGACTTCGGGTAAATATGAGGCTAATTTACTTAAGGCAGAAGCTCGTTCGTAATTATCCTGAATTTGGTGAGCCACCGCTACCGCTTCGGGCAATAATGCTTTTGGCAAATAGGGGGCTAGTTCGGTTAGCACATAAGCTCGGTCATTGTAATAATCATCCTGAATTTGGCGCGCCACTGCCAACACTTCGGGAATCACTTCCGGCAAATATGGGACTAGTCTGGTCAGCGCAAAAGCTTGAGAGACCTCACCCTGAAGTTGACGTGCCGCCGCCAATGCTTCAGGAATCACTTCTGGCAAATATGGGACTAGTCTGGTCAGCGCCTCAGCTTGGCTTTCCTCATCCTGAATTTGATGCGCCGCCGCCAATGCTTCAGGAATCACTTCTGGTAAGTATGGAGCTAATTCACTCAGTGCCTTGGCTCGGTTGTTGTCATCCTGAATTTGACGTGCCGCCGCCAATGCTTCAGGAATCACTTCTGGTAAGTATGGAGCTAATTCACTCAGTGCCTTGGCTCGGTTGTTGTCATCCTGAATTTGATGCGCCGCCGCCAATGCTTCAGGAATCACTTCTGGTAAGTATGGAGCTAATTCACTCAGTGCCTTGGCTCGGTTGTTGTCATCCTGAATTTGACGTGCCGCCGCCAATGCTTCAGGAATCACTTCTGGTAAGTATGGAGCTAATTCACTCAGTGCCTTGGCTCGGTTGTTGTCATCCTGAATTTGATGCGCCACTGCCAACGCTCTGGACAATAACGCTTTCGGCAAATGTGGGGCTAATTTACTTAGCACCTTGGCTCGCTCGTAATTATCCTGAATTTGATGCGCCACTGCCAATGCTTCAGGAATCACTTCCGGCAAATATTGAGCTAATCCACTCAGCGCATCAGCTCGGTTGTTGTCACCCTGAATTTGGCGCACCATCTGCAACGCTATTGGCAACAAGGTGTTTGGTAAGTGACCCGCTAATTCCCGAAGAATGGCAGCACACTGATCTGATGTCTGGGCTTGTTGAGCATAGACAAGCCCCTGGGCAGGAGTCCAAAAGCCCTTTTCAACCAATACTGCTATGAGTTTAGAAGGAATGTTGCTGGCAAGGCTATTAAGGGTAGTAGTAATCAGAGCATAGCGAAGTTGTAAGGCAATCGACTGGGCAGAACTGTTGGCATATTGGGTTTCAGCGTGTTCCCATGATCGTGCTACATCCGTGACAAAATTGGCGGTTTGCCCCAATTTTTCACAGGCTTCGTACCAACCATTCCGCCCCTCTGAGGTAGTTTCCTGCAAAAGTTGGTGCAGCGCATTGGGTTGCTGTGCCTGCTGAAAATGCCAGGTGAGATAAGCATGGATGTACCCATCATCAGGAAGGGTGTACCACTGTCCTTGCTGAGTCTTGGCATAATACTTGGACAATATGGCTTGATGCGCTTCTATCAGAGTTAGTCCTAAACCCGCAAGAGCCGGAGCTTCGCCGTTGGGCACACAAGGAGCGATGATCAACCCTTTTGCCAGGTCATGCATCAAGTCATGCAGTCGATAGGTGAGCCTTAGATTTGATTGCTTAACTCCCGGCAATAGCAGAGCCTTTGACCACAATGTCCGCAAAATGGCTCCTGCCTGTCGAGGGGTGACATCCCATAACGTGGCTGCCATATCTTGGGTCAGACTTGTATCCTCCGGCAACACCCCCAACCAGGCAAACTGGCGCAACTGCTTTGGGGAAAGCTGGCGCAAACTGAGGTTCAACGAAGCCACCAGACTCAGACGTTTGCGGTTCTTCTCAGAACTGACGCTCGGCGCATTTGAGTCGTCCAAGACTTCCAAACAGGTAATCTCTGCCTGAAGGTCTTCCAGCAACTCTGACCATAACACCCCGTCGGCAATTTGGGCACCTGCTAGCTCTAGCGCCAAGGGAAGGTAGCCCACTTCTCTAGCAAGGGTTTCCGCCTGTTGCCATTCGGTTGATCTGGGGTTTGGACACTGGGCTTTTTGCAGCAACAACTCCAACGATTGCTCCGCAGTCATGGTATCCATGTCGTAGCGATCGCTGTCGGGAATTTTGGCTTCGCGGGTAGTGACTAGAACTTGACACTGGGAACCACCGACGCGAAAAGGTTCCATATGGTCTGGGTTCCAGACATCGTCGACCACTAGCAAGACTTTTTTGTTGTAAAGCAGGGTGCGAAGGTGCAGCGAGGCGGAGTCGATCGTGGTGGGTTTGTAGTCGTAATCTCTGAGGGCTTGAATCCAATTGCTCAGAAAAGGAAGGACATCGGGCTGTTGACCCAGGGTTGCCCAGAGAATGCCATCGGGGAAATGGGCTTGCACCTCCGGATCGTGGGCAAGGACAGCCGTCAACACGGATTTACCAATGCCTCCCAAGCCAAAAATCGCGCTGACTACAAGCGTTCCCGGCGTGGCGGATTCCTCTGCCAGGAGTTTGGCTTTAACGGCGGCATGGGGTTCGGGGCGATCAATGTAGGGGCGGGGGAGGGGGGGAGCTTGGAACGGAGCACCTGAATGAGCATAGGGTCTGCTGTAATAATGGTGGTGCTCTCCCCCCAGAAAGTTAGTATTATCTTGCCCAGTTTGGGTTTGATAATTAGTGCCACCGTGGTTGGTCTGAGTCATGGTGCCCGATTTAAGAAGCTGGCTATAATTTCAGGTTTGCCTTGAATTGAACAATTCTAATTTTTTCTGTTATAGCTTGCTTTATAGGGAGACTTATATAGTTGGTGATGAGAGGCTTACCCATGCTGCATGAAGCACGATACATCTAAACGCTATGATGTACCCCATAAACTGGACAAAGCAATAAGAGAGACCCGCTGCACAGTAGGTCAGGGCAAATACCGAGAGACAAAGAACTATGCAGCGAAAACAATACAGTGCTGAATTCAAAACCAAGGCAGCGCTCGAAGCGATCAAAGGACTGAGGACAGTGAATGAAATTGCGAGTGATTTAGGAGTGCATCCGAGCCAAATTGCTCTGTGGAAGAAACAAGCCATTGAGGCGATACCAGAAGCGTTTTCGAGCCAACGAGGACAAAATCAGAAAGCTCAGGAGGCTTTAACGGCACAACTGTATCAGCAGATTGGACAACTGAAAGTAGAGTTGGACTGGCTGAAAAAAAAATCTGGACTTGTCGGTGGGCGATAAACGCACTTGGATTGAGCCAGAGCATGGTCAAATCAGTGTGCAACGGCAGTGTGAGTTAATCGGACTGGCGCGTTCAAGTTGGTATTACGAAGCAGCCCAAGAGACTCCCGACAACGAACATCTGATGCAATTGATTGACCAGCAATTCACCGAAACCCCATTTTATGGGATTCGCCGCATGACCGCTTGGTTGAAGACGCAAGGGGAAACGGTCAACCACAAACGGGTGGCACGCTTGATGCGGAAAATGGGATGAGAGGCAATTTACCCAAAGCCAAATCTCAGTCTGCCAGGCGACGAGAACAGACGCTACCCTTACCTGCTGAAGGACATGGCGATTACGGCGACAAACGAAGTTTGGAGTACCGACATCACCTACATCCGATTGTCTCAAGGGTTTATCTATCTGGTGGCGGTGATTGATTGGTTCAGCCGCTATGTGCTCTCCTGGCAGGTGTCCAACACGATGGATGTGGGGTTTTGTTTAGAGGCGTTGGAGCAGGCGTTGCACCAAGGACAACCCTTGATCTTCAACACCGACCAGGGGTCTCAATTTACCAGTGCCGTCTTTACGGGGCGATTGGAGCGTCAAGGCATTCAAATCAGTCAGGATGGGCGGGGCAGAGCCTTGGACAATATCTTTGTCGAACGCTTGTGGCGTTCAGTGAAATATGAGGAGGTGTATCTCAAGTCCTATACTTCAGTCCTTGATGCCGTCACCAATCTGAATGCCTATTTCAGCTTCTACAATCACAAGCGTTTACATCAGTCGTTGAATGACCGCACCCCCGCGATCGTCCATTTTGGTTGAAACAGGAGAAAGGTATGAATTAGTACAACCCAATCAGAATCAAGCTTTGCAGTAGACTCTCTTCAATTTGTTGTTTTCCTGTCTAGACAATGGGGTACACCTTACGCCTCTTAACCCTAAAAAGGCTTTGAGAAAGACAGAGGGGGAAATTTTGCTTAGGGATGTTTAGTGCGATCGCCCACTCGCGAATAAGATCACCAACTTCCGCATCATCACTTTCTGAGTTCTCATTAACAGGGAGGTGAGCCGACATACGACCCAAAAAGTGCAACATAGGTTAGAAAACCTTATTTATATGGAGTTTCAGAGAAACTATCGAAGCGAGTCTCAGAATCAGCCCTTCTGCAGCACTTGGCAATAGACCAAAAAGCACCAGAGTCTGAAGACCTGTGATGAGAAGCCTGACCAGCGATCGTTGCCGGCTTCTCACTACGTACTGTGCCACTTCTTCTCTCCCCCACCCAGCTCAAGACTGTGCCGCGCCAACTGTAAATCGTCTGTTATGGTTTCAGCCTCATTGGGCATTCTAGGGCAGAAAAACATCTCGGTAGTCGGTTAGATACTGAGGTGCTGGAACCAAGATAACTTACGTAAAACCAGTATGATGAAGCTTGTGAAATTGGTAGTTGCTTTGCTGCTCTCCTTGACCCTTTT
Source organism: Stenomitos rutilans HA7619-LM2 (assembly GCA_019358945.1). Lineage (GTDB taxonomy): Bacteria > Cyanobacteriota > Cyanobacteriia > Leptolyngbyales > Leptolyngbyaceae > Stenomitos > Stenomitos rutilans. The sequence goes on along the minus strand of JAHHIE010000050.1, from coordinate 22,824 downwards.
TTATACGCAACCTGCACTAGCAAAATCCACTCACCATAGTAGTGCACATAGTGCCAGTAAGCCTCACAGCTCTAGTTCTACCTCCCACAAAAGTTCCACAAGCCACTCTAGCAGTAAAAGTCCCAGTAGCTCTACGAGCCATAAACACGGAAATTGTGATTATCCGGAGCAAACAGACTCCGCTGGACGAAGTTGTGGAGATAGAGCAGCTAGTGTTCGGGCAGGTGGTCGTTTAGGTGGGTACAAATAGACTTGTCGGGTAATAACAAGAGCAGTGGCTGAAAGTCCACTGGATCAGCGTTACAGCAATTTTCGTAAAATTGCTGGATTACTCTTTGGACAATACTTTCAAGAATTTTCTGCCTTATTTCCAAATAACCAGCAAAATTTCACGAACTTGGGATTGCGTTAAATTCGACGGAGCAGTTAGTCACTCCGTTGAATTTAACTGAATTTCTACAACACCTTCTCTCAAAGCCGCTTCGCTTAACTCGTAATCGAGCGCCACCAACTCCAATTGATTGTGTATAACTCGATCACAGAGGAGATTGTGAAATGGATAAACTAGTCCACTATCACCCCTGTGAAGGCAGCAAACTCGGCTCTACCGTCCGCGTCAGGGACGTTAACGCGTCGGCTGGTAAGGTGAGTAGCAGCGCGGCAAGGACACGGATCTGTGTCTCCAGCGGCAGTCGATGCCAAACGGTAGACCATTGCTCTGGCTGGAGCCAGGTCAAGAAGGCTTCCCCCACCGACTCAAGCAAAGCCACTCCGGTCGACGATGCGGCTACCAGCGTCAACACGTGACTTACAGATGCCAGCACCGCCGCTGTTTCAGGGTCAGGGGGTGCCGCTGCCTGCTTATGACTATTGCTATCAGAGAGTGCTAATAGCGTTTGTAATAAGTGCCAGTACCGGCTGATATAGCTTTGGCTGTACCCAGACAGCTTAGCCAGTGCGGTTTGCGTCACCATGACCCCTGTGACCTTGAGATCGGCCCCGGCTTGCTGAACCGCCAGCAGAAAGCCTTCAAACTTACCCGCCGCTGCCAGCGTGATGGTTGAAGCCTTTACTGGCTGCGTCGGGATATCCAAGGCAAAGTCACTCAACAAAACCACCTGCAGGGGTTCCTCCGGTCGCCGATGTGCTCTGAGCCTGCCAAGCGCCTGGTGGATGTCGGCGCGAATCGCCCGGTCCACAAACGCCGTGAAACCCGCATCCGTCTCCTCCTGACAGCCGGTGAGCAGGGCATACTCCGCCTGTAAGTCCGCCAGATTGCGGCAGGGCGTGCCCACCAGCAGCAACGTCCGTGTCGCAGTGAAGTCATTCACCCCTCGACTGTCCCGCCACCAGGCCCCCATCCCCTCCGGGGTAAAACGCTTAAAATCAATCACTTTGGTGTCTGGGTCCAGCGCCTGATAGTGCGCCACAAGCGCCGCCACCCGCCGTTGCTGGTCTGCCCCCCGCTGTAGTCCGAGACGACCCAAATCCGTCACCTGCACCAGCGTCAAATTGTCGGGCGTCGGCACCTGCTGGCGACAGACATAAATTGCCTTGGGGTCACAACCCAGCTTCAGCGCCAGGTCCTGCCGACTCAGCGTGGCATCCAGAAAGATCACCACCCCAGCGGCCTGAGCGATCGCTTGATGGCGTGTGTCCGCCAGCGACAGCGTCAATACCCCTGGCTCCAACCGTACCGACCCGCGCACTTGCCCTGTCAGCACGCGCACCAGGTCCGGTAACCACTGTTTCAGTACCCGCTGCTGGGCCTGGGTCGCCACTTCCGCGTCGCGCTCGGAAAAACGCTTCCGCAAGGTCGCTGGTAAGTCGGCTAAATCGACCCCATGCACCGCTGTGGGATTGAGAAAAGCGAGATCGGGCTGTAACACCTGCTCCAGCTCGGACACGTTCACTGTTGGCACCGCTAACGTGGCGACCACGTCGGTGTGCGACAGCCCAAAGCGTCCTAAGCGCTGCTGCCCCTTGAGGTACGGCAGTAGCGTCGTGGCCAGCGGCTGGATGGCTGCAAACAAAGCGGGGTAGGACAGCAGCGCCGTCAGCGTCTGCTCTAAGTCCGTCAGTGTGATGGGAATGTCGTGTTTCGTGACGAAGCTTTGACCGGGTTCATCCCAGACGAGGGCCACGGCATCATAAACATAGTCTTCGGGGATCGGCAGACTAGCCGGATGGGCGCGCAGCTTGGGTGAGGCCAGTGCTGCCTGGCGTTGGTTTAAGAAGCCATAGCCTGGTCCTGTGGCATGCGTACACGCCTCTTTAAGTGGACAGGTGCCACAGATCAGAGCGGCGGTATCGGCCCCCGCCACGTGCTTGGCGCGCAGCGCTCCCAGCAAGCGTGTGCGGGCACAGCTCGCGGGCGTCTGGGGTGTCTCACCACTAGCGGCCCGTTTCACGCGCCGTCCGCCACCCGGTGTGGTCTCCTGGATGAGGCCCGCATGCCGTGCTTCGAGATCCACCCAGCCCTGGGCGGCGGTCAGGGTCTCTACAGTCGGATTGCGGTGCTGGTCTGAGACATAGAACACTTGTTGCGCCTGCAGTGGGGCTGACTCCACCAGACCCGCATCAAAACTCTTGCCGGTGCCGGTGGGCGATTGATCCAGCACAAACTGATAGCCCTGCGCCACCGCCTGCTGCCAGGTGGCCAGGCGATCGCCCGCTGCGTACGCCACCAGGTTTGGGTCTGGTCCCTCCAACGTCCGTCGCAGCGCGGCAGCGGCGACTTGGGGTGACAGTGACCGTTGCAGCCGTGCCTGGATGCGTGCCAGCCAATCGAGACGAGGATGCGCCATGACCTCCAGTTGCGCGGTGGTTAACCATGTCAGTGGCGTCCGTTCATCCAGCGCCTCCAGTTCATCAATGTCGGGTGCCGCTTTAGTGTCTTGACCCCACCAGGCAACGCGCACCTGATACCCCCACTGACGCAGTAACGTCCAGGTCCGACGATACTGTCGCATCACCTGCCGATTGCTGATCGCGCCCGCATCAGGAAAGAACTCAACGGTTTGCGTGTCCAGTTCCGCCGCCAGCACCGCCAGCGTGTGCTGCAGGGTTTGGGGACTGCTCGCAAACTGACCACCGGCGGCTCCGACCACCACCTGACTCCGGCGCTGAGAGAGAATAAAGGGTTTCGGTCCCGTGCCTTCCACCAGCGCGATCGCCGTATGTTGCACCTGAGGTGGACGATGCACCGCCAGTGGTAACTCACCGTGCGGTAGGTGCGGGGTCGGTCCGTGCGGCCGCTTCTTTGTGGCTGAGGTGAGCCAGCGGTAGCGACCGCCGGTCTCAGCCACCCGTAAGCGGAGCTGAAACCCGACCAGCAAGCCGTTGACATCGCGGATGGGGCAGAGGAACCCAGCACCCGCAACATTCAAACGTTCACCGCTCAGACTCACCCCTGGCAGCGTGTGTGGTAGGGACGGCTCTAACCGCTGCCATTGCTCTACAGACTTGACGCCCCAGGTCTGCAGCTGCGCCGCACTCAGGCCACGGGCGCTTAAGGCGTTCTGGTCAGCCGGATGCAGGCTGAGCTGGTCGAGCAATTGCTGGTAGTACCGGTCGCGTTCGAGGGCTGACAGTGCCGTTGCCTGCCGCTGCGCTTCCGCGCGTTCCCGCTCGACCTGGCGTTGTTGGCGCTCCCGTTGCCACAAGACGCGTTGGTCGTCGCTCCAGTCTTGCCGCTGGCCAACGACCCATTTGCCCCAGAGATGGTCTTTTGTCCGACCGATAAAGGTGAAGCCGGGGGGTGTGTCTAGTGCATCGGTTAAGGTCATGCACAGGAGGGTGCTCGTCGTTTGACGGCACTTACCGGTGGTGTCGTCGCACAACTGGCAGGGGTTGCTCTGCCGGGTGGGGGTAAAGGTTTTTGCCATGGTGTGGTCCCTGATGAGTGTATCGAATGGGACAACACGCCATGCCGCAGCCAGGGGTAAATGACCGAAAAAGTTGCACAACTCGGTCATTTACCTCTAAAATTGACACAGCAAAACCTGTCGTACGTCGTAAACGTCCGTGAAGGTTCTGTCCCTGATCGGGTGAGCTAACTTTCTGCCGCCAAGCTTCTGGTTAGCAGCCCCAGACCTTTATGAAAGTGAATATTGAAGCCTTTTGACCCTCGCTGTTTCCGCAGTGGGGGTTTTTGGCTTCTAGGGGTCCTAGAACATAACCACGCTCCTTTTGAGTGCAAAAGGACAAACCTGGACCGCTGAGACCGCTCCCGAGCGTAAAGCCGCCCTGGTGATGAGTTGGGAGTGTGCCATCAGCTTCATAACGTCATCCTTTTCGACTAGAGCATGGTAGACCGAATGTCCTGCCAAGATCGCATGATCTTTTGTATCAAAGCGCTGCCCTTGTCCGGGGGTGTCTCAGGGGCGCTTAACCATCCCTCAGATTGAAAGTTGATGCGGAGCAAAAACAACAAACGACAGAACAGTCTTAGCTTTGGTGCTAGATCGTTCTGCCGCTCCCCCTGCCAGGTACGGATATTCTTTGAGTCGATCAATAATCTACCGCCACTTGTCCATAAGTGCAAGCGTACTGCTAAGCTCTCTAAACTTTGAGCTGAGACTGTCACCGCGCTTGATCCACCCTTATTAAAAGTTGTCTGACCGCAAAGCGTTGCCTGAGGTCTTGAAAGCGTGCCATCGCGATCGCCCTCACTTACTTTCTTGTGTTGGAGGTTGCCAAGCCTCCATTTCACGTTCCAGCAAATAACTAATGAGATTGGATAGAGAGCGCCCTTCAATCTGCGCTCTTTTTTCCAGCTTGTCCGCTAGCTGGTCACTCACACTTGCAAAAACACGCTTGGCCACTTCTGTCATTTACTCGCTCCAATGATAGTAGCTCTAACTCACAAAAATCAAGACGTTTGCATCTCATAATTGCATATATTCACGCTTGTGCTACTATTCGTTCCATTGGCACATCAATAGCGTGTTAACGGAGCGCCAACAGAGGTTTCCTAAATGCCTGCTGTACAAGTCATTGAGGCACAAGGGTTCACCCAACCAGAATTGCGCTGGCATCTGTCAAGAGTTCGCGGTAAACGGGTACCACCCAGTACCCTGCGGCACTGGTTAAGGGAGCTATGCATCCAACCAGATGCATTTGGGCTGTATGCCGTAGATGACCTCAAAGTGCTAACTCGTCTGGTGCTCTGGCTCAAAAGGAAACGCACAATTCAACAATTCAAAATCCTACTGATACAGGAGATGGAAACTCATGCCCATTAATACTGATGCTCTGAAAGATTCCGTCAACGGGCACAAGCCCAAAGCCAAACGCCCCAACCCCAATGCTGAGCAGCAACAGCAGCGGCTGTCTGAACTGGATCACCAGAGCGCCCATGCCATTTCCGCACTAGCCCAAACGGGTGTGAACACTATCAACGCGCAAGTGTTTGCCTTCGATGCCAAGCTGACCCAGTTTGAGCGCAGCACTGCCAAAGTGATGGCCGAGCGTCTGCGGCAATCTCAACTCCGCATTCAGCAATATCTGGTCGCCGAACTGAGCGAGCACCCCCACCAGTGCGCTGACTTTGCGGTCCTGCTAGACGACGCGCTTGATGTCCCTGACCTGACCAGCAGCTTTCTGGCGATCGCCCCCTATACGGCAGCCGGTGCGTTGCCGTTGTAAGCCCCTGTGCCCAGTCAGCCTAGACCCCCTTCACGGTGCTAAAGCCATGCCACAGCCTCCAAATCCGACCGAGGGACAATTCTTCACCCTGCAGCCAGTGCCACCACCCGAACCCAAAGCCACGACTCACTGGGGCTTACCCTTGGCTCTGGGCTTGCTGGCCATTCCACTGCTCATGTTCGGTTTCGGCTTCTCACAACAGCAGCAACCAGCTCTAACCGCCGCCAGTCCCACTGCTATACCTTCTGTCTCGCCGCTGCCGACCCCGTCACTAGCATCCCAGCAGGATGCTACCACACAACCGCCAGAAACCACTGCTACAGCGCTCGTAGAGCCTTCATTGGTCGCAGCACCGTCTAGTGATCCAGCCACGTTCCCGATCGCTCACATCCAGAGCCCCAACATGGCCGCTAACTTCCGCGCGGCACCCAGTTTGCACAGTCAGGTTTTAGGCGTGCTGATGCATGGCGATTTAGTGGAATTGACCCCCGATCGCCGCGTGCAGCAGGACGGTGTCGTGTGGGTGCCCGTGCGGTGGCGGGGTCAGACCGGCTGGCTAGCGAGCAACTTTCTTGGAGACTCCACCCATGCCCGACCCTAAAGCGCTACCGCCTGCCGCGCCCGCCAAACTGGCCGTCTGGGCTGACCAGACCGGCACGCCTTATCTGGTGCAACAGCAACCGGATGGCCGCACCACCTTTACCCCCTTGGAAACAGCACTGGCGCGAGCACAAACGCCCACAACTTCTGAGCGCGTGACCACGTATCGTGAACCACTCAACACCCTGCTGCTCGGCATTGCCGTCGTGCTGGGGTTTGTCCTGGGTGGTTATGTGCTGGGTTTTCTCGCCGGTGCCGCCGGTCAGCGAGTCGTGATTGTCCCCCGCTCGCCCCTCTGCGACACCCATCGCAGCAGTTTCCTGTTCTGGTCTTCTGAAACCAAGGAGTGCAACTAATGTCAGCCCCAAGAGCCAAAGGCTATAGCAGCAGACCCAAGGGCATCCAATCCCACATCCTGCCCCATGCCGGCGCACTGACTGAACGCGCCACTCGCTACTTCGGCATCGACCTGGCACGTTTACCCCAAATGGACGATCGGGAACTCGCTTTGTTTGCCGATCGCGCTACTGCGATGACCCGACTGAAAGAGATTCTGCCGATCCTGGAAAAACACTTCACCACGCTGATTGAAGGGCAAGTGGAATATGAGCAGTTTGTCCAGCGCGTCTTAAAGCAAGTCGAGAAAGGCTCCAAGCAAATCGACAAAAGCTTCTTAGATGCCTGGCTCTTGAGTAAAGGCTACGACAAGCATCTGCAACTGCTGAACCAGAAAGCCGGACACGGTATCCAGAAGCTGGAAGCCGAATACCGCTCGGAGTATGACCTGAATCGCTTAGACTTCCAGAGCGCGATTAAACTCATTCACCTGCGACACCAGAATCGCGCCAAAGCGATCGGCGAGAAAGTCCCCCAGGCGCAACGGCAGCTGCAAGTGCAGGAAGCGTTGCGGCGGCAAGCGGAGACCCGTAAAGAACTGCTGACTTATGGCACTGCTGGCAAGCCTGGGAAAGGCTTCTGGCATGGTGTCAAAGACTTCTTTCGGGTGTGAGGTGAGCCATGTTTGACCCCTACGATTCACCCCTGATGTTGCCACCGTCCGATGGCTACTACGAACCAGAGGCAACGCCCGAACCGGATCGCATCGATTACGTGCTAGAGGGCATCAGTCGCTTTACCGGGCTGTTTGCACTGGGTATTACCGTCACCTTGCTCGCCCGGTGGGTGACAGCGCTCCTGCCGGTCTACTGGATGGGTGCGATCGCCTGCCTGCTGGCTCTGGTGCTCCCGGCTTACCTGTCTCGCAGCGCCCGGTTGTTAGCGATTGCGATCGCTCTGGTCGTGGCCATCTTCACGGGCTGGTTTGACCAACTTGCCCATACCAGTCAACAGGTGCAGCAGCACGTCCAGCAACAGGTGCAGGAGGTTTGGAAGTGAAAGACCCCTATCTGCCAAAGATTCTGGGGCTACTGTCGGCTGGCATGACTAGTACAGCGCTCGCAGTCAGTGGCTACCTGCACCAGCCCGAAACAGTGCGGTTCCTGGGCACGCAGCTCACCTATCAAGCGGCCTATCGCAAAATTCCCTTGTCTTTGGTGGGCACGGGGTTATGCGTTTCCGCTTGGCTACTCACCCAGACCCGCCGCGATTACCGTCGCCAGTACCAGGAGTGGGAGCGCCAAGCGCGGTTGCAGCAAGGACAACTGCAAGCGATCGCCCATCACGCTGAACTGGAAGGCTATCAGCAGGTGGCTCAGTTGCAGGCAGCCGAACGACTTTACCCACAGATGGCACCCTATCTGTCAGAGGTCCAAGATGCCGACTATCAGGACGTGTCGGCACCAAAACCGCAGACTAACTCGCAGCCACAGACAGAAACCGCTGCACCTGGGCAAGCAACCATGCCTGTAACACCCACGGCTGATCCAATCGGTGACCCGACGGCTTACCTGCAAAACTTCTTAGAGTACCCTGGGCTGCTGTTTGGCGGCATGGGTGCCGGAAAAAGCTGGACGGCACGGTACCTGGTGATGCAGAAAGTGCGCGCCGGGCATCAGGTGATTTTGCTCGATCCACACGCGGCCAATCATGAGTGGAAGGGCATCCGGCATATCGGTGCCGGGATGGACTACGGTGCGATCGCGGCGTTCCTCCAGTGGTATCTCGACGAAATCGAGCGCCGCTACCAGGAGTTCAACCGCTCGGGTTTAACTGAAGAAGACTGGCAGCAGTCGTTACGGCAGCAGCAGCGCATTACCAGCGTGGTGTCGGAAGAGATGACAAACTGGGCGGACCGCCTGCCGGGTGACATCGGTAGTAAGTTCTTTAAGTCCGCAATGAGTGATAGTCGCAAAGTGCTGATGCCACCGTTGTTTGTCGCGCACGATCGAACGTTGTCGGCGCTGGGGGATGCGAAAGGCGTTGCCCGCTTACGGGATGCGGCCCTGCTGGAATTGGAACTGATTCCCACGATTCACCCCATCACGCGCAAGCCAGTCTCCAGTGGGAAGGGCAAGTTAAAACTGCCAGGTCACGTTGAGTGGTTGCTGGTGGAGCTACCCCAGATTGAGCGCAAACTGACTGACTTCACGCCGTGGACGCAACCGCAAGTACAAACTCAACCAAAACCACCCAAAACACCACAGACCCAAGCACCACCACCTGATTTTCGGACTCAAGTGGTGGACTGGTTGCAGGACTGCTGGCAAGCTGAACCACCCCAGGACGAACCACAGGCTACCCGTCATCGCCTTGAGGCTTTACCCGCTAGTGACCTCAAAGACTTAGGCGTCTACCTGCGTAAAAAGAAGGAGCTTGCTGTGCGCACAGTCAAACAAAACTGGGGTCAAAGCAAGTCCTTAAACTCTGAGCAAGTGGACGAACTTTTGTTGGAGCTAATCAAACTCAACCTGATTGAAACTTTCTCACCCGTCAGTTCCCGTGCGGAGTGGGTACGGTGGTTGGAAATCTAGACGGAGTGGACTTCCCAACACTTATCAAGTGAAAGCCGTCACCGTACCCGTCACGGAGACAACGGTTTACTCGTCACTCACCCGTCACCGTACCCGTCACTTTTGTAGAGGCACTCGCTCATAGTATGTTTAGCCAAACTAATCCTGTGATCGTCCAAATTCGTCGTGAGCTGAGAGGCAAGCTGCCAGACGAGTGGCTCGAAGAAGTGGTCTCCATTTTGGAGTACCAGTTGACCTACCAAACGCTTGACGAATTGAGCACGAATGACCTGCTAAAGCTCAGATTGGGAGCAAGCTTGAGTCCGGCGCTGAGGCAGGTGCTGTCGCAGGCGATCGCACCTGGAGTACCAGGTGTTGATGTGACGTTAGCACCACCTCAAACCTTGTGGCTCCCCTGGCAATGACCCGTCTGAGCGCAAGCTGACCACGGTCAGCTTAACGACGCTGTTGCAGACTCGCCAAGTCCGCTGGCATCACCAAGCCGCCTTTCAGCTTCAGCAGATCGCTGCATGGTGCACTCAAGACCGCGATGCCGCCATCACCTGCCCGCTTCCCATGACCCGTTTTTGACACACGCACTGGTGCCGACGTAGGGCTCACAGTCCTTGATGGTTAGTACCGCTAGCGCCTGTCACACCCTAACGCCAGACCGTTGAAAGGAAGGAAACCAATGATGATTGAAACGCTTGAAAAGCAAGACGGTAGACCGCACGTTGTTCTAGACCCTTTAATGGCATCTGAACTAGCCAGCGCGATTCAAGCCCCTCTTCTCTTACCAGCGACTGCCCAAGTAGGCGTTGGTGGGGCTAACTGCAAGAGCCACGCGATGGTAACAGAGAAGACTCTGTTGCTCCAACGTATGGAGAGGCTCGAAGCCATCACCACTAAATTGGCGCAGCGCTTAGCCGTCTTAGAGCAAGGGTCGCTGCCTCCCCGTGCGCCACCCCTCCAGCCGTACCCAACCAACCCCCACCAGCCATGTCCAGAGCCTTCTCAAGGCGTGCATCAGGCTGATACGCGCCCACTGGCGCGATCGCCAGCAGAGAGCAACAAGGCTCAGAGTGTCGCCGTAGCCAGCGCCTCGTCTCCCAACCAACCGTTGGTCACGCTTGCCCCAAAAGACTGGACAAGAGGACTTGTCACCAGGCAATTGGTAGAGCGCTTGCAGACCAATCCCACCACGCTCAAAAAGTATCTGAGGGAGCTGAAGCAGCCTCAATGGGCGGTCGAACGGGATCCAGAAGGCTTCGGGTGGGTATACAATCCACCCTTACAGTGTTACTACCCGCTCCGCCTAGAGTCAGACGCACACCCGCCGCTCAAGTCAGTGCTGACTGTAGCGGCAGACATTGAGGCACTGTGCGAGCCCCTACGATCCCGTCCCCTCGAACAGCCGCATGCTAGCGACTTGGTGGAGCAGCAAACAGAGGTTGGGACCGGTGGGCTGTCCCAATCGGCACTGTCCAGGCTAACGGGTATCCCCATCACGACATTGCAACAGTGGAAGCAGCTACCCGATTGTGCCGAACGGATGCGTTGTCGCACTGAAGGACGGTACTGCTACTGGTATGCCAGGCAAACGAAACGGTTTTACCCCCTCAATAGCCCCACCGGTCATGCCTTTGGTGTCGTGACTGCCACTGAGATCTAGCCAAAGCGTCAAGGTGAACCGCGTCTTGGCCTTTTTTAGGCATCGATCGCCTCACGCTCCACGGGTGATAGCGATGCAAGCACCTCATTTTGTTTACGCTGGGTCAAAGCATACCAGAGCTTGCGTACGAGCTTTTGGAGCATGGCTACGAGTGCCGACAGGCTCATTTCGGACATAGAAGTGGCGGCCTTGGCCCTGCCCAAGTCCTTAGAATCCTGCATCCGCTCCTCTCTTGCGGCAATCTCGTCATAAGCAAACGGGGACTGACGTGCTAGGTCTCCAGGGTGCCTTTTGTTGTAAATCTTGACCAACATGTCCATGGAGTGGCCCAAAAGTTCAGCGAAAATGGGCAGATGCTTCGGCTCGCCATAGGTACAGACCCAAGTCGCGATAATTCGCCGAAAATCATGCGGGGTCGTCCATTTAGCCTGCTCAATTCCATACAGATGAGCGGTGACGCAGGCGATGAGCTTAGAAACTAGATTAGAGAGATACGAGTCTGCTCGAATGGGATCGCCTCGACGAATCCGTCCATACGGCCTAGCCTGATTTAGGCGTAGGAAGAAGAGAAAATCATGGTCCAGGTTTTGTGGGCGAATGTGCTCAAGATAGTACTGTAAGTCAGTGGTTAAGGAGAGCTGCATCGGTCCCACAAAAAGCGGATACTCTCTGCCCCTCCCGGTCTTATTGCCATTTTTGTGCCCTTCCGGTGGCAACTTGACAAAGATGACATTGCCTTCAAGCGCTAAGTATTGCCGCTGCAGTTCTCGAAGCTCGCGCTGTCGCGCACCCGTTGTGACCAAGAACGCAATCATCAAGTAATCCATCCACGCGTCAATCACTTGGCGCGTCATACCGTGCTGTTTTTCTAAGTCTTTACAGCGCCAGCTCAGATAGTCCAGGATTTCCCAGCATTGCTGCCTGGTTAGTTCCCTCTCGGCACAAGCCTCATCTGAAACGCGCGGGCGATCACGGTGGTCAATGAGAATCGTTTTCAGATAGCTGCGAATTGCTTTGACTGGTTCAGGATTGCTGTAATTTTCATTCGGCGTAGACAAGTGAAATTGCCATTGAGCAATGGGAATGACAACTGCCATATCACTCTTAATCGTGTTTGAGGACAGGCCCCGCTTTTGACTGGACTCCACATAAGCTTGCAGTAAAGTTTGGTCTAAGAGATCAGTGATCGCTAACGCTTCAAGGGCAATCCCTTGTTCCCTGGTTTTGTACCCCAACACTCGTGCGATACTTCGATGGCACTGCTTTAGTGTTGCGATAGTGACAGCCTTTCTGCGCCATCGCGTGACTGTTTGCAGGAAGAAATCAAAGCTTTGCCTATCGGTTATGAGGTCTGCTGTCCAATCTCGTTCCAGCAAGGCGATCGGCCCTTTGGTTTTCTCCCGCTTTTTTTTCAGCGCCATGACTGCTTTGAGCGTACCTTTGGGGATATGGCTGTAGGCAGGTTGTACCGCCTCTGAAACAGACACAAGCGGAGCCGGATCAGGAACATACTGCTCGTGTGCTTGTAACCAAGTACAGAACCGTTTCCATTGGCTTTTCTCAACTTTCAAAGTGTTAGAGCGAGCCAGTTGTAGTATCTGACTTTGAAAGATCGGATTTGCTAGAGCGACAAAACCAGCGAGTGGCATGTGCTCAAGCATGTAATCTAATTTTTTGCCTTGAAGCTGTTGCAAGCCATCAAGCTTGAGCAGATCAGGAAATATGCGCCTCTTCAGAATGGAGCGGAGGTTACTAAACTCTCGGTTATTAGAGAATAGTTGATATTCCAAAAGGAGATCAGACAACATTTTAGCCATAGTGAGTTAGTTATGAAAATACTAGTTTTACTGTGAGACAAAGATCCACATGGTTCACCGTGACTAACGAGAGAATGCGGGTTTTAGCCTTGTAAAATTCCTAACTACCTAACACTTTCTACCGCTTTCATAACTGCTATTTGAGTGGTTTCTTATTGCTTGAGATTGAGTTTTTCGCTTTTTGAACACATTGCTAGCGAGTAGTTTTAAGAAATTCAAGCAAGCAGTCATGCTAATGCACATATTTGATAATTCGACCTGTTCAAAACAAGCGGTTACAACGAAACTTGCTGTTAAGACATGGCAAAATAAGCTCCTTTTCAAGAACTTTCTAGGCGTAATGATGCTACTTTGCTAAAAACCTTTTTACAGGTTGATGAAGCGACAACTCACTACTGTCGTCGTCCTAAAACTGTGGCGGTTGAAAGGGCCTTACTCAAGCAGAGCAAAGGCATCCTTCATGCCAACACACGGTCTAGAAGACACGTCCAGGCAACATCGTCAATCGCTTGCTGTCGGTGAGTAGAAAGTTGCGTTAAGGGGTGTACCGGTTAAACCGACTAGAACGGAGGAGCCTGAACCTCCTGTGTTCATCAGCCTGCGTGCTGTTTTTGCCACACCTGCTAAGTCAGCCTTCCAGCCTGAGCGTGAGTGCCTCTACGGCGACTCACTTAACCCCATACCCCATGCAACTTCCCTTTCTGGCTGGCTTTGATCCTCGTTAAACACGCTTGTAAAGCGGTCACATTCAGTATCGCAAGTCGTTTTAAGAGTTTTCTGCCAAAGTTGAGGCTGACTTTGCCTGACTTCGCCTGACTTGGAGAAATTTATGGTTAACTAACGCTAGTTACTAGTCCCGGACAATGCAGGCGTTCCCACGCGAGTTCCTAGCTCAATTAGCCCACCAGCGCGACCTTTCACCCGAACAAGCAGAAGCCTTTACAGCTACTGTCAATAGCAGCGGCAATAAGCTTGAAATTGCCCAAGCCCTCGGGATCTCTGAATCTGCTTTGGCGTCCCGCATGAGCGAGGTGTATAGAAAGTTCTCTTTTACCGGTAAAGGACCTAATAAGTACCGAAAGCTACATGATTGGTTGTTGGAGCGCTATCAAGCCTTGGAGGCTTCTGCACCGCCAGTGTCTGGGAAGCAGGAAAACAACCTTGATGCCTTGGTAGGGCAGGTGCGCCAAGCCATCCAACCGCTGATTCAGTCACGGTGTAGCGTCATACGGGTGCTGGGCATGAACCAGCCAATGGCGCTGGGCATCCTTTACACCCACGTCAAGATCTTGGCAAAGATTCCTGGACGCAGACGGGTAGGAGTCGCTGCCTTGCTGCGAGACGCAGCAGCACCAACCATGGAACGCTTGAGCTTGGGGACGGTCAAAGAAACGGTGCCTGGCTTGGAAGCGGTGCAGCAATATGGCAAGCTGATGCTTCTGGGGCAACCGGGGTCAGGAAAAACCACCTTTCTCAAGCATTTAGCGCTCCAATGTGTAGAAGGGACGTTTTACCCACATTGTGTGCCTTGGTTTATCACCCTGAAAGCTTTTGCCGAAACCGAGGGTCCACTCGATTTGTTGGCATACCTGCAGACCTTGATCCCGCCAGTGATCGGGGTGAACGGTCAGGCTGCTGCGCCCAGTCAGACGAACATTCAAACAATCTTGTCTCACGGACGTGCCCTGCTTTTACTGGACGGCTTAGATGAAGTCCGCGAAACCGACGCCAGCCGAGTGGTGCGGCATCTCCAAGCGTTTGCTGAACGCTATGGCCGCAATGCTTTTGTCATCACCTGCCGCCTCGCTGTCCGTGAGTATACCCTTGAGGCGTTCACCGAAGTCGAAGTTGCCGCTTTCAATAAGGAGCAAATTGCCCACTTTGTGGAGCAATGGTTTTGTCGTCAGCAGCAAGCAGGTCAAGCAGCAGCATTCCTGCAAGCACTGAGGGAGCAACCGCCGCTCCACGACTTAGCGACCCGTCCGCTGCTCCTCACCTTGCTATGCCTCGTCTTTGAAGGCACGGGTGCTTTTCCCACCCAACGTTGGAAGCTCTACCGGGATAGCTTTAAGGCACTGTTGCAAGCTCGCGCTCAACTTGCAGACACTGGTTGGGAACCGTTTTATCAGGCCCTTTCCCCTAGCGGCAGAGAAGCCTTCTTTCGCCAGATGGCGCTCCCGACGTTTACCGAAGGCAGCTACTTCTTTGATCTGGATACAGCCGCACGGTTAATCAAACAGGTCTTGCCCCACTGCCTCCACTCCACAAACGACGCTCTGACCCCAGAGGCTTTAGACATCGAGGCGTTCTTGGCCACGATCGAACGTCAGCATGGCATTTTGATCGAACGTGCCCACGAGATTTACTCCTTTGCTCACCTCACCTTCCACGAGTATTTCACGGCCCGGCAGCTTGTCGAAACTGCTGATCAACAATCGCTGGTCACACTCGCCCACCAGCTCACCAATCCCCGCTGGCGTGAAGTACTGTGCTTGACGCTGGAAATGCTCCCAACCGCTGATGAGTTGCTAGGCCTGATGAAGCGGCGCATCGATGGACTCTTGGCAGGCGATGCAAAACTGCAACAGTTTCTCACCTGGGTAGACGCTAAAGCAACTTCGATCGAGTCCAGCGACCAGCCTGTCGCCCTACGCGCCCTCTACTTTGGGCTGGCTTTCCACCTCAACCTCCAGCTCACCCTCGCTCTTGACACCGATCCTGTCATTCACAACCTCGAAACCTGCACGCGCGATCTCAAGCTCTCCCTCACTCCTGCTCTCTACTACGTCCTTGGACGTGCTTGCGAGCTCAACCTCACCCTCGCCCCTACCAACGATCTTACCCTCAAGGTTACCCTCGACCTCGCTCTTGACCTCGCCCTCGACCTCGCCCTCGACCTTGCCCTCGATTTCGCGTTCGAGCTTGAGAGCGCCCTCTTTTTTGGACGTACCTATGAGCTTGACGACACCCTCAACCTTGCCTGCGCCTGTGCCCGCTTGCCCGCCTTGCAGCGCCAGTTGCAACAGGTCAAAGACCAGTTACCGGCGATGTCCCACGAGCATGGGGAGTCTTTTCGACAGTGGTGGACAGTGAATGGGCAAGCCTGGATCGAGCAGCTCCGGACCGTGATGTGCCAGTACCGCAATCTTGGGCATGATTGGCAATTTAGTGAGGCTCAAAAAGAGCAATTGCAGCAATACTACGAGGCCAACAAACTGCTAGCAGATTGCCTGGAAAGTACGAATAGCAGCGCTCAGTTGAGACAGGAAATTGCAGCAACCCTACTGCTACCGCTTGCCGAGCGCCAGTGACCCGAACCAACTGGGTAGCCGCAGAGCGATCGCCTTTGTGCCATTAGGTCAGGCTGCACCCTGCAACCGCATGTCGCCAGCGAACCGACCGCTGGGAGCATCGAGCAACCGCTGTTTGCTTAGCTTTGCACAACTCTAAATTGTTACGCGCCCTACTGCGGGCCCGGCAGTAGAGCGGAAGGTAAAAAGGGGAGTGACTTCTGCCCCTCCAGTCAAACGACGTAGTCCTCCTCTTGCATTCCGAGCGCATAAGCTTTGGAGTGCTTCAGCTTTGCCGATACTCGCTAAGCAATTGATTTTGACCCGCTGCCCAGGTAGCTTTAGCAGCAGGCATCCAAACAGCGCTTCGGCATACTAATGGGCAGAAAGTGCTTAGGCAATAGCTGCAGTTGCGATTGCAGAACTAGCAGAACAGGCCGAGATTGCAAAGCCTGAAGTTTTGGTTTCGCCATAGAGAAAACAGGTAGAACTAGAAGGGTGAAACAGTCCTCTGGGGTGAGTGAATATGCGGCAACAATTACCTGCCTCTCCAAAGCGTCCTCTGACTGAATCAGGACATTTAGGGCGAAAGCTGCTCAAACTACTTCAGAGACTGTTAATCCATCTCTTTAAGATACTCCGCTGGGTAACTCCTGTGGTTATTGGTCTGCTGGCAATCTGGGTCATTGGTGGAAATTTGCTTGCGGCTCAACAAGAGAAGAGGGTTGATCAGGCGGTCGAACAGTATATTCAACAGTTTCCTACCACTGAAACGAATAACTCAGCCCTCAAGCTAGAAGAGTTAAGTACTGGTTTGGGCTTTGGCAAAATTTTGGGAACCAAAGTGACTCCAACTCGCTATTTGCATCTTCCAACGCCCAAAGCTGATCAAAAATCGTTTGTGGAGACGCTCGGAAAAGACTTGAGTCGCTATCTGGATAGCCAATTTAAGCAGCCCAATGACAAGATTGATGCTCCACCAGAAAATATTCACCAATACCTGGTTGAACATGCAATAGAACTGGAGGCAGTTCGCACTCATATCTTAAGTAGCGAGTTGCCACGATGGGAAATGTCATATATAAGAGCAGTCGGAGATATTGGTATTGCACTGCCTAGCTTTCTTAGTGTTGCTAATCTCCAAAAGATTCTTGTGGTTGATATTTTGGACAAGACTCGTCAGGGGCAACTGCAAGCAGCGCTTGAGACCCTGGAAGTGTCCTGGAAGTTGAATCAGGCTTTACAGGAACAACCGACTTTAATTGCTCAACTCGTTGTTATTATCAACTCCAGCTGGCAGGCTTCAGTGATGCGGAAGATGCAGGAACTTCCGACTGCATGGCAAGAGCGACTGAACCGCTTTAACAAATACGATTTACCTCAGTCTTTTCTCAAAGGGCTTTACAGTGAGGCTTTTTTATTTGTATCGGCGAGAAAGTATCCTGCACTTTCCTTCTTCAAATCTCTCCCAGTGTTCGAGTTGTCTGATAGTTCTTCTAATCCTTACCCCCAATGGTTCATTTCACTCTCCGATCTGGTCTTTAAACCCTATTTACGCCTTGCAGCCGTTGATTACTTCGATCGCATGAGACAACTCGTGCTGAAACTGCCGGAACAAGATTTCTGTGCTTTTGATCCGGATACATTTTCCAAACAACCTGGAATTGCTTCTGCTTGGTGGAATCCATATCTGGGTCCAGCTTGGGTGAATCAGTGGCATAAGGTGGGCAAAGCCGCGCTGCGCTTTGAACTCACTCAAAAAGTTTTACAAGTGAAGGAAGCTGCCCGCAGACAGAGCAGCTTACCCAAACAGATTCCCGGCATTGAGTCCTCTATTTGCCGAGATGCTCAGTGGCTTTATCAGCTTGCTCCTGATGGTACAGCCTCGATTTCATTTGGCAAAGAATTAGATTGGATGAAATTTAGGAATGATCCCCATAGCCCTCTTCAATATGCTCCTGGCGATCGCCTGCAGTACAGCTTCAAGCCGAAGCAGTCAAACCCAACTCCCGTGCCTTAAGTCGAAGCATGATTCCATGCCATGCTCGTTCCACAAAATTCTAAATTTGATTGACTACTAATGGGGGCTACGGTGAAGCAGATGAGGCGACGATTGATCCAAATATTCAGGTTCGTCTGTGTAGGGTTCTTGCTAGCTGTGCTGCTAGCTCCCAGTGGTTGTGGGTCTGCTCCACAAAGCTCCGAAGCTTCTCTTTACACACAACAACTTCGAGACAAGAATGCAGCAACTCGCCGCATTGCTGCAGCCAATCTGGGCAAAACTGAACCGTCAGCTAGGGATAGCGTCCCTGAGTTGGTGGAGGCGTTGAAAGATGAAGATGCACTGGTGCGTTTCAGTGCTGTCAGCGCGTTAGGCAAGGTGCAGGCAAAGCCAGAAATTACGGTTCCGGCTCTGGTCGGGGTTCTGAGAGGAAAGGACGATGGGCTTCGGCGTGAGGCTGCAATCGCCCTGAGTCAAATCGGTTCTCCTGCTGTCCCTGCACTGACGGAGGCACTAAAAGATCGCAATGCAGAGGTTCGGCTGAATGCGGCCTTGGCGCTTGGGCTCATCGGCTCGACTGCAAAAGCAGCCGTTCCAGCATTGATTCAGGTATCGCAAGAGAGTAATTTAGCAGTCCAGCAACAAGTGATCGAAGCCTTAGGGCAAATCGGGGTAGATGCACAAACCGCCGTTCCAATAATGGTGCAGGCGCTTCAGCATCCCAACTGGCAAATTCGGGCAAGCTCAGCTCATGCTCTCGGTGAGATTGGGAAATCAGCGAATTCCGCCATTCCTGCTTTGATTATGGCTCTCAACGATCGTGATGCCGTGGTACGTCAAAGAACCACCTTCGCCTTGAGCAAAGTCGGTTCAGCGGCGATCCCTAACTTGCTCAAGACATTGAATGACAAGAGCCAGGATGTAAAAGTACGCAGTGAGAGTGCCTATGCCCTGGGTGAGATGGGTGCTATAGCAAAAATTTCCATTCCAAACTTGATCGAGTCCTTTCAGGATGACAATAAGCCTGTCCGTGAAGGCGCAATTTTTGCCCTGTCACAGATGGGATTATCAAGTGCCCCAGCCTTAACTGCATCGCTCAAAAGCAATGATGAACGAGTTCGCAATAGTGCCGCTGCTACGCTTGGAAAAATCTCTGGAGAGATCCAGGATCAAGTTAATCCTGATCCCATTGGGAATGGAATTAATTTTGATAGTCGGCTCTCTTTGTCGGAGATGAATCAGGCATTAGATGCCTTAACCCAGGCTAGAAGCATCATGGAAGCCTCTGACCCCTTGAATCCACTGGCTGGGGGAAGATCGCGGTTTCCCGCAGAAATGATGACACCAATCCGGCGCACGATCGATACCATCCAGGCACAGAAAAGCGCACTTTTCTTGGGGATTGCCGTCCAGATTCTTTTGATTGGTCTAGCTTTGCTGGTGGTGGGAGCCTTTGTCTTATTCTGGCTACGTCCAGTGGTATTGCTGCGGTTTAGTCGGGCGATCGTCACTGCCCGACAAGAGCGGGACGTGTTCAACCAGTGGCTTCTGATTGCCAAGCAATTTCTGGAACAAGCAGGTGCAACGGCTAAGCAAGACGGTAAGCGCAGTCTGCGGGTTATCAGTGCAGTGGGTCGGCTGAAAGCTCTAGCTCCTTTTCCCGTTTTACTGGCGATCGACACACCCACTGCTCAAGATGTCACAGAGCTAATGCAAGCTGGAGAGAAAATGGGTGGCGGACTCCAAAAACAAGCCGGAGTTTTACTCTACCAGGAAGCTCCAGACACGCTGTTTCGAGTGCGGATGGCGGAAGTACGCTTACGCGATCAATTTGTGTTAATTCCAATCCCTCTGGCTGCGGTGGAAAAAGCCGTTACCGACCCTGCTGCCTGTGCAGGCTTGCTAGCGCAGTACGCTGATCGCTACTTGCCCGGTGCTGACTTGTTTGACGATCGCAACGCCATTGGCGATACCCTTTCCTTTTTTGGGCGCACAGACCTCCTGCACCGTCTCGAAGAAGAGTTACTCCGCAAGCAGGGAGTGGGTTTGTTTGGACTCCGAAAATCCGGTAAAACCTCCATCCTGCTGCAACTCGGCTTTTCTCTGCGGCAGCATCCAGTGGTGCACCTGGATCTGCAACCCTATGGCGGCAAGCCTCGCTATGGGGCCGAGTTATTCAATGAAATTCTGCGGCAGCTTTCATTGCTACTACGAGAGCGTGACAAAACAACCACGCTCAACCTTGAACCATTCTCACTGGAAATGCCGGCGACTGCCTTAACGACTGAATTTATCCAGCGCATTGGCAAGATGATCCAAGCACTCACCCAAGTAGGCTACGAACCACCGCTCCTGCTGTTCCTGGATGAAATTGAGCGCATTCTGCCAACGCCAACCGACCCTACAGCAAAAGTTGAAGAATTTAATGCGTTCTTTGGGAGTTTACGGGCACTGAGTCAGGACCAACGCCAACTCGGATTGCTAGTGGCAGATGTTCACCCAGACTGCAATCGTATCAACCAGTGGCAACAGGAGGGCGTTCCCACCAATCCAGTCTTTAGTTTCTTTAAGGAAGTCTTTCTCTCTCCCTTTTCAACCGAAGAGACCCAGACAATGCTGATGGATATTAGCCGCTTAATGGGGCGATCGTTTGATCCAGAGACCCTTACCCTAATCCATCAAGATAGTGGTGGACATCCATTCATTTCCCGGCAACTCGCCAGCCTTCTCTGCGCCAAAGTGGTAGAGCAAGACGGCGGACAAATTTCTGAGGTGAACGCTCAACGCTATATCAAACGGCCCTTTGCTTATTCCAGCATCCTCAAAGATTACTTTAGTCAAAATATCTGGGCAGATCTGAAAAAACGCAACTTTGAAGCTGCAATGGCAGTGCTAAAGCTACTTGCCTGTAACTTAGATCTGGATAATGGTGTTACAGAACAAGACCTGCAAGCTCGTCTCAACAACCTGTTGACTGAGAGCCAATCTCTGGATGCGTTACTTTGGCTAGAAAAAGTAGGTTTGGTGCTGCGTGTGGAAACAAAAGACAATGACTATTACCGCAGCCATGTGCCCTTACTATCTCGTTGGTTGCAAATGGAAATGGGAGAGGAGGAAATCCGCAAATGGCAGATTCACTAGAACAACGTCCGTTTGACAACTTTCGAGTCACCATTACCGACCCACCTTATTTTTTTGGACGCAATCACCTGCTGGCAGCTGTGCAGCGCTCGCCATTCCAGGTCAGAATCCTGTTGGGGGGACGACGGGTTGGCAAAACCAGTCTTTTAAGAGCAGTAGAGTGGAATCTGCTGAAGCTGGACACTAATAAAGCGGCGCACTCCGCTGAGCCAGCTAATCAGCTAGCAGCAGCCAAAGCCCGCACTGGCTGGGTACAAAAGCTCTTTCCAACCTTCGCCAAGTTGGCTCCCCAGTCCACATCGGAGCAAACCAGTTCTCCTCAAAAGCAGGCAAGGCCAGACGAAACCCGAGCCTTTCCAGTCTTTATGAGCTTGCAAGTTGAGCAACCCAAAGACCTGGACAGTTTTCGTTATCTATTGATTGCCCGTTTGCGAGAGGCCATGAACCGATGGCGATCGGTACCCGTTGCTGCACTACGCGAGCAGTACCGCCAATTCCTAAGCCAGGTTGCAGGTGGGGAAGTGACCGTGGGCTTTCTGAGCACGATCAATCTGAAAGTCAATGTTAAAAATCCGAGCTATGAAAAACGCCTACCTCATGATGACTTTCGCAAGGCCTTACTAGAAACGATTAACGAACTGCGGACATGGCAGTTTGATGGCGTGTGCTTTCTTTTAGATGGGTCAGAATTTGTGGTCAGTCAGAGTTGGGCCAATGATGCCTGGAGCTATTTGCGTGGCTTAAAGGATACGGACACTGCCCTCAAACCCTTTATCGGCTTTCTGTTTTCTGGCTACCGCAACTTGAAAGATTATCAGCAAGCAGTTGGCTCCCCCTTACTCAATATCGCTGAGGTAGACTGGCTGACTGCCTTGACTCCGGCAGAGACTCAGGCGCTCATTGAGCAACGCTGTCAGGAAGAAAGCTTGGAGTTGGCTGAGGCCGATATTAGGACAGTCACCGAGTGGGCAGGCGGGCACCCCTACCTGACGCAACAACTGCTCAATTGTCTTTTCGATGCTTACCAAAAAGATCACCACTCAGTAGAGAGTCTGAAGCATGAACTCCTGAGGCAGCACGATCGCGATTTTTCTGCCTGGTGGCATGACCCACAGCGTCCTTACAGTCTAGGAGATACAGAGCGAGCGGTTTATCGAGCACTGGTTGAATGCCGCCAAGAATCTACCGAGTCCCTAGCACAACAAACTGGGTTTAGTTACGGTGAAGTCGCTGATGCGCTGGAAGTGCTCATCGGCACTGGAGTAATTCAGAAGGTGGCTGATGAGTCATGGGCAATTGGGGCACGTTTGTTTGAAGAATGGGTTGTCCAGCAGAAACCAGAACCGCATCCCGAAGCTTCAATGAGTTAAGAATGAATATAGGTAAATTATGGTGCTTGAGAGCAGTCTGCCTCCTTTTCACGCCGCCTCAGATTGTTCGGCTTTGCCTAGCAGCAATGTCTAAGTTGCAAAAGGGTCAACACGTTGGACCACGGCGTCGCCTGGCAACGAACCAGCGGTCTTGCTTCAATCGCCAGAGTCCAGTTGTTTGAGCTGGATGTGTTTGCGACCCAGCACCAACTCAAACGTATCACCCGGTTGGAGCGCCATTTGCTCAGTATAGAGTTAATTTGACATCTTCATAATTAAAATTAAGGGAGCCGTAACCCTTTAATCCAATGACGATGAGCTATTCGAGCAGTCTGACTGACGCAGAATGGGAAATTTTTGAACCTCTGTTGCTT
>JAHHIE010000049.1 GCA_019358945.1 Stenomitos rutilans HA7619-LM2 | reverse complement strand
ACTTCAACTGGATTTGGCAACACAGCCGACTCAAAAACACTGCTGCTCAACGAGCAGGATTAACGACGCGATCGTGGCATTGGCATGACATTGCCACCTATCCCACATTAATCTAATGCACTACCAACCGTTCGACTAATTGTGCAACCGCATCCCCAGAACGCCTCCCACAAACTTGGGCAGCAGCGGTATAGCTCAGTCTTTGGGCAACCGCTAGCAGGGCTTTGGCACGAGCCACACGAGTGGCAGATTCACTCGTTGCACGACTGAGGCGTTCTAATTCCTGCTGTTCTTCATCGGTGAGTGCACGTAACGGGTCTTTCTGTCGGCGAGTCATCACACTCTAGCATCGGGGACTTCTCTATCTTGCCAGACCCAGCAAATAATGGCAGTATTCATGCCAAGTGACCCACTAGTGGGTATTGGTGGAAATGGACATGACATGACTGCTGAAGTGTGGAAAAGAGAATAAGACTCAATACAGTTAGTCAAAATGTCTTGATATTAGTCTACCGCAAGCACGGTCATGCTTCGCTTTTAGGAATCACACCCACCTGCCAACGACCACGCGTAGAGTGCCGTCTTCTAACGTTTCTTGAGCCTCAACATCAAATCCCTGTGCCTGCACATTTGCCATCAGCGTTTTGTGGGCATAGTTTTGCAAGATGGGATTGAGAAAATCTTGTTGATTGATGCGCGCGCCCCAGAAGTCGGCGACCAGTTCGTAATGGTCATCGCCATCATTTCCATCGCTATGACTGCAACGAAAACCCAGGTCGTATCCATTCGATCGACGGATCACATACTCCGCCTGAGTTTTGTCACCCTGATAACCACGAACCTGGGCACTACAATCGACGCTGTAGCCTAGCTCTTGCAGCACCTGATGTAAAATTTCGCCGTTTTTGATCTGAACTTTAATGCGGCTAAAGTGAGACATTTATACTCTCCCGTTTCAATAAAAAAACTACCGTTGACATCAAGCTAAGCCTTAAACCCATTTTGCAAGCACAACGCGAATTGTGCCATCGTCTAAAATTTCATCTTGCTCGATCGCAAATCCTTGTAGCGGCACTTGGGTCATGAGCGCATGATAGGCATAGCGCTGCGTCATCTGGTTTAGCCACTGTTGAGAATATTTGTGGCGATCGTACTCAGAAATAATGGCGGTAAAGCTACCGTTCTCTTGACGCTTAAAGCCAATATCGTTGCTCATTCTGCCAATATATTGACGACGAATAATGATTTCCGCCGTGTCTGAGCGCTTATCTCCTTGATAGCCGTACAACGGTTGTGCCGTTTCATGCACTTCAATGGCTTTAAACTTCATTTCAGTCAACGCCTTCACAAGCGCATCAGGATCTTTAATCTCGGTTTTGATTTGAGTGAAATGAGACATTTAATCGACCTCCAAGGGCCCAATGCCCCGATCGTGGGTTAACTGACGCAACTCTTCAACCAACTGTACATCTTGAGAAGCGGGACGGGCACCCGTAATAGCTGCCCACTGCTTGAGCGCGTCGATCTGGTCACGGGCGATCGCGGCTAAGGGAACCGTTTCCTCGATCGCCTGCACAATATCTTCGCTGCTAAAGTCTTGCCGATTGCCAGGAGTACCCCGACTAAAGGCGCGCTGCATCCCATCAATAATGGTTTGCTCGATCTCAGCGCCACTAAAGTTTTTCGACTGACGAGCTAATAGATCGAGATCAAACTCCCGTAAACGGCTGGGGCGTAGGCGCTGTAAATGCACCCGAAAGATTTCTCGTCGTTCTTGCTCCGTGGGTAAGTTCAAGAAAAAGATTTCATCAAAGCGACCTTTACGAAGCAGTTCAGCGGGCAGAATTTGCACATTATTAGCCGTGGCAACGATAAATACCGGGCTTGTTTTTTCCTGCATCCAGGTAATTAAATTGCCAAACACCCGCCGACTGGTGCCCGAATCTCCATCAAAGCCTGCATTGATGTTGCCAAACGCCTTGTCAATTTCATCCATCCACAACACGCAAGGCGCGATCGCTTCGACAATTTGGATCATCTGACGCACTCGGCTTTCGCTTTCACCCACCAATCCGCCAAACAACCGCCCAGCATCCAGTCGCAATAAGGGGAGCCGCCATTCGTGCGCGATCGTTTTGGCAGACAGTGATTTGCCTGTGCCCTGAATGCCTGCCAGGAGAACACCTTTGGGGTTGGGGATACCGTAACGCCGTGCTTCTTCAGTGAAGCTATCCTGCCGCATTTGCACCCACCGCTTAAGCTGATCCAGTCCACCCACGCTTTTAAGGGAGGCGTGAGTGGTGACAAACTCCAAAATCCCCGTTTGCCGAATGGCTTGCCGCTTCGCTTCTAAAACGCTATCAATGTCCTGTTCTGTAACCTGCTGTTTTGCCGCAATTGCGTTTGCCAGCACCCGTTGAATGCGTGCTCGGCTCAATCCCTGGCATGCCTTCACCAGTTGCTCTCTTGAGAACTGCGATAGTTTCAGGTTTTCTGGAACGACTAGAAAGGAAAGCAAGGTGTTGATTTCATCAGCATCCGGTAGCGGAAAATCAATGACCGTCATCTCTTCGATGAATTCGGGCGGCACATCAAGCGAATAGCTCGTCAAAATTAAGGTTTTACGAGTGCGCTTGAGTTCGCGGGCTAAGGTTTTAATTTCACGAATGATGGGTACATTGCCCGGCTGTAGAGGCGCTTTGAGGACGGGATGCAAATCTTTCAGCACATAGATGGCCGGTTTTTCACCTGCCGCTTTGGCAATGCGCCCCAGAGCCGCGATCGCTGACCCCTTATCGGAGCCATTGTCATTCCAGCCTCGCGCAATATCCCACAGGTACAGATCGCGCTGAGGCGTTGAACGAGCTGCCACTTGCGTTAAAACTGCCTCGATCGGGTCTTCTTCTGCACCCACGATGTAGATCAGCGGATACCGCGCCCGCAGCATTAAATCAAGCTGTTCGACAATGCTCTGATGACTCGTCGGCAACGCAGATGGATGGGCATTCATACGAAACGGAGCAGAATATAGAACATGCAGCAGAATTCAGGCGTTAGAAGTCAGACGTGAAAAAACCCATCGATCAGGTTCTCAGAGTTCGAGATGTACTTTATTTAGCTGTAAGGGCAAATGCCGAACCACACTTAGTATGCCCTCTAGCCGTTGAGATTGAGCAAGCGCTAGATCTACTCTATTAAAGTACATTTGTTCTGCGAAAAACTTAAAACTTTGATAAACTCGTTCTCTCCAATCATTGTAGAGAGTATCAGGCTGCTTCGCTCTCAAGACGGCTCTAAGTCTCGCTGAGATGCGATCGTTCTAGAAGTACAGTTGTCAGTGTGCGGATGATTGGTGCCTAGTTTGTGAATGCCAACGTTGACTGGGCTAGCTTGACCGATCGACTGACGACGAGTCTGCTGGTGGCGGAACAAAGACCTCCAACGCTTTGGGGCAAAGCTCGAACAGGGCGGGCGTTTTGGTTGTAATTTCGCCATCCGTGTTCACTCGCTTCGGTTCATGCGTCCAAACTTTGATTTGTTTGCCCTCCCAGCGTTCAATACCAATACGATTGCTGAATTGCCCTGTTCTCAAAGCAGGCAATAAGAAGAGGAGGTGCCACCATTGGGGCATCTCCAGGCTGTACAGATCAAGTCTCTGATCGTCGATCGCCGCATCCTTGGCAATGGTTAAACCGCCGCCATAGTAGCGTCCGTTGCCGACCGCAATTTGCAAAGACCTTCGGGTCATTTCTACCCCGTCATCGACCTGGATCACAGCCGTAAACCGTCGTATTGTCACCATCGTTCGTAGCGCCGCGATCGCGTATGCCACAACGCCCCAGCGTTTTTTCAGTCTGCCTGAAAGTTTCTGCGTAATTTTGATACTGAGACCACAACTGGCGACGTTAAAAAAGTATTTGCCATTAACTCGCCCTAAATCAATGGTCTGTCGGTGACCTTGAGCAATCACCTGACAGGCTTCTGGCAGTGTCCGGGGTAGGTTGAGCGTGCGAACCAGATCATTCGCCGTTCCCAACGGTAAAATGCCCAACGGCAAACCTGTCTCAACGAGTGCATCAACGGCAACATTTAATGTACCATCGCCTCCACCAATGATTACCGCAGATACCCGCTCTTGGTAGCGGCGGATGCAACGGGCAAAATCTTCAGCCTCTTTGATCTGACCAATGATGTATTGAACGCCCAAGTCATTGAAACTAGCAAGCGCTTCTCCAAACCGTAAAAGCCCTTGTTTAGATTGAAGATTAATCAGCAGCAAAATGGGTTTAACCATCTCTTCACCCGTTGGTTGATGTTTCCAGTAAGGACATTGAGCAGCTGTTACTTACAGCCGCTCTTAATCGAGTAAGCCACAGTCTAATTTAAAACGGATGCAGAGGGGTGGGTAGCGGATATGGTGAATCCAAACGAAATCGGCTGTGATTCAGCAACGTGGGAGCCGCGATCGTAGTTTTGGTTGCGGTCAATCCCTGCCCTAAAAAAGCCTGTCCTAATAAAATCGCCGCGCCTGTTGCTTTTTAACCGTTTTTGAGAAATGCCGCAGTGGTACCTGTGACAGACCAATCCTACAGGTATTGGAAGCATTCCAGGAAGATATCCTGACCAACTGACAAAAGTCTTGAAAGGCTGATGGCTTCGTGGCTCATTCGCCCGTGATTAGAAGCCGGGCTAACGGTGCGAAACCCGTTAAAACGGGGTGAAAGACGCTTGTAGGCCTCTACCCTTCGGGAAGGCAGCACCTAGAGAGGACTTTCTGCTGTTAGTCCGCACTTTGAGGCAAGGCGAGGCAGGCGATTACGGAAAGCTTTGCCAGGCAATCAGGGAAAGCGTCTCAGGGTAGAGTGGCTTGCTCCAGTAACATTTGAAACTGCACGATGCTCCAGTAACATTTGAAACTGCACGATCGCCCTTACAGAAGCAAGCTAGAACGCATCCATTTTCCTTCAGCCAATGTGCTGATCATACGGCAAATCAGGGCACTCTACCTTTTAGATCTAAAAGCATGCGCCACTCTGGTTTACTGCTGATGTCAATGCCTGCTTTCTATACCTTCTGAGAGGTTTTCATGTTGGAAGCATTTAGGACTTTTTTGAATCCACAAGGGTTTATTGCTCACGGCCATTGTTACCTTTGGAAGCCGACATTAGTTTGGTTGCATGTCATCTCTGATGGCGCGATCGCGCTTGCCTATTTCTCTATTCCCCTCACGCTTATTTATTTCGTTTCCAAACGTAAAGATATCCCCTTTAACTGGATTTTTTGGATGTTTGGCCTCTTCATCATTGCGTGTGGTATTGGTCACCTGATGGACATTTGGACGCTCTGGCACCCGACCTATTGGTTAGCTGGAACGATCAAAGCACTCACCGCTTTAATTTCAGTCATCACGGCTGTAGAACTGATTCCACTGGTGCCTAAAGTGCTGGCATTACCAAGCCCGGCTCAGTTAGAAGCCGCCAATCAGGGGCTAGAAGAAACTCTTCGCAAGCTTCAGGAAGCCCAGATTCAGCTCGTTCAAACTGAAAAAATGTCCAGCTTAGGGCAACTCGTAGCCGGAGTGGCGCATGAAATTAATAACCCTGTTAACTTCATTCATGGCAACCTGCTTCACACCAGTGGTTACGTACAGGCTTTACTAGAGGTATTGAGCGTTTACCAACAGTCGTATCCTCAGCCAACGATCGCTGTGCAAACAGCGATTGAGCAGAGTGATCTGGAATTTTTGAACGAAGACTTACCGAAAATGCTGTCGTCGATGAAAGTTGGCACCGAGCGCATTCGTCAGTTGGTGCTCTCGCTCCGTAACTTTGCCCGGTTAGATGAGGCAGCCATGAAACCAGTTGACATTCATGAGGGTATCGACAGTACGCTGCTGATCTTGCAGAACCATTTGAAAGCAAAAGCGGATCGATCGGGCATTCAGTTGCAGAAAACATACGAACAGTTGCCTCCAGTTGAGTGCTACGCTGGACAACTAAACCAGGTGTTTATGAACCTGCTCAGCAATGCCATTGACGCGTTAGAAGCTGCGCCTAAAGGCCAACAGTCTGTAGAAAGTAATGCCACTCAACTCTCACCCACGATCCACATCCGGACAGCACGGCTTGAGCAAGATTGGGTTCTAATTGAGATTTCTGATAATGGGCCGGGTATGCCTGAGGCGGTGAGACAGTCCATTTTCAAACCCTTCTTCACCACTAAAGCAGTGGGTAAAGGCACAGGTTTAGGCTTATCTATTAGCTATCAAATTGTCGTCGAAAAGCACGGTGGACAGTTGGAATGCACCTCTACTATTGGACAAGGAACGACCTTTCGCGTCAAAATTCCAATCAAACAGGCCGAAAAGCGGGTGATGGAACCGAGTGATCAGCCGCCAACCATTCGCTATCAATCTGCTTAACGCTCTATGAAGCGCACTTATGCCCTTGTGCCTGAATATAGCGCTCCTCTTTGTTTTGTGAACATGATTCTGGGTTAGCTACTGACTAACAAAAGTCTTGAAAGGCTAATCGCTCCGTTGCTCACCCGCCCGTGATTCAAATCTGGGCTAACGGTGTAAAAACCCGTTAAAACGGGTTGCTAGAGGCTTGCAGTCCTCTACCCTTTGGGAAGAGCCTATAGAGGACTTCCTTCCATTAGCCTGTACTTTTAGTGCAGAGCGGGTCAGGCGATCACTAAAAGATTGGTCAGTCAACCAGGGATTAGCTATCAGCCTTCAGCTTTAAATTCCAGGCTGACCACTGACCGCTAATTAGATCAAACACAGCCTGCTACACGAACATGCGGCTTCTGCCTGAACGATCGCTTACATGTAATGCCTTATACTATCCATGCTTCAACAAATGGTTTAGTAATACGAGTCAAGGACAAAATATTCCTTGACTGATAGTTTTAGGCATTGAAACGCATGACAGACAACTTTAATCGTCGGAAGTTCCTTGTTTATGGCTCCGCTGCCTTTGGCTCTAGCCTTTTGCTCAAAGCCTGTGCCTCATCGCCTGCGCCAGAAGGTTCTCCAGCAGTACAAGGATCGCCTTCAGCCTCACCAGCAGGCAAAATCAAAGTGGCGAGTGTATACACGGTACCGATCGAGCAACAGTGGGTGAGCCGTATTCACAAAGCGCTGTCAGCCGCCAAAGAGCGAGGCGACATTGAGTACGTTTATTCTGAAAATACGACCAACACTGACTACGAGCGGGTGTTGCGGCAATATGCAGAAGGCGGCAATCAACTGATCGTTGGTGAAGCGTTTGCGGTGGAAAAAGCCTGTCGATCGGTCGCCAAGGAATACCCCAAAGTCGCGTTTTTGATGGGGTCGAGCGGCAAACCAGACGGCACCAATTTCGCCGTTTTTGACAACTACATTCACGAGCCGTCTTATCTTACAGGCATGATTGCAGGCGGTATGACCAAATCTAAGGTGATTGGGATGGTCGGCGGCTACCCGATCCCAGAGGTCAATCGCCTGATGCACGCGTTTATGGCAGGCGCAAAAGAGACCCAGCCAGATGTGAAATTCCTGGTGACGTTTATTGGGAGCTGGTTTGACCCACCTAAGGCGAAGGAAGCCGCCTTCGCCCAGATCAGCAAAGGTGCGGATGTGATGTACGCCGAGCGGTTTGGCGTGTCTGATGCCGCGAAAGAAAAGAAAGTATTGGCGATCGGCAACGTCATCGACACCCAAAAAGATTACCCCAACACCGTCGTCGCCAGTGCACTGTGGCACATGGAACCGACGATCGATCGCGCCATCAAAGCGGTCAAAGACGGCACCTTCAAAGCGGAAGACTACGGCGAGTACAGCTACATCAAGTACGGTGGCAGCAGTCTTTCACCACTGGGCACCTTTGACAGCAAAATTCCCGCCGACCTGAAGCAAAAAGTGACTGCCAGACAGGATGACATCAAAGCAGGCAAATTTACCGTCAAAATTGACGATACGCAACCGAAGGCGACCGCGTAAGGTAGAAAGGATAAGGGATGAAGGATGAAGGCTAAAGATTAAAACGTTTATCCTTCATCCTTAAAATCCAAACAAAGAGATTATCATGCTGACCTATAAGGCAACCTATCGGTTTCTAGATGAAGGTGTACATGGAGAAGTGCTGGACTTTCCAGGCACCATCACCTTTGCCGAGAATTTGGAAACAGCGCGACGATCACTGGCAAGTGCCCTGGTTGAGATGGCAGAAACCAATTTGCTGCTGGGCGAACCATTGCCCTCGCCGAATGCTCAATTGACGGATGCTGACAGTGATTTAGAAGAACCGATTCACCTCATTCTCACTGCCGCTTCCCGCATTCAGATTGTGCCCGATTTAGCAGCGTCATGAAGCGGCGAGATTTAATCCGCCATCTCAGCGCTCAAGGCTGTCGTTTAGTGCGGGAGGGTGGCGAACACTCAATCTGGGAGAATCCTGCTAACCATCGCCGGACTTCTGTACCGCGTCATCGAGAGATCCCCAACTTTACAGCAATGCAAATATGCAAACAGTTAGAGATAGCCACACCGTCTTGAGCCTTCTGCGATCAACGACCTGTCTCTTTGGTGTGCAAACGTGATGAGTCATTCAACCAACGCCATATTCGGGAAGCGAGCGCTGCATCAGATCTTTGCGGATGACTACATTGATTGGGCAACCGAACTGCTCGTGAAGGGTTACGACTCGCCCAACCTGCGAATTTTGGCTGGACTCGATCGACGCAGCAGCGTTTTTGATATAGAAACGTATTTCATTCATGCGATCAAAGAATTAGATATAGAGGAACCAGAGCCAAAAGCGGCTATTCGGGCGTATGCGTGCGAAATAGCACAGCAAATCATCAATGGTCAGTTCATATCACTTCGACAAGCGATACAGCCGTTGTATCAAATCTGGTTGGATACCGATCATGATCCTGATTACGTCATCTGGCTTGAACTTGACGATGCCCTGGATAGCCTCTATGCAGGCGAGTTTCCCTACAGTTATCCATCCGCAACTCTGGAAAATATTGATGCGATCGTCCATCAAGAGGCTGCAAGATTCGTGAACCAACTACTGCAGCCAGAAGCCGACGTTGTCCTTCAACTCACTAACATCAGCAAGCGGTTTGGGAGCCTGCTGGCAAATGATGCTGTCAGTCTGGAGTTGCATCGCGGCGAAGTGCTGGCGCTGTTAGGTGAAAATGGCGCAGGCAAGACCACGCTGATGAATATCCTGTTTGGTCATTACGTGGCGGATCAGGGATCGATCGCCGTCTTTGGCAAACCGCTGAAAACAAGTTCGCCTCGAGCCGCGATCGAAGCGGGTGTCGGCATGGTGCATCAGCACTTTACGCTGGCAGACAATCTTTCAGTGTTAGACAATATCACGCTGGGCACCGAACCCCTGTGGCGACCCTGGCAAAACCTGCAAGCTGCACGTCAGCGCTTAACCGCCCTATCAGACCGCTTTGGACTGGCAGTGAATTCAGATGCCAAAATCGGTGCCTTGTCTGTGGGTGAACGTCAGCGGGTTGAGATCCTCAAAGCGCTGTATCGGGATGTCAAGATTTTGATTCTCGATGAACCCACAGCGGTGCTCACGCCACCCGAAGCCGCATCGCTGTTTGCCACCTTGCGCCAGTTGACGTCAGCGGGGCTCTCGATCGTCTTCATTTCTCACAAGTTGCAGGAAGTGATGGCCGTGAGCGATCGTGTCATCGTCCTCCGTGCTGGCAAAGTTGTCGCGGCTGTCACTACCGCAGACACCACACCTGCCCAACTCGCGGAACACATGGTAGGTAGACCCCTGCCTAAAACCATTCGTCAGCCGCTCACACCTGGTGAACCAGTCCTACAGCTCGATCGCGTGACGCTGAAAGCAGGCCATCTTACCTCACTTGATGCCATCAATCTGCTGGTACGTCAGCAAGAAATTGTTGGCATTGCAGGCGTTTCTGGCAATGGACAAGCCGCCTTGTTTGATCTGCTGAGCGGACTGATGGCACCCACACAGGGCATCGTACAGCTCTATGGGCAAAAGCTACAGCAGTTTTCTCCCGCTGATATGGTGCAGGCTGGCGTGGCACGCATTCCTGAAGACCGTCACACCACCGGGCTTGTGACAGACATGACCATTTGGGAGAACTTGATTTTGGAAACGCACCAGGATCAAGCATTCTCTCAAATAGGGTTGCTCAAGCGAGAGGCTGCCACTCGCCATGCTGCCGGCCTCATTGCCGCCTTTGACGTACGGTGCCCATCGCCCAAGGCAACGGTGCGGTTACTGTCTGGTGGCAATATGCAAAAGCTGATCCTGGGTCGTGAACTATCGCGTGATCCCAAACTCATCCTGGCAAGCCAACCGACACGCGGACTTGATCTTGGTGCCGTTACCACTGTCCACCAACGCTTGCTGGAGGCTCGCGCCAACGGAGCCGGGGTTCTACTCATCTCTGAAGATTTGGACGAACTGCTGACGCTCTCCGATCGCCTCTACGTGCTCTACAAAGGTCGCCTATCACCTTCGATCGCCATCGAAAACGTGGTGATCAGCGAGATTGGACTCATGATGGCGGGGAAAGAGGGGAAGGGGTGAAAAGTAGAAGGCAAAAGGCAAAAGCAGAGGGGGCAGGGGAGGCGGGGGCGGAAGGCGTTGTTAGTTGTTAGATAGATGGCTGATGGCTGACCGCTGACCGCTTAATCAACTCAAAACTCAAATCTCCACTTCTCCATGCACCTTGAACAACGCGAACACATTCCTCCTCTTCTAGCCGTGCTGGCACCGATCGCGGCCATTGGTGCAGCGCTGGCATTATGCATTCCGCTGGTCTCCTGGACGGGTGTACCCGCGTTGCACTCCTATGGTGTGATGCTAAAAGGAGCGTTGGGTTCACAGTTTGCGCTTTCAGAAACGCTTTCACGGGCAACGCCACTGATGTTTACGGGCTTGAGTGTGGCGATCGCGTTTCGGGCGCGATTTTGGAATATTGGGGCAGAGGGGCAACTGTATGCGGGTGCGATCGCCGCAACGCTCGTGGGTAGCGGACTCATTACCCTGCCATCGTTCCTGATGATTCCCCTCATCTTGATCACAGGCTTTCTTTTCGGCGGAATACTGCTACTGCTGCCTGCTATCCTCAAAACGCAGATTCAAGTCGATGAGGTCGTCACAACGCTGTTACTCAACTTCATCGTGCTGCTGGTTGTCAGCTATTTAGTAGAAGGCCCGCTGAAAGATCCCTCCGCTTTAGGGTGGCCGCAAGCCGTGCCAGTGATTGATCAGGCCACCTTACCCAGGCTTTCGGGTCGGACTCATTTAGGGTTAATCGTGGCAATTTTAAGCGCGATCGTCGTGTGGGTACTCAACAGTCGTTCCGTATTGGGCTATCGCATGAAGGCGATCGGGGCAAACATCCATGCCTCCAAATTTGCGGGCATTCCCATTAACCGTGTCATTCTCGCCACAGCGCTTTTGAGTGGCGGGTTAGCGGGTCTTGGTGGCGTCAGCGAAGTGGCTGGACTCAAAGGCTACCTCAGCCTCGATTTGTCGCCCGGTTTTGGGTACACCGGCATCATCGTAGCGATGCTGGCGCAATTGCACCCAATCGGTGTACTTGGATCGGCCATTTTCATTGCGGCAATCTATGTCGGTGCTGATGCCATGAGTCGATCGGCGAACTTACCGTCTTACCTGGCAGATGTCATTGTATCGGCCTCCCTGCTGTGCATGCTCATCAGCATTCTGCTGACCCGTTATCGTTTGCGATGGCGATAGACTGTGCTGAGCTGACAGACTTGAACCAACAAACATCGCTCACAAAATGAAGTAATGCCACGTCTATGGATAGTCTCAACCTGCTCTTTGGTGTCGAATTTTGGACTGCCACGATCCGGATAGCGACACCGCTGCTCTTTGGCACCTTAGGAGAATTGCTCTGCGAGCGAGCAGGTGTCTTAAACCTGGGCATTGAGGGCATCATGACGATCGGTGCACTGGTTGGCTGGGCTGCCGTCTATCAGGGAGCCGATCTGTGGATTGGTGTACTGCTCGCAGCAGGAATCGGTTGTGCGTTTGGCTTGCTGCACAGCCTGTTTACAGTTTGGTTGGGTCTGTCACAACACGTCACGGGTATTGGCATCACCTTACTGGCCTCAAACTTGGCGTATTTCTTCTACCGAGTGTTGCTGCCTCAAGCCACTACACCGCCCAAAATTACACCGTTTCAGCCCTACCCGATTCCACTACTCTCGCAGCTACCGCTGATTGGTCAAGCCATGTTTACCCAGACGCCGCTCACCTACCTGGCACTGCTTGCGGTCGGTATAATCTCCTATGCGCTGTACTTCACACCGTTGGGGTTGGCCGTGCGAATGGTGGGGGAGAATCCACAGGCGGCAGAAGCACAAGGCATCAATGTGTATACGGTGCGAACAGGTGCAGTGATGGCTGGCAGCGGGCTAATGGCGATCGCGGGTGCCTTTCTGACCCTTTCTGCCTTTGATTCCTTCTTTATCAACTTAATCAACGGGCGTGGCTGGATTTGCATTGCCCTTGTCATTTTTGCCTCATGGCAACCCTTCAAGGCGTTGCTTGGTGCTTTGTTGTTCGCCGGGTTCGACGCTATCCAGCTCCGGTTACAGCAGGAAATTGGCGCGACCATTCCCTACCAGGTGTTTTTGATGCTGCCCTATCTTTTTAGCATCCTGGCACTCACCATCATGTCCAGGCGAGCCGGATACCCCAAAGCGCTGATGCGACCTTTCCTGAAGGGAGAACGGTAGGAGCAGGGCTTGCTTCCGCTTTGTGATGAAATTGATCGCGTAGTGGAACTGGGTCTCTAAGGCGTGTTTGGAGAATCGTTCACTAGATTGATCAAAATTTTGTGCCAGGATGCTTGTCAAAAGGGCTAAATTATCGATACTATGAGATCCGCGACGTTAAAGCATTCCTCAGTAGCTCAGTGGTAGAGCGATCGACTGTTAATCGATTGGTCGCAAGTTCGAATCTTGCCTGGGGAGTTTGATTAAGGGTAAAGGCAGCTACAACGGGTCAAATGGCAGCGTATTTATTGCAGTGGATTTGCCTGGTTTTATGATGATGCTTGAGCACTTTTGTTTCTTTTGATACAATCATGCGTACATTAAGCCGTTATAACTAGCAC
This sequence comes from Stenomitos rutilans HA7619-LM2, assembly GCA_019358945.1. GTDB lineage: Bacteria > Cyanobacteriota > Cyanobacteriia > Leptolyngbyales > Leptolyngbyaceae > Stenomitos > Stenomitos rutilans. The sequence goes on along the minus strand of JAHHIE010000049.1, from coordinate 36,941 downwards.
CATTCCAGGAAGTTGCTTTCTGGGAGTGAAAAACTTTATGAATAGAACTTACGCAGTCGCCCCCTTTTCTTGTATGCCCAAAGGGCTTTAAGCCCCCAACTCTGGGGGAATTTGAGTGCTTGCTCCCCCAAATTTGGGGGCTGTGGGGCTAGTTTTAGAGAATTTGCGTAAGTCCTGATGAATAAAGACTTCTAGGGTTCCGGCTTATCAACCTGGTAGCGACTGGTTCGAGAGAGGTCGATCCATTGAAAGGCTTGCGTCTGAGGCTTTTAATAGATTACACGGCGGGATAAAAACCCGGGAGAGTTCTGTAGCGATCGCTGCTTCTCTTCCGGGTTTTTAGCTGCTTCCTCATTTTTTTTGACCGTTCTATCAAGCCCTCTTTAATTGTACCTGAAAATAATTTTAATCTTGCGTGTTCATCCTCCTCTCACCCTATGCTAGAGCAAGTTCTGAGTGTTAATCACTCTAGTGAATTGTCCCAAGAACCCGTGGCAAAACTCCAGGTACAAAATCTTTACAAAACTTATCCCCTCCGGGGTAAGCAAATGCTAACCGTTCTCCAAGAGATTAACTTCAAGATTTTTCCTAGAGAATTGGTTTGTCTGGTCGGTTCGTCGGGTTGTGGCAAATCGACCTTGCTCAATATTATTGCTGGTTTAGTTCCACCGTCTGCTGGTGATGTTTTAGTTGATGGTAAACCTGTGACGGGCCGCCCTGGCTCCGATCGCGGCATGGTGTTTCAAGGCTATACCCTGTATCCGTGGCTAACGGTAGCGCAGAATGTGGCCTTTGGTTTGCAGTTCCAAAACATGCCAAACGCCGAGCAGCGCGATCGGGTGCGCTACTTTTTGGACGTTGTGGGGCTGACGAAGTTTGCTAAAAGCTATCCAAAGCAGCTCTCTGGTGGGATGAAGCAACGGGTGGCGATCGCGCGTGCCCTAGCCAACGAACCGGCTGTGCTATTGATGGATGAACCGTTTGGAGCGTTGGATGCTCAAACCAAAGAGCAGATGCAGCAGTTTTTACTGGAGTTGTGGGAAAAAACCCATGTTACTGTGCTGATGATTACTCATGATATCGAGGAGGCAATTTACCTTTCTCAACGAGTGTATGTAATGGCTGCAAACCCCGGTCGCATTCAGCTAGAGGTGCCGATTCCATTACCAGAACACCGCGAATTGGATATTAAAATGTCTCCAGAATTTGTCGGTATTAAGCGGCAAATCATTCATGCATTGCATAGCAAAACGTAGCCTGCTTAGCTCAATGCAATGGGGCATTTAATGCGTTTGCTTATTTCATTGTTTCATTGTTTTATGGTTCTATTGCTTGATTGAAGAATTATTCTATGCTGAAATTGCCTCACCTCGTCCGTCTGTTTTGCTTGGCGCTTGTATCCTTAACCTTAACGATTGCTTGCGCGCAACAACCCAATCCGACCTCATCGACGAGTTCTAGCCCGTCTGCCTCTCAGCCCATCGTTTCTGCCACTAACAACTGGGTTGGTTATGCTGGGCATCATGTTGCTGTGGGCAAAAACTTTTTTTCTGAACAAGGACTGACTGTTCAAGACCAGTTTTTCCAAAGCGTGAGTGAAGAAATTACAGCCTTTCTAGCAGGCAAAATTGATCTGGCCTGGTTCACTTCAGGCGATGCGGTGCAAATGGCAGCCAAAGACCCATCCATTCGCATGATTTATCTGGTGGATTACTCCAATGGCTCTGATGGCATTTTGGGGCGTGGAATTAAGTCCCCACAAGATGTGAAAGGGAAAACGGTTGGGCGAGAGAACGTCTTATTTGAAAAAATTCTGCTGGAAGCTTACTTGAAAAAAGCAAGTTTAACTGAGAAAGATGTTGTGGTTAAAGATATGGCAGCCGCTGATGCCGCTACCGCGTTTGCTGCCAAGCAGGTGGATGTTGCCGTGACCTATGAGCCTTACTTGACCAATGCGGCGAAGCAAGGTGGCGGCGAAGTCATTTTCTCCACAAAAGACACCAATTTGATTGCCGATGTTGTTGTCGCAAAGGATAGCTTTATCAAAGCGCATCAGGCAGACATCAAGGCGTATTTTAAGGCGATCGATAAAGCGGTTGATTTAGTGAATGCTAGCGATGCCGAAGCGCTCAAAATTGCAGGCAAGAAGTTAGGCATCACTGGCGATGACGTTAAACAGCAGCTTTTGGGGGCAAAGCTCTTTGACTTAGAAGGCAACAAATCGATCGCGTTTGACAAAAACAATCCCAATAGCTTGATTGGTAATCTGGAATTAACAGCTAAAGGAGCTTACGATTTCAAGATTGTCGATAAACCTCTCAAGGTTGAATCGCTTTATGATGATTCGATCGTGAAAGCATCGTAAACAGGCATGATGAATCAGCCCGTACTGTGGGAAGAACTTACCTGGGAGCAGTTAACGGCTTTGCGGAACCAGGGCACGAATCTGGTCATTCTACCCATTGGTGCAACTGAACAACATGGACTTCATTTGCCCGTGGGGGTGGATACCTTTTCGGCGATCGCGGTTGCACATGGAGTCTCCGCTCAAACGGGCATTCCTGTGCTGCCCGCACTGCCCTATGGGTGCTCTTTAGGGCATTCTAAAAAGTGGGCAGGTACGCTTTCCCTCCGACCTGAAACGTTGGCAAAACTTGTGGTAGAAATTGCCGAATGGGTTTACAGTGCTGGATTCCATCGCTTGCTGTTGCTCAACGGGCATGTCACCAATTGGGCACCCCTGCGCTGTGGGTTGGAAAACGTTCGCCATACCTACCCCGATTTACGCATTGCGCTGCGATCGTTGTGGGAAATCTCACCTCGAATCCATCAGTTCTATCACCAGGATGCCGCAAACTTTCATGCCAACTGTGCTGAAACATCTGTCATGCTGGCGCTGCGTCCCGATCTAGTGCAGATGGATAAAGCACTGGACGAACCCGATCGCTCTGCTGGTTGCTTTTTTGCTTATACCGTCAATCACGAAAGCGTCCACGGAGCAGTGGGTTCTCCCAGCAAGGGCGATCGTGCCTTGGGCGAACAGATCCTGCAACTTTGCATTGATGAACTCAGCACTCAACTGAAGCAGGCTCTGACCGAAGGAACCCCCCTGGAGGAATTGCCCCCTCCAACACCTGATTGAGACTGATCCATAACGACTGGTTTTAAGAAGACTCTGGAGGTTTTGCGTCAGTCGTGGATAATCTACTGTCATGTTGATTAATAGGCATTTATGATGACTTCAATCTTTTATGAGCAGCAGAAACCCATTGCAAGAAAAATATGAACCCTGAGCAAAGACTGAATTATCTTTACAAAGAATATGTGCGCTTAAGCCAACAAGCAGAAGAATACATTAGAAGTGCTTTTGATGACTTCAAATTGATGGGAGTCATCGGCGCTACGATCGCGCTTTGGAAGCCGATCGTAGATTTTATTGTGCTGGCAAACCCCAAAATTGACTATAGTGGACTCTTATTTTTAGGGTTTCTCAGTCTTCTGCTAGTAATTGCGATTATCGGCTTTTGGAATCTGATTAAACAATCCTTCATCATTTTCTTTGCAGATAATCTCCAGGGCTATGAGAAAGAACTTAGAAAAGAATTGAATGAGTTAGAAAGCTCAAGGGTCTTTAACCTAAATCTTGAAAAAGAAGCAAAACTTCTTGCCAGCTATAGGGTGACGTTTGCCGCGTTTCTTCTAATCTTTGCGCTTGCAACTACTGTCATACCGTTTTTAATTTTAATCTTTTTCAAAGTTATTTATTCGTTAATCTATTTGTTTCTATCATTGACTATTTTTGGAATCTATTTCCGAGTACTTAAGAAGTCAACTAAGAAATATCTCAATGAATAGCCTACAGAAGCCCGGTACTGGGCAGTGCTTTAAAACTTCTCCACTGCGTTGCGTCTCCGCGCTGAACTGTAAGTTCGCGCTCACAGAGCCAAGTCCACTAAAGGGACTGCTGGTCTTGAGTCCCTTTAGTGGACTTCCTGCTATTAGCCCGGATTTGCAATCACGGGCGGGAAAGCAGCATAGTGAAAGGGTTTAAAGCACGTTCTAGGTATTGACGACAATTTTCAGTGGCTAAAAAACCGCTTCTACTCAATCCTCAATCTTGCTAATTCGTACCTCTAAACCCACCTTCAATCTCCCACTTCCAATCAATATGACTGAATCTCTTACTCCAGAACTCCAGGCATTAAAAGATTCCCTGGCGGCGAAGGGCGTAAAATATGCCCTTGCCAGCTTTGTGGACATTCATGGCATGTGCAAAGCCAAATCGGTGCCCTTATCCCATTTCGGGCAAATGATGGAAGGCTCAGAACTCTTCACCGGAGCAGCACTTGATGGTGTTCCACAGGATGTAAGTGATGAAGAAGTCGCCACCTATCCTGACCCTAATTCTGCTACCATTCTGCCCTGGAACTCAGAGATGGTTTGGTTTGCCAGCGATTTACATTTGCAGGGAAAGCCTTTTGAAGCCTGCTGTCGTAGCATTCTTAAGCGGGTGCTGGCAGACGCTGCCGCGATGGGGTTTATCTTCAATTTAGGAATTGAAACTGAGTTTTTTATTTTAAAAGACGAAAATGGGAAAGCGGTGCCTGTGAGCGATCGCGACACCCTTGCCAAACCCTGCTATGACCTGCAAGGACTGTTGGATAACTACACCTGGGTGACAGAAATTGTGGAGGCCATGAACAGCCTGGGTTGGGATGTTTACTCCTTTGACCACGAAGATGGTAACGGACAGTTTGAAACTGATTTCATGTACTGTGATGCGCTCAAAATGGCCGATCGCTTCACCTTCTTTCGGTTGATGGTTAAAGAAATTGCTCGTAAGCATGGGTTCTTTGCCACCTTTATGCCCAAACCATTCGCCAACCGCACAGGTAGCGGGGCCCACTACAATATGTCCCTGGCAGACATGAATACGGGCGAAAATCTTTTCTATGATGCTGAAGATCCGCGTGGCTGCAAGCTTTCTAAGCTGGGCTATCAGTTTATTGCGGGCATCCTTCGCCATGCGCCTGCCATTTGTGCCACCATTGCGCCTACCGTCAATAGTTACAAACGGCTGGTGGCTAGAGGCAGTATGTCTGGCTTTACCTGGGCACCTGTTTATGTCTGCTATGGCAACAACAACCGCACCAATATGCTCCGTATTCCCCTGGCAGGAGGACGAGTGGAATGCCGTGCCGCTGATATTTCCAGCAACCTGTACTTGGGCGCGGCAATGATTCTCGCTGCTGGATTAGAAGGCATTCGGGAAGACCTCGATCCCGGCGATCCTCACACCGAAAATATGTATAACTACTCCCTGGAGCAACTCGCAGACATGGGCATTCGGTTTCTGCCGCGTAATTTAGGGGAAGCGATCACCGCCTTTGCCAGCGACCCTTTCAGCGAAAAAGTGATGGGTTCTCTGATGTACAAAACCTACATTGATTTCAAATCTCAGGAATGGGAAGAATACCACACGCACGTTTCTGACTGGGAAATTCAACGCTATCTCAAGTTCTTCTAAAATAACCATCCCCATGACACCCTTCAGCCCTGCTAACCCAGAACCCACCATCCGACAATATCGTTACCTCGAACCTTCTATATTTTGGAGCATCCGTCAGGGCTTTCCTAAGCGCTTAGCAGTTGCCCTTGTTGTCTCTGCTCTACTGGTGCCGTTATTGATTTGGAGCGTTGTCAGCTCACTACAGCTTGTACCGCCGATCTTTTTGCCCTCTCCTGCTGCGGTGCTGGCGGCGGGTTACAAAATGTTTGCGGAAGACAACTTAATTGCAGACGTAATTGCCAGCAGTCTTCGCGTTTTAGCTGGGTTTATTGTTGCTGCCATCATTGGTGTGCCGATCGGCTTAGCGATGGGAACGTTTTACAGCATGGAAAGCCTGTTTGCGCCTATTGTTGGCACCGTGCGCTATATGCCTGTAACTGGCTTTGTGCCGTTGATTGTGATCTGGTTAGGGCTAGGTGAACCCTCAAAAATTCTCATCATTATGCTGGGTGCAGTGCTATATAACGCCATTATGGTTGCCGATGCCGTTAAATTCATCCCCAATGAGATGATTAATGTCGCTTACACAATGGGTGCACCTCGATGGGGAGTGGTGTTTAAAGTGATTATTCCAGCTACATTTCCAAGCGTGTTAGATACCCTGCGAGTGAATATCTCAGGGGCATGGAACTTTCTCGTCATTGCTGAACTGGTCGCCTCCCAAAATGGTTTGGGCTTTAAGATTATCCAGGCTCAGCGCTTCTTGCAAACTGAGAAAGTTTTATTTTGCATCGCTTTCATTGGGTTGATTGGGTTAGTGATTGACTATGCCTTGAAATGGTTATCACAATGGTTGACTCCGTGGGCAGATCAGGTGCGCCATTAGAACCATCCGCCGTGAAATCATTTTGACTAAAGCCTCAGAGGTTTAAGCTACAACATGGGTCACAGTGCTTGATTTGGTGAAAACCTCCGAGGTTTGCGTCATACCAGAGGGCAAGGGAACACGATCGTGCTCATGAACGCGTTCCCTTAAGACCTAGAAACAATAAGCCACAATCACTTACTGTTCGTGTGAGCGCTGGTGCGGACGCGTTCGGCAAGCTTCTCAGGCACTTCTTGTAGGTGGTCATACTGCCAGTGAAAGAAGCCGACCCCTAACGTGAGCGATCGCAGTTCCACAATCAGGTCATGGATTTCTGCCTGCGGCATGTGAGCAGCCACTTGATCCCAGCCATACCAGTTGGCTTTAGCATCATAGCCAAGAATTTGCCCACGTCGGCCACTGACCAGCCGCAGCACCTTTGCCGTAAACTCCGCTGGTACTGAAATCGCCACGTTCAGGATGGGTTCTAGCAAAGTGGGTTCGCACTGTACGATGCCTTCCTGCATGGCTACCCGCGCGGCTTGCTTAAACGCCTGCTCAGAACTGTCGACTGAGTGGTAGGAACCATTGGTGAGCGTGACAGCCACATCCACGATCGGAAACCCAAGTGGGCCGTGAATCAGGTATTCGCGGACACCCGTTTCAACGGCAGGAATGTATTGGCGCGGCACCACTCCACCCACAATTTTCTCGCTAAAGTTAAAGCCATGCCCACGCGGCAGCGGTTGGATATCGAGGTAGACATCGCCAAACTGCCCGTGTCCACCCGTTTGATGTTTGTACCGCCCGTGCACGCTCCTGGTCTTACGAATGGTTTCCTTGTAAGGCACCTGGGGTCGGTGGGTGTGCATGGGCAGGTTGTACTTGCGCTTGAGGCGATCGAGGGCCACCTGAAGATGAATTTCACCCTGTCCCCATAGAATAATTTCATGGGTGGCATCGTTTTGTTCCCACGCGAGAGCGGGGTCTTCTTCCAGCAGCTTGGTGAGGGCACCGCTCAGCTTCACTTCATCACTGCGCTTTTCAGCGGCGATCGCCAGGGCAAACACAGGTGCCATCCGCTCGGCTTTGGGCAATTCACTGGCAAGCGACTGATCGGTGGTGAGCGTATCACCTGTTTTAATGCCATCCAGACGACCCAGCGCCACGATTTCTCCCGCAACGGTAGTGGTCAGACTCTGCTGCTGGTGACCCATGAGACGATAGATGCCGCCAACCCGCACGCCATTGAGGACAATGCCATCGGTCAACGTCCCTTGCCAAACGCGTACTAACGAGAGCTTACCGCCCTGAGGAGTGTAGTAGGTTTTCAATACCTGCGCCAGTGGAGCAGCCGTATGAAGGGAAATGCCTCGGTAGTCGGCGGTCGTTTCAGGCTCAGGTGCCTCGCGTAAGAGTGCCTGGAGCAGGGGACGCACACCAAAATCGCGATCGGTCACGCCAATGAATACGGGTACGATCTGGTCAGCCCCCAGTTCCAGCTTCAAGTCTTGCAGGATTTCTTCTTGCGGTGGTTCAATATCCTCTAGCAATTCCTCAAGCAGATGATCGTCAAATTCTGCCAGGGTTTCTAACATTTCGGCACGGGCCGCCTGCTCTTGCTCACGCAGCGATTCGGGTAACGGCACCGGATCGGCTGGAGCACCGGGATGATAGTGATAGGCTTGCTCGGTGACCAGATCAATGAATCCCGCCAGCTTTTCACCCTGCCCGATCGGGTATTGGTGGGCGACTAGCGGACGACTGGACACTTTTTTGAGCGCTTGCAGAACATCGGTAAACGCGACATCGGCTCGATCCATTTTGTTGATAAACACCAGATGAGGAAGGTGCCAGTCGTCTAAAAATTTGAACAGTGGAGCCAGGGTGAGCACTCGATCGGCCACGGGTTCACACACCACCACCACCGCATCCACCCCAATGAGCGCATGACAGGTTTCTTGAGCAAATTCAATCGAACCAGGGCAATCCAGGAACGTAAAACGAACGCCGTCGTACTGAGTACTGGCGGCGTTGATTTCTACAGACATCTGGCGATCGCGGGCTTCTGGGCTGCTATCTCCGACGGTATTTTTGTCCTGGACTTTGCCTTTGCGCGTGACAGCATTGGTAACAGACAGAATGCTTTCCAATAAGGTCGTTTTACCGCTGAGATAGGGACCCACGATCGCCACGTTTCGGGTTCCCAACAAGACGTTCTCGTTCATAAATTCCTCGCCAGCAAATGCTAAACAACAATGGGCTGGCTTAAACGGGAACGGCTTTTGGTCAAGCCTGAAGTCAAAGCCAGTCAGCCGCCTTCCAGGAGGAGAACCGAACGGTCAACGCACTGGAATAGCTATGTCATTGATTGTGGGGATCGTTCTATGAACCGACTCAAAAACTGCGGTTTGTCTTAAGGAAGGGTTAAACAATCATGAAGTAGTGTCTCGTTATTTTTCCTGGCTGACAATCATGAGTCGGGTGTTGTGATAGTGGGTTGCTCTTTGGATGCCTGGGCAACTTTTTGCGCGATTTCGGGATTGTAAAGCCGCAGGTAGTTCCAGTAGTTCTCGAATACTGATTTGACATAGCCTTTCGTTTCGTCGTAGGGGATTTTTTCGACGAAAACATCTGGATCTTGCTGCCCTGCTTTGGCTAGCCAACCTCCGACGGCTCCTGGCCCTGCATTGTAGCTTGCCACTGCCAGCATGGAATTCCCACCGTATTCTTGATGGGTATAGTCTAGATACCAGGTGCCAAGCTTGATGTTGTCGTCAGGATCGTTCAGTTGGTACTGCTTGAGCTTAATTTGCTTGGCGATCCAGGCTCCGGTATCGGGCATGACCTGCATCAGGCCAGTGGCTCCCACGCTCGATCGAATACCGGGCATAAAGCGCGATTCTTGACGGATGAGGGCGGTTACTAACAGAGGGTTGAGCTGCCGTTCTTGTGACCAGGTTTCGATCGGTTCCAGGAAGGGGAAGGGATAGAGCGCTTGCCAGTAAGAGGCTTGCTGTTTGAGCGATCGATACTGCGACTGCTCTTCGGGCTTGTCTCGTTCACTCAAGAAGGACACCATAAAGATCCCATCAAGATAATCGCCAACGCCAAGGCGCATGACTCCATCGGTAAACTGTTCTGCGACGGATGGCTGCATGGGGGTTTGAAATTCGACCTGCCAAAGCTTCCACGCCTCGCGGTCTTGCCCTAGCTGAAACAATTCTTTGAGCACGGCTGAGCCAACGGGCAACTCAGGGCGAGCGGTGGGGCGAGCGACTTCGGGTTTTAGCTGACGCACACTGTTAAAATCGCCGACCTGCCAACCCAGCCGGGAGGCCGATCGCCACGCGTAGTACGATTGTGGGTAGCGTTGCAGCACTTGCTCATAGGCTGCTCTGGCTTCGTTCTCTTTACCCAACTGTTCTGCCCACTTGCCGCTCCAAAACGTGGCTTCTGGTGCTTCTTCGCTGTTGGGGTTGTGCGTCATCAGAGACTCTGCCCACACACGAGCCGATTGAGGGTCGTTGGCGGCTCCTCGCTCCTGGGCTAATGTCCATCGTAGGGTTGCGGCTGCATCGGATTTGCCATATCGCGTCAGCAGCGTTTGACGAACGGCTGTCGCATACTTGAGACTATTTTGCTGCTCCAGGATCTTGCCTTTTTCGAGCAATGCCTCGCCCGCTTTGGCTGGAAAGCGCTTCTCTACCTGATCGAGATACGTGATCGCTTGCCCCGGTTCGGTAATTTTAGCGAGACGCAGGAGTGCCAGAGCGGTTTCGCTAGCGTTTGGGAATGCCTGTACGGCACGCTGGTAGGCTTGAGTGGCCCCTCCTGTTTCACCCAACTGCAAGCCTCGACCAATGCGGTAGGCGTTGCGGGCTGTGTAGGGTGCACGGGCATAAGCGGCTCCTGCCTTCCCGTAGACCTGTTTTTCCCAATAGCCAAAGGCGATCGCTTCCCAATCCGCTGGCCCTAGCTGAGCCGCATACTGACTGGTTAACGTATCCAGCACAGCCAGGTAATTTTGAGCGTAGAGGGCATGCTTGACAATGAGCAAGAGCAGTTGGGGCTGTTTGGGATTTTGCTTGAGGCGTTGCTGCACTAACTCGATCGTGCTGGGGTGTGCCGGAAACTGGGCGATCGCCTGCTCTGCATACCGTGGATTGTCTTGCCCCAGGGCTGCTAGTGCCTCGGCTGCGACCGGATTTTTAGGATAGTCTTTGAGCAGTTGTTGCCAGGTGGCCTGAGCCTTGGCGCGATCGCCCAGTTGCCCATAGGCTTGTGCCCGCTGCTTTAAGACATGCGCTGCCAGCACCGGGTAGCTGGTTTCTAACCCTTGCAGCGCTTCAAGGGCTTGTTTGCCCTGTTCCTTTGCCAGCAATTCGGATGCCAGCAGGTAGCGCGCACGGTTGCGTTCTAACGAGTCTTTGCCTCTGGCAGCAACCGTCTCTAAGGCTTTGGTGCGTTGGGCTGGCGGCAGCGCTTTGAAAGCGCTCACGGGCTTGTGGCTATCACTGACGGCAGTTGCGGTATCGAGCGCGATCGGTGATGCGTCTTGTTGACCGTGTTTAAAGATTGGGATTGCCGCGCCAACGACGAGTGCACTGAGTGCCGCTAACCCCAAACCGATCTGGATTTTGCGTTGCTTCAGCATGAAGCCTCCCAAAGTGGGCTGAATCTCCCTGTGAATTTAGCACTTTTAAACGAAAGTGACCGCTCAATTTAAGCCAAATGAAAGACTCTTTGTTCATCCTCTGGGGAGAAGACATTGTTCAGTTATAGCGGGTGATAAGTGATACCAATTTAAACAGACTCCGTGACAGATTTTGTCCCGAACTGATCTCCCTCAGTCTCCCTTGCATAAGCAGAGTGGTTTCATGTATCAGAAGAAAAAAGATTGGCAACAGATTGTGGAGCGGATGAAACAGATAACCCAAACAAAAAGCCACCTAACCCAGCCGTTTCATCGGTTTACCATCCGTTGCTCATTTGATTTCCTTGTATGAAACCACCCTGCTCAGTCCCCCTTATTCAAGAGTGATGCCGAAGGCAGGGGGATCGCATCTGTCGCATTCACAAATCAAATTAGTATGAGGGGAAGGCAAAGCAACTCGGTTGCCATGTTATACCGTTTCCCTTTCATTGAGCTACAGATAATGCACTCTAGCCAACGATTCCATGCAGGTTCGGGCACTCAAAACTCTCTAGCAACGCGGCGCATAGCGCTACTCAAAACTCAAAACTGACAACTGGTATTACGTTTCCAGTAGTTGTAATTGATACAGGCTGGCGTACAGTCCACCCAAGCTGAGCAGTTCTTCGTGGCTACCCGATTCGACGAGTTGACCGCGCTTGAGAACCAGGATGCGATCGCAGTTGCGAATGGTAGACAACCGATGCGCAATGATAATGGCTGTACGGTTTTCCAGCAAATGATCCAGTGCATCTTGAATCAGCACCTCAGTACCCACATCTAAACTCGCGGTGGCTTCATCCAGTACCAGAATACGCGGTTCACGGATGGCAGCGCGGGCAAAGGCGAGCAGTTGCTTTTGTCCACCTGACAGGTTGGTGCCTCGTTCGCGCAGAGGCGTGTCATACCCTTGCGGTAGTTGTTCAATCAGGGCAGAAACATTGGTGCGTTCCGCTGCCGATTGAATGGCTGCAAAGGGATAGGTTTCGCCCAGCGTAATGTTGCTTTTCACATCGCCTGCAAACACAAAGCCATCTTGCAAAATCACCCCCATGTGACGGCGCAGTTCCGTTTGGGGCAGATCGCGAATATTCACCCCATCCACCAAAATGCAGCCTTCCGTCGTCTCATACAGGCGACTTAGCAGGCGGATGATGGAACTTTTACCTGCACCTGTGGGGCCGACCAACGCCACTTTTTCACCCGGTCGAATGGTGAAGTTGAGGTCTCGCAGCACGTATTCGCCTTCTTTATAAGCAAAGGAGACATGCTCAAACCGAATTTCGCCTGTCGTCGCTTCAGGGCTGCTACTCAAGGTTTTGGGATGTTCTGGATCACGGATGTCGATCGGCTCATTAAAGATATCGCTGACCCGCTCTACTGCCGTGAACCCCGCTTGAATAGCGGTGAACTTCTCGGCAAACTGGCGCAGCGGATCGAAAAGGCGTTGGGAGAAGAGGATAAAGGTTGAGAGTTGCCCCAAATTGAGCGTTTTACCGATGATGAAAAACCCACCCAGATAGAGCACAGCGGCGATCGCAGCCAGCGAGATCCATTCCAACGTGGCAGAAATGGCGGAATCGTGAAAGATGGTTTTATCCACCTCTTTGATGTAGCGCTGATTGATGGTGCGGAACAGGTCAGCATTAAAAGCTTCGCGACGAAAAAGCTGTACCACATTAATACCCACAATGTTTTCTTGTAGGGTGGAGTTCAATGTAGACAGTTCTTCTCGTGCTTTATAGTTGGCTTTGCGGTACTGCTGCTGAAAATAAACAATCAGTATCGTCGCTGGAATGAGCATGGCGGTCAGCAACAGCGCCAGTTGCCATTGCAGAAGGAACATGGCGATCGCAATCACGATGATCGAAAACAAATCGCCCAAAATACCGATCGCGCCTGTGGAAAACACATCACCCAACGCTTCCACATCGCTGGTCAGGCGAGTAATCAACCGACCCACCGGGGTGCGATCGAAGAAGCGCATTGCCAGCGACGTGACGTGATGAAACAAATCGGCGCGAATGTCTGCCGTAATACGCTGCCCCATTTTCTGTACGAGAAATCCCTGTCGTGCGTCGAAAATGGTTCGCAAAATCAAGGTGAGCAGCAGTAACCCCGCCAAAAGGTTGATGCCGTCCGTAAGAGACATCTGACGCAGAAACGACCAGGTGGTTGGTTCCTGGCGAATGAGAGAAATGGCTTCACCAATCAAAATCGGCTGCATGGCTCCCGCGATCGCGGTGGGCACCAACAGCGCAAACGACCAGGCTAACAAGCGCTTGTCTCGCAACCCGTACTCGGCCAATCGCATAAACAAGCGCCAGTCGGTTTCGCGTACACGGTTTCGCGGGGGGCGATCGGACTTCGTTGGGGGGGCGATCGAGTCAGTCATAGAGGTAGAGCCAGTGGAGAAACATGCCCGAAAAGAAGGCGCTTCCCAACTGTAACGTAATCAGCTTGACTCCTATGGGGTAACGACGGCTACCGGAACCTTCTCAACCGATCGCCCTACCTTCGCCGCGATCGACGCCGACGATACGCAACAAAACTACACACCTTCACTTCCGTAAAATTACTGGCTCTTTTAACAGCATGTTAGACACGCCTTAAAGTCCCGGTGGAGTTTCCTTAAAGTCGTCGTGGGATGTATGGAAGTTGGGCAACTCCATCCGTCTGCGCTTCAACCAATCCCGCTTGAACCTCAGAGCAGACGCGATGGCATCAGGGCGCTTTTACATTCGTTTTACTAGAGCCTGTCATCAATGATTCATCCACATAGCTGACAGCAAGAGTTCCAGCCCCTAGCCTTGTTTGTGAGGACGGGCGCGGTAAGGCTGATACGCAAGGTTTCTGAGCTTCATTGATGACGCGCCCTAGCGCATCGATCGCCCCATTCATCTACCACTAAACACCTCTAACACTATGGCAGACGTAACTCTCAAGGGCTTTGCCTCGCTCCCAGCCGACACGTTCGCAGAGGGGCCTCCAGCCGGAAACGGTGGGATTGTTGGCAACGGTCGCACGGGGCCTTTCCCTGGTCAGCCTGTACAGGGCTTTAGCGGCGTACAGTTCGCTGATCAAAAGCGCTTCTGGTTTTTGCCAGACAACGGCTTTGGTGCTAAGGGCAATAGCGCCGATTTTCTGCTGCGGCTTTATCAAGTTGACCCCAGTTTGCAGGGGGCAGAAGCCTCTGGTGATGGCAGCGTGAAGGTTGGAAATTTTATTCAACTCCGCGACCCCGACAACAAAATCCCCTTTAAGATTACAAATGAAGGGACGAGCGATCGTGCCCTCACAGGTGCAGACTTCGATGTTGAATCCTTCGTCATCGCAGCAGACGGCACGATCTGGGTCGGCGAAGAATTTGGCCCCTTTCTGCTTCATTTTGACGGCACGGGCAAACTGCTGGATGCGCCGATTGCCACCCCAAACCCCGTTAGCCTCAACACATTAAACGGACAGGCACCAATTGTGATTGGGCATCGGGGGGCCAGCGGCGATCGCCCCGAACATACGCTGGAGTCCTACAAACTAGCCATTCAGCGCGGCGCAGATTTCATCGAACCCGACTTGGTAGTCACGAAGGACGGTGTGCTGATTGCTCGTCACGAACCAGAGATCTCTGGGACGACGGATGTTGCTAGCCGCCCTGAATTTGCCGATCGCAAAACCACCAAACTCTTGGATGGTGCTCCAGTGACAGGCTGGTTTGCCGAAGATTTCACTCTGGCTGAAATCAAAACTCTGCGAGCGATCGAGCGGCTGCCGTTTCGCGAACAGACCTTCAACGGGGTGTTTGAAATTCCCACGCTGGATGAAATCATCGCGCTAGTGAAGCAGACCGAGCAAGAGGCGGGCAAAAAAATTGGGATCTATCCCGAAACCAAGCATCCTACTTATTTTCTAGAGAAAGGCTACGATACCAGCCAACTGCTCATTGACAACTTGGTCAAGAACGACTTCATAGACGCCAGCCGCATCTACATTCAGTCCTTTGAAGTCAGCAACCTGAAAGCGCTGCACGACACCATCATGCCGGGTGCTGGGGTTGACATTCCCCTCGTCCAGTTGCTCGATGCCTATGACGTAGCGGACAATGGCACCTTGCTGTACGAGGATGTGAATGCCCGTCCTTACGACTTCGCGGTTGCAGGCGACACACGCACCTATGCCGATTTGCAAACTCCAGCAGGACTGGCAGAAATTGCCACCTACGCCGATGGCATTGGCCCCTGGAAGCGCATGATTGTGTCTGTCAAAATCGTTGATAAGAACGGTGATGGCAAGGCAGATGACCTCAATGGCGATGGTGTCATCAATGATGCCGATAAAGTGACCTTAGCGCCCACATCTCTGGTGAGCGATGCCCACACAGCAGGTTTGCTGGTGCATCCTTACACCTTCCGTAATGAAGGTCGCTACCTCGCATCTGATTACAACGGCAATCCTGAGTTGGAGTTGCGCCAGTTCGTCAATCTGGGTGTGGATGGCTTTTTTGATGACTTCCCTGGCACGGGCGACCTGGTGCGCGATCAGATCGGTTCGCCCTTTGTCCGATCGCCTCAAAATCCCGATGTGCTCAAACAGCCATCATTCGATACGCTCACAGGCAAAGCACCGATCGTCATTGGGCATCGCGGTGCATCGGGGGAACGTCCAGAACACACCCTGGCATCCTACAAAGTGGCGATCGCGGGTGGAGCCGATTTTATTGAACCCGATCTGGTGGTTACTAAAGATGGCGTGCTGATTGCCCGTCACGAACCGATGCTGGCAGTCCTGAATGTCGATGGCACCCTTAACACAACCAACACCAGCACCGATGTTTACAAGCATCCAGAGTTTGCCGATCGCCTCACCACCAAAATTTTGGATGGCGTTGCGGTAAAAGGCTGGTTTGCTGAGGACTTCACTCTAGCAGAAATCAAGACCCTGAACGCGATCGAGCGCCTGCCAGCCCTGCGCGGCACTGAATATGACAACGATGGCTTGAAAGTGCCCACCTTCCAGGAAGTCATCGACCTGGTGAAGCAATACGAGACGGAAACCGGGCGCAAAATCGGCATCTATCCTGAAACCAAGCATCCCACCTACTTTGCGGACAAAGGCTTTAACACCAGTCAGCTTCTTGTGGATACGCTGGTGAAGAACAACTTCACCGATCCCAGCCGCATCTATATTCAATCTTTCGAGGTCAGCAACCTCCAGGACTTGAACGCAAACATTCTGCCCAAAGCAGGCATTGATTTGTCGATCGTTCAACTGCTCAGTAGTTCGGGTAGCCCCTACGACTTCGTGGCTAAAGGTGACAAACGCACCTACGCCGACCTGATCACAGCCAATGGCTTGAAAGAAGTCGCCACCTATGCGAATGGGATTGGCCCCGATAAGCGCCTGATTGTGCCTGCCAGCACGGTCGATCGCAACAACGATGGGTTGCCCGATGACCTCAACGGCGACAACCAGATCAGCGATGCCGATCGCGTGCTGGGCGCTCCGACCGCGTTGATCCAGGATGCTCACAGCGCAGGGTTACTAGTACACCTCTATACCCTCCGCAACGACTCCTTCTTTCTGGCATCGGACTACCAGAACAACCCCGCCAAAGAGTTCCAGCAGTTCATCGATTTGGGTGTAGATGGCTTCTTCACCGATTTCCCCGGCACCGGACGCAACGTGCTGGTCAACGATTACTTTGCGGGTACAGGCTACCAGCCCAGTGACAACAACAACTACAACCCAAACCTGCCCTATAACACCGATCCCAATCAGCCGTACTACGGCAACCTGGTTGTGGCGAACTTAGGTCGCTCCAAAGGCTTTGAAGGGCTGGCAATCAGTCCTGACAAATCCACGCTGTATCCTTTGCTCGAAGGAACCGTTGTGGGCGATCCAGTCGGCGCACTGCGGATCTATGAGTTTGATCTGGCAAGCAAGCAATTTGAGGGACTGGTGGGCTATTATAAGCTCGAAAACTCGGCAAACGCGATCGGTGATTTTACCGTCGTCAACGATCACGAGTATCTGGTGATTGAGCGGGACGAAAACCAGGCGAGTGCGGCTCAGTTCAAGAAGATCTTTAAGGTCGATTTCTCCCAGCAGGATACGAATGGTTTCGTTGCCAAAACGGAAATTGCCAACCTGTTGAATATTACAGACCCCAACGATCTCAACAAAGACGGTAGCACCACTTACACTATGCCGTTCCAAACGATCGAGGATGTCCTCGTCATTGATGCCAACACGATCCTGGTAGCAAACGACAATAACTATCCGTTCTCCGTCGGTCGCCCACCCGCGATCGACAACAGCGAGATTGTCTTACTGCAACTGGGACAACCTCTTAATCTCGATCCACGGGTCGGCTTGGCAGGGCTAAACATTCAAATCTATGAGGGCACTGATGGCGACGATCGCCTGCGGGGTACTCAAGCCGATGACTACATCGATGGTGGTGCTGGCGACGATTTTTTGAGAGGCGGTAGAGGCAACAATTTTCTCAAAGGGGGTGAAGGTGCCGACACGTTTGTACTTACAAGAGGTGGCACACAGACTATCGCCGACTTCGAGAATGGTACTGATCTGATTGCACTGCCAGCGGGCTTGGGCTTTAACAGGCTCTCGATCGTGCAAGGCACTGCCCTGAATACGAATGACACCCTCATTCAGCGTCAGGGCAACACCTTAGCTGTGCTGTCGGGCATACAGGCAAGCACCATCACCGCCAACAACTTCATCTCGCTCTAAGTCGCTATCCCACATAGCCTGAGACATTTGGGTGTGGACGTTGCTTCCAACCAGACGTATCGTGTTGCAGCCCAGTTTTAAAACACAATGGCGGGTAGAGAATAGTATCTTCTGCCCGCCATTTTTATTGTGGGCGACACCAGTGTGTTGTAATCCCTCTTTTTTAGTTCGGCGAGAGTAAACTAAGCTGAAAGAAATTGCGTTTTGCCTAAAAATTTGATGGGGTGACAACCCAACAGTTACGATGGGTTTATTGATGACTATTGCCTTCAATATCGGTCGATCTTTGCCGATGTTCGATTGTACGAATGCTTCAAGCACCTGCATGTTGGAATTTTTAGTCCTTTGCCACATAAAACGCTACCGGAGATTGCCAAAATCACTGGACTCAAAGATGGACAAAGCTTCCATCACTTTCTGCGCGATGGAATGTGGAAGGTTGAACAAGCCAGAGTCATTCGGTTGCATCTGATTCGACAACAGATTGGGACTCGATCGATTAGCTTGTGTATTGATGAAAGAGATGTCAAGAAAGGCAACACAACTGACTATGTTGCCAAACAGTACATTGGCAATCTAAACAAAACTGCTAATGGGATAGTCAGTGTGAATGCCTGTGCAGTGATCGATGGTATCACCTATCCCTTGCTATTCAAGATTTACAAACCCAAATCACGATTAAAAGACATTTGCGGGCTTGATTCTTTACAAAATTCCTTGAACTTTCAAGTTGCAGGGAAATTTACGCTTTTCCTGTGTTTTCAATCCCTGTTTTAGATCAAATCGTTCTTAGAGAATATTCCGCTCAATCTCAGAGGCTCTCATTTGAGCCAGCTTATGATACTGGGGCGTGTCGGGATACCCCGTTGTACATTCGCATATTAGATGTCGCGTTTCGTAGCTTGTTTTTGCAAGACACAAACGACTTCCAACAACTGCTCACAGGTAATCTAAGGGATTTTTGCCAGAAAAGCGACATTTAAGTAGATTCGCAAGCTGTGTGTCGCAGAGTCAGATTCGCAAGTTAAATGTCGCTTTTCTACACAAACTCGCTTCGCAAATTATGTGTCGTCTTTTATAAATGATTCGCCTCTTTGACTTGTGTACACGCTAACTGGACAAAGTTAGCCAATCAACCCTGGGTAAGAACGTGGTATTAGGAATTGTCCGGAGGCGGTTGTAAAGAACGCTCCCCCATAACTCGCAAATTTCATGTCGCAGTATCTAGTCTCTTCAGGAAGATAATGGTACATTTTTACCAATCTTCCTAGATCAAAGGCGTGCTCCTATGGATGATTGCCAGGTTGGATTATTAGGATCTGTTGCACTCGACTGTGATGAGGTTTTGCTAAGCGATCACGCTTTCGACACCGACTCCTCCAAAATCCTGCTTGAAGCAGCAGATTCGCAAAAGCTACGTTTTCGCCTTGTTGAGTGGTTGGCTAGGTCGCTCAACCGGAAGGTTAAATCTGAGCGGAAGCAGGCGATCGCCAACACTCTAGATATATCAATTCGTCAGGTCGAGCGAATGCTCAATCACTACAACGAGGAACGGTTACGCGAAACCGCAGGGATTGAACGCTCTGACAAGGGTCAACACCGCATTAATGATTATTGGCAGAACTACATCCGGGAAGTTTACGAGAAAAGCCTCAAGGATAAGCATCCTCTCAAACCTGCTGATGTTATACGCGAAGTACAGCGCCATGCTGTGATTGATCTGCGGCATGAAGAAGGCGATTATCCCCATCCGGCAACCATTTACCGGATTCTGAAACCTCTTGTCGAACGACAGAAACGGAAACAAAGAGTTCGCAATCCGGGGGCAGGTTCCTGGTTAGCTGTTGAAACGCGAGATGGGAAATTGCTCAGAGCCGATTACAGCAATCAAATTATCCAGTGTGACCATACGAAGCTCGATATTCGGATGGTGGATAAGGATAGCAAACTATTGAGTTGGAGACCCTGGCTGACCACAGTTGTTGACACCTTTTCAAGTTGCTTGGTTGGCTATCATCTGTGGCACAAACAGCCTGGATCGCATGAAGTTGCTCTCACTTTGAGACATGCGATATTGCCCAAGAGGTTTCCTCCAGACTATGAACTGAGTAAGCCTTGGATCTATGGAGCACCACTGCAATATTTGTTCACTGATGGTGGAAAGGACTTGAGTAAATCAAAGCTCATTAAAGCCATTAGTAAGAAGCTAGGATTTCAGTGCGAATTGCGCGATCGCCCTCCCCAAGGTGGCATCGTTGAGCGGCTCTTCAATACTATTAACACCGAGGTTCTAGCTCCCCTTCCAGGATACATATCCAAAGAAGAAGGTGGAGCAGAAAGGGCAGAAAAGGAAGCTTGTCTATCCATTGAAGATATTGACAAAATCTTGGCAGGTTACTTTTGTGACGACTACAACCATCAGCCCTATCCCAAAGATCCACGTGAAACCCGCTTTGAACGTTGGCTTAAGGGGATGGGAAACAAACTGCCTGAACCATTGAATGAACGTGATTTAGATATTTGCTTGATGAAGGAGGAACAACGGGTTGTTCAGGCGCATGGGTCTGTTTACTTTGAGAATCTGACCTACTGTTGTGAAGAACTGCGATCGCTGAAGGGTGAGTACGTCACTTTGACTTACGACCCCGAACACATTTTGACTTTGTATATTTATCGCCAAGCTGGCGATGGGGCAAGTGAGTTTATTGGTTACGCTCACGCCATCAATATGGATACCCAGGATTTGAGCCTGGATGAATTGAAGCAACTGAATAAAGTACGAAGTAACGCTAGGCGCGAACATTTAAATTACGATGCGCTTCTGGCTCTGGATACACGACAGAAGCTTGTAGAGCAACGAAAGCAGGAGAAGAAGGAACGACAACACTCAGAGCAGAGAAAACTGCGAGAAAAGAGCAAGCAAAGCTCGAATGTGGTGGATATGCGAAAAACGCGGGCAGGCAAATCTACTAGCAAGGCGGAGCCGATGGAGCTGCTACCTGCAAGGATTTCTCCTGAACAACTGAAACCTCATTATCCTGCACCAGTTCCAGGCATTTCTAAACCTGCGGGTCTTTTGGCAGAAGAACAACATAACCTTGTTTTTGCCAGTAGCCAAACCTCAAAAATGGCTGTTCCTCCACCCCAGATTTCTGAGACTGCGGCTTCCGCTCCTTCTTCAGAGGAACGACATCGGCTAATTATTCCCAAAAATCAAACACTGAAAGGGATTTGGTAAGACATGGCACAATCAGAATTGGCAGTTCAGGTTCCGGTAGAGGTTTTGGCTCCTCAGCTAGATATAACTGATGTGATCGCTAAAACAGCTGCGATCGAGGAGCTCTTCAAGACTGCGTTTATCCCAACGGATCGCGCCTCGCAATACTTTCGATGGCTGGACGAATCGCGCCTGCTGAAACAATGTGGCCGAGTCATTGGTCCTATGGGTGTGGGTAAGAGTCGATCGTCGAAACATTACCGAGAAGAGGATAGAAAAAGGGTTTCACATGTCGAAGCATGGTCAAATTCAAGTTCTAAGCGGTTATTTTCCCAAATTCTTAAAGATATCAAGCATGCCGCTCCGAGGGGCAGGCGGCATGATTTACGCGATCGCTTAGCTGGCTGTTTAGAGCCCTTTGGCATTGAGTTGCTGCTGGTTGACAATGCCAAGAATCTGCAATGGGAGGCGTTAGTTGACCTGAAGCAGCTTCATGAGGCGTCGGGAGTGCCTGTCATCCTCATCGGTGATCAGGACCTCGATGATAATTTAGAAAATGCCGCTTTATTGACCTACTTTCCGACACTGTTTGAGTTTGACAAATTGGACTACGATGACCTTCAGAAAACTCTACGGACGATCGAACTTGATCTTTTGGCGCTCCCTCAAGCCTCCAATCTGGCACAAGGGACTCTCTTTGAGATTCTGGCAGCCAGTACACAAGCCCACATGGGTACGTTGATTAAGCTTTTGACCAAGGCCGTTTTGCACTCGCTGAAAAAGGGGCATGGGAAGGTTGATGAGGCGATTTTGCATAACATTGCCAGTCGTCATGGCAAGCGCTATGTCCCTCCAGAAGCCAGAAAGAAGCCAGAGTTGGGTGAAAGCTGAGCATCGATCGTTCTGAAAGGAGAGTCTGCGATGAGTCAGCCTGATGAGATGTTGCCCCGACTAGGGTCTGTGGAACCGTTGGAGCATGAGAGTATTAGCCATTACTTAGGGCGGCTAAGACGCTTGAAGGCGAATAGTTTGCCTTCGGCTCATGCGCTAGGGCAGGCGACGGGCATTGGGGGCATTACAGTGCGGTGGGAGAAGCTCTACTTTAATCCGTTTCCCACAGAAGAAGAATTGGGTGCGATCGCCCGCTTAATTGGACTGGATACCGGACGACTACAAGACATGTTGCCGAGTCGAGGGATGACGTTACAGCCTCGCCCCATTCGGCTCTGCGGGGCTTGTTATGCTGAGGTACCCTGTCATCGGATGGCGTGGCAGCACAAGGATATTGCTGCGGTTTGTCCCCATCACCCGCTGCGTTTGCTGGAGCGCTGCCCCAGTTGCAAAAAGCCTTTTCAGATTCCGGCGTTGTGGACAGATGGGAAATGCCATCACTGTGGAATGCGGTTCACGTCGATGGTGAAGTATCAGGAGAGAATTAAGAGAACTGGATGAGATGGGCGATCGCTTCAACATGGCTGTCACGCCTAAAATCCTTCTCAAGCCCTACAAAAGCTGGGCAATGTTTTCATAGAGGGCTTCGATCGCGCACGTAAAGCCAATACTGGCAAATTCGATCGTGTCTCCGGCTCGATAAACCTGGGGAATCCACAAGTTATCAGATTTACGCTGAAACCGCTCGACCAAAATTTGCTTTTGGTGAATCAGAACGTATTCGGTAAATTCTGAGATTGACTTGTAATCAGCGAACTTATCACCTCGGTCAAAGGCTTCTGTGGAATCGGATAGGACTTCAATGATGAGCTTGGGATGGAGTATAAAGTCTTCGTCGGAGCGACGATCACGCTCATCACAGGTCACTGCCAGATCGGGGTAGTAAAAAAGGTTGAGGGTAGGCAGGCGGACTTTCATGTCGGAGGTGTAGGAAAGACAGCCTGTGCCGCATAGGTGATTGACGAGAAGGGCGGAGAGGTTGCCTGCGATGATGACATGAGCTTTACTGGCTCCTGCCATTGCTACCATTTGCCCCTGGAGGTATTCGTGTTTGATGGGGCTAATGCGTTCAATTTCTAAATAGTCTTCGGGTGTGAAGTAGGCATGGCTTTTACTAACGGTCATGATCGGCGCTCCCTTTAGCCCTGTCTTAACTGTATTGCACTGAGGTTTGTAAAGCTTCACGAAGAACGCGGCCGCGATTTGATTACTGTACTTCTTAAAGAGTTTGCATACAGAGATAATGTGAAGAGATAGCTCTCACAACATTATGAGTTGTCAATATTTTTACCTATTACTGCTTGAAAAACCACTGGTGAACCACTCGAATCATGATACCTATCTGCCCAAGTACGAATCATCGTATCAAGTTCAACGAAAGCTTGATCAAGCTTCTCCGGCAACATATTTAAAGACTCTAGAAAACGCATAGTTTCTGGCTGCCTTTGTTGCCAATTTCTAAGCAACCGGAAGTAACGAGCAGTATCCTCGACAAGAACATATGTTCGTTCTTTGTCATCAGTTGGTGAGTATGACATACTAGCTAACAAATAATAAAGTACACCCGAAGAGGTGCTAGTTTGTATTACAGTACCGGAAGCCACTAGCTGACCAATTACCCGCTGAGCTACATCCTCATTGAAAACTTCTCGTAATTCCTGCGGTACGTCTTCTATTTGAGCTATAGCATATAGAGCCTTAATAATGTTCACAAGCTGCGGCATATTAAGTATCTGTGCATTCGGAGATTCGACCAAAAACTCTTCCAGCTTCTTTTCAATTTCCTGCTTTTCTTCGTGGCTTAGAGCATCACTAGGATAACGTGAATGACCTGGCAGATAAGGATATTTTTCCAGCCATAGGTAAGGAATTCGTATCATATAAACAGGGTTGCGAATATCTCCAATTAATCGCCTTCCTTCGATTAAAGCTTGTTTGATTTCTTCAATAACTACACTAATTCGATTATCGATTAACAGATTAGCCAATTGTTGGTTTATCCAATGCTCATTAAATATATGTTTATAAATTTGATTGTAAATAAGCAATTTTCCTTGCCTGTTAACGATCAATCCTGACAGTTTAAGATTCATTTGCTCAGAGCTTTGATCGGCAGCTATATCTTGCTGGTTTAGAATCAGCCTGTATTGTTCTAACAGGCGAACAGCCCTTCTTTGATTTCCAAGAATTCGATCACGAATTGTCTTCAAATGCTCGGGAGAATCTTGTGCCTCCCAATTTTCAATTATCCTGTTTCTCACTAAATCTTCAACCCAATTGACTTCTTCTCCTAGGAATGGTGCATCCTCCGCATTCAATATCAGCTTGCAGACCTTCTGAGTTAGAAACGGCTGTCCTCCCGTCATGTTCAACACTGCTTGCATCAGAGTATTAGGGTCATTGGATTTAAGGGTCAGTCCCCGGGCGAGGGGCTGCGCTTCCTGTAATTGAAAGCCCATCAATTCGATCGGGTGACCTACATTAAACGGAGTTCGCTGCTTGTCTTGAATCAAATCCGATGGTGTGGTTACACCCAGCAGGGTAAACGTCAGCCGCCCATACGCTGAGTGTTCAGCCCGACGGTTGTAGCATTCCCGCAGCAGCGCAAAAAAGTCATCCAGCTTAAACGGCAGACTGAGGACGCTATCAATCTCATCAATAAAAATGACGATCGGCTGGGGAATGCTTGCCAGCAGCACCTCCTCCAAAAACTTGTCAAACCGCCGTACAAATGACAGCAGCCCATGCTCCTCCCACCAGGTATAAAAGTCAAACGTCTCGTAGAGATCCAGACTGCTAACAATGCTATCGATAACGCTGCTGTACCACTGCTCCGGGGTCATATCCGACGTGCCAATGCGGGTCAGGTCGATCGCGGCACATGCCACCCCTTCCGCCTGCAACCGCTGCATCGTCTGCACCTTCAGACTCGACTTGCCCATCTGCCGCGAGTTCAGTACATAACAAAACTCTCCCGCTTTCAAGGCGTTGTAAAGGTCGTCATCAGCTTGTCGCCGCACATAGGTCGGTGCATCAACTGGAAGGCTGCCACCGACCTGGTAGTCGTAGGTGGTAGGTGGTAGGTGGTAGGAAGGGGATTGATCAGTCATGGCGATCGCTCCACGGTTTCTAAGCACAAGCGTTTTGCGTTCACAGGCTAAAACTCCTTACTGCCCCAACATGACCAAACTTCTACCACCTTTACCGACGCACCCAAAAGACCGTTAGCACCAATACTGCCACGACCAAACCGATTCCCAACAAAATCAACGCGACTAGACTCGCCTTCACCAACCACTGTGCCCGCCGCAATTTTGCTGTAACTGCGGTTTTCTCAGCGGCTAGCGCCCGTTTATCCTGCTTTTCTAACTCCAGCGCTTTGAGTAGCTTTTGCCGCTCGTGCTCCTGGCTCGCGAGTAAAAACTGATGGTCTTGCTGCGGGAGCGAACGACTGGCTGCCCAAGCTTTTGCCTCTGCCAGCGCCTGACCGTGCAAGAGCAGTGAGTCATCATAGCCTGACTCGATCCATGCTTCCATCGCCGATCGATGAGGGCAAAGATTAGAGAGGTACTTTTCAATCCAACGTTGATTGAAGACCGCCGCGTAGATTTGATTCGTCACCCGCAGTTGATGATTTTCCCGCATGACCAGTCCCGATAAGCGCAGCTCGGTCTGTTCGGCACTATCGTTAACAGCGACTCCCTTCATGCGCAGCACGTCACGATACAGCTCTAAAAGTCGCCCAAAGCTTCTGCTACTGGTAATCCGGTTTTGAATCGTGAGCAAATGCTCTGGCACATCCTGCTGCAACCAATGATCAATCACATGCGTCTGCGCTAGTTGGGCAATCCACTGGCTAGCGCGCCCCATCGGAATTTTGCCTGCGTTACTCACCACTAAACGACAAAGCTTTTGGGTTAAAAAAGGTTGACCACCTGTCCAAGTAAGGATCGAGCCAAGAATCGCAGACGGATAGGGCGCAACATGGACTAGACCCTGCCATAACGGTTCTGTCTCCGCTAGTTGAAATCCCGTTAATTCAATCTCGCAACCCATGTTGAACGGTGTTCGCTGCTTGTCTTGCATCAAGTCTGAAGGCGTCATGACACCCAGCAGCGTAAACGTGAGGCGTTGATAGGCTGGCTTTTCAGCCCGACGGTTATAACACTCGCGAATCAACGCAAAGAAGTCATCGAGCTTAAACGGCAAGCTGAGAATGCAGTCAATCTCATCAATGAAGATGACGATCGGTTGAGGGATCGCTACCAGCAATATTTCTTCCAGAAACTTGTCAAACCGTCGTACAAACGAGAGCAGTTGATGCTCTTCCCACCAGGTATAAAAGTCAAACGTCTCGTAGAGATCGAGACTGCTAACAATACTGTCGATGACACTGCTGTACCACTGCTCCGGGGTCATATCCGAGGTGCCAATGCGTGTCAGATCGATCGCAGCACACGCTACTCCTTCCGCCTGCAACCGCTGCATTGTCTGCACTTTCAAACTGGACTTACCCATCTGCCTTGAGTTCAGCACATAACAGAACTCGCCTGCTTTCAACGCGTTGTAAAGGTCATTATCCGCTTTTCGTCGTACATAGGTGGGTGCATCGACTGGGAGACTCCCACCCACTTGGTAGTCGTACAGGCTTGAATGCATTGAATCTGAAGTAGACGCAGAGTCAGTCATCGCCCTACTCCACTAGCTTCTGCTCGATCGCTTGGAAGAGATCCTCAAACTCAGATTGACTGTGCATCTCTGACGTGAGCGTGTTCATGTTCTTCAAAATGCCTGTGAGTTCAGCAATGGTATTGCGAATCTGAGTGTATTGATCAATTTCCTCTCGAAAGCCTTGCAAGTTAGCAGCGCTCACGCCCCGCATGGCTTCATCAAGCTCCTTAATCTGTTCTTCCCAATGCTTGATGTACTTGATGCGCTCGATCGGTCGATAGATTTGTGCATCAGCTAGCACGATCGGGAAGATGCGATCATAGAACCTGCCGTTTTGAGCAATCTGCACCAGCTCAAACATACAGTTGGGCGACTTGAGATACTTATCGCTGATTACAGTCACCACACACTTACCTCGACCAATTTGCTCCATAAACTCCTTGATGAGACCCTTGTAGCCCAAGTTGCGCTTATCGCGAATGATGGTGACGCCTTTTGCTTGAAACGCGGCATCCAGCCGATTTACTAGTTCTTCGCTCTCACCGCCCCAAGCGTAGGAGAGATAGATTTCTGGCGCTGCTTGAACGGTAGGACTGGTTTGTCTGGGCGCTGCTTCCGTCACGATGGCTGGTGCCGCTACGCTCTTGCTACGCTCTGCATTCAAGTAGGCGGCATCCGTCTCAATTAAACGCTCTCGAAAATAACGGCGATACAAATCGCAGGTCGGTATCACCTCACTCCCTTGAAATAGCACCAGCCCCATGCTCGTAAGCTTAAAGGCATCACTGGTGTTGATCGAAATAGCATGATCCACCGCTACCACCTGCTTAATCGCCGCCAGCAGTTTTTCATCTCCCTCCAGGTTCAGCAAATGCCGCCGTAAATGTTCGCCATATAACCCACCTTCCGTGGGGGCAATCTGCAACAGACGTGCCAACGCCATCTCACCTCGGACGATGGCATACAGCCCTGCCCGCACTAGATAGGGATGCCCACCCACCATGTCCATAAATTGCAACGCTTCAGCATCTATCCAGGTCAAGCCATGCCGCTGGATCAGATCCAGCACCTGAGGTTGGGTCAACTGCGGTAGCTCGATCGGCACTCCCACATTAAACGGCGACTGGTTAATGTTGAGGGGAATATACACCTCTTTGGAATGGACAATCACCAGCCGCAGGTTCTTCCAAATCGGCTTAATCTTGGCATCTTCATGCCATGCCCGTAGCATCCCAAAAAAGTCTGTGGCAATTTCGGGATACTGGAAAACCTCATCCACTTCATCCAGGCACAGCAACACTGGACGTTGCAATTCCGGCATCAGGTAGCGCTGAAAGTAATTCGTGCATTTGTTTTTGCAGCCAACGGCTCCTTTCCAGTAGTCTGCTAAGCGATCGTCCAGGTTCAGTTCCCCAGTCAAGCTGGTGCAGAACCATTGCAAAAACTGGTCAAGACTGCTGAGGGAGTCTCGATCGAGCAATTGAAAGTTAATAGATGCCACTTGATAGCCTTGCTCACTTGCGTAATGCAAGATGCGTAGCATCAACGAAGATTTCCCCATTTGCCGGGGTGCTTTAATCCGAATCAGTGCTCCAGGCTTCACGATCGCCTCATAGCAACGCGCTTCGATCGGCGGACGCTCGACATACAATGTTGATTCTAGTGGCACCTGCCCCTCTGGCTCATCCAACACAATGGCTTGAGCGGGAGAAGTTGCTTTTTTCTTACGTGTCGAACCGCTGCTCATGAATAGTCCCGGACTAGAGATACATCGGGCGATCATTTTACTCGGAAGAGTATTTCTCAAAGCTTAGACGCTTTAGTGCCTCTCATGCCAAATTACACGATCTGTTTCCTGTTGATTCTCCTCTCAAAACGACATGACTTTCCTGTCGTTTTGCAAGATTTACAGGCGCTCGCATCATCTAAGTTAACCTGCTGGAATGTGCTATCGCCAGAAGCCAACGTTAATTTCTACTTCTAGAAGTTTTTGGGCTATGGTGATGGTCAAGTTCTTCAGCGATCGCCCCCACAACCCTAAGCATGAAGCGATATGCCCTGGTCATTGGTATTGGCAAGTATGCCAATCTGAATGAGTTGTCTAAACCTGCAAGTGATGCCCAGGCTGTTGCCGAGGTGCTGAAAAAGCATGGCGACTTTCAGGAAGTCACGCTACTCAATGGAATCAAAGCAAAACTGGGATGGGTAGAGTACGACACGCTGGGCGTAAAGCTGACTAAATTCTTGAAGCAGGCGGCTACTCAAGATCCGCTGCTTTATTCGCCTGCTTCGTCAAGTATATTCAGCCGTGTCACCTGAAAGGTTAAGGGGGATCGCTCGCTTTCAAGACGTGCTGATTCAAGACGCGTTGAAGGAGATCGAGCGTGTGACGCGGGGTTTATCTGTCCTTCCCACTGATTCTCTAGAACAATTCACGTTCGCTTGCAGAAATCTCACTTAAACTAAGATTTAAGCTTTGGATACAAAATTTTGAGGATTCCTGCTGATGCCTCAACGTCCGTTTATGGTCCAGAGCTAAAGAAGTCCCTGTTGATTCTTTGAATTTAGTTCCTGAAGACAAACGTGTATCTACCTCGCTCATTATGGACTTCAATTTCCTTAGTTTTTTTGAGGCTTGTGATCCAAGCAGAACACTGATTATTGGGAAACCAGAGGATCGTCAGTACTATATTGACTTTGCCTCTGTACGCGGTGGCAAAATCATTGAGGCGTTAGAGCGCACCATTCTCCTCAAAGCCCGGACGAATCAACCAAGCTGCCAGCTCTTCACGGGGCATATTGGTTGTGGTAAATCGACAGAGCTGCGTAGGCTGCAAGCAGATTTAGAACAGAAAGGCTTTCACGTTGTGTATTTCGAGTCTACAGAAGACTTGGATATGGCTGACGTAGACGTGACTGATATTTTACTGGCGATTATTCGTCAGGTTTCTGAAAGCCTGGAGAAAGCGGGTATCCGACTTAGACCAAGTTACTTTAAGGGGCTACTCAATGAGTTGGCTGATATTTTACAAACACCAATTGAACTGTCTGATGTGGAGTTTTCCTTACCGATGGGTTTGGGCAAAGTCACCGCGCAAACCAAAGAAAGCCCTAAATTACGCAGTCGCTTGCGGCAGTATTTAGAGCCACGAACGCGCAGTATTTTAGAAGCTCTCAACAAAGAAGTCCTGGGTCTGGCGACTGAGAGACTCAAACAGCAAGGCAAGCAGGGGCTTGTCGTGATTGTAGATAACTTAGACCGTGTAGACAACCGTCCTGTCGTGGGCGATCGCACGCAGCCAGAATATCTCTTCGTAGATCGGGGAGAGCAGTTGCGCCAACTCAATTGCCATGTGGTTTACACCATTCCTCTGGTGCTAATTTTTTCAAACGAATATCAGGCGCTTACCAACCGCTTTGGCGGTGGAGTGTCGCCCAAAATGCTGCCGATGGTACCAGTGCAGTGCCGAGATGGCAGTGAACATCTGGAAGGACTGAACTTATTGAGGCAAATAGTCTTGACGCGGGCATTCCCGACGGTTGATCCAGCCCGACGAACAGAACTCACTCCTCAGATTTTTGAAAATTCCGAAACCCTGGATCGTCTGTGTCGTATCAGCGGTGGTCATATTCGTAATCTGTTAGGGATGCTATACCGTTGTCTCCAGGAAGATGACCCGCCCATCTCTAGCGGTTGTTTAGAAAGAGCTATTCGAGAACACCGTGACAGCCTCACGCTGGCAATTAGTGATGAAGAGTGGTTACTGCTCAACCAGGTGATTCAGCAACAGGGGGTAAGCGGTGAAGCAGGGCATCAAACTCTGCTACGGAGTCTCTTTGTCTTTGAATATCATGATGACCAGCAAGGGCGATGGTTCAATGTCAACCCGGTTTTGAGGGAGACTGAAAAATTTCGCAAACTTCAAGCTCAAGCGTAATGACGTACAGATAGATCATGGTGGACTTACCCTCTTCCGCAGCCATATCAATGGAAAATGAGCGATCGCTCAAAAGTTTGCTTCGAGCGATGACCCTTGCAAGAGGACGTTTTTCCTTGATTTTGGCTCACTGTAACTACAGCAGTCTGCGATCGCAGATGATGCAGCAGTTGCATCAACAAGAGACCCTTCAAGTTCGAGAAATTGTTCTTTCAAAAGCGGCTCAAACGCTTTTCACCGCGATTAAAACTGAACTGGGTGATGCGATTCCGCAAGCGCTCGTTATTTCCGGCTTAGAAGCCGTTGAAAACCTTGACACGTTGTTATTAGCAACCAATCAGGTGCGAGATGAGTTCAGCAAAAGCTTGGCGTGTCCATTGGTGCTGTGGGTTACGAATGAGGTTTTGACTCAGTTGGTTCGGTTAGCCCCTGATTTCTACAGTTGGGCATCCAGTCCCATCTCCTTTCAGCCATCATCGTCAGAACTGAGAAGCTTTTTGCGCCAGCAAGCTGATCGCGCTTTCGCCGAAAGCCTACATCCTCATCACCTGTTGCCGATCGACGATTTATTTCGCTACCAGCTATCAGCGTTACCACGCCGCCATGAAGTGGAAGCGGCACTTCGAGACTTACAGACCCAAAATAGTGCTCTACAGCCGGATTTAATGGCCAGTCTCCAATTCCTCTTCGGACAAGCAGACTATGCAGAAGATAACGTCGAGCAGGCGATCGAGAAATATCACGATAGCTTAACGTTTTGGCGGCAAGCTAACGACCTGGAACGGCAAGGCGCAGCCTTGTTGTATCTGGGGCTGTGTTCTTTACGATGGGCTGAAATTGATGCAGCTTTCAAAGTTCCCCATCTGGAAGCTGCCAGGACTTACTTTCAGGACTGTCTTGCTGCTTTTGAATCGACCAACCGCCGTGATCTCAAAGCAAAATTCACTGGGTATCAGGGAGAGATACTCAAAGGCTTAAGTGCTTGGGTAGAACTGCAAACCCTAGTCCAAGAAGCCCAAGACTTACATCACATCTACCCGTCTCCAGTTGAACAAGCCAAAGCTAACGGGTTGCTTTCCGAGATTGCACTCTGGCACTTGCAAGACTACCCGGCGGCGAGTCGCCATGCTCAAGCCGCACTTCAGAGCCTGGAGTCTGCTGCCATCAGCCCACCACCGTCCCCAGCCAAATACTGGGTTTTGCTGGCAGAAGCACAGCACCATCTGAACCAGCCTCATGAAGCAATGCGATCGCTGGAACAAGCGCGAAACCAAATTTCGTCTCAAGATAATCCCCACCTCTATATTCATATCTTAGAAAGGCTTAGGACACTTTATTTTGAACAGAAACAGTATGAAAAAGCGTTCCAGTTTAAGCGCGAACAATTGAGCATTGAAAGCCAGTATGGGCTTCGAGCATTTATCGGTGCAGGAAGGTTACAGTCCCATCGTCAATTAAGAAGCAGCGCACCAAATACAGACACAATTGCTCAAGAAATTGCTGTTTCTGGACGGCAACAAGATGTGAATCGCTTACTGGAGCGCGTCTCTCGTGATGACTGCAAATTGACGATTTTACATGGGCAACTTGGTGTGGGCAAAAGTTCACTGATCCAGGCAGGCTTAATTCCAACCTTAGAGCCAGAACCGATTAAAGCTCGTGATGTTGTAGTCGTATTACTGCGTAGTTACAGCAACTGGGTTGACAAATTAGGCGAAAAACTAGGCGAACAAACTCAAAAAAGAAAAGACATTCCCATCACCATTCCTCATTCTCCTGCTACTCTACTCCAACAACTTTCCAATAATGATGACCGTAACTTTCTGTCTGTCTTGATTCTCGACCAATTTGAAGAATTCTTCTTTTCCTGTCCTCATCCCCATGAGCGACAAGCATTTTTCAAATTCCTGAGTGCCTGTCTGGAGATTCCATTCATCAAAATCATTCTCTCTCTAAGAGAAGACTATCTACATTACTTGCTGGAATGGGAGCATTACGATGATTTGAAGCCTATTAATGACAACATTTTAAGCAAAGATCATCGCTATGAACTGAGAAACTTCTCGTCTGAAGATACCAGGAGAATCATCCAGGGATTGACAAACCGATCGCATTTGACGCTAGAGGAAGCACTGGTTAATCAGCTCGTTCAAGATTTGACCGGAGAGACGGGTGAAATTCGTCCCATTGAATTGCAGGTTGTTGGCGCACAGCTTCACGAAGAAAAAATCAGAACGTTTGAACAGTATCGCTTGCTTGGCGATCGCCCAAAAGAAACCCTGGTTCAGAACTATCTGGAAGGAGTTATTCGAGACTGCGGAGCAGAGAACGAGAATGCCGCCAGACTTGTCTTGTACTTACTCACAGGGGAAAACAACACACGCCCCTCAAAGACTCGTGATGAACTAGAAACAGACTTAAAAGCGTTAGAAAAAGACTTGCTCAAGGAAGCCCAAAAACTGGATCTAGTCCTTGAGATCTTTAGACAGTCGGGATTAGTTTTTCTGCTCCCTGAAACTCCGGCAGACCGTTATCAACTCGTTCATGATTATCTCGTTGCCTTCATTCGCAAACAACAACCCAGAATTGATGAGTTGGTGAAGGAACTTGAGATAAAGCGCAAGCAACTAGAAGAAACTGAGAAAAGTCTAAAAATTGCTCAATTAGAAAAAGGAATCGCAGAGGAACAGGAAAAATTTGCTAAAGAAAGCCAGAAGCGCGTTGAAGCTGAACTCACACTTGAAAAAGGTCGAAAAACTCGGCTTCTTCTTTATAGTATCTTATTTGCAATATCTAGCTTTGCGATAGTATCCATGATTTCTCAATCTCAAATTCAGAATAAAAATGATGAAATCAGTAGCTTTCTAGATTCACAATATAGAAGCACACTTGATTCATATAGCAATTATGCGACGGATCTTGTTTACTATGGAAATTCACAGGCAGCCTTGGTAGAAATGTTAAAAGCCTGCACCCTTCTTAGGCAACGTTACTCTTTTGATGAGCAGACCTTTAAAGTAGAAGACCCTGAAGAGACTTCTAAAAAGATAATCAGACAAATGCAAAAAACAATCTCTAAAGCTGTTTCCGAAAAGAATATTAGACCAGCAGCAAGAGCTGATATTTCTAGAAATTTAGAGAAGCTTAAAGCAGAGGAACTGAATGCGTTGTTAAATCGTCTATTGGATATTGGTTGCACTCATGTGCAGAAAGACGAGCTAGAACATCGTAAGTGGGAAGCACCGCTATGTGAGAAGTATCAACAATAGAAATAGTCATCCTAAGTTAGATAACTTTAATTCGACAAGGTTTAGCCCTGTTTTTTCGGAGCAGAACAATCTAATACACCGTCGTTGTTGATATCCTTGCAGCAAGTCCGTCCTCCAGGTAAGTTAGGGGCAGGCTTCGGCTCTTCAATATACCAGGCAAGAAATTTTTTGCATTCCCTTGGTTTTTGACTTTTAGAGTCTGCGTTCTGTGCTGCCTTAGCTGAATTGACCGATGCCACGTTTTGAGAAGTCTCAGATGGCTGATCAGCTACTGATTCAGCGGAACAGGCTGAAATACTACAAACTGCAAAAATTCCAATTAAGACAATAAGGATACGCTTCAGTAGGCTTTGCATGACTCGAAAGACGATTCAGGAACAGTACACTTCATCTTTCTGGCAGGTGTCTGCATACCCGGAATGATCGAAGCTTCCCCGAAGGAATTTAAATTTTCTTTACAAAACTCCTGGATTGCCAAAACTGTGAATCAGAGGCATATGGGTAGATTCGATTGTTTCTGCTTCTTTTGGGACTCTGAGTCTAGAAGCTAAATTCCCTGATTCAGCTCAAAATTTTGCTGGACATGAACTCAAGATGGCTTAAAATAAGCGAACGACTTGCCTTGTAGTACAGTCGTTTGGGTGCAATGCTTTCTCGCAGGGAATAGTTTGGTAAGGTTCGTTTGACCTAGCATCAGGGCATTTGAGTCAGAATCCGGTGGCATCTTTTTTCAGTCAGGGCAAATCTACGATCGCGACTCCGGACTGGCGTCCTCATAATCTTTGTCTTCGCCTCTGGGCAGAAGCTCATCAACTTCTATAGAAGTTGCGGCTTACGTTGCCGTACTTCATAAGCTTCTCCTGATTTACTGACCGATCAGGGGAACAATGTTTTTAGTAATTGATGTTGGTTACAGCGTAAAACTCGCTGTTGCAGCCATACATCTTCAGTCTTCAGCGCATATCATGGCAAAGCGTTCAGAAATCTCCTTGAGCAGTTATAACGTTGTCGGTAACCCTTTAGAGCAACGCCTTTTTCCAAATGGACGAGCCTTGAGAAGCCTAGCAAGAGCTATTTCTTTACCCGCCGATCGCTTTTCTCTAATTCTGGTGCGCTGTAACGATGACGCGTTGAAGCAACGAGCACTCCAGAGTTTGAGGGATGACTATGCGATCGAACCCCAAATCTTGGTTTTACCCGAAACGGCCAGGAGTCTTTTTTCGGCTCTCCAGAAGAACGAGCATCCGTCACAATGCTTGATCGTGTTTGGACTGGAAACCTTGACTCACCTTGATGAGTTTTTGATTGCTACTAACCAGATGAGAAATGAGTTTCGTAGCACCTTTCGTTTTCCATTGGTGCTTTGGGTGAATGACGAGACGATACACAAAATGATCAAGCTAGCTCCTGACTTCTACAGTTGGGCCAATACCCCCATTAATGTGGAGTAAGCCACAGCAAGCTCTACCGAACCATGCATGACAAAAGGTTCGCTTTTCTATTTCGTGTCTGCCTAGGAGATTTGCAACTCAGGTATCCTTGTAGGATTTTCCACAAAAAGGGCAAAAGCGGAATTTGAGCGACACGATCAGCTCCTTACAACTGCCACAGCGATCGCGCAACGGACTCCCACAGGCAAAACAGTGCTTGGCACGCGGGTGTGTCCACATAGGATCAGGTGGTGTTCCCGGCACCCAGCATTGGGGGCAGAACTTGAGGGAGGCGATCGCCTCTACCGCCACGCCCTTACAGATCGCATCCAGATATTCCACAGGGACACTCAGGGCATAAGCCAAGCCGCTCTTGGGTCCTTGCTTCAACCGAGTCGTCTGCCTCCGCTCGATTTTGCCTACACTCTGTAAATGAACCCCTGCTCGCTCTGCCAGTTCCTTCTGGCTCAGACCCAGGCTCATCCGCACTCGCCGGACGTAATTTGCCAGGGTTTCTTCCGGGTTTGGAGCCAGTTCTGGTTGTAAAAGTGGCATTGAAGTAGATGTAAATCTATTTCTCTTAAGACTATATTATTTGTTCAGTTTCGGTGTCATTTTGACCACATCCATTAAGGTAAATGACTACTTCCCTTGCTACAGTCACAACCGCCTTTTTGCAGCGCCCAGGCTTGGCTCGTACAACCTTGCGCTCTTATGAATCGACGCTGATGCCCCTACTGCAAGAGTATGGGCGATCGCCCATCGAAATCTTGACCCGACAGACGTTACAGGACTATCTCAATAATCTGACTACGATTTCCTATACCACTCATCACCGTCATCAAGCCATTATCCAGGCATTGTTTAACTTCGCGGTGGAGCAGGGGTATCTGAAAGCCAACCCGATCGCGCAATTGAAACGTCGCAAACCCGATCAAGCGAAAGGCGAACATCGGAGCGATACCGTCATTCGTTATCTGACGCCTGAACAACTTGTAGTGTTGTATCGTGCAGTCGCCTCTGATTTACGACTGAATGCCCTGGTCTATCTCCTGCATCATACAGGTGCAAGAATTGCCGAAATCCTGGCGCTCGACCTACAAGACTTGTACCTGGAACAACGGAAGTTTCAGGTACTGGGTAAAGGCAACAAGCAACGTTGGTGTTTCTACAGTGAAGCTGCCGCAAAAGCATTAGAACGCTATTGTCGCTATCAAAGGCATTCTAGCAGTGCGGCATTGTTTACAGCGCAGCAACCTTTTACGCTGGAAGTCAGCCGCTTGAGCTACCGCATGGCACATCAAGACTGGACTGACCTCATTGCCCAGGAAGCAACCCTGAAAGGCATTCGGATTCATGACCTCCGCCACACCTTTGCTACCGAACGAGTGGGCTTGATGGGCATTGAGGAACTCCGAGCCTTGATGGGACACCAGAACATTCAGACGACTTTGCGCTACCAAAAAGTAACATCACAGCGGGCAGAAACGGTCGCTAAGAAAGCGTTTGAATCGCTAACTAATCCCTCTTTTGTTACCTCAACGAGAGCAAATTAAGCTGGAAGAAGCTGCGTTCTACCTGAAAATTGCATGGAGTTACGACAATCCGTTGCAACCGTTGGGTTCATTGATGATTACTGCCTCCT